>CAZNIS010000133.1:0-13955 GCA_964573105.1 uncultured Granulosicoccaceae bacterium
GCACTGAGTGAAATGGTACTGGTTGCGTTAAGTGTGAACTGCTCGACGGTGTAGGTGACATCCGCCTGACACTTTTCCTGATCGGTCAGATCACCGTAGCAGATCACGACCTGATCGAAATTCCCCAGGAAGCTGGCAGCATCACTGAAAAGGCGCTGGTGTGCGGTGAGGTCGGCCAGATCAATCTCCAGCGTTTGCACTTGCGCCTCGGATGTTGCCCTGACATGCTGAGCAACGCTTTCGAGTTTCTCCCCCGAGCGGGCAACAAGCATAATCCGTGAGAATTGCTTGGCGACTTTGTCCAGATACGCCTGCGATATTGCCGAGGTTGCCCCGAGAAGCAGTAGAGAACTCATTGTTGTGCTGTCACTCTTCGCCAGAATGTGGAGGATACGGCAGGGTCGATGTAGCGCTGCATTTCTTCCCAACGCGGGAAGAATCGCCTGAACGACTCACCACTCATGAGCGCATCCTTTGCCGGGTAGAGGGCGCCGTCGCTCTCGACCACGATGGCTTCCAGGCGCTTGAGCAGTGCTCTGGTTTCGTTGCCTTTGTTCGGAAAATCAAGTGCCAGTGTGAGCCCAGGGCGGGAGAATGACATCAACCCGGGTGATTGGACAGCCCCCATCATTTTCAAAACTGACAGGAAAGAACCCTGGCCTGACCGCCGGATCAACTTGAGCATGTCGTCGATGGCATCGACATGGGCAGTCGGCACCACACACTGAAACTGGTAGAAACCGCGTGGACCGTATATACGATTCCAGTCCTGCAGGGCATCCAGCGGATAGAAATACTTGAACATCGACTGGCGATAGCTGCGGGTTCCGCCGTTGCGCCAGCGATACAGCCGGTTAAACAAAGATACGCTGAGTCGATTCACCAGCGGAAAACCCATACCAACAATACCCGGTACCTGAATACCGCTGGGTGCCTTGAAGTCGACTTCACCGCCATCGACATGATCGGCCTGCATGAATATTCCGTGCAGATTTCCACTGCCCGCAGCGGAGCAGTCGATCCACGAAACACAATATTCGTGTTCGTCATGAGCCTTGTCGCTCAGGCGGGCAAACGCCTGAATCCCGGAAAAACTCTCAGACTCGACCTGTACCTGAGTACCTGGAATGCGCAGCAGAGAAAACTCCACCCAGACCAGCAGGCCGGTCAACCCCAATCCGCCGATCGTGGCTGTGAAAAGTTCTGCGTTCTCATCAGGTGAACAGATGAATCGATCGCCGTTTGAGCGCAGAAGCTCGAAAGCGGTGACGTGACGGCCGAAGCTGCCGGCGATGTGATGGTTTTTTCCGTGCACGTCGTTGGCGACTGCGCCGCCAATGGTGGCAAAGCTGGTGCCAGGGGAGACTGGCAAAAACCAGTTGAATGGCACAATCAACTGCGACACAGCGTTAAGCGACACCCCCGCCTCACACCTGAGCACCCCCCGTTCAGAATCGAAATGAATAAAACGGCTCAGATGAGTGGCATCGAGTGCGATGCCGTCGTGATTGACACAGACGTCGCCATAGCTACGCCGAGCGCCTACTGGCAGCAACGTCCCCGCGTCACAGGCAGGCAAGGGATTGCTGCGCCACTGATAGGGCACAACCCGCTGGTTCGAACGATAGAGATTACCCCACGAATCGCTCATCGCAGAAACAGTCGTGAGTCAATTAATCGATCGGCATGCCGCCATGATTTTGTCACTTACTGGCAACCGGAGGATTCTTCCAGGTTTCCCACGCTGCGATGAGCATGTTTGCATCTGTGTCTTTGGGCTGCCAGTCGAGTTTTTCTTTGACATGCTCCATCGACAGCACACAGGTTTCATCGGCGATCAGATATTGCTCGGGGTCCAGCAACGGCTTGTTGATCTTGTCCAGGATAGCCAAAACAAATTTGACGGCGAACGCGGGTGTTGGCACCACGATAGATTTGCTGTTCGCCGCCTTGATCAAAGACTTGAGTAGCTGCCGAACACTGGGAGGGTTGAGAGAGCCGACATTGAAATATTCGTTGGGGCAACCTTTTTCCACCGCCGCCAGACAGGCATCAGCACAATCACTCACCGAAATAAACTGGTAGAAATTCAAACCGCTGCCAATAGTGGGCACGGGCAGGTTGCGATCGACCAGTTTGAATAAGGATTCAAGAATCCCCAACCGACCGGGACCGATAATCAGCCGGGGCCGAAAGATGGTGATATTGAAGCCATTGGCGCGGTATTTCTCACAGAGTAGCTCTGACTGGTATTTAGCGTCACCGTAGGGGCCCAGCGGCGCACGCGGGTGAGTTTCCGGCCGTGGATTTTCTTCGGTATGACCGTATACCATATCGGTCGTGTAGTAGATCATTTTTCGGCAGTTGGTGTGCTGCTGAAGATGATCAAGCAATATTTCTGTACCTGTGTACAAGACACTCCAGAAATACTCGTGGCGTTCAGCACGCGGCAGAATTGGCACCAGCAACCGTGCGGCAAAGTGGTAGATGATGTCATCGTCATCGATTGGGATGTTGTGCCATGCCTTGGCATCAGTGATATCCATGTTGACAAAATCGACATGTTCATAGTGTGGTGACTCGGTTTTTTTGATGTCGAGCACCAGCACTTTTTCACCGCGCGCGATCAACTTCTTGGACAACTCGGTGCCCAGAAAACCATCACCGCCTGTTATTATGTGCTTCAATTTTTTTCAACTTGACGTTTGGGGTAAGTGTAAACAATCTGCCAAATAGTTGACGCGCAAACGATGATTTCACCGCTTGGGATCCTAGTGCCTCTGCCGGACCGGAACACGCTCACGGACTGCGTCGTCTTAACTGCGCTTTTCGCTGCAACAACTATACTAGTCGATTCTGACGCAACTGCTTACCTTGAGGATAATGGCCAAGTATATCCCGTTAATATTGTTTACGATATTGACCAACTTCCTGTCTCAGATATTGCTCAAAAAAGGTATGTCGGATCTTGCCGCCACTCAAACTGATGGTCAGCATCCACTAACGATTCTTCCAGCGGCGATGATCAACTTGTTTGTTCTGAGCGGTCTTGCCGTCATGGTGATCAGCATGGGCTCGCACTTGCTGGTGCTTTCCAAGGTTCAATTGAGCTATGCCTATCCTTTCCTGGGCCTGTCCTTTGTACTGGTTGCGGTCTGGGGTTATTTTGCTCTGAACGAGCCTATGAACATCTATCGCGTTCTAGGTGTCGCGCTCATCGTTTGTGGAGTAGCACTCGTTGCCAGAAGCTGACGTCGTAAATCAAGATGATCCGCTCATCGTTCTACCCGGCTGCCTCCATCTAAAGCGAGACCCGTCAAAGGAACGCCTGCTCGGGCAATTCAAGGGCAGGATTGCCCAACTGATGGCCCATGTCACCAGGGACAAGACGGTTCATGCCACGCCGGCCCAGAACCACTCGACCTGGCGACCGCCGATAAATCTGGCAGTGCTCGACTTCCTGCAAGATCAGGCTACGAAACGCAAGGTTTTTTTGGTGACTGACAGATCGCGCGACGAGATCCTGAATCTGCTGGGCGCGAATAATATCTTTCACGAGATCGTCAGTGCAGGTGATTCACCCGCCGACGCCATTAAGCCACTGATCGGTAACAGCTCATTCGCACTGATGGGCACCGCCGACACCACCCCCGAATTGTGGAGCCAGGCGTCAACCAGGCATCTGGTCAAAGTGGAGCACCTAAGTGATAGCGCCACACAGAACGAAGTCGAGCTCGAACAGATATTCGATGCGCCAAAACCGTCTTTAGCATCGCTTAAAAGTTCACTTCGAACGTACCAGTGGACGAAAAATTTTCTGGTGTTCGTGCCGTTGGTAGCCGCACATGAATTGAGTGACATCAACGCCATTGTCGCCGCCCTTGGCATGTTTGTGTGTTTCTGTCTGGTGTCCTCGTTCGGCTACGTCATCAATGACCTGCTGGATCTGCAATCTGATCGCGCCCACCCTATTAAATATCGCCGCCCCTTTGCCAGCGGGCAGCTCGATGTACGCCAGGGTTTGTCACTGGCGGGGATACTGTTCGCGCTCGCAGTTTTAGGCGGCAACCTGTTGCCCTACCCCAGCCTGTTTGTACTGTTAGGTTATCTGTTACTGACCGTGAGTTACTCCATTTATCTGAAAACGCGTCTGATGCTCGACGTTGTCGCGCTGGGTGCTACGTTTACCCTGCGCGTGCTGGGTGGTGCCGTTGCGATCCAAAGCGAGCTATCCTTCTACCTGTTGAGTTTCTCTATTTTCCTTTTTTCAAGCCTGAGCCTGCTCAAACGCTACGCCGAACTCCATAATTTGCGTGAGCGCCGCAAGACATTCGCCAGAGGCAGAGGCTATGCCGTTGAGGACATGGGAACAGTCCGGTCGATCGGGGTCGCGCTGGGTTGCATGAGTGCGTTCATATTGGGGCAGTACATCAATAGCCCACTGGTCACCCAGTTCTACACGAAACCACAGCTAATCTGGATGCTGTTCCCACTGCTGCTGTATTGGCTTGGCAGAATATGGATTCTGGCCGGCCGGGGGCAGGTTAACGAAGACCCGTTGATTTTTGCCATGCGCGACAACGCGAGCCGTGCTGTACTGGTGATCGGTGCGATTGTGGTGTTCCTTGCGGTGTGACCCGCACCGGCGCTATCCGTTCACATCTACAATCTGGCATCGACCCTATCCTGAGGCAACACGCACTTTACGTCGAACAGAATGTGTTCGGCCTTGCCCCAGGTTTTGATTGCATCGACACCCAGTTCAACAAATTCATTGTGTGCAACTGCAAGCACGATGGCGTCGTATCGACCCGCTTCTGGCGTGGATATACAAGTTACACCGTAGTGGTCTTGCGCCTCTGCCTGATCGATCCACGGATCATAAACGTCTACATCTGCATTATATTCTTTCAGCGTATCGATAATATCGATAACGCGGGTGTTGCGAAGATCGGGACAGTTCTCCTTAAACGCAAAGCCGAGCACTAGAATTTTGGAGTCGACTACGTGCAATCGCCGCATCGTCATCAACTTGATGACCTTGTTGGCGACGTGCTCACCCATTCCGTCGTTGATTTCGCGCCCAGCTAGAATAACCCGCGGATGGTAGCCAATTTCATCCGCTTTGTGGGTTAGATAGTAAGGATCAACACTGATGCAGTGACCGCCGACAAGGCCCGGCCTGAAGGGTAGAAAATTCCATTTGGTACCCGCCGCTTCCAATACTTCGAGCGTGTCTATGCCGAGGCGATCGAAGATAAGCGCCAGTTCGTTGATCAACGCGATATTCAGATCTCGCTGCGTGTTTTCAATGACTTTAGCCGCCTCGGCCACTTTGATACTGCTGGCTAAATGCGTTCCCGCCTTGATGATCCGGCGGTACAAATCGTCTACCTTTCGAGCAGCCGATGGCGTGGAACCGGATGTGACCTTAGTAATGTCCGCGAGCCGGTGTTCTTTGTCCCCAGGATTGATGCGCTCAGGGCTGTAACCAACTTCAAATTCACGATTAAACACCAGGCCAGACAGTCGCTCGAGTATCGGAACACAGACCTCTTCGGTCGCCCCGGGATAGACGGTGGATTCATAAATCACGATGTCGCCCTTAGCCAGAAGCGGGGCAATCGTTTCACTGGCTGATTGCAGCGGCCCAAGATCTGGCTGCTTGTTCTGATTAACCGGGGTAGGCACGGTGACGATATAGTAGTTGCAGTCGGCCATATCTTGCGCCGATGCGGTAAATGTCAGCGAGTGGGCCTGTTCCAGTTCGTCTGTCTCAACCTCCAGCGTGGAATCATGCCCATCGACCAGCTCTGCGATTCGACCGGCGTTTATGTCGAATCCGATTGTCTGGCCTAGCTGTCCGAATGCCACCGCTAGCGGCAGACCGACGTAGCCGAGCCCCACTACCGCGATCTTAGGGTTTTGAGTCAATGTACAAGTCCGAAATGTAGGTCATTGAGATGCAATGGCTGCAGCAGCGCAGCCAAAACCTATTTATCGCACATCTCGGCACAACCTGCTGCGAGCTAATCCTCGCGATACGACTGGAGCCGCAACCCGGCTAGAAGAATCCTTCCCGTATTGTGATGACGTCCCCAGGCTCAATGGTCTGCGACATATCTACGCGATAGCTGCGCTTCTCGCCTTCGACTTCGCGAGTAAGAAAAATCTTCCGCCGTGAGGCTCGATCGGTCAACCCGCCACCAAGAGTCACGGCCTTGGCCACGGTAAGACCCGGCTCGTAGGCATAGCTACCAGGGGATTTGACTTCACCATCGACAAAAAAGGACCGGTACTGTCGTACCGTTACGTTCACCGATGGGTTGCGCAGATAACCGTCACGCAGTTTTTCAGTGAGGATCTGCGTGAGCTGCTCAGGGGTACGGCCGGCCACTTGTATTGACCCAAGATAAGAGTAGTTGATCGTGCCGGACTGGGCAACGGTCGCTTCCATCGTGAGATCAGGCTCGTCAAACACTTGCACGAATATCCGATCGCCAGCTTCGAGAATATACTGACTCGAACTTTGCGCATGGGACACACCGATTGACAGTGACACCAAAGCGGCAACCAGTACCGCAGCTATATTCTTAAGTTTTTTAACTGTGGAAAATATGCTCATTATTTGCTCACCATTGGCTACTGACCCGCAGCGGACTGCGCGGCACCGTGGATATTCGATTCGTCTGTCTGTTCCGGGCCGTATCTTACCGAAACGACACACCCAAATCCGATAATACGTTGGCTTCTATGAACCAAGCCTTAACGCTTGCAGCTGTGTAGTTCTCAAAAAATCAGAACGGATCGCAATGACCCACAGTAGTGGCTAATTCACCTGCTAATGTACCTTACGCCCGGCTTCACACCTCAAGCGGAACCACGTCGCTATATGGTGCCGTTAACCGAAATGCCAATCAGGGTACGTTCGAATTCACGATCAAAGCCGAGATTGTCCTGGCCGGACCGAGAGTCAGATTCGAAGAATGCACCTACATCGAACCATCGTCGCACGTTATAGTTAGCCTCGAGTCGTATAGACACATTGCGATCATCACCGGTACTGCCATTTCCCTGATTAGCGGCACTGATGGTGGCCTGGTCATTGGTTAACGACTCAACGTACAGACGCGTTGAGAAAAGGTCAGTCCAGTAGTGCGTCCAATCGGCGCTGAGGGTGGTCGACAGGCCCAGACTCGAGGTGTCAAACTGCCCCCGCTCAGTTTGGCGAAGCCCGCTAAATTCGACTGTCGAGTAGGTTTTGGGCTTCCAGGTAATACCCAGCTCAAAACCATTGAAGCTGAACTCCCGCCCGTCATCAAAATCCTGGTCCTCGCTGGTCAAGCGGACGCTACCAGTCGTTATGCCCGAACTGTCAAATTCGAGGCCCACAAAAAACTTGGTGTTGTCACGCTCGGAATTCCCGCCTCGTACCTGAGCCAGCCCAAATCCACCAAACGCCTGAGTGCGTGAACCAACACGATAAAAGAGCGAAGCCTCAGGCTGAACGCGTCGCTCGTTGAGGTCGGACAGGTTTGTGGTGGGGTCCGAGTCTTCATCATAGTCGCGATCGACCAAAGCAAGGCTCGCCCGTATTTCCCCGCGGGCTCTGGATGCTCCATAGGAGAGCGATACTTTGGCAAACCTGTCGGTAAAGGAGACCGGTTCCTCTGCATCTCGCAGCCGTAAGGCATTGGCAGTGAGGCCGGTTCCAATCGGTTGATGCTGCAGCGCCAGCCTGACATCGCCGACGACCCTCAGACGGCGATTGACCTCGAGAAAGGTGTCAGCCGCAAAAGTATGGTCCTGGAAACTGGCCTTGTTGAAAGACGGCTCACCTTCGGCGCAATCGCCTGCCTCCACCACACTATTGTTAAAGCTGGGCACCGAGTTGCAATAACTCGTTGAATATTGGAGGTAATCGCCAATGTATCGTAACCGCAAGCGGTTGTTACGATTGCGTACGATGTAGTTGACTGTCGGCTCGACTCGAACAAACGCGGAGGCATCTGAACCTGACGTAGAGCGCAACGGATTGCTGTCGGTGCCCACTTCAATCCGCACATGGGGTGCGATAGCCCCTCCATCCTCAAGTTGATACTCCCGGGCTGGTACGGCACCCGCATCAACAGCGGTGAAGCACACCGCTAAGGTGGCCCACGCAACGACGGGCAACTGGCCGATTGCTCTCATTATTGTTCTCAAGTCCGTAGGGTTCGCGACAAACAGGGGGTATACGACAATCCCACAACTGAGACTAGCAGTTGTTACACATTATGACCAATGCATTTCAAATTTGAAACACGAGTTGGTATTGCTCGCGAATCCTGCGTCTAGGCTTCCGCGGCTGCAAGGCGATGAGTCACCTCCCTGGGGGGCATGCCCGAGTCATCACTGGCACCTGAAAAGGCGAGAGTAAAAACAGCATCCCTAATGTGATCATCTACCTCATCGTCGATATGGGAGTAAATTCGCGCGACCGACATGACCAGGTCGTCCCAGTCGAAATATTGCTCCCGAGCCCTGACAATCTTGGGGTGCGGCGTACTGGTTGATGAGTCATCAATCAGCAATTCTTCGGTCAGCTTTTCGCCAGGCCGCAAACCGGTGAAACTGATCTCAATATCACCACGGGGATTTACCTCATCCTTTACTGTCAGGCCGTGAAGATAAATCAGTGAGCGAGCAATCTCTGTGATTTTTACGGGCTCGCCCATATCGAGCAGCAACAGATCACCATTTTCCGCGAGCGTGCCAGCCTGAATGACTAGCTGAGCCGCCTCTGGGATCGACATAAAGAACCGATTGACGTCCTTGTGGGTGACCGTCACCGGCCCACCATGCTCTATTTGCTTCTGAAAACGGGGAATGACAGATCCGGATGAACCGATGACATTGCCAAACCGCACAATGCAAAGCTTGGTGTCGTGAATGTGGTCTGCTTTGGCCTGTACGACCAATTCGGCCACACGCTTGGTTGCCCCCATCATGCTGGATGGCCGGACCGCCTTGTCAGTCGATATCAACACAAAAGTCTCAAGTCCACCAGCGACAGCGGCGTCGACCGCCGCCTCTGTGCCTTTGATATTGACCTCGGCACCAGCGGCGGGATTTTGCTCAATCAACGGCACATGTTTGTAGGCCGCTGCGTGGAACATGGTCTGTACGCCAAAGTGCGCGATGACCGAATCCAGCTTCTGCCGATCGGTGACTGAGCCCAGCACCGCCTTGAGTTTCGAGGGATCAAGCACTGCCGCTTCGCGCAGCTCCATTTCAATGTGGTAGAGGGAGGGCTCGCTGATTTCGAAAAGCACAAGTGCGGCAGGTTCCAGCAACGAAATCTGCCGACAAAGTTCACCACCAACCGAACCACCAGCACCGGTCACCATGACCACTTTTCCGGTGATGTTGGGCTCCATCAATGCCGCTTGAGGCGCAATCGCCGGACGTCCGATCAAATCCTCCAGGCGAAGGGCTCTCAAATCGTGAGTGGTCACGCGATTGGCCAAAAATTCCGACATAGGCGGTACACTCTTGACAGAGCAGTTGTACCCCTGCACCCGTTCGAGCACATCCTTGAGTTGACGGCCTTCACTTGAAGGAACCGCCAGAAAAATGGTTTCGACGCCTGCTTCGCGCAAGAGCCGCGCGGTGCTTTCCGCACTAGGGTTCAGCACTTTCATCTGTCCGACGTTTCGACCCTGAATCTCTGCGTTGTCGTCCAGCCAGTAGACTGGGTTGTAGTCATCACCTGCTGACAGGAACCGAGCCGCGTGGCGACCCAGGGTGCCCGCACCATAGACGGCGACTGGTGCACCCCGACGGTTTTTAGCAACCTTGCCGGTCAGCAGCCGCCAGCATTGCCTGATTCCACCTGCGCCGACCAAAAGCACCACACCGTAAATCAGCCAAAGAGAACGTGGATTCGGAGTTGGCGCAATCACGTACATTAAGGCCATAAACGCAATGGACGCACCGAGTATCGCCACTACCAGACGTGGCACCTCCCCACCGTCACTGAACCGGAGCACGATGCCGTACATGCCGGCAAACCAAAAAGCAAGGACTGTTGTGATGGCAACCAGCGGATAGAGCACAACTAGGCCTTCAACGGCAAAATAACCCAGCCGGATATAGGTGGCCAGCAGCAGGGCTGCTACAGCGATGAGTGCATCGGCTGTGATTGCAATAGTGGTTTTACTAGTGGCGGAAACGCCACGCAGACCGGCCAAAATCGCTTTGACACGCTCGAACGGAGATGAACCCTCCGCCTCTACTGTTATCTGTTCAAGTCCAGACATATCATTCTTTTTAGTTATTCTTCGGTGCGCCAGAATCTGCAGCACAGTTTAAGCACTCACGCCTTCTTGTGCGGTGTACCTTGCGACAATCCTGGTCGCCACACCCGAACGAACCACCCATACCCTGAATGCCGCCAACACAATAAAAGACCAGAACAGAATCAAATCGGCGCTTTCCCCAACGATGAGACCTGCCGACACACCGACAAGCACCATCACCGCATGTGCCAGCGTCAGCAAAGCCACAACCTGATTGACAGTCATGCCTGAGTCGAGAAGCAGATGGTGCAGGTGGTCACGCCCAGCGGCAAACGGAGAACGCCGATCCAGCAGCCGAGTGACGATCACCGAGCTGGCATCCAGCAATGGCAGGCCCAAAATCCACCCCGCTGCCACAGGGCCGAGTACTGCGCCTGGCCCCTGCGTGTAATCCACCAAAAGAAAAACGAGACAAAAGCCGATGGCCGTGCTCCCTGCATCACCTAGAAAAACAAGCGCCCTGCTCAGGCTGAAAAACCGGCTGTTCAGCAGCAAAAACGCTGCCAGAGCACCTAGGATAGCGGATATGTCGCCCGTAGAGAAACTCCTGTGACCGACTTGCGCGGGGAAGTTCACAATTCCGATCATCAGCAATGTGAACAGTGACACCATCGCCACGCTGCCTAGAAGACCATCCACGCCGTCAGCCATGTTGACGGCATTGACCGCTCCAACCACTGTAAAAATGGTGACGCATAGTGCGACCGGGGGACTGAACAACACTTCGCCTTGACCGAAGATGTCGCCCACGGAGTACACGAGCAGCCCATCTGTACACACAATGCCAACGATGATTGCTGCCTGCGCAATCAGACGCTTGCCGAAACTGATATCCCAGAGATCATCCATTGCCCCTAGTGCTACGACAGCTGTCACCCAGAACAGCATGGACCAGTTCAGCCAGGCGCCCGCGAACCATCCTGAAACCAGAAAAAACGCGAAAAAAACGGTAATACCACCAACCAGGGGTGTCTCGTATAAGTGGTGTTTGCGACTGATGGACGGCATATCGACCAACCCGAATATCCGAGACATTCGCATGGTCAAAGGGAATCCAAGCAAACAAACCAGAAAGGCACCAATGGCGAATATCAGATTTAGGTTAGCTGCTGAATTACCAAACATTTTCCACTAGATCCGGTTGCGAATATCTTCGCGTGCACGACGTCGTCCCACACCTTAAATCACACAGCTCGTTACCACGCCAAACATGATGCCTTTGCGTGTAAATTTTTGTCATGAACTGATCCATGTTCTCGTCAAACCGCAATGCCTGGATTGAATTCTGCTTCACGGGCACGCTCCACTGACCGTACCCAGCTTAAAGATAGCAGCGAGCGGTGAAAATACCCGACCGACGCCATTGAAAACCGCCCCGAACTGGATAACAAGGTGATATTACCGATCAAAGAGATGGCACACACATACCCCCCATTTGTGGCTATCGGATCACCTGACGCAAGCGCTCTGAGCCATTGATCGCGGATGCTGCATCGGCCGAACCACCCTTATAACGCGGTCTGGGAGACCAGCGCCCATTGATGTACTTGCGCACCGGATCTTCAAACAGGTAGAAAGAAGCAACCCCGACGACAATAGACGCAACAAACCCGGTCAAAGCACCGCCAGGAATAGCATAGCTGTACATGTAGAAGACTTGCTGCCAGAGATAAACCGAGAAGGAAATGACGCCCATTTTTCGCACTGACCAATTGAGTAACAGTGTCTCGATACCCTTTGCCGACTCTGCCAGATGGTTAACCCCGATCCCCAGCAGCACCGGGCAAACAAGAAATGTGAGCCAGATCGGTGCGATGCTGAGGTAGCACGCCGCTGCCAGCACGAGGCAAGTGAGCGAAGTATAGGGGCCTAGCCGGATTTTTCGCTCTCTTTTCATCAGGCAATAGGCGGCAGAAAACATAATGAAGCCGATTGTGGTCTCGGTGCGAAACAGGCTCATTCTGAATTCGTCTGCCGGCAATTTGAAATACAGATGAAAGCAAATCGTGACAGAGATCAGGTACAGGCAGAAAAATGCGATCGCTGCCTGTCGCTTGCAGGCGATGAGCAAAGTCAGCAAACTCATAATTACATAGCTGTGCTCTTCTACATTCAGAGACCACAGGTGTCGTACCGGGACTGGTGTATCCACGATATACGGATCTAACGGATAGTAGGCGCGCAGAAACACCAGTGATGAAAAAAATTCACTGATGTGAAAGTCGAGTGGCTTCAAGTACGCCAGGCCGAACGCAAAGCAGACGAATAACGTCAACGCCGGCATCACCCTGCTGAAACGCCGGATGTAGAAATCCTTCAGATGCATTCGTTTCTCGAACAGGATATTGCTCATCAGCATTCCGGAGAGCACAAAAAATACATCGACCCCCATTCGCTCTTCCCATATCCACGTCGTGGGCAGGAAATGTCCAGCCAGCACCAGAATGATGGCAAGACCACGCCAACCATCCCACACACCGACTCGCGCGCTGTCGCTCATATCAACACATCAACCTGAAAGGACTCGTTGGGTGAACACTAACGCACTGTGCTCGTCGGCAATTCAAACTACTCCAGAAAAGGACAGTTATTTTTTATTTCTGCCAAGCGTTGCGGTTTTACACCCGAATGGGTGCGACCGGAGCAACGCTTGAGACATCCATCAGATTCTAGCTTGCTATTCAGGTTTGCACTTTGTTAGTTGGCTCTCTAAATCCAGGAAAACCCGGCGCCGCGGCAACAGAATGCGAAGCAATTACGCTAGACCGACAGTCCTTGTGTTCTAATCGCGCCACTTTTCACTCTAACAGGTTGGTGTTTGATGTCCAGAACACTTGTTCGCAAGCGCATACTCGCCGTGGCAGGCGCAGCGTGTTTTTCGACAGGATTCGTCGCTCCTGCTGCTCAGGCTCAATCGAGCAATGGGTTTCCGATCTGCGAATCTTCCGCTTCAGACCCTGATGGTGACGGCTGGGGCTGGGAAAACAACGCCAGCTGCCTGGTAGATAGTACGTCGACCAGCCAGCCGCCCGACGACAATAACGACGATAGCGGCACTGTACAGCCCGGCAATAGCGGTTTTCCAATTTGCGAATCTACCGCCGCTGACCCTGATGGTGACGGCTGGGGCTGGGAGAACAACGCCAGCTGCCTGGTCACTCCGGATACCGGCACCGGCACCACCACCCCAACTAGCCCGGACACCCCATCGGAAGGAAGCAACGAGAACGATGCCGACCAGGGCGATTCAACCGTCAATGGGGTTCCCGTTTGTGTTTATTCTGATTCAGATTCAGACGGCGACGGATGGGGCTGGGAGAACAATGCCAGCTGTCTGGTGACAAGCGACACGGGCGGTACATCATCAGGCAGTGACGATGATAATACCGCTGACGACAACACCCCCGATGACAATGACAGCGGGACCGATTCCCCGACTGTTAACGGCTTCCCGGTTTGCGAATCGTCTGCATCCGATCCGGATGGCGACGGCTGGGGCTGGGAGAACAACACTAGCTGTATCGTTGCAGAAGGAGAGCCGGTTGATCCCGTTGACCCGGTTGATCCCGTTGACCCGGTCGATCCCGTTGACCCGGTCGATCCCGTTGACCCGGT
>CAZNIS010000133.1:14055-15775 GCA_964573105.1 uncultured Granulosicoccaceae bacterium
TTGATCCCGTTGACCCGGTCGATCCCGTTGACCCGGTCGATCCCGTTGACCCGGTTGATCCCGTTGACCCGGTTGATCCCGTTGATCCCGTTGATCCCGTTGATCCCGTTGATCCAACGGCCGACGACATCGCCCGAGTAATCGCAGTGGAAGGCATCATCGGCGGACTTGAACTCTACGCCGCGACGGAAGGTAGCTACCTGGTCACTGGCGCAGGCTTTCAAGGCTCTGGTGAAGGCTGGGTGCATCTGGTTGAAGATCCGGACTTCCCTGAGTCTATTGCCAATCGCCTGGTAGAACTCGGCCATCTGGAAAGCCCTGCGCCGACAGATCCGCTGTACGTTGAAGGTTCGACTGACTTCGATTTCGCGTCGTACACCTGCCTGGATCGCGTGGGAGTATTCGCGCACAGCGATACAGATATCACAAGCGATGAAGACGCTGCCTGGTGGACGGAGAATAGCTGTACCGTTTTCCCGCTGGATAGCCTTGGCTACACCTACTTCGCACTCGGCCAACCGATCGGCGATCTGCCTGCTCCGCCCGTGGTAACAGAACCGACCGACGACGATCTGATTCGCTCAGCTGCCGTCTCGACTATTATCGGTGGCTTGGAATCGTGGGGTGGCGATACCGGCTCGTATCGCGTAACCGGTGGTGGATTTCAGGGCTCTGGAGAAGGCTGGGTTCATCTGGCTGACGGTGTCAATTTCCCGGATTCAATCGCCAACGTACTGGTCAATGCTGGTCACCTGCAGGCACCTGTCCCGACTGACCCGCTCTACATCGAGGGTTCGACAGACTTTGACTTCGCGACCTACCGCTGCGAGGATCGAATTGCCGTCTTCGCCTACACCGATGTGCTGGCCACTGCGGAAAGTGACGCCACATGGTGGGACGACAATGCTTGCGCCAGATTTCCGCTGGACAATCTGGGATATACCTACTTTGAACTGAGCCAGCCGGTATCAGAACTCAACCCGCCGGTTCTCGACCCGACCGACAACGACCTGCTGCGTCAGGCAGCCGTTGCCGAAGTTGTTGTAGGCATTGAGTCGTACGCAGCCGCCGAGAACAGTTTCCTGGTCAATGGCGGTGGTTTCCAGGGTTTTGGTGAAGGCTATTTTCACTTTACTGACGGCGTTGACTTCCCCGATTCGATTGCAAACCTGCTGGTCGCAGACGGACACCTGACAACGGCACCAGTCGACCCACTGCTGGCGAGTCCGGGTACTGAGAAAATGCATGATTTCCTCGTTTACCGCTGTGAAGGGCGAGCAGGCATATTCGCTGATACCGATACACTGCGCCCGACGGTTAGCGATCAGAGCTGGTGGGACGCTAACAGCTGCACCGTGTTCCCGACGGAATCACTTGGATACCGTTATTTTCAACTGACGGACACACTGCTCAACGTTGCAGCTACCTGCGAGACCAATCAGGTTCTACTGGAAGGCGATAGCATTACTCAGCCACTGGAAACCCGACCAACCTGGGTCGAGTACCTTGATTATTCCTATCGCAATGCAGCCACCGAAGGCGAGCGACTGGCCGATCAGATTCAACCGGAGTTCGATGACACGCTGGCCGACAACGCCGGTTGCTTCCAGGCCATCGTTCTGATCGCCGGTGTCAACGACATTGGTCACGCTCACCGAACCGGAGCAAGCAGTCCGGTAGCAGGCATGCAGACAGCGATGGAAGCCATCATCGCCTCGGC
>CAZNIS010000134.1:0-14940 GCA_964573105.1 uncultured Granulosicoccaceae bacterium
CTGCCGGCGTGACACAACCATTGCGACTATTGATTACCGCGCTTGGCGGCGAGGGTGGTGGCGTATTGATGAACTGGATTGTGGCCGCCGCGCGCAATAGCGGCCATACGGTCCAGGCAACGTCGGTACCCGGTGTGGCACAGCGAACCGGTTCCACCAGCTATTACATCGAGATTGCCAGCGCCAAAGACGCCGTGCTGAGTCTGGTGCCAATGCCGGGCCGCGTCGATGTGGTGGTGTCATCAGAACTGGTGGAAACCGCGAGAGTCCTCGCAGCCGGCTTTGTGTCCGAGCGGACCACGCTGGTGTCTTCCACCTCGCGATTGTTAACCACGGCGGAAAAAATCTCGATGGCGGATGGTCGCTATTCGCAGGATGCGGTTGCCGAGACCGCACAGGCGATGGCAGGTAATTGTTATCTGCTCGATTTGTCCAAACTGGCGGCGGACAATAACACCTATATCAGTGCCACACTGTTTGGTGCGCTGGCGGGCTGCGAGGTTTTACCGTGGCCGATTGAGCAATCACAGTCAGTGTTGGCAGACAGCGCATCGCGTGCCGGTTTTGACGCGGCGCACAGTGAAGTCGAGCAATTGCGCAGCCATGGTGGCCGCGCGCAGCAATCGTCGGTATCGGTGCCGCAAAGTCTGCAGAAAGTAATCGAGTACGGCGTCGAGCGCTGCAGCGATTACCAGGATCACGATTATGCCGGCCTCTATCAGAACCGCTGCGATCGACTGATCGATGCCGGTGATCTGCAAGATGAAGCGACACTCTCAGTGCTGACCGAGGCCTGTCGCCGACTGGCGTTGTGGATGTGTTACGAGGACATCGCACGCGTTGCCGATTTGAAAACCCGCCCCGAGCGGTTCCAACGGATACGCGATGAGGTGCGGTTGCAGCCAGGCCAGTTATTAAACGTGACAGAGTACCTGAAGCCGCGAGCCGAGGAAATTGCCGATGTGTTGCCACAGCGAATCGGTGCCGCGTTGTTGGCTCGAGTACAGCGGGGTGGCTGGATTCCGTTTTTGGGCAAGGGTCGCCGCATCAGCTCTAACGGAGTATTCGGTTACTGGCTGCTGCGAGCGACCGCGCAGTTAAAACGACTGCGCCGCAGATCGTATCGCTTTGCCGAAGAGAACCAGGCAATCGATCACTGGCTGGATGCAATGGTGGTGGCGCTGCCACGATCAGTGGAATTTGCCACGGCACTCGCCGAATTGCCGCGTGTGCTGAAAGGTTACTCAGATACCCTGCTGCGCGGCAAGAGCGCCTACCGTCGCATCATTGACACCATTGTTGACGACGCGATTGCGCAGCAACGGGAAGACGAGTTGGCACCCGCACTACGCGACGCGCTGCAGGCCGCGCTGGCCGATGAAACGCATGGTCAATTAAAGCAATCGCTCAATGCGGTGCCGATCAGTTTTCAAAGCAAACTAAGCCACTGATTTCAGTGAGCTGGTTCAGGGGAGATGTGTTGTCGACGTTGTTTCCTGCACGGCATGTTCACCCAGCGGGGCTGGCTTCCCACAGATAACTTTGTGGGACCTGAGCCCCGCTCAGGGAATAAGCGAGGTCGGTGTTGTTTCCCGCACGGCCTGTTTACCCAGCAGGGCTGGCTTCCCACGCAGAACTTTGTGGGATCTGAGCCCCGCTCAGGGAACGAGCGCGGTCGGCGTTGGTTTGCCGGCTGTTACTGATTCAACACCGCCTCACGCAGCGCCTCACTGGTGCGCGTATAAGCCGGAATGATCCAGTCAGAATTCCAAAACCACATGAAAAGTCCCTTGTCTACCTCATGCTGAATCACTCGCGTGCCACCGTCGATGGGTTCCAGTAACCACTGGTGATCAAAGGTCAGCAGGCCGGTCATGCCGCCTGCCTGTCGAAGTTCGCGATTGGGCTCAAGCGTCAGTACCTTTGCATCAATCAACAAGGGATCACCGGTGGGTGGCTGTACCGTGTTTTTAACTTTACCGCCCGCTTGATACTCGCCGTCCACTTTGACAAACACTGGATTCCAATCCGGGTAGGCGGCGGTATCCATCAGCACATTCCAGACTTTCTTTGGCGGTGCTGGTATCTCGATTTCAACGTGAAAGGTATCTTTTCCTGCCAAGGCCAGCACGGCGGCGATGATGATCAGCGGGGCGATCACCCATTTGAGAATAGTCCAGATCAATGCGGTGCTAACTCTTCAGTTGCGGTGCGGACGTTAAGCCGTTTCCCAACACTGTAACGGGAAACCGGTGTGGGAATTATTGTAAGGTAACACCCCCAGCTTGGGCGCAGGACTCCGCGAGCGTGGAGGCCGCGGTTAGACAACGAAATCAGTGGCCGGTCGCACCAATGACGCCATCCTGATCGTACAGCACATCGAAAATGCTGAGCCGATACGCCAGCGTGAGAGGGGCCGCTGTGCGCTTCGTTGAGTTCAAACGGGATCCGTTGAACGAGCTCACGAACCTGCATGTGCCAACGCTGGCGCTGGCTATTGAATATTCGTATGTACCGCTCCACCCGCTGATCGAAAAGCGCCCGGTGGTGCTGTAGATTATGCTAACAGTGTCACTCACTCCATCTATACGAGCCGAAACAGCCTGGTTAACGATGAAACGGGCGTTTGGTTGCACGTTGCCGGTGGCGTCTGATCGCTCAACAACGTCTATCCCAGGCACTCCACCAGCACCGTCGGCATTTGCCAGCGTAATGACATTGCCCGACTGGGAAACATCCAAGTTAAGCGCGATCGGGGGATTAGTTGCCGTTGCCCCATCGGTGCACGACATTCGTACTGCACTCGTGTTGAAGGAGTATCGCCCCGCGACATTGGGGAAACCGCCATCTCCGAGGGGTATGGATGGCGACTCATCACCGCTACCGCCACCGCAACCGACGACTAACGCGGCTGCGAAAACAAAATATTTCATAACGCCGACTCCGACTGACATGCACAAAAATTCTTCAGCGTCAGATTGGCATATGACCGACGGCCAGTCAACCAGGGGTGGGAGATGACAACTTTTGATGAAAACATAAATCCGTAGCACCAGTTCGATGCATATCCGGATGTACTCCCGGTCGCCGGCTGCGGACGATTTGATCAGTGGTCAGAATGCCGCAGGCAAAGCTGCGATTTTAGAGTCGAGGATTGGTGCGCGGCAGGCCTGGATCGGAGTGCTTGAACCGTTTGCCGAGGTAATAGAGCGCAATGGTCAAAGCGTGCCCCAACTCGCTCATTTCATTGTCATTGCGGCGCAGGGGATGAAGTATGCGGCAGATGGCAACGAGGATCTGCTCGATTTGCTGGCGGCGCTTAAGTCGTCGATACTATGTGTCGTGGGTGAGCCCGCCTGACAATTGCGGTCACTGCCGGCGATTTGAACTTGTTCTGTGGTGTGTCGATTCGCGGAAGTTGCTAACGCGGAACGGTAAAATAAAAAGTGCTGCCAACATCCGGTTCACTTTCCATCCAGATTTCCCCGCCGTGCAGGTTGACGATTTCACGGGCGATGGAGAGGCCCAGCCCTAATCCTGCTCCCAGACAATCGTTGGCCGAGTCGTGGGCCTGGTGCAGACGCTCAAAAATTTTCTCGTGATCTTCGTCTGAAATCCCTCGGCCTTGATCGCGGATGGCAAAGCGTACTTGATTGTTATGTTTGGTTACCGTGATGTCGATTTTTGGTGCCGCATCCGAGTACTTAATCGCGTTACTGACGAGGTTAGACAACACCTGGACCACTCTGTTTTCGTCGGCATGAATCACCGAGACATCATCGTGCTGTACAGTGGTAGTACCTCCTCGCTCGCGCAGATTAAGCGCGCACGCTGCCAGCGATCGTTCGATGATCGTAGCGACACTAACGGTTTTACGGTCGAGTGTGAATCCACCGAGATCAAGTCTCGCGATATCCGTTAAGTCGTTAAAGTGCTGAGCGATCTGATCACAACTGGCGAGCGCGAGGGTTAGTATTTCATCCTGCTCTGTGTTGATCGGTCCTGGTACAGCGTCCTTCACCAGTGCAACAAATTCACGTGCAGCCGCAAGCGGTGTTTTTACCTCGTGCGAAACATTGTGATAGAACTGCCGAATCTCCCGATTCTGTCGTTCCAGCTTTTTGTTAAGCGCGCGTACCTCCAGGTTATGCCGCTCTGACGCACACTGCAAACGGTGTTTAGTGACCGCATTGTTTATTGCACGGTGTAGCGATTTCAGGCCAATGTCCTTCTTGGCGAGATAGTCGTCAGCATCTGCCCGTATCGCTGCAGTGGCGGTTTTCTCGTTACCGTCGGCGGTGCAGATAATTGCGGGAGGCATACCGGCGACAGTGGTTACCCCGCTACGAATTGCCGAAAGACACTCGATACCCGTCATATCAGGCAGGTTGTAGTCGATAATGATCAGGTCAAATTGAGTCTGACGAAAACACTCGATCGCGTCATCACCTGAATTTGCTGTGGTGATGTCGTAGATGTAGGTCTCATCCTTACACAATATTTTTGTCAGGATGGTCAGGTATACCTGATCGTCATCGATCAATAGAACGCGCAGTGTGTCAGCGTTCTCTGCCGGACAGATCTGTAGTGCTACTGACATGGCAACGGCTTGTGCAGGTTCAGGCAGCGGCGCTGTCGATCGCGTTCAAGAGACTTTCCGCACCAAACGGCTTTTCCAAGAAAGCCGCCGCACCGTGTTGGCGGGCCTGTTCGCGCAATCCGGTGTCGTTGCTCGCGGTGACCACGATCACAGGCATATCGGGGCAATCTGAAGAGTCGGCTATTCGATCCATCACGGTAAAGCCGTTGCCGCCTGGAAGATTGATGTCAACGATGGCCAGGTCTGGCTGATGGGCAATGGCCGCAGAAACGGCCGATATCGCATCGGGAGCCTGAATAGTTTGATAACCGTACGATTTCAATCGCATGCCAATGGCAGATGCCAGGGCTTTATTGTCTTCAACCAGTAGTATTTTCATTTTTATTATCAACCAGTTATAGTTTTATTGTCCTTGGCCGTCGAGCGTGTGTGAATCTTTACAACGGCTGCGAAGGTGTATCGGTTGATTTGGCAGAAACTGTAGTGTGGTCTGCGGCTGGTACTCCCATGCTAATCGGTCTTGCTGATTGATTTCAGGTGGGATTGCATCGATGATGTCATTCGTTCCAGTATGTTACATGTCGATTTGATTTCATCGTTGCCAAGCGTCCGTGTGGCGTAGATTTCTGTGCCATGTACGATCGGTATCGCGCGGTCGGTGAGTTCGATGCCTCGGCTTGTGAGTTTGTATACTGCCTCGCTGTCGCCGGCGTTGGAGTCTGTTCGCTCAATCAGCCAGCGCATTATTAAACTCTCGCATATCTTCGTAATACCGGCACTAGTCATTTGTGCTTTGCCTGACAGCGCTTGCGCGCTCAAGGCATGGGGTTCTGGTGACAGGCGCAGCCCGGTCAGTGTGACTAGTTCATCGCGCGACAGCTTGTAGCCCGCCTCAGACAGTAGTCGCACGTTTCGAGTTCTGAGTATCGTGGCCAGTTGCCCGATCAGTACACAGAGTTGCTTGGCCGGTGCGTTGGCGCCGTCGAATTGTCTTACCAGGTTGGCGGACAAATTGCGTGGTCGCTCGGCCATCAGTACATCCTCCGTTGAATCGTTTGATGCTGTCCTTGGAAGTGATACGCGAAAAGTCGCGCCGCGAGTTGCAGGGTTGTCGTGCACCTCAATGTTTCCACCGGCTTCATCAATGGCCCGTGCAACGGCGGCAAGGCCGAGGCCGGAGCCGCACTTTCGAGTTGCCCCCTTTATTCTGAAAAAACGGTCGAAGATGGCTTCTTTGTAGTCGTCGGGTATACCGGGACCATCGTCGGTGATGTCAAACACCCCCCACAGACCGTCTCCAGACAAAGTGCCGCTGACGCTAATGTTTCCAGCAGATTGATCGTGATGTGAAAGGGCATTCGACAGCAAGTTGCGCATAATCAATTCGAACTCGGCGCGATTGGCCGTCACCTGCGGCAAGTCCTCACTGACATCAATGGCAAAATTCTCTGGCACGTCGACGAATGCAACCACCTGTGCCATTACCTCACTGGAATCGATGACCTCTTTGCCCTGATTGCCCGTCCCAATCTTTGAGTAACTGAGCAAGTCGGTGATCAGGCTCGACATTCTCTGCACCTGCGTTGTCATCATGTCAGCGTAGTCATGCAGGTCTTTCCTGTTAATTTCAGGGCTGTCCAACTCTTCTTTGATCAGCGCTGGTATGGTGCCTAGATTGACCAGTGGCGCTTTTAAATCATGGGCAGCCATGTTGGCGAAATCCTGCAACTTACTGTTAGAGCGTTCGGTGGCTTCAACAACCTCATCCTGGGCGATTCTCTGCGCCTCTACCGTGGCAAGCTGGGCGCTGCTGGGCATTTGCATAAGCTCTGGCCACAACCGCCAAAGGATGAAAGCGGTTGCAAGGGAAATGACGGCAGTCAATAACTTGACCAACGCCTGCCACCCATAGTACGGATACCAAAGCGTGATCAGCCCGGCCAGATGGGTTATGCCACAGGCGACGATAAACAGAGAAAACAATAAGGCTACACGTCGATCAATCAGATCGGGCCTGATCTTTACCCCTTTGATAATTAGTAATGGAATGGCGAAGTAGGATACAGCGATCAGTGCATCGGAAATTCCATGAAGGGCTAGCAGATCTTTCCTCCAAAGCAAACAAACGGCATGAGGTGCCATTACGCCCTTGCCAAAGAACTCGGTAAGTAGTGAGAGCATTAAATCGTTCTTATTGGGTTATTTTCAATCGAGAATACGGTAATGCCAGACTTTGCGATTATGCCGATTGAGTTCATGAGTTTCTGATTGCCGAGGTACGCGCTGCTGCTGAGCAAAGGGAGGTGCACCATGGCGCCAGTCGGCTATCCGATGTGCCATTCTAGTCAGCTGGCCAAGTACGAAATTCGGTTTACTATGGGTATCGTGCCCAAGTTACAATTAGCCTACCATCTCGTCCGTACTCACAATTATAGCTTGGTATCACCGTGATACTAATCGTAGGTGGTGGTAATGGAGCTGTCAGGTGATTTTGTCAGGTTCGGTGCCTGCCAAATACACACGTAAGATAGATGAGGCACGTGATGCGATAAGTCTCAGCTAGCTCAGCGCCTCTCCAGTTGCTCGATTAAGCTATTCAAGCGTTCGTGTAATCTATTTATTTCAAGATCCATTTTGAGGCTGACCTGGTAGCTTTGCTCAACCTTTAAACGATCTTTCTCACTTTGGCGGTTTTGAGACATCAGAATAAAGGGAGCCTGAACAGCTGCGATTGTGGATAGGCCGAGGTTCAGCAGGATAAAGGGATAAGGATCGAATGGTTCCTTGAATAGCCACAAGGTGTTGAGGGCAATCCAAATTGCCATGATGAGCAGGAACGAGATAATGAAGTACCAGGAGCCGCCAAACAGGGCAATTTTGTCTGCCAATCTGTCACCGAATGAAAGCTGATCTTCGTAGGTGGTGTTGATATTTTCTGCGATTGGTTCACCGCTGGCGATCGACTCAACCACCTTAACTTGATTTTCATCGAGCGTGGCAGTGGCGCTTCCGAGTAGATTTTCAGCCAGTTCGTTGAGATCGTTGCGGCTTGTCATAATACGCTGGACACGGTTATTTCGCGAACTTGTATTATAGACTGGTCCGCATGTAACTGGACACAACGGCGTCAAGCTTGGTTGGTACAGATTGGGTGTGTATTTTCAGCCTGCTCAAGACTGGCTTTGGCCACGATGTGACAGGGCACTGTGCAGCCCTGCCAGCTACACGTCGGGTTCTTGCGAATCTGCAGCCGCTGGCTCCTCGTCACGCTCGATCAGGCCCAGTTTCTTGGCCCGGCGCTCCCACTGGCGGCGTGCCAGCACCTGCATATCGGCCTCGCCATCGACTTCATCGACGATCTCCATACCCAGCAGCGTCTCGATCACATCTTCCATCGTCACGATGCCCGCCATGCCGCCGAATTCGTCCACCACCATCGCAATATGTGAGTGCTCGTTGGTGAAGTGGCTGAAGAGCTTCGGGATCGGGAAGTCTTCTTTAACCGCCGTCAGCTCGCGGGCGATGGCACTCAGTGGCTCTTTGTCGCGCTTGTCGACCAGCGCGGCCAGCAGATCATCGCGCAGAAAGTAGCCGGTGACGTGATCGATTGAGTCGCTGTAGAGCGGAATGCGTGAGAAGCGCAGATTCGGATGTTCGCCGTGAAAGTCTGCCAGCGGCTGGTTTTCCTGGGCCGCGATCACCACGGTGCGCGGCGTCATGACATCTTTAGCGCGCACAGAATCAAAGCGCATGAAATTTTGCAGAAGGCTGGTTTCGCGCTCATCGAACACCCCTTCCTTGGCGCCGATTTCGGCCATGGCAGAAAAGTCGGCACGGCTCAGCACGCTCTTGGTTTTGCCCTTCATCAGCAGCCGGGTGATGAATTGGCTAACCATCACCAGCGGCCCCAGCAGGAAAATGATCAGCTTCAGTACCCGCACAGTAAACCCGGCCAGCTCCTGCCAGTAGAGTGCGCCGAGCGTCTTCGGGATGATCTCGGACAGAATCAGGATCGCCAGCGTCATCACCACCGGAATGATCAGCGTCGACATGATCGTGTCACCCCAGATCACCGCCGCCTGAGCGCCCACCCCAATCGCACCGACCGTGTGGGCAATGGTGTTGAGCGTCAGAATTGCCGCCAGCGGCCTGTCGATATTTTGCTGAAAATCGGACAGCGCCTGCCCGATCGACGGGTTTTCAGTCAATTGGCGCTCGGCATAGGCCGGGCTGATGCTGAGCAATACCGCCTCCAGCACCGAGCACAGAAACGACGCCAGGATCGAAATCAGAAAGAACAGGATGATTAGTGTGTACATGTCAATCACAGGCGTCAGGTACCCGGATTATAGAACAGACGAACCCGCCGCGTGGCAAGGTTCAAGCCCACATTACAAAGTTGCCCGATCTCGCATAGCGCGACGTGTAGGCAGGGTTCGCAAAAACCTGTGTCATCGCAGGCAAGCTGTTGCGCAAATGCAGTCAAGATCGGAGGATTGCCTTCTCCGACTCAAGAACTGGAAAACACCGGCAGCGCATTCGCCGGGGGGCTGGTACCGCAGAACGCGCACCGGAGTCCACAACTAGCGCGCACCTTGCAAGATCGGGAGCGGCAGTGGCAGCGTTTACAGGCGTGCGTGCGGCAATAGTGGCAGTGTGCATCGTTGACCGCACTCGCCACAGCCGCGTTGGTGTATATCGAAGGCCACCACCTCGGGCGTGAGCTGGACTTGCAAGCAGCTGTTTCCCGTGGTGTTGCCGCACTGCGGGTTTTCACGCGCCATGAGGATATATTAGGGACGTGCCGCACGTACGCCCGCGTGGTTGCGGGGGGCAATCGCTGGGTGGTTTTGGTGTCGCCCTGCGTCACCATCGAACACAGATCGGGCTGGCATCGGAAAACTTAGGAGTGACTGGGTTGGCGCCCGGTGATCAGAATCGCTACACCGAAGAATTGTGTTGCGGACGCCATAATATGGCTCACCACAGTGTTCGCCTGGGTGAGTTGCAGCAAGCACATCACGACTAAAAAGTTGCGATTCACTGGTGTGTAAAAACGAAATCAGGATGAGCTATCTGCTTGCCAACGATGCACCGTGTTTTGTTGGTCGTGGCTATCTCCTGTGTAAATGAGATATGATTTGGCGGCATAAGCCTAATCGAAACAGTAGTCAATATGCCAGACATACAAGAAATAGCAAAACAGATTGTGTTAGCGAATGTAAATGGCGAGCTAACTGCTCCTTTACCAGAACCGCTATCGGTAGCTGATGCATACGCGGTGCAAAATGCCTGTATTAAATTTGCACAAACTTACAAGGGCCTGCCCGGTTATATGCCCCGACTCTACACAAGAGCAGGCTACAAAATTGGCGCCACCAGCAAGGAAGTTCAGTAGTATCTTGGCCTGAGCGAACCCTTTCATGGCCCAATATTTAACGGTAGCTCAGCGCAAGTCCATGAAGATGACAACGACGAGATCACAGGTATGAGCTTTGCCATCTACATGCAGCACAAACCTTGCGTCGAAGCCGAGTTTGTCGTTTGTCTAAAAAACGATCTCGTTTGGGACGGGCGGGATTTCTCCATTGAAGACATCATTGATCACATCGAGTGGATAGCGCCAGGGCTTGAGTTTGTCGGGTCGCGTTTCGAAAGCGGATCAGAATCTCCCGGTACTTCGGTTATCGCAGATTTAGGCGCAAACGAATTCATGCTTGTTGGCAAGCCCTGTCGAGATTGGAAGAATCTGGACCTGAGCAGTTTGCCTGTCAGCCTGGGTTTCGCTAAAGCCGTAAGATATGCACACGAATGGCCCGAGCCTGTGGTGCATGGACATAGTGGATTGTCCGTGTTTGGGCATCCTTTGGGGGCTGTGTGTTGGTTGCTGAATCATGAAACCCTGCGTGGCACCGGCGTTAGAGCCGGAAAATGGATAAGTTGCGGAACTTGTACCGGCGCACTACCTCTGGAGGAGAACTTATACACCACCGCCGCAGATTTCGGTGTCCTGGGAAAAATAATTGCCGAGGCTAGTGGACTGCACTTGAAACACGAGCGAGTTACTTGAATAACTCCTCCCAGCTTCAGAACCAGCTGACTGCACGCTGTATGAATTGCAAGCAAATTTGCCAGACACTAAAAGGCAACAGTGTACAAGCAGTTAATTGCATCAGACCGAAGCATTCATGGAAAACATGATACAGCTGTATTGCAAATTATCATGCATCGCCGGCTCATTTCCCCAACAGGCTCTACACCCTGTATTTTTAACGGGGTCTTTACTCTGGCAAAGGTCTATACAATCCAGGTGCAACTGATGGGGGAGTTTTCACAGCGCGCCTGACGTGGCGTCCCCGTCGTACCCGTGGGCGGTGTCGGTCGTAACCTGACCGGTCGCACCTAGCCGGCCACCACCTAACACACTTTTTACTGTGTGAACACTCACGTATCGCAGGCAGTCAATGCCGATCAGGGGGTGAATGTGTCGGTCTGGATCAACAATCTGCGCTTTAAGAGGTGCGGTGGCTACTGTCCGATCCAGAAAAAAATCACTGAGTTTATCTACGCGTGTGGGTTCAACACCAAGTCGGGTTTCAATCGCGAGTTTAGGCGAGTGGTTGGCGCGCCACCCAGTGTGTGGCAGCGTACCGCTGTGTAGTTCGCTATAGCGGCTACGGTGTTCTCCGCGACACAGAAGCCTGCCTCGCACAGATCCAGTGTTAGACGTGGTGAGCCATAGCGCCCATGGCGCTTTATGAATGCCATTGACACAGTCTGGTCGATTTCTTTCTGTCGACGCTTGCGCTCGCCAAGTTCCTTGTCCTTGCGTGCTTTCCAATCGTAGTAGCCACTGGTAGACACCTCTAACCAACGGCATTGTTTGGTGACCGGTACATCGCATTCGTTTTTCTCGATGAAGGCGTACTTCACTTCAGGTTTCTCGCGAAGTACGCCGACGCCTTTTTTAGTCGTAACGTAGAAACCCGCGTCCTCAGGACGCGGTCAGAGGACTGAGGCTTTGCCGATAGTCCGACTCATGGTATTCCCGAAGGTGAACTGTCCCCACAGTCTCACCGAGAGGAAAAACCATGAGTCGTTTCAATAAGCTATCACACACAATATGGCACTGTCAGTATCACATAGTCTGGACGCCGAAGTACCGATACAAGGTGCTTTCTGGAGCGGTGAAAGGAGAGGTAGAGCGCTGTATTCGAGCGTTTTCTGAGCAGAAGAAATGCGCTGTAATCGAGTTGAACGTACAAATTGATCATGTTCATTTGATCGTGATGGTGCCGCCAAAATTGTCGATTTTAGACTTTGTCGGGACGATTAAGGGCCGCACAGCGATCCGAGTGTTCAATAAGTTTCGGAATCTGAAACGTAAGCCGTACTGGGGTAACCACTTTTGGGCTAAAGGGTACTGTGTTGATACTGTGGGTCTAGACTTGGCGAAGATACAGGCTTACGTTAAGTATCAGGATAAGAAGGATCAGCAAGCAGAACAGGGCCAACTGGGCCTATAACTTTAATTAACAACAGGGGCGGTTCGTCCTAGCCGTCTCCGACGGCTAGGTATTGCAGACCCCTCTGGGGTCAACCAACCCCGCACCCTCTGGGTGTGGATCTTTTAGAAAATATGAATGAGTCGAAGCCATGAATAAAATGATGAATAAAGAAAGCGGTGACAGTGCTGCTTTCGCCGCAGAATATGGACGTCTTAAAGACGACATATTGTTTCGACTTAGAAGCGCTAATCAGTTTGAGTTAGCTGCAATAACCGCTATGGGTTTGGTGCTTACACTCGGAAGTGTTTTTGGTGAAGGGCAATTCCATTGGGTAGGTAATCTTGCAGCTGCTGGTGTGTTATACGGGTGTGCTCAGTCAGTGGTTCCAAACGTTTACACAGTATACTCTGCATTTGCCTTTATTCATGCCCGAGTCGCGCTTGGACAGTATCCAGCTTCTCTAGTTTGGGATACGATGTATCCTTTGGTTCAGGCTCGCCCTAAGATTTTTCCCCCAGATGCAATAAATCTAAATCATCATTCATTTCTCTTTAGTTGTCTCGCTGTGGTTAATATCGTAGCTTTGGCTGTGGGGACGTGCCTATCTTCGCAATATGTATTAGGGGGTATAATTGTTTTACCAGCTCTCGCGGTTTTCTGGCCTATACGACGTATTGATTACATATATTTGCACTCTCAGGAGGAGTTGTATAAGGCTTGGCATGAGGAGTTGTCAAAATTGGCAACTCAAAATACAGGTGGGTGTCCCACAAGGAAACGAGTCGTAAAAATATCCAATCTCAGAATCTGGCTCAGATTTAAGTGTCGGAAGCTTCCGGGGAAGTGAGGCATGTTTCATCTGGCATCTGGCATCTGGCATCTGGCATCTGGTTTGGGTGCTCGCATAGGCTCTCGATAGGCATTGAAAAAGTGGCTGTCCTCGATTTGTCCGCGAAGGACCAGCGTGGTAATTTATGCATGATTAGTTTGAGCTGGAAAAGATGATGTTATGAGTTACTCTGTTTTTCTTGTACGTCTAAAAGACGGGGATGAGGACTCTATCCCATGGTCCCGACTAGTGCTTTTCGCAAATGGTTACAGTGGACTGTTGGAAACCAAATCCGGTTTTGAAATAGACGTAAACGGATTGGATATAGCGAGTTATATTAGTGTACAAGGCAATCCCGAAAAGGGGTTTTCATTTATCGCCTTGCACAGACCTCACGACAACTCGGCCGTGCGGAAATTTCTGTTTCATGCCATGCTGGACTTTGAGATGCTGTTGTTTGATGAAGCGTGTAGTGACGGTTATGCTACCTGTGATCTTGAAAGGCATTTGCCTGCCAATATGCTGACCGGGAAAATCTTTGTTGTCGAGCGGGCAGAAGATATTTGGTAAATGGTCACAAGATCCTGAGCTCAAACCATTTGGTGTCGCGACGCGGAAGGCGCTGCTGTCTCTCACGCGCTGCAGCGATAAGATGTTGGTGTGCCCCCGACTATAGTGGACGAGGCCATGGATATAAGGACAAAAATAGGCGGCAACATTTATGAGTGTTCGGTTATAAGGGCGGGACTCCCTAATATCGTGTTCCTCAATGGTTTCAGAATGAACATGGGTACATGGAGTGCTGTTGTTCCCGAGCTCAAGGATGCTGGTACTACCTTCATCTACAATAGGCTAAGTGTCGGTAAATCCAATAAGGCACGAGTGCCGCAAACGGGGCATATCATAGTTGAGGAGCTCAGGGATTTACTGCAACAGAATGAAATTTACCCACCGTATGTTTTGGTAGGGCATTCGCTTGGAGGGCTCTATACAAATCTTTACGCGAGGAGATTCCCGGCCGAGGTGTCCGCTATGGCGCTCGTCGACGCGGCTCACCCGGATGAGCATGAAGCGCAGCTGAAATTCAAAGCGCCATTCGTCGTTCACTGGATTAATGAAGGAGTAAAAACGATACAGAGGATATTCGATCCATTCCTGTATTCGGAACACCAGTGTGTGCTTGAGACTGTTGAGCAGATACGGTCAGCAGGTGAATTCCCTGATATACCGCTTGCTGTCATTTCTGGCTCAAAGAAGATGCCGTTTGTGCCCGAAGCGAGTTTCGATATTCATCTTAGGTTTCAAAACAGGAATCTGGATCTATCCAGCCAAAGCGAGCAATATTTGGCATCTGAAAGTGGCCACTTTCCCCAAATAACGAAGCCGGAAGTTGTTGTGTCTGCGATAAGAGATGTGATAACGCGTTCGATGGCAGGCTAGCTAACGTGTGGGTCATCCATCAGGCTCGTTGATGATTTCCCCGGGTTAATAGATATTGGGAGGATACTAGCGTGAGAAAACGATGCTGTTGATACCGTTCCCATTCCTTACCGCCACTGTTTTCATCACCGCGCTACTGGTGCTACACGGGGTGGTGCTGGATCAGGGAGAGCGGCCCAGCCGGTTCTTCACCGCTTTCATCGCCATGTGCGCGGTGCAATCATTGTTGATCGGATTTCGACATGGCTATGCAATGGCGTCGCTTGCGCCGCTGTTGCCAGTATCTGCACTACTCATTCCACCGCTCGCATGGGCAAGCTTTGCCCGCCCGCCGATCAATTTATCACTGTGCTGGCATGCCGTTCCAGCATTGATCGCTGTGGCAGCCTGGTGGGTGCTGCCTTTGGTTATCGATGTGTTGGTGCCCATCGTGTTTATTGGCTACGCCGTGCTGTTACTGCGGCTGGCGTTGGGGCCGGAGGCCTGGTTGTCGTGGCTGCGGCTGGGTCAAATGATCAATGGGCGGCGAGCGCTCGCTATTGTTGCATCCGCTCTGATTCTGT
>CAZNIS010000135.1:0-14565 GCA_964573105.1 uncultured Granulosicoccaceae bacterium
TGTCTTGCCGGTGTGCCGATGATGAATGGTTCATCGACGCTTGAAGGCTACACCCCTGATCTGGATGCGACGATTGTCACCCGCATGCTCGATGCCGGTGCGACCATCGTTGGTAAGGCGCACTGCGAGTATTTTTGTCTATCCGGCGGCAGTCATACCAATGCCACCGGGCCAGTCCACAATCCGTGGCGCAGCGGCTATTCGGCTGGCGGGTCATCGTCAGGCTCCGGCGCGCTGGTCGGCGCCGGCGAGGTGCCGATGGCCATCGGCGGCGATCAGGGGGGCTCGATTCGAATTCCGGCCTCATTCTGCGGATGCTATGGCATGAAACCGACCCACGGTCTGGTGCCTTATACCGGCATCATGCCGATTGAACCCACCATTGATCATACCGGGCCGATGACCACCAACGTCGCCGACAACGCGCTGTTGCTGGAAGTTATCGCAGGCGACGACGGGCTCGATCCGCGGCAAAAGTCGCCGCAGGTGGATCGCTATACCGCCGCGCTGGGGCAGGGGGTGGCCGGGCTTCGCATTGGTGTGGTGAACGAGGGCTTCGGGCATGCAAACAGCGAAAGCGATGTCGATGCCAGTGTGCGGCAGGCAGCCGATCAACTGGCAAAACTTGGTGCCACAGTCGAGCATATTTCCATTCCCATGCATCTGGATGGGCCGGCTATCTGGACGCCGATCGCACTCGAGGGTCTGACCGATACCATGATGCACGGCAACGGATTTGGTACCGGCTGGGAGGGGCTCTATACCAGCAGTCTGCTCGGTCACCACAGCAACTGGCGCAGCCGTGCCAACGAGTTGTCGCGCAGTTTGAAGGTGTCGATGTTTGTTGGCGAGTACATGCTGAAAACCTATCGCGGGCAATACTATGCAAAGGCACAGAATCTCAGCAGGGTACTGCGCGACGCCTACGATGCCGTGTTGCAGCAATACGATCTGCTGTTGATGCCAACCCTGCCGATGAAGGCGACGCCCTTGCCACCAGCGGACGCGCCGTTGGCGCTCACGATACAGCGAGCCTTTGAGATGATCGGCAACACCGCACCATTCGATGCGACCGGACACCCGGCCATGAGTATTCCGTGTGGTATGGGTGACGGGCTGCCGATTGGTGTGATGCTGATCGGCCGACACTACCAGGAGTCGACCATCTATCGCGCCGCCTTCGCCTATGAGCAGTCGGTCGACTGGAAAACACTCAGGGCTTAGCCTGTGTCAGTTAACGCGGCAACACGCTCAGTGCCGAAATGACCGATTTCAGTATCGATTTGGCTACACCGATCACACAACTGGGATCGGCACCCTCTGCCAGTGGGTCTGCGGACTATCGACCACAGGACGGCTTGTCCTACGTGCGCGGCCCCGCTCAACCGCCGTTGAGTCGGCAGACGATCTGGCGATTGCTGCAACGGGCCGCAAGCGTCCACGGCGGGCGCGACGCGGCGGTGTTCTGCGCGTCCGGTGTGCGATGGTCGTGGGCAGAGTTGGCCAGGCGAGCCGATGATCTGGCAGCCGGTCTGCTGGCGCTGGGGCTGTCAAAAGGGGACAGGTTGGCCATATGGTCGCCGAACAACGAACAATGGCTGCTGACACAGTTTGCCACAGCGCGGCTGGGTGTGATTCTGGTGACGGTGAATCCGGCATACAGAAGTTCAGAGCTTGAGTATGTGCTGAATAAGTCCGGCGCTCGCGCGCTGTTGCTGGCGCATCGCTTCAAGCAGTCCGACTACGCATCCATACTGGCCGAGATCGCTCCCGAGATCACCGATACTGAAAAAGGCGAGCTGCAACTGGCGCGACTTAAACACCTGCGTTCGGTGATTCAGATTGGTGGCGATGCGGCACGCGGGGTTTGGGGCTTTGACGAATTGATGCGACTCGGCGGCCCCGCCAGTCGGCGGCAGCTCGATACAATCAGCGCGACACAGGATCCGGATGAGGCAATCAATATTCAGTTTACCTCCGGCACCACAGGTTCTCCTAAAGGGGCCACGCTCACACACTACAATATTGTCAATAACGCGCGCCTGACCGTCGATCGTTTGAACTTAAGCCATCGCGATCGTCTCTGTCTGCCGGTGCCACTGTACCATTGCTTTGGCATGGTGATGGGCGTGCTCGGGGCGGCAAGCTGTGGCTGTTGCCTGGTTTTTCCGGGAGAATCTTTCGAGCCTGCCAGCACTTTGCAGGCGATCGATCAAGAGCGCTGCACTGCGCTCTATGGAGTGCCCACCATGTTTGTCGCGATGCTGGAGGCAGACTCGTTCGATCGCACGCGACTTGATGGCTTGCGCACCGGCATTATGGCAGGCGCACCCTGTCCGATCGAGATCATGCGCCGGGTGATTACGCAAATGCACCTGCCCGAGATTGCAATCGCCTATGGTATGACGGAGACCAGTCCGGTGTCTTTTCAGAGTCACGGCGACGATCCGGTCGATCGGCGTGTCTCAACCGTCGGCCGCATACAGCCTCACACCGAGGTCAAGATTGTCGATGAAAACGGGCAGGTGGTGCCGCTCGGTCAGCAGGGCGAGCTTTGCACGCGCGGTTATCTGGTCATGCAGGGATATTGGAAAGACGATTCCCGCACCCGTGAATCGATCGATGCGGCTGGCTGGATGCACAGTGGCGATTTGGCGACACTGGATGCCGACGGGTATTGCGCGATTACCGGGCGGGTGAAAGACATGATCATTCGTGGCGGTGAAAATATCTACCCGCGCGAGGTTGAGGAATTCCTGTTCACGCATCCGAAAATTCGCGAGGTCCAGGTGTTTGGTGTGCCGGATCAGAAACTCGGTGAGACGGTTTGCGCCTGGGTGGTAACCGCAGAGGCGGAATCGATGACCGAAAGAGAGCTACAGGAATACTGCCGTGGCAAGATCGCCCACTATAAGGTGCCACATCAGGTGATATTCAAAGACGCTATACCGCTGACCGCGACCGGCAAGCCACAGAAGTTTGTCATGCGGGATGAGGTGCTTGGGATGCGCAAAACGTAAAAAGTAAAAGACGGCACCGCAACCGCCGGCATAGGCCGGCGGTTGCCAGCTTAGCTATCGTTCGGTGCGATGGATTGTCCATTCATCGGCCTGAAAGTAGCCGTTGCCCCACCAGATTTCAGTGCCCAGCAGGATGTTGGCCAGACACCAGTCATCCTCCAGCCGCACGGTGTTTGAGCCGGTGCCGAACTCTTCGTTGACGCGGTGCGCATAGTCGCGAGTCCACTCGATGAACGTGGTCCAGTTGATCGAACCCGAGGGTTGCGGTGACTTTGACACAAACGCAATGTATTCGCGATCCGATGGCTTGGTGTAAATGTCGTAATCGACGCCGTCGAGGGTTTTCGTCGTGACATAGTCGTTGGGTCCGGCCGGCAACCGCTCGGCGCCCGAATCCAGCCAGACCATGATTTCATAGCGTTGATTGCTGGTGCTGCTGTTTCGAATCAGGCTCTCGGGGCTGCAGTCTGCATCGAGTTCGTGGAAAAATGATTCGATCGCGACGTTGCGCTCGCCGTTGAGTATGGTGTTGCCGAACGGCTTGCTGCGAGTCGGGTATTCTTCGCTCGAGAAGGTGTAGTCAATTTTATAGTAGGGCAGATCTTTAACCCTGGCCGGCAGTCCGGTCTGAACTTTGGCATCGGTTAAAGAGGTGCCAGAGTACTCGCCCGGTGATTTGATGCCATAGATGATCTCCGGGTAGGACTTGACCAGCCACACTGCGCCGTTGACGTCGGATTCGTTACCCCAGTCGTAATCCCAACGAGGTTTGATGTCGCCGCCCGCGTCACTGACGGATACGCATTGCTCCCAGTCCGGCAGCGATGAGGCGCAAAAATTCCAGGCGTTGGTTGAGAGCATGAAATCGCCAAACTTGAGCTGCCCGTGATACTGCAACTGCGGGCAGTTTCGATCATTCATGATGACATTGCCCAGTGCGTCTGTTTGCGGGCCCAGACACAGGGGGCCAGTCTCTGAGCGAATCGGGCTCATGGTGCTGACGAAAGTGGTGCCGCTGGTGGGCGCCTCGGTGGTAAAGTTGCCGACGCTGCCGGTAGCGCTGTCACCGTTGTTGCCAGCGTCATCGTCCTGCACCGTGGGGCCGTTGCTTGAGCCGCTGCCCCCGAACATATTGACCTCGTCGTCGTTAGTGGTGGGGCCATTGCTGGAGCCGCTGCCGCCAAACATGTTGACGTCGTTTTCGCCGGTAGTCGGGCCATTGCTCGAACCACTGCCACCGAACATGTTGACATCGTTTTCGCCGCCAGTGGGTGTGTTGCTGCTGCCATCCGTACTGCCTTGTCCATCATCGCCCGCGCTGCTGCCAGAATCAACATTAGTGTCGTCATCGCTAACGCCGGGGCTTTGATTGCTTGAACCGTCGACAGTGATGACAGTTTGTGGTGTGGCACCCAGGTTCTCACGGTCAATGCCTTCGCTGTCGCAAGCACTAATCGCCAAAGTGAGAAGGCTGAGAGAAATAATTCGTTGCATCTGTGTCCAGACTCTGTAGGTTGGGAATGTCGTCATTCGGCGTTTCAAAGCGGCCCGGCAGTCGGTTGCGGTGGCTCATCTACGCAGATTTGCGCTAATAAACAACAACATATGGTGGTTGTGGTGAAGATTGCCTTTTTGTCACTGAGTGTCGAATTACAAGTAAACATGAAAAAACAATCTGTAACTTGATCGTTACATTGCTAGGATTAAACGCCCTCATGCAGGCATTTTGCATCGAACTTTCCCGGCAATTGAAAGTTGTCGATATCCACTCGCTTGCTCTGGAGCTGTCACTTTGATTTCTGTCTACCGGCTGGTCGTTGTCGCCGTGCGTGATGTTGTCGGCCAGGCGTGTGTCGCATGACGGTGGGGGATCGGGTTGGCGCGTCAGTGGCGAGCTGGTCGGCAACCACCCGCGGCATCTTATGGATGGTGTTGACCGGTTTCTGCTTTCTCGCGGTCACGGTGTCTGTGCGCTACATCGGGCCGCGAATTCCGGCAGCCGAGGCAGCATTCATTCGCTATCTGGCTGGCACATTGATGTTGTTGCCGGTGTTTCTGCGCCTGTGGCGCGGCAGTGTGAAAATTCGATCGGCCAACTTGCTGATCTGGCGCGGTGTGGCGCACGGTTTTGGCGTGATTTTGTGGTTTTTCGCCATGGCGAGAATACCGATTGCAGAAGTGACTGCACTGGGATACCTGTCGCCGATTATTGTCACCATTGGCGCGGCGATGTTCCTCGGCGAAAAGCTGCATTTTCGGCGCATTGCCGCTGTCCTGGTCGGCTTCGCTGGTGTGATGATTATTCTGCGCCCGGGCTTCGATACGATATCGATTGGACAGATTGCGCAACTGGCGACAGCGCCATTGTTTGCAGCTTCGTTTCTGCTGGCGAAAAAGCTGACCGCACGTGAAGATGTCACTGTGATTGTCGCCGCTCTGTCGCTGATCTGTACGCTGACACTGTTGCCGCCGGCCCTGCTCGACTGGGTGCAGCCAACACTGTGGGAGGTGGCGATGCTGACGCTGACGGCGGTGTTTGCCACACTCGGTCACTACACCATGACGCGGGCCTTTCGTCTGGCGCCACTGGCGGTGCTGCAGCCGATCAGTTTTCTGCAACTGGTGTGGGCCACGCTGTGCGGCATTGTGCTGTTTGGGGAGCCGGTCGACAGCTTCGTGGTGCTGGGGGGGCTGGTACTGATTTTATCGACGACCTACATCGCGCATCGAGAATCAGTGGTTAGTCGTCGGTCTGAGGGCGAATCCAGCTAACTCTGATCGGGCGTTTAAGCGAACAGCCCGTGGATATAGAGCGTGTCGGTGTTGTCCCTGTTCCTGAACACCCAGTAGCGGCTGCCCTGCTTGTCATGAGCGATGTAGTAGTCGCGACGCACATCGTCATCTTCCCACCAGCCACTCTCGATGCGTTCGGCTCCTGGCAAAAGGGTCAACGCGCGCGTGGCCGGTTGTGGCGCAGGCAGTAGCCACAGCGGACGATCGGGCCAGGCGTCTGCAGGCTGCAACCCGGTGTCGCCGCCGGGAAATTGCTTTTGCCAGGCGCGCTCGGGGCGATGGTCATCGACTGTTGCCAGTGTATAGACGGCGTCGGCGCCGAGTCGTGAGCAGAGTTTGTCGGTGATTTCGCCCAGCGTTTTTTGCTGGCTTCGGCTTTTGGCGAACAGATCGCCGGCGTCGCGCTCGATCTGGCTGAAGGTGGTGGCCGACAGCGATAGCCCGATCACCGGCTCCGGCAATTCGATTTGCGCCAGGCGCTCGCTGAGTACCCGGTGCAGATGGCGCGCCTGACTGGTGGCCTGCAGAAATCGCAGCTGCAGGCGAGTGTCGGGTTGGCGGTGGTGGCGCAGTGATAGCTCAAACCCGTTGACGCCACAGTCGCGAGCGATCAGAAAGGCGGCCAGCTCGCCGACCAGGCGCTGAGTGGTAAATTGCAGCGCGCCGGTGTTGTCGATCTCGAGTGGCAGTTCCAGCGAGCGCTTAAAAAAGTCACTGAGCCTGATCGGTGTACGTGGATCGGGGTGCTGACCGAGCAGGCGCGCTAGAGTCTGCGGACAGTCTGGTCCGAAGCGTCTGGTGAGCGAGGCGGCCGGGACTTCCAGCAGCGAGGCGATGTCGCGAATGCCCGACCTCAGCAGCCCTTCGATGACGGTCTCGTCGAATTCGAGATACTGCACCGGCAGCTCACCCAGCAGGCTCGGCAGTCGCTGCAGGCTGGCGGTGCCGACGCGAACCCCGGCGCGAGCCAGCACATTGGCGGCCAGCGCGGTGGGCGCGATGCCGATGCTGGCCTGATAGCCGATGTCCGCGAGGCCCTGTTGCAGGGTGGCGATCAGGGTGCCGAAATCGCCGAACAAATGGCGGCTTGCGCCGATTTCGATCAGTACGTGACAGGGCGGGTGCAGGCTGACCAGGGAGGAGTACTGCATGGCCCACTCGCCGGTCTGGTATAGCAGTTGGGCCTCGTGTTCGGCATCGTATTCGACGGCGCTTAGGGAGGGCAGTATCGAATAGGCGCTGTTTAGTGGCATGCCGGGGCGAATGCCGGCGTGGCGGGCAGTGTCGTTGCAACTGCGCACCTGCTGGCGGTTGTGGCAGCGCTCGACGATGGCGATGGCGGGTGGACAGTCGCCATCGGTTGTCATGGTGTCGAGCAGCAGGCTGGGTAGGTACAGACTGGCCCATAGCGGTGTGTGGCGGGAGCTTGCCATCAGCTGGCGATCACCCGGCGGGGCCGTCGCGGTGCTGGTGCAGATAGGTGACGGCGTCGGGCAGGGGGCGAGTCTGGGCGTCGGTATCGTTATGTATATCGCTGCCTGTGTGACTGCCCGTGTCACTTTTGGGGGCGAGCGCGTCCAGCGTGACTTCGCGCAGGCGTCCGCCGCGATTTTTGATGATGTCGAGGTGCAGGCCGTCGTCGTGGTGTTGCAGCAGCATTCGCAGGCCGGCCGGAGAGGCGTGGCGAGCTGCCGATGCCGGGCGATAGCAAACCCCCCAGGCTTTACCGTGCTCTGCGGCCAGTTGCAGACGGCGCTGCTGACGTTCATCGCCTGTCGCGTCCAGCCACAGCACGACGGCCGAAAAGACGCCGCTGCGCAGCAGTTGCTCGGCGGCCCAGAAACTGTTTTTTTGCAGTTTTGTATCGTCGCGGTCTACCACCAGCACCTGCTCCAGGGTCATACCGGCATTGCACAGGGCCGGTGCATAGGGGATGCGGGGAGGCGCCACGAGGGCAATCCACTGCTGCTGCCGTGTCAGTGCAGCCAGTGCAGGAAGCAGCAGAGTGAATTCACCAACGCCCTCGTTGGCAACCATTAACTCGGTGAGTGCGCCGATCGGCCATCCCCGGCCCGGCAGAGCGGCGTCGAGAGCGGCGTGGCGGGTGGGGATGGTCTCGCGGCCCTCGTGCTGTTGACGGCCCTTCCATATCGCCGGATTTTTGAGTATGGCCTCGAGCGTCATGAGAGGCGCTCGCGCAGCGGGCCAGGTTGATTGGCCAATGACTGTGCCGGGCAAAGGTGAGCGGTGGCACGGGGTTGTCGAAATCGCGCACGCCCGATCGGCGCTGGCGATCGGGTGTGCGTATCGACAGGCATATTGGCTGGCTAGCGTCTCTTGCGCCCGGCGTCCTGCCGCAGAATGCCGGCGTAAATGCCCTCGATCGAAAACTCCTGGTTTTTCAGATCGACCTCTATCGGTTCGAAGTCGTCGTTCTCCGGGTACAGGGTGACCTTGTTGCGTTTGCGGTGGAACCGCTTAACGGTGACTTCGTCATCGACCCGGGCGACGACTATCTGCTGGTTGCGGGCCTCGCTTGCGCTGTGTACGGCCAGCAGATCGCCATCGAGAATGCCGATATTGCACATGCTCATGCCCTTGACTCGGAGCAGATAGTCCGCCCGCGGAGTGAAAAGCTGCGGGTCGATCATGTAGTGATCTTCGATGTTGGAGATGGCCAGAATCGGCTCGCCGGCAGCCACCCGGCCAATCAGTGGCAGTGGAACGGCCTCGCTCTCGGTGGTGATGAAACGACACTCCTCCACGTATTCGGCGGCGGCGGGCAGAATCATCAACCCGCGCGAGGCGCCCTGCAGGATTTCGATCATGCCCTTGCGTTCCAGTGCGCGCAGATGGGATTCGGCTGCGTTGGCTGAGCTGAACCCCAGCATGTAGGAGATCTCTGCGCGAGTGGGCGGCATGCCGTGCTCGCGGATGCTCTGGCAGATCAGCTCCAGTACTTCGGTTTGCCTGTCGGTTAACATAGGTGATGCCTTTCGTTTGCGAGCCCTGTCCTGCCGGGGCAGGGTGCCTTGCCAGGGCAAAGCGCAAAACTGTGTGTTTATGTTCAGTGACTGTATTTATATACAATATTCAGGCACAGTTCAAATAATTTATCCTTTCCACATTCAGTGCAATCTCCCGAATATGCTCAATCTGTCAGGGTCAGCTTGCATGGCTGCCAGGCGGTATGCGACTGACTATCATTTCAACTTGAATCCGTGACAAATCAGCGATAGCTGAATCGCTAATTGTCTGTTTTCACGAGGAATTTTAAACATCATTGCGCTTTGGCTTAGATTGTCCACCAGGTGAATACGCGAAACTTTGACATCCAGCAGTCAGAAGCAGAGCTTCGTTCATTCACAACGTGTCATCACGGTGACGCTGATCATCGTGCAGTTTAGGTAATGAGGCGGGAGTGCTTCCAGTGCCCAGGCGGGATCCTTGCAAAGAAAAGACGGTTTCCTGCGGTTGACTAGCCTGTCAGGAGGGCAACTATTCACAGTACGCCTGTCGCATCCGTGGGCGTTGTCGGTCGTAACCTGGCCGGCCGCCTCAAAATACCCATGTATGTTCCGTGCGACCTCCTACCCCACGTGCACGACAGACGCACTGTGAACAGCGACTGAAAAAGCGCCTGGTATGGCGCGAACGCATACCTTACTTAGCACTAATACCGTTGTCTTGTTGTTGATTAGCTCGTGTGTCTTCTAATGGATACGTGGCTGAAAGAGACAATCCAGGCCTCTTTCGGCTGGGTTTTTTGGGTGGTTGGCAACGCAAATTCTGGCACTAAATCTGTATATGCAGTTGGGATTATTTGCCAATGTAACTATAGCACTTAATAACTAATTTTCACCAACACTTATCGGACTAGTCATTCCGGTTAAGCTCCACAACACCAGTAATTAACTTAGGTGAAGGTACTGTTCTAAGAAAAACTCAATGACGCTTAACAATGTAACCAAATACTTATCGTAAATAGAATGGTCATTGTTCATGCATCAACAGAAAAAATGCCATAAGTTAACAAAATATACTGGTGCTTGACTAAATAATGCTATTCAACTCATTCCTTTTCCTGGCATTCTACAGTGTCTTCTACCCTATCTACTCAGCAATAAGGCAAAACGTTTCGCTGAGATGTTTGGTAGTTCTTCTTGGAAGTACGATATTCTACGGTTGGTGGGACTGGCGCTTCCTGTTGTTAATGAGTTTTACTATTGTAGTTGACTACAATATCGGTCGAAAAATACATGAGCAAACAGAAGAAAAAAAGAGGAAAAGGCTTCTCTTTCTTAGTATCTTCGCCAATCTCTTGGTGTTATGTTTTTTCAAATACTTTAATTTCTTCTTGCAGAGTACAGAAAGAGTATTAAGCGGAATTGGCCTATCTGTCGATATGCCATTGCTCAATATCATATTGCCTGTTGGGATATCCTTTTATACTTTTCAGTCAATGAGTTACGTCGTAGATATCTATCGACGACAGATAAAACCCACAGACAATATAGTGCACTATGCAACATACGTATCTTTCTTCCCGCAACTTGTTGCGGGGCCGATCGAACGTGCATCAAGACTATTGCCGCAGCTTGTGAGTAAGCGTAAGCCTACCTATGAACAAATCACTGAAGGCTGTTATTTGATCTATTGGGGGTTATTCAAAAAGCTATTCATTGCAGACAATCTAGCGAGAATAGTCGACCCGATATACAATGCTCCAGATCCGTCAAGTACACAGATCATTGTTGGTACCTACGCATTCGCATTTCAAATCTATTGCGATTTTTCGGCTTACTCTGACATAGCTCGAGGGTTGGCGAAAACAATGGGCGTAGATCTAATGTTGAATTTCAATCTACCCTATACTGCAAAGAATCCAGCTGAATTTTGGAAGAGATGGCACATTAGCTTGTCTACCTGGTTGAGAGATTACTTATATAAACCGTTAGGAGGGAACAGATCTGGAAAACTGAATACAGCTAGAAACCTGATGGTCACAATGCTGCTAGGCGGTCTTTGGCACGGGGCAAATACGAATTTTGTAATATGGGGGGCGTTTCAGGGATGTTTACTGGTAATTCATCGTGCGTATCGAGTATTTGCAGACAGTTACCTGACAAAGCTTGTTCCTGATACTTATAAAGCCACAGCATCTAAGCTGAATAGGTTCATTAGCTGGTTTGTCTTTTTTCATTTGATGTGTATAGGATGGCTTTTATTTCGAGCAACAAGTGAAGCGCAGATATCATATATGTTGTTTACACTGCTCGAAGGAATAGAAATAGGCGAGTTTATCCGTATGTTACCGAAATTGGTGTTCTACATATCTCCATTGCTGTTAATGCAATACTTTCAGTATAAGCATAATGATTTGAACATACTGCTGTCCATGCCAATGCCAATCAGGATGGGAGCATATATAGCTATGTTCTATCTTATGGTAAGTTCCGGCGCTTTGGATTCGGGTGAGTTCATTTACTTCCAGTTTTAGTAGAAAAAATATATGTCTAAACTGAAAAATGAATCGAAATACCCGTTGGCTGCAATTTTTGCAATAGTAGTTATTTTGCTTTGTAGTACGGCATTTGTATCTTATACAGAAAGGTTAAGCGGGTTACCCCTTTTAGAGCCGAGTGCTGATGATGCAGTGGTAATTGCCAAGAGATCACTCTTGGATGGAATGGACAGTAGTATCGTATTTGTCGGAGACAGCAGCACATTTCATGGGATTGTGCCTTCTGCTGTTTCTGCTGAACTAAACGACACCGTAATTAATCTTGGTACCTTATCAAGTATGACGACGGCCGGATTTAGTGAAATTGCAAATGAAGCAATCAAGGATGACGGGGTTACTACAATAGTTTACGGTATCGTTCCCAAATCTCTCGAAGTATCTGAATCCAAAGCTGCGGAGATGGGGATGTTAGGACGATATCTAACAGCCTACGGGCGTCACCATACACTTTACATCCCTTCCATTAATGACAAACTGGATTGGTTTATAAAAAAGCAGAGAATAAACATATTTCCAGCGGAGTTCGAAGGGAGCTACAAAAAATTTCAAAGAAAACTGCAGGAACATAATGGATTCTACCCAGAAAAAAGTAAAAAGTTGGCTGCAGGGAAAGCAAGAGACGTTTTTCAACCAGATGAATTTTCTCTCAATGGATTACTGCTGATGAGAGATATTGTGTCGACTACAAATGTAAATGTTTATTTGCTGATAAACCCAAAGCCAAAAGGGTTTGTGACTTCAGGGTTTGTTAAAAGCGTTAACGACTACTTTAATGCGATGCAGAAGAAATATCCTGATATAAAGCATCTTACGAAAAAACTCGAGATTCGAGATGATAGCGAATTTGGTTCTGAATCACATCTTTTGCCTGATCACGCAATGCAGTATTCCCAGTACGTTGGAAAAATGTTAAAAAGCGAATTAGAGCGCGATATCTAACAAGACAGCTATGCTTGATTGAAATCTACGATAAGCCGAATATTCGAAAAACCATAAGGATTTTACTGTGAGATGCTTGTTACTGTTAATCGTGTCGTTTTCCATGACTTTATCGGCTTGTGCACAGTCGATAAAACCCAGGTCGGTGGATGCTAGTAAAGTACTTAGTTATCCGCTTTTGTATTGGCCCAATCTGGAGTACCAGGGCGCTTTTGTTCTTAGTTCTTCAGGCAGCGGAGTTAGCTCTTTACACAATGCGGAAGGTGGGATGACGTATGCCCCGCCAACTGCGGGAGCGCCTAATGGGTCAGTTTATGTGAGTGGAAACTTTGTGAAAGGGGGCATTGCGCAGTTTAGTGTCCCCTCACTGGTTAAGTCATATAGTCTAAATGATCTACCAGTGTCTGATAATATTCTACAACCGTTTACGGCTGTTATTGATCGTGAGCGAGCAGATCTGAATTATCTATCTGACCTGCTGTGGCTTAACGGTAGCTTGTTGTTTTCAGCTCACGCTTATTATCCCGCAAGTGACCTGTCTAAACATAAGGTTGGCATAATAGAAAATGCGTCCAACCTTGCTGCTTACCAACCAGTTAGATTGGGACGAGGTATCAACTCGTATTCAGGCGTAGAAGGAGCATCAAAAAGAGAAGCGGCAGTTTCAGCTGGATGGTTTTCGAAAATACCTGGTGAGTGGCAAGCGGTGTTGGGAGGTACACATTTATTTGGACCGGCAGATGGTTGGAGTGTTGCCGCTAGAGCTGCACCTGGACCTTCTGTGTTTTCGTTCACCCCTGAGGATAGTCTACTCCGAAATAAAACAAGAAACGTAGCCCCTTCTTACCCGCTTGTCGATTATACCGATAGTTCACCACTTGACCACCGGGGGCGTGTTGGTGGTCCGTACGTGAATCCGCCAAGTGACTTGTGGAATTCAATGTCTTTTATTCGTTTCGGATTTATCTTCCCGAGAACAAGAACATTAATGTTGGTGGGAAACCATTGGGGATTAGATAATGACATCGGTTACAAAATACCGAAACCAGATGGGCGGCCACCGTGTGCGGGACCTTGCCCGTTTGTCGACGGCGATCAATCTAATTATTATTGGCTGCTCGATCTTCGAGACGTAGTTCAGGCGATGTCTGGTAGAAAACGTTTTGATTCGATAAAGCCCTATGCGTATGGAAAAATGATTATGCCTTTTCAGCAGGGACGGAGTGATTCGTTTGAGTTGGTTCGTCTCGTGGGTGGAACATATGACGAAGTGCATAATCGTGTGTATTTTCAACTTAGAGGTGCAGATACGCGCCCACAATATGATCAGCGTTCCGTATTTGTCTCTTACAGTGCTAATATGAATACAAGCTATAGCCCTCCGGAAAAGCCTTCTATTACAGCTGTTTCGGGCATGACGTTGAGAAACGAAAAGAAAGCGATTTATCGTGTGCGCTGTAAGGGTAATAAAAAATGCAATTCAGTGGCTGTTAAAATTGGCTGGAATCCCGTTCGCTACGATACAACCGGTAAAGCTGTAAATATCGATCACTATCGCGTACACTTCAGATCTACCGCTATTGATTACGATAACCGGAAAAGAAACAAGCGGATTGGAGTATCTGTGCCTGGCGATAGAACTAGTCTGCTTCAAGAAGTAGCGCCTGGTGACTGGATAGTTACTGTTAGAGCTATAACCGATAAAAATATACCCAGTGGAATCTAATAGTATGCGCAATCAGCGTTAAGGTGATTCTGTCCGGAGGTCGCGGGTAGGAACATTCTACATCAGAACTAGAAAAGCGATTATCTTTCCGTAAGCACACTGTTATGCCTTTACCCCTTAGTTTCTGGATAGTAGAGAGTCCATTTGCTGCTCAGAGGTATATGTGAGCGAATGCCAGCATGGCGGGTTTGCCGTTATTCGTTCACGCTATGAAAGACGCTCTTCTGGTGACGGCTCAAGTGTCGACCTGTCCGGTCGCTAATTGCAGCAGGTTTCGACCCACGGAGAGAATCGCATGGAAGCAGCGCTAATGGTGGAAAACGAGCATGAACCGGAGCCGCTATTCCAGCTGCTCTACATCAGTGCGGGCACGCAAGAGTTCAGCGAAGAGGAGCTTGAGCAACTGCTCGCCACCGCACGCAAAAACAACGAATCGCTGAACGTTACCGGCATGTTGCTTTATCACGAAGGCTCTTTCATTCAGGCGCTCGAGGGTGAGCAGTCGGTGGTTGAAGCGCTGTATCAGAAAATCGGCAAAGACAAGCGCCATCTGGAGACCAGAA
>CAZNIS010000136.1:0-14294 GCA_964573105.1 uncultured Granulosicoccaceae bacterium
GCCCAGCGCCCACATGCCCAGCGTCGCAAATGCGCAACAAGATGTGCGTTGCGCGCACAACTGTTCACATTTATTCAAAATTTTCAGCAACCTACGAAAATCCAGTCGGGCTATACTGGTCTCGTCGTTGAAACATGGCGCGCTCCAGCAGAGCTCGACCAGACGTTCTTTCAGCGTTTTTGTCCGCCTCTTCTGGCGGGTTATTTAGTAGTCTTAAAACACAGGAACATATTTCATGCTCGGAACAATCATCTCAGCAGTTATCGGTGGCGGCGGCGGCTGGCTCGGCAGTAGCCTGGTAGGCAACCTGGCCAGCGGACTTGGCGGCACAGGCTTCGACAACATCATCGGTATCGTCTCAGGCCTGCTCGGCGGCAGTGCAGTTGGCAGCATGATGGGTAGAGGTTCAGACGCAGCCGCAGCGGGCGCAGCAGCAGCCGGTGGCTCCATCAACCCCAAGCAAATCATCGGTGGTCTGCTGGGCGGCGCTGGCGCTGGTGGTATCGGCCAGGCCATTCTCGGCGCTATCATGTAATAGCACTGGCTCGACACTAGTCGACCAGGCCGGCGCACTCAGTGCGCCGGCCTTTTTTTTGCCCGCGAATTTTCAATCCAAAACCTGGCTGACCATGCAAGACGTCGTCATCATCCGGCACCACGAGGGAGATTTGCACGACCTCGCGACCACGCATTTGCAAGCATCCGGATACCGGATCATTCACTGCTATCCATTTAAGGGCGATTCGATCCCGGCGCTGGGCGAACAGACAGCCGGCACAATAGTGATGGGTGGCGCACAGAATGTCAGCCAGATCGATCAGCACCCGTATCTGACGCTCGAATGTGACTGGATTCGCCGCTGCATCGATGCCGAACGCCCTGTCGTCGGTATTTGCCTGGGCGCACAACTGCTGGCCCACGCGCTGGGCGCAGCCGTAAAGCCACACCCGCAAGGCATCTGCGAATTCGGCTACACCAGTGTTTCCCCCACCGACCAGGCCGGCCACTGGCTGCCAAAAGCGACCAAAATGGTCGAGGCGCACTTTGAAGGATTCGAGCTACCAGCCGAAGCCATCCCGCTGGCCAGCAGTGAGCACTTTGCCCATCAGGCCTTCCGGGTGGGCGATCGCGCCTTCGGCCTGCAATTTCATCCGGAGGTCAGTCAACAGATGTTCTCCGAGTGGCAGGCTGCAGACTGGGCGGCAGAATTCAATAACACGCCGGGGGCGCAACCGGTCGACGAACAGACCCGGGACAACCAGTTATACAGCCAGGCGCAGGCGGACTGGTTCCACGGTTTTCTGGATAAACTCTTCGCACCGCAGCGTTAGACCGCACGCTAGCCCGGCATCGGATACAAGCGGTTTGGCGGCATGTGGACGGCAACTTTATCACCGGCGGCAATGTCGCCCTCGCGCTCAACCCAGCCGGTCAGGCCACGACGGTTCATCGCGTTTTTCACGAACATCCGGCCCTTGCCCGGATAGTGCCGGTCAATGATATCGGCCGGGTAGCGACACGGCTCGTTCTCCATATCGATGGCGACTGACGCACCGCTGGAAAAGATCAGCCGGGTCGATGGCGGCAGCAGGGTGAGATCGGGAATGCCGGACAGACACAGGTTGGCACCCAGCCATTCAGGCTTAATGAGATCGATCTGCATGGCCTCGGCAATCAGCGCCAGCTCCTCGACGGATACCAGCGAAATCTGGCGGGTGTTGCGAATCGGCGTGCCCTCGACGTATTGACCGGCGACACGCACACAGGATGCCCGGTTCACACCGCTGTGAGAATCCCCCGCCAGCCCGTCAAAGCCGGCACTGACCTTCTCTACTTGTGCCGAACTGATATCGTCGCTGCCCGCTCGATGCACCAGCACTGACTGCACTTGACCGACCAACGCGGTTTTTCGAAGAATAGCCATCTATATCCCCTGCTATTGCACCGGAAAATTAAAAACAATCTGCACGTTGTTGCCAACGTAGCCATCCTGATCGGCACTGCCAATACCATAGGCGCTGCGGTCGATCTCAAATGTGCCAGCGGCGACACCCGCCTCGACAGTCATTTCAAATTCAACCGCCGCTGTGACCCCTTTGATCTGCATCTCGCCACTGACCCGATAGCGTTGATCAGCCAATGGCTGGATCGAAGTCGAGCTGAAAACGGCTTCTGGATATTGCTCCGATGCAAACCAGTCGGCCGTTGGCAACGTAATGGTGACCTGAGAGTCGTTGGTGCTGGCCGTTGCCGTCCAGACTATTGCGCGCATCGTTGAGGCAGATGGGTCATCATCATTGAGCGCCACATCAATCTCTGCGCGTTCAAACTTTCCGTTTAACGGCTCGCCCAGTTGCGTGGCGACAAACTCCACCTGCAGGCCGACTGCACTCGCTGCCGTATCGCCTTCGTTTGTCGGCACCGCTCGATCGCCCGTCACAGCAAACAGCGCCAACACACCCAGGCCGGCGAGCACCAGACCGTAGATCAAGCCGTGGCTCATATCGCGATCACGGCGATGCTGATCACCAATCAGCATGCGCGAGATAACATTGTCGCGCAGCATGAACTGATGCCGCAGCGCCGCCAGCACATGAAAAATCACCATCGCCAGCAACACGCTGGAAAGCAAATGGTGTGCATCCAGAAAAAGCGTTGTCAGCTGCTCTTTATCCATCGCAAACCAGTCAATCGGCAAGTGCGGCAACGGCACCACGCCAAACAGCAGCGTGCTCAAATTCAGCGGTGAGGCCGAGACCATATACCAGCCGGTGATCGGCAGCAGAAACATCAGCAGATATAGCAACAGATGCATCGAGCCTGCAGCGAACTTTTCCCACGCCTTCATGGAATCGGGTAGTGGCGGACTGCGATGAGCGAACTTCCAGATCAGGCGCACGACCGACAGCACCAGCACCAGAATACCAAATGACTTGTGCCACTGCGTGGCGGTAAAGCGCAACGGGTCGGCTTCGGGCAACGAGGTCATCCACTTGCCAACCGCCAGCAAACCGATAATGGCAATTGCCACCAGCCAGTGCAGCGCGATGGCGACTGAATTATATCGCGGCACGCGATCAATCATTTTTTTACCCACTTTATGAAACCCGCATGACGGTGCGCCAGCGGTGGCGGTCAATCCAGAGCGGTTCGCGCATGGCGTGGTAAATCATCGGCGCTGTCGAACCAGCTCAGTTGCTCACTACAATACACGTGAAACTGTGGCGGGTGTCGTTCTGGATCGTCCAATGTGCCCGTATAGAGATGAATTTCGTTAGGCCAGCGCTTTGCGCGATAGCTGATCGGCGTACCGCAGTCACTACAGAAGCCGCGCCAAACATCCGTTGAGGATTCAAACTCACGGCATCGCCCACCGGTCCACTCAAGCTGATGGGGGCGCAAACCGACAAAACAGGCTACCACCGCACCCGTGTTGCGTCGACAGCTCGCGCAGTGGCAGTAACCGCTCCACAGAGGTTCGCCGGTAAAAACGTATCGAACCGCACCGCATAGACAGCCACCGGAATGCTGATGGTCTGACATGACTACCGATCCCGTAGACTATCGATACAACGCAGAATTTCCTCAGGCGTCGCCGGTGCATTCAGACGTGGGAAAGTCTGGTAGTTGTCTACCGCTGCTATGGCATCGCGAATCGCACACCAGGCAGAAGTCGCGAGCATCAGCGGTGGCTCGCCCACCGCCTTTGAGCGATAAACCGTCGCCTCGGCATTGGGTGAATCTTCCAGTAGCGCGACATTGAAAACCGGCGGCGTATCACCGATGGCGGGTATCTTGTAAGTCGCCGGACCGTCGCTCAGCAGCCGGCCGCTGTCGTCCCATTTCAGCTCTTCGCTGGTCAACCATCCCAACCCCTGAATGTAGCCACCCTCAATCTGGCCAATATCCACCGCTGGATTTATCGATTGCCCAACGTCGTGCAGAATGTCCGCGCGCAGTACGCGGCATTCGCCGGTTAAGGTGTCGAGCTCTACCTCACTGACCGCCGCCCCGTTAGCATAATAATAAAACGGTCGCCCGCAGCCGGACTCACGATCAAAGTGAATATCGGGTGTTCGATAATAGCCGTTGGCAGATAACGACACGCGCGCCATCCAGGCACTGTTGGCAAGCTCGGGCCAGCTCAACTGCCCTTTAGCGGCACGTATGCCGTCGCGATCGAATACCAGCTCACTGGCATCACAATCGAACACGCGAGCCGCGTGATCGGCGAGCCGCTGCTTCAACACCCTGCAGGCCGCGCGCGCAGCCATCCCGTTTAGATCCGTGCCGGATGAAGCGGCCGTTGGCGAGGTGTTCGGTACTTTGTCGGTGCGCGTTGCAGACACTCGCACAGCCTCCACCGCCACTCCAAGCTCGGCGGCCACCACCTGCGCGACCTTGATAAAAAGCCCCTGCCCCATTTCGGTGCCACCGTGGTTCAGATGCACCGAACCATCGGTGTATAGATGCACAATCGCGCCGGCCTGATTGAGATGGATCGCGGTGAACGATATGCCAAATTTCACGGGCGTCAGAGCAATACCTTTTTTATGGTAAGTGCTATTCGCGTTAAATTGCCTGATCGCGTCTCTGCGCGCCCGATAGTCAGACGATTGCTCCAGTTGATCGACAAGCAATGGCAGTGTTTTCGTTTCCACTGACTGTTGGTAGGGGGTGACATCGCGACCATTGGCCGCATAGAAGTTGCGCTTTCGCACATCGAGCGGATCCTGCTGTAACGCAAATGCCAGTTCATCCATCAGCGCTTCAGCGGCAATCAATCCCTGCGGACCACCAAATCCACGAAACGCTGTGTTGGACACTGTGTTGGTCTTGCAGCGTAAGCCGGTGATATCGACATCGGGAATGTAATAGGCATTGTCACAGTGCAGCATCGCGCGATCGACAATGGCATCGGACAAGTCCGGCGAGTTACCACACTGCCCCGCCAGTACGTAGCGCACACCCGTTAGCAGCCCCTGTCCATCGCAGGCGGCCTCGTAGCGGTTTAGAAATCCGTGTCGTTTGCCAGTCATGCGCATATCGTCGCCGCGCGATAAACGACACACCACCGCTTTGCGATTGCGAACCGCGAAGAGCGCCGCCAGACAACAACAGGCACTCGCCTGTGTCTCCTTGCCACCAAACCCGCCTCCCATGCGCCGGGTCTCTACGACCACAGCGTTCATCGGCAGTGCCAGCACTTCGGCAACCAGCTTCTGCGCCTCAGTCGGGTTTTGATTTGATGAGTGAACGGTGACTGCGCCATCCTCACCGGCGATCGCAAGCGCTACCTGCCCCTCGAGATAAAAATGTTCCTGACCACCGACACTAAATTGAGAATCCAGTCGGATCGCCGCATCATCCAGCGCTTGCTGTACCTCTCCACGGGCGATGCGATACGGCGGGCGCACATAGTATTCACGCTGCATGGCTGTTTCAATATCGAGTACCGGATCGCTCTCGCGATAATCGATGCGGGCAAGCCGAACGGCAGCTCTGGCCTGTTGCTGACTGGATGCGAGGACGGCGAAAATCGCCTGCCCGTGAAATTCGATCTCGCGATCCACCATCAACGGATCACCGGGAAACACCGGCCCGATATCACTATGGCCCGGTATATCGGCAACCGTCACCACATCGATCACGCCATCGGCAGATCGAACAGCGTCAAGATCAATGGCCGTGATCTCACCACAGGCGATCTCACTGCCACCAATGGCCACATAGAACGGCTGAAACTGCGCCGCCAGATCATCGACATACAACGCTTCGCCGTTGACGTGCTTGTGCGCGCTGTCATGCGCGTTCGATTCGCCAATCATGCGCTCGTCGTTCCGGTCAGCTCGTCCGCCAGGCGATAGAGCAGATTGCCGGCAACGCGGCGTCGATAGTGCGCGCTGGCACGCACATCACTGATGGGTTGAAAGTCGCGCTCAAGCGCTTCGCCCCCTTTTTTAATCAATGCCTCGTTCAGCGTTTGCCCGCGGCAGATTTTTTCAAGTGCACTGGCGCGCCTGGGTATTGCCGCCATGCCACCAAACGCCGAGCTGATTTGTTCTATTTTGTCGCCAGACATCACCACCGAAAACACCGCGCACACCGCAGAGATATCATCATCCAGACGCTTGCTGATCTTGTAGACCTTTAACTGCGGCGCCTGATCGAAGCCACCGTGCATTGGTACTCTGACAGCGCGGACCACTTCATCTTCTTTGAGTGCCGTTTTTCGATAGTCGAGAAAGAAGTCTTCGATTGACAGTTCGCGAATCCCGCGACTCGATTGCAGCACGAGCGTGGCATTCAGCGCGATCAACACCGGCGGCAAATCACCGATTGGCGATGCATTGGCAATATTGCCACCGACAGTACCGCGATTGCGCACCTGCTGTGAGCCAAAGCGCAACATCAGCGAGGCCACATCGGGAAACACTGGTTTGATTGCGTCAGCAAAATCACTCAACGACAACCCGGCACCAACGACCATGTGATCGCCGTCGATATGACATTGATTAAAGTCTGCCACTGTATTCACATCGATCAGTGCATCCAGTCTGGCAAGCTTCTGCGTTACCTCAAGTGCAAGATCGGTAGCCCCTGCGACAATCCGTGCTTGCGGCAACCGCGCGCGCATCTCACACAATTCACTGATATCCGCCGGGCGATAATATTGGTTGTCATCAGACTGTGCAGAGATGGCAGACAGATTTTTAATCGTTTGCGCCTTTTGTTGCTCAAACTGATCTGCGTAAACAGTTGTCGCAAGCAGTTTTTCTGCTGCATCAACAATGGGACGATAGCCGGTACAGCGGCACAGATTGCCGCCAAGATAGCGCTCGATCGAAGCGTGCGTGCTTTCATCTTTGAGCTGTGCGGCGTTTTTCCATAGCGCAAACAGCGACATGACAAATCCTGGCGTGCAAAAGCCGCACTGCGATCCGTGACAGTCGACCATCGCCTGTTGCGCTGGATGCAGCTGCCCCTCGTGCTGCAGATCCTCCACCGTGATCAACTGGCTGGCATGCAGCGATCCGGCAAACGCGATGCAACTGTTTATCGCTTCGTAGTTGAGGTCACCGTCGTCGTTTAATCGTGCCACCACCACCGTGCAGGCACCGCAATCACCAGACGCACAGCCCTCCTTGGTTCCGCACTTGCGTCGTCGTTCGCGCAGGTAATCCAGTACGGTCAGATCGGGCGGCAGTGCGGTTTCGAGGACTTCGGTATCGTTGAGATAAAAATGGGGCAAAGTGGCACCATCAGACAAATAGATCGGTGGTACTGAAACGGGTCACATCGACCAGGCCAGCATCGGATATGCGTAGCTCGGGTATCACCACCAGCGCCAGTAGCGAGTGCTGCATATAGGCGTTGTTGAGCTCACAGCCGCATTGTGCCATTGCAGCCACCATGCGTTGCGCCTTGTCTGCGACCACCTCAGCGCGCTCATCCGACATCAGTCCGGCAATCGGCAACTCCACCATCGCAAGCTCAGTGCCGTCAGCCACCACCACAATACCACCGCCCACTTCTCCGAGCCGGTTGGCGGCCAGCGCCATGTCTGATTTGTCGGTGCCGACCACGATCATGTGATGGCTGTCATGCGCGACAGTGCTCGCGACCGCACAGCGAGTGTTGTAGCGAAAGCCGCTGACGAACGCGTTGGTCACAGCACCGGTGGCGCGATGCCGCTCGACCAGTGCGATCTGACAGACATCCGCATTGCGATCCATCAGTACCAGACCATCCTCCACCGAAAGTGTCGCCTGCAAAGCTTTGGTTGGCGCCTGGTTTTCTACTACGCCGATGACTTTGGCCACCACCTCGTTTGCACCGGCGGGTGCGGCAATGTCAAAGTCTGACGCCTCAAGTGTCTTGCCCAGATGCACGGTGTCGGTCGCACTGGCCGGATAGGAGGCCGCGGGAATTGATGCCGTCAGTGCCCCGGCTTCAGCAAGCACCTGACCACCCGCCATCACCAGATCAATTGGCAGCGTCGGTAGATCAGGACTGATGATCAGATCGGCGCGGCGACCCGGTGTGATCGACCCCAGCTCCCGCTCCAGCCCAAAGTGCTGCGCCGTATTGAGCGTAGCCATCTGAATCGCCGTGATCGGTTGCAACCCCTGACTGATCGCGTGCCGTACGACGCGATTCATATGCCCGTCGTTGACCAGCGTGCCCGAGTGGCAGTCATCGGTACACAGAATGAAGTTACGCGAGTCCAGTCCCTGTTCGGTGATCGCCTTGACCTGCTCGGCCACGTCATACCAGGCCGAGCCCAGGCGCAGCATCGCACGCATCCCCTGACGCACCCGACTCGCGGCATCAATCGCGCGCGTACCCTCGTGATCATCGGCCGGACCACCGGCCACATAGCCGTGAAACGGCAGACCCAGATCCGGCGACGCATAGTGCCCGCCGATGGTTTTGCCGGCCGCACGGGTGGCGGCCATCTCGCCCAGCATCACTGCGTCACCACTGGCGACACCAGGGAAATTCATCATCTCACCCAGGCCGATGATATTGGGCCAGCTCATTGCCTCGGCGACTTCGGCCACGCCGAGCTGCGCGCCGGCCTGCTCCAGGCCAGGTGCCGACGGCACACAGGATGGCATCTGCACGAACACGTTGATCGGCATTTCAAAAGCCTCGTCGTGCATCAGCCTGACGCCATCAAGACCCAGCACATTGGCGATTTCGTGCGGGTCGACAAACATCGACGTCGTGCCATGTGGCACGACAGCGCGGGTAAATTCGGTGACGGTTACCATGCCGCTTTCGATATGCATATGCGCATCGCACAGACCCGGCACCAGGTAGCGTCCGGCGGCATCGATAACAGTTGTGGAAGGACCGATGGTATGACTGGCGTCGGGCCCGACGTAGGCAAAGCGACCAGCCGCGATCGCGACGTCGGTGTGGTCGATAATCTCGCCTGAGTGCACATTGACCCAGCGGCCATTGCGCACCAGCGTATCGGCGTGTCTGCGCCCCATCGCGACGTCAATCAGCGTCGCCGCCGATTCATGCCAAGCTGGAAAAGCCCCCATCGCCGGATCGTCCGTTGTCAGTAAGCGAACAGTTTACCCAGCAGTGACAGCACGCACGCGCCGCAGGCCATACGAATTGGATAACTTGTAACAGCAGAAGATTAGGCGTGCCGACTGCGAACCCGACGCAAGGGTTCAGGCTTGCGGCTGGCACGGGTATCGCCATCCGCCGCCCAGTCCAGCGGATCAGAGCGATCCAGATCGATCACCAGTCGACGCTGCGACGCCCCTACCGGGTGTCGCTCAGCCTTTTTGATCAGCTCGCGAAGCGACGCCGCCTGCAGCGGCATGGCCTGATTATCCCGAACCACCAGTTTCGCTTTGAGCATAGTCTGCCTCCGTTGAGAAGCAGACTAAATCACCTCATCGCGATTGTCTAACCATTTGGAAAGGTTTTGCAGAGACCACTCAACGCTTCAGCAGACCGCCGAAAATCCACGCTGTGCGATCGCTGCTGGCCAGCTGCACCTGAACCCAGTTGCCCTGCCGCGCCAGTTGCACCAGCCGGTCACCCTTGCGGGCGATATCGACGATGCTGTGCCCGGTGCCGGGCCCACTGCGCAGGTTGGCAATCGCCTGCTTTACAAAGCGATCTCGCCTGGCAACCTTCACCAGCGGCGCACTGGGCACCTTGCGAACTTTGCGCTGCGGTGCGGCCTTCGGCGCCATTGAGCTGGCAGGCAGAACGACCACATCGGGCTGTTCCTGTGGCAGCGCCACGGATGGCAAAGGCGCGGGACCAGACGCTAAAGCGATCGCGACCGCCTCGCTCTGCGTAGCCGGCACACCAATGGTGGCGGAATCGACGCTCGCCACCGGTGTGACGGTTGTTTCGCTGTCGTCGGCAGGCTGCAGAGTGTCAGCCTCAGCGAACAGACTGCTAACCCCGGTCTGCTCGGCCAGTTGTGCCATCGAATCAACCGCCTTGTCGGCTGCCGATGTGCCATATCGATAGACGCCAAATGCAGCTCCCCCGATAAACACCGCAATCGCCGCGAATCGAGCACCCGCTGCCAGCAGCTCCTTCACCTCTTCTGACCGGCGATCGTCAGTCAGCAGCAAGTTCATACCGATGTTGCGCTGCTGCACGTTGCTCAAGTGAACCGCCAGTGCGCCAAGCACAATGGCAACCGGCCACATGCCGACGATGGCGACGGGTCCAAGCAACGTGAAGTACAATACAACGGTCAACAACGTCAGCATGACCGCCGATGCCATACTGATATAGGCAAGCCCCAGCGGGCCAAACAACAGCGTACACGCCAATTGCGTCGATTGAGATTTCAACATAATTCTGTATTGCCCACGTGGATCGGACGTGATTGCCCGATCGCCCCTGCGATGTCGTAAGCCACAGATTCACAACCGCGTGGCCCGCCAACTGTTTTTATTGTTATTACCGACAGCTCGCCATGCAGCGAACCATCGGTCGTTTCTCTGCCCTACTGTGACGTCCATTGAGTGCCAGATCTTTAGCACTATGGCACGCAAACTGTGCACAACGTGTCAAACTGCCGACTCTTCATCAACCACCCTGCCATCACCTGACCAACCCGCCCGTCCATGCTGAATTTCACCAATCTGGAAGTCCGTCGCGGCAAGCAAACGCTGCTCGAGGGCTGCACATTTACTGTTCATCGCGGCAATCGGCTGGGCATCACCGGGGCGAACGGCTGCGGCAAGTCGACGCTGTTTGCACTGATTCTGGGTGAAATCGGCGCCGACGCCGGCGACTTCGACATGCCGCGCAAACTGGTGGTCGCGCATGTGGCGCAGGAGACGCCGGCCACCGACACGGTCGCGCTTGAGTACGTGATCGACGGTGATCCAGAGCTGCGCCAACTGCAAAACGCGCTCGCCCAACCCGACGCCGCCGACAACGGCGAACAGCACGCCCACCTGTTGGCAGAGCTGGAGCGCGTTGGTGGCTACACTGCCGAGGCACGCGCTGCCACCCTGCTGAATGGCCTTGGCTTTACAACCGAACAGACCCGCCAGCCCGTGCGGCAGTTTTCGGGTGGTTGGCGCATGCGCCTGAACCTCGCGCAAACCCTGATGTGCCGATCCGACTTATTGCTGCTCGACGAACCTACCAACCACCTGGACCTGGATGCGGTGATCTGGCTGGAAAACTGGCTGCGCAGCTATCCGGGCACACTGTTGCTGATCTCACACGATCGGGAGTTTCTGGATAACGTTTCCACCCACATCGGCCACATCGAGCACCGCAACCTCAAGCTCTACACCGGCAACTACAGCAATTTCGAACAGGCGCGCGCGCAGCAGCTGGCCACCCAACAGTCCGCCTACGAAAAACAGCAGCGCGAAATCGCACACGTGACCAGCTACGTCACCCGCTTTCGCGCCAAGGCCACCAAGGCGCGTCAGGCGCAGAGTCGCCTGAAAGCGCTGGCAAGGCTTGAACTGATCGCCCCGGCGCACGTCGACTCGCCGTTCAAATTCAGCTTTCGCGAGCCTGAGAAACTGCCCGACCCGCTGCTGCGAATGAAAAATGCCGCCGTCGGCTACGGCGAGACGGCCATCTTATCCAAAGTAAAATTCGAGATTCATCGCGATGCCCGCATCGGCCTGCTCGGCCCCAACGGTGCCGGCAAATCCACGCTGATCAAATCTTTGGCCGGCGAACTCGACGCCCTGGACGGTGATATTCACTTCGCCAAAGAGACGCGCATCGCCTATTTTGCCCAGCACCAGCTCGAACAACTCAACCTCACCGACACCCCGATCGGTCATCTGCGCAAGCTCGACGAACGCGCCGCCGAATCCGAACTGCGATCATTTCTGGGCGGCTTCGGCTTTCAGGGCGAGCGCGTATTCGATTCAATCGAGCCGTTTTCCGGTGGCGAAAAGGCCCGCCTGGTGCTCGCGCTGCTGGTCTATCAACGCCCGAATCTGCTACTGCTCGACGAACCCAGCAACCATCTGGACATTCAGATGCGCCACGCGCTGAGCCTGGCGCTGCAGGACTTTGCCGGCGCGATTGTGCTGATCTCGCACGATCGGCACCTGCTGAAAACCACCTGCGATCAACTGCTGCTGGTGGATCAGGGCCGGGTAGACGAGTTCGACGAAGACCTGGAGGGCTACCCAAAATGGCTGCAGCAACGCACCAAAGGCGCAAGCTCCAAAACCGAGAGCAAACCCGCTGCCGGCAAAACCGAGAGCAGCCGCGAGCGCAAACAGCGCGAGGCAGACATCCGCAAACAACTCGCGCCGCTTCGCAACCAGGTCAATTCACTGGAAAAACAGCTCGACCGGCTGAACCGCAAGAAAACAGAGCTTGAAACACAGCTCGCCGACGAAGCGCTGTATCAGGACGACAGGAAAGAGGATCTCAAAGACCTGCTGTGGAAGCAGGCCGAGCTTGGCAAATCGATCGAAGAGACCGAGGAAGAATGGATGGTCAAAGCCGATGAGCTGGAGCAGGCGTCCAGGGCAAGCTAATGCCTATTCATCCAGCACCGCCACCAGTTTCTCCTCGAATTCCGGTTTTCGGTCCTCGCTAAAACCGGCATGGGTCGAGGCGATCCGGCCTTTGCGATCGATCACGAAAGCCGTCGGCATCGCGCGCACACCAAACTGATTGGCAAGCGCACCTTTCGGGTCATAGCCAATTGTAAAGTCGGTCTCGACCCGATTGATGAACTCACTGATCAACTGCTGTTCGATGTCGATCGACACCGCCACCACGCGCAGTTTTTTATCCGCGTACTTGCGCTGCATGTCGCTCATCCACGGAAACGACTGCAGGCACGGCGGACACCAGGTCGCCCAGAAATCCAGATAGATTACCTCGCCCTTGTGCTTTGCGCTGTCAAACAGACCATCGTCGGTCTCCACCTGAAACGCGCCGTCCGGTCGCTTCTCACCACAGCCGGCAAGCAAAAGTCCGGTGGCGGCAAGCAGCCAGCGGCGTCGATCAGGCTGTGGCAGATATGAGTTCAAAGCGGGTATCCGAATGTCTGGTTGAGGGCTGAAACGAAAACACGTGCCGGGCAATTGCCTGGTACACGCCACCCAAAGGCGACAAAAGTGCCAGCATCAATGTTGCTACAATCAGGTGCGGGCACCTTCGCAACACTTCAAGCCCGGCCAATCGGCCGGACGACCGTGCCGCTCGACAAGGCAGCATCCAATCCTTAATAAATTCCTGAGTCTTACAGACAGCACCAAGGGCATTATAGTTCTGCTGATCGCCGCGGTGGGCTTTAGCATCATGGCCGCACTGATCAAACTGGCCGGCACCCGTCTGCATGTGACCCAAATCCTGTTCGTGCGCCAGATCGTGATGTGCCTGATCCTGTCGCCCAGAATCGCCGCAAGCTTCCCCAAATCCCTGCACTCCGGCCGGCCGGGCCTGCAACTGGTGCGCGTGTTCGTCGCATTGATTGCCATGCTGTGCGGTTTTTCCGCCGTGATCCACCTGCCGCTGGCCGACGCCACCGCAATCGGCTTCGCCAAGAGCTTCTTCGTCACCCTGTTCGCGATCGTCATCCTGCATGAAACCGTCGGCCCCAGGCGCTGGGGTGCAACCATTGTCGGCTTCGCCGGCGTCGCCATCATGCTGCAGCCAGGTGCCGGTGGCTTCAGCCTGTACGGACTCTATGCTGTAGTAGGCGCCGCCGCAGCCGGGTTGGTGATGATCATCATTCGCATCCTCACCCGCACCGAACGCCCCGACACCATCATGATCTACCAGTCCTTCGGCGTCGGCCTGTGCATGGCAGTGCCCGCCTGTCTCTTCTGGCAGACCCCGACCCCGGCCGAATGGCTGTTGCTGGCCGGCATCGGCGCCGTCAGCTTCATCTCGCAGCTCGGCAATGTTTTCGCCTACAAATGGGGCGAGGCCTCCATGCTCGCCTCGCTCGAATACACCCGCCTGCTCTACGCCACAGCCCTCGGATTCCTGATCTTCGGCACCCTGCCCGGCCCCGAGACCCTGGCCGGCGCCATCCTGATCGTCAGCGCCGCCATCTACATCATGCACCGCGAAGCCACCCTCAAGCGCCAGAAAACCGGGCCGACAGAAAAAATCTCAGGATAAATCGCCATTCAGGGCTAGGTATCCGCATTTGATATTGCTATACTAAGGAGATCAGTCGGGCGAGCACCGCCCCACTGTTCCCACCCCAGGGGGCCGTTAGCTCAGTCGGTAGAGCAGTTGACTTTTAATCAATTGGTCGTAGGTTCGAATCCTACACGGCCCACCATTAAATA
>CAZNIS010000137.1:0-13910 GCA_964573105.1 uncultured Granulosicoccaceae bacterium
CTGGGCGTCCCCGTCGTACCCGTGGGCGGTGTCGGTCCGGGACGCGCAGTCGTAGTCTGCCCCTCCAGACGCACTGTGAATTGCCATTGAAAAAGCGCCTGGTATGGCGTGTACACAAACTCAGTAGCCGGACCGATAGATAACACCGGAGTCCGCAGCGTCAGATTGCTCGAGCGGCGATTGACAAAAGAACTGGCTCAGGATGTCGTAGACGTTGGGGTATTCGTCGACAAGCTGTTGCGGTGTTTCGAAAAAGACCTCGCTCATCACAGCAAAGAACTCGGCCGGATCTGTCGCGCCGTATTGATCAAGCCCCTCTCTGGGGTTGACTTGAAAGTCATCGAATGCGGCGGACATCAGGCCGGTCCATGCGTCTTTGTCTACACCGCTATGCATCGGTGGAAAACCGTTGGCGCGACCGTTCAGCATATCGAGCTTGTGCACGAATTCATGGATGACGACGTTATAGCCGTCGTTGCTTGCGCCATATTCCACATCGATCCACGACAAAATTACCGGGCCGCGCAACCACGCCTCGCCGCTGCGATGACTGGATTCGGTGTGCGTGACACCGAATTCATCAACAAAGGTTGATTCGGTCCTGAACTCCGCCGGATACACAATGATCGACGACCAGCCGGCATACCAGTCGAGGCCAAGCTCGAGAATGGGAAGGCATGCTTGCAGCGCGATTGATTGTTTGACTGCATCGGTAATTTCGAACTCGTGCGCACCACTGAAGTTCTTCTCGTGTATAAACAGCGTGGCGAGTTGATAGAGCCTGAACAGTTGATCATCGGATAATCTGTCGAATGCCGCCAAACTTACGGAAGCCCGCTTCCAGTCGGCGTTGGTGTATGGGCTTCGTGCCAGTATCCGATTGTTCCGCCACTTTCTCAGTTTGGCCAACATTTGTGATCCAGTTTGTTCGCGGATGCCCAATCGTACAGTCTGGTGGCGGTACTGCGAAAAATCCTCATTGTGCCTTTCCAGTGTTGATCGCTCGCAAGTTGACCGGTCGAAGGTCAGTGGTTATTCTCGGATGAGGCAGTACGCCCCCGATAACTCGCATGTCGAGGGCGATCCAAAAAAGAACGCAGGAGCGCTATGAATCAGTGCAGGGTGGTCGGCTGGTTTGGTCCAGTACTTATAATACTCACATCATCAGTTGTTGCGCACGCACAGCAGCGTGTGTCTGATGGTGCACCTGTAGCCGATCTTGAGACTCAGATCACAAGTGTACCGCAGAGTCAGCACAACGCTGCAAGCATTGTAGCGGTCGATGTTTACAGTCGATCATCAGTACTTGATTACTACAACAGCATATACGACGCCCCGTGGGTAGATCCGCAGTGGGATGGGTCAGTCGCCGATTGTAGGGCAGGATCTGTATCAGACGAATATCGCGAAGCGATCAAAACCAGAATTAACTATTTTCGAAATATGGCCGGTGTATTGCCGATCACTGCGCTGCGCGAGAATAAAACCGTACTGACGTTCAATGATTTTGCCGGCGTACGTGATCCGTCCGAAGCAGCGTTGATAATGAGCGCGCAAAACGATTTGTCTCACACGCCGGGTCAAACATGGAGCTGCTACTCCGATGCCGGCTTCGCTGGCGCCAACACGTCAAATCTTTCACTAGGGTCAGCAGGACCAGAGGCAATCACGGGCTACATCGAAGACCCTGGCGCGCATAACGCGGCAGTCGGACACCGCCGCTGGATATTGGATCCTCCCATTATGGAGATGGATTCCGGAGACATTCCCGAAGGGTACGGCGCACGACCCACCAATGCACTACAGATAATTGGTGTGCCGACAGACGAAACTCGGTCCTCGCGAGAGGAATTTGTCGCCTGGCCCAATCCAGGTTATGTGCCCAGGCCACTGGTTTTTCCGCGCTGGTCGTTTTCGATGAAGGAAGCTGATTTTAACAACGCTGAGCTGTCGGTCTATCGAAATGGTGTGGCGATTGAGCACCAGCTTGAGGCCGCAGGTCCTGGCGCTGGCTTGAACAGCTACGTTTGGATCCCCGCACAAGATACCGATCCCGTCAAAGACACGCTATACACTATGCAGTTCGACAACATCAACGTAGGCGGTGAGACTCGTTCGATCAGCTATGAAACTGTCTCCGTTTCCACTAACGCAACTGACGGAACAGATGTAGACGAAGATGGTGTGCATACCGGTCAATTCGAAGAATTCTCGTTGTCGGGCCGCAGCTGGAAGTGGTACATCGAGTCCAATTCGCCATTAGCGCAAACTTTCACCCGCGCAACACCAGGCTTGTTAGCGGGTGTCAGTCTGCCGATCGAATGCGACGATGACACCACCATGGTAACGGTTCAGATTCGCAACACCGTCGATAGAAAACCCGGTTCGGTCGTCTATGGCTCCATGCAGCATCAGGCATCCGAGTTTACAACCGGCAGCATCCCCAACTGGCAGCGCTTTGATTTTCCGACTCCGCTGGACTTGTCTGCCGGCGTTCAGTACGCAGCAGTAGTCCAGGTTGACAAACAGTGCAACTGGTATGAAAGCGAAACTAACTCCGCTGGAGAGTACGCCTATTATGGGGCGTTATCGTTTGCGGGGTTGTTCGAAAACGATTTAGCCATTCAAACCTTCGTCGATCCCGCGCAGATCGATAACTGTCCGACCGTCGCCAACGCCGATCAGGCTGACTACGATTCTGACAACTGGGGCGATGCCTGTGACATCGAGGTAACGCTTGACCACAATCAGTGGTACATGTTGACTTTGCCCGCACTGCCACCGGATACAGCGAATACTGTTGGGCATATCATCGGTGACGATATCCCGCCTGGTACGCAATTTTCAGTCTACAGGTACAACACCGCGGCGGGCCAGTATGAGCAGCAGACAGAATTGTCTGTGTTGATGCCGAATGAGGGCTACTGGGTGATCCAAATGTCCGGAGACAGTGTCAACATCGATATGCCGGTAGGCAGCGAACGTATGTCGTATGTGCCCAGTATGCGCTGCAGCAGCGCACTCAATTGCTCACCGCACTCATTCGCCGATACCGGGACGGTATGGGATATGTACGGGGCCTCGGTATCGGTGCCGGTGCCTCATGATGACTTGCGAATTTCCAGCACGACTGGCGCATGTGCCGACCTCGATGCCTGCAATCTGTCGCAGGCTGCCGCCAGCGGCGAAAATTTACTCGATCCCAATCTGTTCAATTACAACGGCAGCCAATACGTGTCCATCAACAGCGGATCCTCGCTTGTGCCCTGGCGTGCCTATTGGCTGAGGTTACTGGCAGGCTCGCAAGATGCGCAGCCTAAGATCTGGGTGCCCCACTGAGCTTCATAGGCCAGCGTTGTAGATTGGTGCAGGCTTTGTATTGCGATGGTTAACGGCTAGCTGTCGCGCTAGCGGCGCGGTGTGCCTGCCGCAACTGAGTAGGATACTCACGCGGCCTTACCTGTTCATTGGCTCGTGCTTGAGCGGGAGCGTTACTCACGCGGCACCGTTTCCGGGGCCCAAACCGAATTTGCATGTGTTTCTGGGGTGCGTGCTCTGGGCCGCCAGCTTGCGATCCGGGTTGCAGCTGGAACTGGATCAATTGTGCTGGCCACTCTTGTCTTTCGATCGCGCTACACAAAATCAAAGCGCGGTAAATCTATCTGTATCGACGCTGGATTATCGGGATGTTTGCCATGGCGCAGGGTATCTCAGAGTGCTAGCGATTAAACATGGCCTTAAACGCTGCAAGCATCTCAGCCTCTGGCACCTCTCGAAGCCTGGTGGCGATAATCCAGTGATGGCCAAACGGGTCGCAAACGCGGCCCGCCCGATCGCCGTAGAACTGATCTGCCAGCGGATAGATCTGCTGCGCGCCGGCGTCGAGTGCGCGCCGATAGGTGTCGTCGGCATCTGCGACGTGCAGATTCAGTACAACCGATGTGGCCGACAGCACGGCCGGGCTGGTAGAGCCGACATTGGGTGAGTGATCGGCGATCATTAAAATAGTGTCTTCGATTTTAATCTCGGCGTTCATGCAAGTGCCGTCGGGTGCCACCAGTCTGGCTCGTGTCTCTTTGGCATTAAAAACCTGTTCATACCAGCCAATTGCCTCGGCGGTGTTTTCAACCTGCAGATAGGGGATCAGTCCTTTCATGTTGGTTCCGAGTTGCTTGATAGTACCGCGCCTGTGTCGAATAATGATTGTCGTTGTCGTTCGGTGTATCCAATTTCGGCCAGTATTTGATCGCTATGTTGTCCGAGCAGCGGTGCTGGTGGCATTTGTGCTGAAGGGGAGTCATCGAACCTTGCCGCCGGCCGGGCGATGCGAACCTCGCCAATGCCAGGCTGATGGATTTGCTGTACCAGTTGATTGTTGAGGACTTGCGGGTGATCGATGACGTCGCGCCGTTTAAGCACCGGTGCACAGGGTACATCGGCCGCTTCGAGTTTTGCGATGATATCCATCGTGTTAAACCGGTCCAGCTCAGCCTGTACGGACTCGAGTCGCAGTTGTCTGTTCTGCGATCGTGCCGCCGGTGTGGCAAAGTTCGGATCGTCAATCCACTCTGGCTTTTCCAGCGCGTCGCACACGCCGCGCCATTCGCGATCGGATATTGCACCCAGGGTGATGAAACCATCCGCGGTGTTATAGATCATATCGTGTGGTGACATTCGCGATTCGCGTGTGTCTTCGGCAACATTGCAAAAGGGTGCCATGCCCTCTGGCCAGAGATAGGACACCACTGCATCCAGCATGGACAACTGCACGTGCCGGCCGCGTCCGTCACGCGATCGCGCAAAAAGGGCAGCAGTGACAGCCTGTGCCGCGTAAATTGCGGTGGTTTTATCGGCAATTAGTGTTCGGACCATACGCGGCTTTCCGCTGACTGGATCGGCCTGAATATCAGCCAGACCCGATAAGGACTGTATCACTGGATCGTAGACGCGCTTATCGGCGTAGGGGCCAGTGTCGCCGACGCCACTGATTGACAGAAAGATCAGCGACGGGTGTTTTTCCATAACGTGCTCGGCGGAGAACCCCAGCCGATCAATGGCACCCGGGCGAAAGTTCTGCGCCAATACATCGGCGTCCTGCAGCAGCTTCCACAGCACCGATTTACCAGCATCTGATTTTAAATCCACGGCGATTGAGCGCTTGCCGCGATTGCAGGAGATAAAGATCGGGGTCAGGCCGTTGCCGCCGTGGTTGCGTTCGCGACGCATGATGTCGCCGCTGGGCGGCTCCACCTTGATCACATTGGCACCCTGATCGGCGAGTGTCGACATCGCGGCCGGACCCGAAACGACGCTGGTCAGGTCAATGATTCGAATACCGCTGAGCGGTCCATCGTTCATCAAGGGGTTCGGCTCCTGTCAATTGCCATTGGCGCTAAGTGCCTTTATATAGGCGGGTCGAGACCGCGTGAGCTGCAAATAGCCATGTAGCTTGTCCGGAATCGGCACCTGGTAGCGAAGTGCCCAGTCGAGGCAACTGGTCAGTACGATATCGGCGCCAGTGAAAGTGTTGTCCACAAGATACTCATCTTCCTTAACCGTTTGCGCAAGCGCATTGCTCATTCGATTAAAGTATTCGCGAGCGATGCGCGAGGCATCCGGGGCCTCGCCATAGATCTCGTGCAAGTCTTCGTGGCGTCTTAAGACATACAGGCTGGTGGCGTCCAGTTCCATCGTAGCGTAGGAGATCCATTGAAAGTACGCGGCGCGGTTGGCGATGTCTGTCGGAATGAGCCGCCGCTGCTCGCTTGAGTAGCGCTCGGCCAGATAGGTGATGATTGCGCTGCTCTCGCATACTGTCAGGTTTCCATCCTGCAGGACCGGTACTTTCTTTTGCGGTGCGATGGCGGCGAACGTCGCATCGTCCATATCTGCCGTGCGTGGCCGCAGCGGTTTGATCGCGTAGTTCAGGTCCAGTTCGATCAGCGCCCAGTGTACGCGCAAAACCCGCGAGGTTTTCGAGCCCCACAGCGTGATCTGTGATGGCCTGTCCGATAGTGACGTCGTCAATGTGATAGATCCGCCAGTCAAGAGTGATATCGCACGTTCTACTACGGTATTTTAATCGTGTCGCACCGATGACGTATATTAATGATGTTCAGGCAAAATAACTCGGGCGATGGGCAACTGGTTGTCGGCTTTGGCAAGATGCACCAGCAGGCTTTATTCACTGGCTGGTCTCGATGGTAAAGTACGCGTCCGTATCACGATCGGCTATGCGGCTGGCAAACTTTTTGATTTCAGCGGCGAACGGCGCGAATGATGGATTGAATGTAGAAAAGGCCATCGGTCGACCCGGTTCAGGCTCTGTGCTCCACAGTCCATACCAGACCGATTCGGCCTGCTCACACTGATTCACCCGCTCCGCCAGGCGCGGCATGTTGCCGCCGCAGTTACGGTAGCTGCCTGTGTTGCCGTAGTGCGGGTTGTCTGGTGACTGGTGTATCGCCAGATGGGTTAGCGCGATCACTCTGTCGGCGTCGCTGTAGCCTGGAAGATTCAGCGTCCGCTCTTGCGGCGGGTATTGTTGATCGCTGATGAATCGAATTAGTTGACTGTGCGGATTGGCGGCGTATTGGTGCCATAGCGCCTCGTTTTCGGCCGGTACCACCACAGCGTCATCCATACTCTGGGCGAGCATCCACGGTACGTTTACCGGGCCAAACTTCTTCAGATTGCGCTGCAAATGTTGCATCGCCGCCCAGGTCTCTGCAACCCCTCGGGTGGGCATCGCCTCGTAGCGCATCGGGTCATCGGCGACACCGCGATCGACCCAACGCATTAACGGCGCTGCAAGTCCGGCCCATTTGGCAATACGCGACGATGACAGAAAATACGCTGGCGAAATACCGATCACACCATTGATATCGTTTGGTCTGCGAATCGCCGCATCCAGCGTCAGTACAGCACCGAGTGAAAATCCGGCCAGCACAATATTGTCGTGCTCCTGCACCGCCTGATCGATCAGGTAGTCGAGCGTATCCTGCCAGTGCGAATGTCGAGTGGTAAGCAAGTCACCGGCGCGGGTACCGTGCCCGGGTAGCAGGATTAGTCGACTCTCGTAGCACACCTGCGTCAGCGCCTCGCCGATATCGCGCATCGCAAACGCAGTGTCAGAAAGACCGTGTACCAGTATGGCGATGCCTCGCGATTGCCCGTTGCAATTGTTGGCAGGCAGTAATCGAGACGGCGATGCCATGTTTGTTTCCTGCATTGCATTGTCTGCATCAAACGGGATTCGATATCGCCGCACCTCTTCCCTGATCGCGCGTGCGTAGTCGTTAAAGTTGGATGCCTGCATCAGGGACACGTTGTCCTGCCATCCGGCAGCGGCCAGGTATTCAGCTGGAGCCTCGACTTCGCGACTGCCAATACTGCATCCGCAAATCAAGCTGCCAATCAGGCAGGCGAGCGATGTGGCTCTCGCCAACCGTGATGGCTTCACTAGCAGGGCATCAGGTGGTGAGGGTCGATGGGGAGGCTGGCTGGTTCGCATGCAGTGAGCAGTTCAATGATGGGTTGGTGTGCGCGGATTGTATCGCACGAGGATCCGGGCGACGTGTTGAGGCCCGGAAGGCAAATACTCCCGTTTGCTCGCGACGCATCGCAGCGATGGACGTGGTGTGCAGCAAATGCCTGAATCGGTTTACAAAAAGCTACATTCCTTCTGGGAATAACAGCCATAGTAGTGCGTTCAGTTAATCATATGGCCGTTCGATTTGATTTGCCGCATTTCAATGAGCGCACCGCTCAGAATGTTGTGCTGTCTGTCCGCTCTGGTGCTGGCAGGATGCAGCAGCAATCCGATGCTTCAGCCGTCGTCCAGCGGTACTTTGCTGTCGCGCGATGTGGCGCTGATAGGTGGTGCGTCGGTTGTGCTCGGTTCGCTGGCGCTGGGCAAAGCGGATGGATCATTTAGATCTACACCGGAGGGATGGTTTGGCAAGGGGTCGAAGTATGCTGGCATGGATAAGCTGGGTCACGTCTGGTACGGCAGCACCGTTGCGGATTTTTTCTACGAGCGCAATCGGCAAAGATTCAACTCCAACCGACGCGCGGCCGTAACTGCCTCTGCGAGTTCATTCGGTATCATGGCCGCAGTGGAGTTAGCCGATGGCTTCGCCGATACCAAAGTTGGCTTTAGTTATGAAGACGTCATCGCCAATGCAGTAGGTGCCGGCTTTTCCTATTTACGAAACGTGCAGCCCAGGGTGCGAGCACTGGTTGATTTTCGCCTCGAATACCTGCCTCGTTACAGCGCCAGTGACTGGTCGATCGATACATTTTACGCGGATCAAAAGTATCTGTTGGCTTGGAAGCTCGCGGCGATGGGGTTATCAGAATCAAGCCCATTGCGTTTTGTTGAACTGCATAGCGGCTACTATGCAAGAGGCTACAGTTCAAAGGAAACCGACCGTGAAAAAAGGCGTGTGGGTTTTGTTGGTTTTGGCATCAACCTGGCCGAAGTGTTTGGCACGGCTGCATCGCACGCCCAACCCGCCAGGCGGTCATGGGAATTCGTGCTGGAGCGGGTCCAGGTGCCTTTCACAAGTTTACAGGCGGGGCCGATCTAGCGGCCAGCGGGTCTAGCCAGAGCCTGCAGCGATAAGCTGAAATCACAGTCACACCTGTGTTCTGACATTGCACTAAACTATCCATCCGCTGTTCTTATTGTTGCTGCGCGTAGGCCGCAACTTCGAAAAATCTAACATCGGAGTTGTAGTCGATGTAGCTTAAACCGGTGGCAGGTTCAAACACCTCCACGGCGGCACCATTACAGGCCCAGTGAGGGTACAGCACCAACCCCAGTGACGCGGCAGACAGTGAAAGTGGTGGTCGAACCGCCGTGCCGATATAGATGCAAACACCTTCGTTGGCAAATTGGATGGGCGATGAGTCGGCTATCTCCCGATAGCTCCAGTTCTGGTTCGGGCAATAGACGGTACAGCTCAACTTAATAACTGCAGTATCGATACTGAATTCCCGCTTGCGACCAATCAATGCGATGTCAATCTGGTTACCGTTTAACTGCAGGTCGATTGCGGCGCTCAGGCTGACGATATTCTCTGGTAGTATAGCAGCAGTTGGTATGGCCTCCCGGCTCCAGTTAGCCGAGCTATTGCAAAGCACCTGGCATCGAAATACCTCCACAGTTCTGTTGTTATCATTTTCGCTATAGACGCCAATCACCGGCGTGGTGTCGTTGTGCAGCGCTATGCTGATGACGTGCGGGGTGAATACATCATCCGGCAACACTGCGAGCTCGGCAGGATTACTCCATGTCGGCGCTGTTCCGTTGCAATCGGCAATGCAGTACAGGTACTGCAAGCTTGACGTATCGGCCCCAACGACATTGAAGCTCAGCGCGACATGGGCAGCGCCCGTATTATCAAACAACAGCGAGGCCGGCCGATCGTAGGCCAGGTCGAGGCTCGTTACTGCCTGTCGTGACCAGTTGGTCGATTGCACGCAGTTTAAATCGCAAGCGATGAAATACAAGCTGGTGTCCAGCGAGAAAAAATCCTCGGGTTCAATGAACGCAAAGCGTGGTTGATCATTGTTGTTCAAGGCAAACCAGTCATACTGCTGCAGATCGCTACCCAGCATTGCGATCGCATTTTCGTAGGTCTGACCGATCTGCCAGTTGTTATTGGCATCGCTGCACGCTGTTTCGCACTGACCGTAGTGGATAGCCTGGTTGGACAAAACGCCGCCGGAGTCGTTGACGGCGAAGGCGATATGTGGGTGCTGATTACTGTCGAGCTGAATTTTCGCCGCAACCGACCCGGTAGCGGTAATGTCAGCTTGCAGCAGCTGAACGCTTTGCCACTGATTTTGATCGGTGCAGTTAACACGGCAACTGGCGTAGAATCCGCGGCCATCGATGTCGGTGTAAGCCGCATGGTGGGTGCCGGCGCTGTCCTCAAGCACGGCAGGAGAAATAGTATTGGGCTGCGCGCCGCCTGGCGGCAACACGGCGAACAGGCTCTGGGTGCTCGGCGGCGTGCCGTTACCGTCCGGCTGACCGCCCCCACCGGTATTGTCATCGTTGTCGCCAGCGTCGACCATCGCGTCATCACTGGCGTTTCCACCACCGGATGACCCACCGCAGGAAGCTAACCCGAAAAGCAGTGCGGTGCACGATAACAGCATCAACGGAAAACGCAGAAAATCCATCTCGGCAAACCCAATCGATCAGACTAATGTGTGTTCGATGATACTTACGGTTGAACCGCTGGTCTACTGTCGCAAGCTCATCGCATATTGCGCAACTTTGTACCCTCTATGAACGAGCAATTCGACTCCAACGGGGTCACTCTGGAACTAATGGCCTTTGTTTACGGTCATCTGTTCTTTAGTCGGGATATTGCCTTGAAAGCGATTGCATCTGCTTTGCTGGGACTCTTTGTTGTTGTCACTGGTGCGGATGCCGGTGAGAAAACTCTGTCAGCCGAGGAAATTTCAGCACTGCTCAGCGGCAACACAGCGATCGGGCGCTGGATCGACCACAACTACCGACAATACTTCGATGCGAGTGGATCGACTATCTACGCGCAGGAAAACGCTCGCTCGGCGGTCGGGCGCTGGCGCGTCAATGCCGGTACGAACCAGTATGAAAGTTGGTGGGAGCAGTCGGGATGGGGTAGTGGGTATACCGTGATTGTCAGAGAAGGCGTCTACCACTGGGTGGGAGGCGGTGCCGCCAAGCCGCAGGCTTTTACGCTGGTGGAGGGGCAAAAGCTTGTGGCGGGAAGAAACACCAGAGACTAACAAGTGCTGCGCGACGAGCGACCTTGCTCGTTCGTTAGCGAGGTACTCCAGCAACAAAGCGCCTCACAGCAAACGCAGTGACCAACAGCCAGCTTTTCACATCGAGTGAACCGAGTGTTAAGAGCGCGCCTTGCAGGATAGCCGCGGTGAATCCGCCTCGGTCGGGTAGAGGTGCATGTAGCGCTCCCCGTTGAACCACTCAAAGCCGATTTCGCTGAAATCTCCCCACAGCGGTACGTCGGGTTCAGGGCTAATGACCAGCTGAGCGTTCGCCTCTGACAGCTGCCAATTGTGCAGCGTGCGACCAACCCAGTAGGACGTGTTACCCTCGTTGCGATCGATCAATACTTGGCCGTTTGCTTGAAAATCCAGTGTCCAGCTATGCCAGAACAGTGATTGCGAGCCCCTGCCGCAGTTGCCATTGAGGTGGCTGCAAACGATATGAGCATACTCGTACCAGTTGGTGATTGCGCCAAAAGTCCACCCACCCTCGGTGCTGTTGTGCGTTTGTCGCAGCTCACTCTGGTTGTAGTGCGGGAAGCGTCGCGTACAATCCCAGCCACCAATGATCAGCGCCTGCATCGCCGCGAGCTGTGACATAGTGGTGCCGCTGTCTGGCAGATTGGTCAACTCATCCTCGGCGCCAGTGGCACTCTGCGGTGGACAGGATTCGCCTGTCGCTGAATTCCACCCCCAGCCACCGTTGCTGCCGGCGCTGGTATAGTCACAACCGTCAGTATTGGTTGTCTGCTCCTCGTCGTCGGTAGCCGATGCATCGACAACCCGGCAACTCAAGCCATCTTCCCACCCCCAGCCATCGCCGTCCGGGTCAGTGAGCGCGCCGAATTCGCATTCTGGTGTGTTTGAAAGGGCGGCGGTTGAGAAAAGCAGGGTGATGAGGAGGGGGAGGTGTTTCATGGCTGGGCTTCACTGGTTTATAACGTCATGACGAAATATAGTGAAGATGCCGGGGGAGTGCAAGGTGTTTTCGGGGTGGGCACTGTGGTTGTGCAGCATTGGTTCGCATTGCTGGCGCGCCGTTTTGTCTCAACGATAAAAGCTAAGGCGGTCTGCAATTCAGGGTGCGAGCAAGGTAAGCCTTGCTTGCCTCGCTTACGCGTCGGGTTTCCTGGTGGCTTCGGTCTGGCGGCTGGGTAGTCGTTAGCTTGCAAGCGAAAAACCACCTTTCGGTGGTTTATTATGTTTCAGATTTGGTGGAGGCGTGGGCTGCCTTATTAGCTGGCGTATTTACATCCTTACACATCAATCGGCACGCACATCAAATGTTTGCAAAAAACCGCCGCACCGCCGCCTGACACTGTATCGCGATGGCTCAGCACTGTGCAGCTTGATGAGATTCCCGCGGGTCGCAAAGGCCCGTCGGTGAGGCGAATGTTGCTTTGTTCGGCCGACGGCTGCTTCAATCTATGTGCTTGTAGCTATGGCGCCGATGGCATTCTTAGTGTTGGCCTGTTATTCTCTGCGCCATCCAGTTCTGCGATCCAGTAAGCGTGCCATGGCAGTAGAGTGGCGCCCGAACTTACCGACACGTATCCGCCTGAAGTAGTGTCGAAATTGAAGAATGTGTTTCTAAGAACCGGAATGCTCGCATTGGCTGCGGCATCAATAGTACAGCCTTCCGACTGGCTGCACTCTCCGCTCTGTGTTGTTACGCGAATATCGTTAAACTCTATACCCTCACTGTACGGGAACGGGTTGCCAACCATATTCCAGGTAGCAGTGTCAGACCCTGACAGGGCCTCATCATGGCAACCGAATTCTGAACTGCATGATTCCCCGGTACGAGTATTCGCTTCAAACGCGTTAGTTGGCAGATCAAGTGTAACTGTAGTATCGGTCGACTGAATTATCCAAAATCCCTGGCCGGTTGTTAGCTTACCCTCAGATCCGATATCTACATAAGCCGGAGGAGTCGCAAGTGGGTTGTACGTAAAAATTCTCCAGTCTGTGCCGTACGTGCCGGTAATATCATCTCCAAACAAGTCATTGACTGTCGTATCAGCCGATACATTGCAAGGTAAGGTGAGCATTTCCCATTGATCAGGTGCTAACGTGAACAAAGTAGGGTCGGAAGTCGCTACAGAGACTGGAGAACGCTCGTAAACAAAAATGTCCAAAGTGTTGTTGTTGTCATTCGGTACGAGATCGGATTCACTACTGGTAAAAGTGATTAGACGGCCGTCGGCGTTCACATTTGCATCGTCCATTCTCTGGCTTGTTTCGCGAAGTGTTCTGGTTTCGCCTGTCACCCGGTCATGAACCAGGCTACCTTCGCCACCTACTATATAGCGTCCGTCCCCACTGATCCTGGGGCTACTGCCGAATGAGGACGCACGGTTGCAAGTGCTTATTCCAACAAATTTGCTGCTTGTACCGAATTCGGTGGCTACTCTTATTTTGTCTTGTCCGCCGAGACCATTCTCAAGGAAAACAGCGACATTGCCTGCACTGCTAATATCGGGTTTGCCTGGGCTGAACGGAAATTGCTGGCCGGACTCGTCCACACTAACAAGTGTGGTAGTTTGATTATCCAAATCACGCAAGAAAACATCACTACGGGAATTGTTATCCGAAGGTACTAGTTCGTCCGAAGATGCCACAAAAATAATTTTTCGACCATCCGCACTCATTTCGAACTCTAATGCGCCAGCAGATCCACCGGGCGGACTGGTATTGTTGACATCTACGCTGACTAACTCTGCACTATTGAGGACCGTATCGTAGATAAATATATCGTAGCGAGCACTCGCTGTTTCTGTGCTGTTCGAGTTCGCCACAGCATAGGCAATGTAACGCCCATCTGCACTAATGCGTACGTTTGTTGGGAAACTGAGTGAGGCACCCACTGCAGCCAAGGCAGGATTGCTGCCTATTTCAGTGGTGGTGTTGTCAGATACGTTGTATAGAAAGACATTACTCAAAGCTAAATAAACAACGAGATTGCCGTCATCGCTGACGTCAGGTTCATCATCGGTAACTCCCGAATTAGAAGCGAGTAGTGCTGGCAGTCTACTTATAAGTGTCGTCGTGCCGTTTAGTCGATCTCTCAAAAAGATATCAGTACGGCCGCCAGTATCAGTATCGTCGCTGTCTAGTTGGGA
>CAZNIS010000138.1:0-11212 GCA_964573105.1 uncultured Granulosicoccaceae bacterium
GCGATATCCTGCATCAGCTCTGCCACCGGACGATGATCCATCATTTGCATCGTCACCTGGCTCAGCGCGAGCAACAGCCGATTGCGCTTTTCCAGCAAATCCGGTTTGTCTGCCTCCTGATCGCGACCAGCCTGATCCGCGTTACGGATCGAAAAAATAACGGTATCGCTATCGAGCAGATACGCGCTAAACCCAACGCACACGTCCGTCGCATTCGGGGCTTGTAAAAACCCGCTGTAAGTTTTTTGAGTGAAGGTGTGCTGTAAGTGCTCGCGCACCTGCGCCGCGACAGACTCGTGACGGAACAGCTCGGTAATCGAACGGCTGGGTGGTGACTGCTCGCAGTGCAGCAACGGATGCGATTTTTGGTTCGAAGCAATCAGTTCACCGGCACGGCCAAATGCCAGCACGGTCTCTGGCATGTGCTGAAGCAGTTGCTCGATGGAGTAGCGGTTCTGCATACTGATTAGCTGGACTGGAGGTGGCCGTCGTTGCGTCCGGATCGGACAAATCCGGTTACGCGTGACCCGTCACGCAAAGTGCGCGACAAAGCGCTGAGCACCGCCCAAAAACAGGTGTGTCGGCGCAGCAACACAAGACGAATACTCACTGTAACGACCCGCCGGGCAATAACTTCACCCGGGGGCGCCAGATGCAGTACAGCGAATTCATCGGCTGGCGGATGCAGTGGTTAGTGAGTGACACGATACCTGTGATAAGACTATGCGCGGCTCTCACGTGTGCGAGGTTTAGGTTAGCAGTTGACGGGTCAGTCGAGGCTTGAGCGAAATGCGGGTTGCCTTGTTAACGCTGCGGGTTTCCCGTGGTGCGATGCTTCATACGCAGGTAACCCGACGCGTCAGCGAGGCAAGGACAGCTTGCCTTGCCCACGCTACAGATGTCCGGTGTTGCAGCGCTTTGTTACCTGGTAACCCGAAGTGTAAGCGAAGCATGTACAGCGTGCGTTGCCCACGCTACAGTTGTCCGGTGTGTGGCACCTCGTCCCTTGGGTAGTCGACGCGTCAGCAAGGCATGCGTTACCTTGCTCACGCTGCTGGATCCCCTTGCTAACGCGGATTACCTACACAGATGCCCGACCCATCAGCGCCTCACACCAACCCCGTCCTGCCGACACTGCAAAACCCTACCACTAACTAAGCTGAAAACGTTTCCGCTCTACTGTGAAGATGTGAAACAAAACCTTTATCGCACCGGCGACGGGGATGGCGATGATCATGCCGAGGATGCCGCCGATCGAGCCGCCGGCTATGACGCTGAGGAGCGACACGACGGGATGCACGTCGACCTGCTCTTTCATGATCAGTGGTAACACGATGATGTTGTCCAGTATCTGGATTGCAATAGCGATGAGTACAACGCCGACGACGGCAATCAGGTCGGGCTTTGACAGCAGTATAAATATCACGCTGATAGTCGCACCGATGAACGGACCGACGATACGGACGACGTTGGTCAGCGCGATAGTCAGTGCGATCAGCACACACATCGCGATACTCAATGGCACGAACATACCCAATATCACGAGCATCAGAAACGCAATCAGACCAAGCAGGGTATTTTCGATAATCAACCCACGCAGATAGGCGCCAAACAGTACGGTCGTTTCGCGCAGCATTAAAGTACCAGGTTCAAACAGTGAGTTGGGAATGAAGCCGATAATCGTACGATGAATCTTGTGACCATCGAGCAGGGTATAGGTGAACACGAACAGGAAGATCATCAGGAACTGCCCAGCCTGCGCGGCTACACCCGCCACCGAGTCGACGAACAATCGACTTTGCTGGCGCAGAAAGTCGCGCAACTGATCGATCAGTTGTTGTGCGTCGAGATTCTCTTTGATCAGCCGGTAGCGGTAGAGCTGATCGGAGGTGTCGTTGATGATGTCGTAGATTCGCGACTCACCGACGCTCGTGCTCTGGCTGCCGGTCAACACATCGATCTCGGACTTGACGAGCGGCGCGAGAATCGAGCCGCTGTAGACAATGCCGGAGACAAACAGTGTAAACACCAGCAGCACCCCCAACCCTTTAGGCAGACCAATACGGCTCAGCAGACGGATCAGCGGATAGACAACATAACCCAGCAACAGGCCGAGCACTATCGGCGGCAACAGATGCGATACGCTGTAAACCAGTGCCGCGCCCGCTACCAGTGCGGCGACGATAGCAATCGCACCGAAAGCCTGGCTGTTACCTCTCACGGCGTGCGAGCTGCAAGCGCAACTCCTCGATTTTTCGCTGTGCCGCGCCGAGCTGACTGGTGGTTGCGATCAGGCTGTCGATCACTGACAGGGTAATACCGCGCTGCACCAGCAAACCATCCTGTGGGTAATTGCGATTCAGATCCTCCAGATCAAAGCGCGAGATCGACAACAGCAGCGTATCGCTTTTGCTGGCGCGCGCGCTGGCGGTGCGTGCGTAGCCGGTGGCTGTAGCGATCTCCCCGAACAGCGCGCCTGGCGCAAGCTCTGCCAGTCGAATCGCGTTGTCATCGTCGTCCTCAACGAACAACTCAACGCCCCCCTGGCGGATCAAAAACATGCACACACCGGGATTTTGATCCCGAAAGATCATCTCACGGCGTGAGTAGCGGCGCTGAACGACCCGGGAGTGTAGAAACAGCATCGCTGCCGGTGACAGCTCACTGATAAGTGAATTTTGTTGCAGGAATTGAAAGTCCGGGTCGCTGACTACGTTGGGTGGAATGCGGGTTGCAGCCTGCTTCCACCAGCTGCCAATTCTGTTTAACACCTGACTCCTCCCTTGCTCACGGCGTTCGGCGCTATCGATTCTTCTTGCGCGCTTTTCTAGCGGCTTTGCGCTTTTTCTTTTTACTGCGCGGATCGGCTGGTTTGCCACTCGGTGCGTGTCCTGTCGGCCCATCGAAAGCTGACCCAAACCCTGACGTGTCAAACCCTGGCGGCAGGTGCAATCCAGGTATAGACGGTGCCATGCCCTCGGCCAGTGCGGCTTTGCCTGGACCAAACCCGCCAGTATCCGACAACGCCTCGGCCAGCCGCTCTGTGGCACCAGCTCCCAGCATCTGCAGACAGGCATCTGCCTGTATCAGACCATAGCGCCGTTTTAGAAAGTGGTAAAACTGTGAGCACTCGGCGATGATCGTGCCGGCACTCGACGGCGGCACCATAACCTTGCGCGGTATGATTTCGAACAGTAACTCTTCAAGCGCCCCTGCCTGCAGTGTTGCGATGGTGGCACTTTGATAAAGGAAGGCTAACTCCAGCAACGGTTTTAGAATTGATACTTCGTCCTCGCCGTTCTGGTCTTCCGGGGAGATAAGAAATTCTGCCAACAGTTCATCGCACAATTCCTGGTTGGCCTCAAAGCTTGGCTCAGCGGCGGTATGCGCCAATAGCGCAAGGTCTACCATGAGGTAGTCACCCGGGCCTTGTGTCTTGTAGGCGGCGCTAAACGAAGCAGGCGCAAAGAGTTTTACCGTGACCGTTTCTCCCAGACTCTCTACCTTTACGCGGGTTTCGAAATCCTTCACGTCATCCCACCCGTGGATCAGTGTCTCGGGATGTTCTAATACGGTGGGCAAGGCTCGGCACAGTGCCTCGAATACGGCGATATCATTGCGATCCATCGGCCGCAGCAAGTTATCCCGGTCCGGGTTGAAAAATACCGGGTAGCCGTGGGCATCGGCCACCGGCCAGCCGTGCTCGGCGACCTCCCGGCGGATGACATCTGACACCTGCGCGCCGGCCTCAAAACTCAACACGCAGTGCGGCGGTATATCCGGCTCGCCACCGGTTCTCATCGCGTCGGCAGCGATCTGATAGCGCATGTAGTCCGGCATATCCACGAACAGCGACAAGCCGTAACTCTGCTCCATCTGGCCAATCACAGAAAGCACCGCGTTGTGAACGCCCAGCGCTTCAATCGTCACGCCGACCAGACAGGCATCGTGTGGCACGGTCTGCCAGGGTGCGCTGCGATACAGCGCTGCTGCCGCCTCGAAAAATGCTGCAATTCGCGCGGTGCTCAAGCCAGTATCCAAATACGCTGGCTCGACATCGCCTGCCCCCATAGCACCGCTAATGCCGTCGAACGCTTCCTGCAGCGCTGGCGTATCGCCGTGCACGACTTCAATGCCATCCAGTTGTGCGCCTAGAAACGTCGCCAGCGTCGCATCGTTGACCGTAATATGAGCCGGTCGCTGCGGCTCGCCGATGTTTGGCTGGACCATGGCTCTTTGCAGGCAGTCCAGCGCGAGCTGATTGATGTCATCGTCGGGTGAAGACAGGTTGGTACCAATCACCAGTCCGCGCTCGTCAAGCCATAACACCGCTAGCGGACGGTACGATCGGCCCGAATCTTCCACGAAGGCAGGAAGCTCTGCAATCCCGCCACTCCAGCGTGGTGTGGCCGCACTGCGCGCCGTGTTTGCAACGGGCAGTTCAGTGACATTGTCTGCGAATTCGCGTTTATCCTCGCGCGAATCGAAAAGATCGCCAGCAGCGGGCCTTGCAAGCTCACACAGCTCCGGGGCGACGTTCCAGCGCTCGCCTTCGTCGGTCACGAGGCTCATCGTCTTTTTGTTCAGGCGCAATACCGTGGCGCTGACCTGCTCGCCTTGCTTGTCCAGGAAAACCACGTCGTCGCCCACGCTGAATGAGCTCATACTGCTGGCCTTGCGCTGCGCGCGGATTGCCTTGATGCGCTCGACAATCAATCGATTGAGCTCCAGCAGCTGTTCCTCGCCGAGCTCGTTGATCAGACCCGTCAGAGTGTTATTCAAGCGCGTCGATTCGTCGTCCAAACCCAGTCTCCGGTAGCGGAAGATCATCTTACCGATTTGATAGATACTACGCCACGTCAGCGACTGTTCATCAGCCCGATAGAGCGTGATACCGTCGCTAGCCAGTCGGCAGACGATCGGTCACTGCGATGACCTCAATCTCGATCAGCATGTCTTCATAGACGAGCGTTGGCACCGGAATGCCGCTGGTTGCAGGGCCCGGATCGCGGTAGGAGCCAGAGCGAATCAGGAGGTTGCGATGCAGCTCGTCGGCCGAGGCCTCGCCCTGGTAGAAGGTGGTGACCTTGACGACATCATCGAGCGTGGCGCCAAACTCCGCCAGCACCCGGGCAATGTTATCCATCGCGGTTTGCGTCTGCGCGACAATATCGCCAGGGTTGATCACCTGCGCCTGACTGTCCAGCGAGACCTGCCCGCCCAGATGAATCAACTGGCCGCAGCGATTGCCGTGCTGGTAGGGCAATTTCGCCGTCCAGTCCCAGTGTCCGTCCGGCCAGCTGAAGGATCTGGCGCACCGCTCACCGTTGTTTGCACACATGGCGGTGACGGCGATTTTGCTCATCAGCCCTTCCCGCTCGAAGCCTGACACCGAAATGCCGGTGGCCGCCGGGCCGGGACTGGCGAAATAGCCCGCCCGAATCAGCGCCGGCTTTTCCCAGTTCTGCGCCGTGCCGTCGCCGGCGTAGAACACATTGAGCTTCAATACGTCGTCGCAGTCTGCGCCAGCAGCACCCAACGCAAGACCCAGCTGATCCATCATCAGCGTGGTCTGTGCGATCAGGTCATGCGGGTGTACGACCGCACCTTCAGCATTCAGTGCGCTGATGTCGCTGGTGAAAATCACATCGCCACAACGCAGCACATGCGAATAGGCTTGCGCCAATTGTGGCAAATCAGGCAGGTGAAAGTGCTCGCGCGGCAAGCGATCACCATTGACGGCCCGCATCGCCACACCCTCAAGCTCGATCATCATACCGGGGTAACACAGCTGCGGCAGGCTGATGGTGTTGACTACCGGGCGGACATCCGGTCCGATGCGCGCTGCCAGCCTGTCAAGTATCAACGACTCAGCGGCCGCATCGCCCACGAAATACACCACCAGCCGGACCAGGTCATTGGCGTCTGCGCCAAGGTCCAGCAACACATCGGTGAGGTAAGAAAACACGCTGTCGACCTGTGCGGGTAAATCATCAGGATGCTGCACAGCCCCGCTGGTGTCCAGATCAGCCTGACCACCGGTAAAGATAAAATCACCAGCGCGCACACCGTGTTTGTGGGTCAGATCGACCGGCCAGTTCCAGTGCCCGTCGGGCCAGCTGTAGCGACGCTGCATAGTGTAGTTTCCAGTTTTTCCACGACAAGCGATGACGGGAAAGGCTAACACAGCAGCCCTCTGCCCCCGCTTCGAACAATCGCAACCGATCGGCAATGGACTGCCACCGCACCCGGACGACGTCGTCTGGCGGCCGGTGTTATATTGCCGGTGTTATATTGCCCGGGCCCAGCAGCACCAGCGCGCCGGTGTGTTTACAACAAAGGAACACTGCGATGACTGATGACCAGACCATCGACGTCTACGACACCCAGATAGACAGCTACACGGATATGGTAACCACCAGAGAGCCGGATGAGAATCTGCTCGGTTTTATTTCAAGACTGCCAGCCAACAGCCTGGTACTGGACCTGGGTTGCGGCCCGGGACATGACGCGGCCCTGATGCGCGATCGTGGCCTGCGTGTAGATCCGGTCGACGCATCGATAGAGATGGTCCGCTACGCCAACAAAGCCTATGACATTGGCGCCAGACAGGCACTGTTTAGCAATGTAGTCGAAGTGAACCATTACGAGGGGATCTGGGCCAACTTTAGCTTACTGCACGCCACCGCCGACGAGTTCCCGAATCTGTTGCGCGCCCTGCATCGATCACTCAAACCGAATGGCGTGTTTCATCTGGGTATGAAAACCGGCAACGGTGCTAAACGCGACAAACTCGGCCGTTACTACTGCTACTACAGTGCCGAGCAACTCGAACAACATTTGCACGACATCGGTTTTCGCGTCGAGCAGACCCTGCCCGGCGAAGGTCTCGGCCTGGCCGGTGACGTCGAGCCATGGATCATGATCACGAGTATTCGCCATTGAAAAAGCAAGCCTCATCCATCACTCCCAGCCGCCACTGGCTGAGCGAGAACGCCGGCGACTTCGACGTGTTCGTCGAGAGCGTATCGAGGCAGACAACACTGGCGGACTGGCCGCTGGCGACAGGCGTGGAACAGAACGCGCTGATCTACGCCGGCGACCAGGTTAACGATGCAGCGACCGATCCCGTGCGCCGTCGCGCACTGCAGGCCGAATGGGTAGAAGTGTTATCAAACGGGCCCGGTGTGCTGGTAATCAGTGCAGCCTTTAAGGATATCGCCGCACTCGACGCCGCCAGCACACTGTTTGAGACCCTGATTGCCAGACAGCGCAACAGCGATGCCCAGGGCGGCGACCACTTCGCTAAACCTGGCGCCAACGATCGTATCTGGAACGCGTTTGAAAAACACTGCCTGGAAGACCCGGCCGGATTTTGTAACTACTACGACAATCCCACTATTGCGCTAGCGAGCGACGCCTGGCTGGGCCGCGGTTACCAGATCACCGCCCAGGTTAATCGAGTCAATCCGGGTGGCGATGCACAACGCGCGCATCGCGATTATCATCTTGGCTTTATGTCGGCTGCACAAATGACGGCATTTCCGGCACATGTACACAAACTTTCGCCGGTGTTGACACTGCAGGGCGCAATCGCCCACTGCGACATGCCATTAGAGACTGGCCCGACGCTGTACCTGCCCTATTCGCAAACTTTTGAACACGGTTACCTGGCCTATCAGCGTGATGAGTACCAGCATTATTTTGAACAGCATCGCTCGCAGCTGCCCCTGAAAAAGGGTGACGTAGTGTTCTTCAACCCAGCCCTGATGCACGCTGCCGGTTCAAATCAAACAAGCGATCGCTATCGCCTGGCCAATCTGCTGCAGGTGTCCTCCGCGTTTGGCCGTGCGATGGAATCTGTCAATCACACGCGGATGCTAAACGCGATATATCCGATGCTGCAGGAGGCGCAACGCAATGGCCAACAGGCGCGTCTACAGCGATTGATCGCTGCGACCGCAGATGGCTATCCCTTTCCTGCCAACCTCGACAAGGTCCAGCCCGGCGATAGTATCGCGCCACTGACACAGGCTGACCATGTCGCCGCTTGCGTAACGAACGGCATGGACGCTACAGCGTTTAGCGAATTCCTGCAGCAGCTGGATGCTGATCGACAGGCTTGATGGTTGGGACTGTGTTGTGACCAGTCGTAGTTGTGCCTTTGTTGCTATCGCCACTCGATAGAACTCTCCGCTCTGGCTTGTTCGCGCACCGGGGGTGCCCTCCCACGGATTGCCGTGCTGACTACTCATTCAATGCGAGCACCGCACGGTGGGAGGCGAGCCCCGCTCCCCGAATATGTTGTGAGGGGATGCGTTTACACTGACACCGGATTATAGTTTCCGCTCTAACTTGTTCGCGCACCGGGGGTGCCCTCCCACGGTTGGCCGTACTGACTTTTAACTAAATGCCAGCACCGCACGGTGGGAGGCGAGCCCCGCTCCCCGAACATGTTGTGAGGGGATGCGTTTACACTGACACCCGATTATAGTTTCCGCTCTGACTTGTTCGCGCACCGGGGGTGCCCTCCCACGGTTGGCCGTACTGACATTTAACTCAATGCCAGCACCGCACGGTGGGAGGCGAGCCCCGCTCCCCGAATATGTTGTGAGGGGATGCGTTTACACTGACACCGGATTATAGTTTCCGCTCTAACTTGTTCGCGCACCGGGGGTGCCCTCCCACGGATTGCCGTGCTGACTACTGATTCAATGCCTGCACCAGCCGGTGGGAGGCGAGCCCCGCTCCCCGAACATGTCGTGAGGGGATCCTTTTTTTAACTCTCGATACCAGTATTCGCAGTGACTGGTCGAGCACTGCAGCGCTCCGAAAAGTGGCGTCGTCACAAAAACATCAATCAGTAATAATACGCTCGACAACGCTAGCTGAAACCGTCGTTGTCTGATCACTGAGATAAACCTGCCCATCATCGATAGAACACTGCAACTGCATATTGCGACCGATCAGTGCTTCAGCTCCTTCGGCATCTATATGAAATACGGACAGATTGTCGAACCGGGAAAGCTTTGGACGAATACTCTGCCACCATACCGATGCCTTGCGTTCGTGATAGGTGTAGATCACCACTTGCGATGAACGTGCGCAGGCTTTACGAATTCTTTTCTCATCAAGTTGCCCAAAATCAACCCACAACTCAATCTCATCACTGAGTGACTTTCGCCACAACTCAGGCTCATCATCAGTACTAAGCCCTTTGTTGAATACCAGACTTTCGCTGGCGTTCAATGCAAACGCGATCATGCGAATAACAAATCGAAAATCGTTTTCTGATGGATGTTGTGCGGCCTTAAATTCATACTGCTGATAGTGATGGCGCCCGGTATCGGCAACATTAAGCGATACTTTATTGACTGTGGCTCCAATTGCCATATTTTTCCCAACGGTTGATGTAAACACAATCGAACAACAAATCTTTTCACTGACCGGCATCGACTACTTGGCGGTTTGAAAATTAACAAATCCATCACGCCGTCCAGTCACCGTGTTTGCCATAAACGCCCGCAACAGCGCGAAATCACTCGCTGTCCGCCACACTTGCGCAGAATAATCATGGCCCCGTTCGGGAAATTGTTCAATTCAGCCGCGGCAATTTCCTGAACTCACGCCAGGTGTGTGAGTCCCAGTGTGCAGATTGGCGTGTCATCAATGCTTGCAGGACTGCTCCAAAAAAACACACGAGACACTGTGTCTGTCCTGCACCCGGCCATTGACATAGCCAGCTATGCATTCCAGCCACTTTCACCCCGGACAAAAGGATTCAACATGAATCGTAGACTCACCACACTGACCCTATTGTTTCCGCTCATCGCCGCCTGCGGCGGATCGGGCGGCACGGCGTCCGGTACGCCTCCGGACAACTCCACGCCCGGCTCGGAAACACCTGACACTGGTCCCGATACAGATAGCGGCAGCACCGGCAACGACAATGCCGATAATACCGACAACAATACCAGCGCATGCTGCCTGCAGGAAGATCGCACACCCCCGACCCCGGGATCTGTGCTTACCACCAGTAGCGCGCCGATTATACCCAATGGCGTCGACAGTTTCCCCGACGCCGGACCACAATCGGTGGATACCAACCGTCCGTTCAGCTTTCCCGGCCTGCGCTTTGGCAGTTACCTGATGCTGAACAACTCGTTCAACGACTCAAACACGCGATGGCTGGACTGGTCGCAATCCATCGTGTTAAACGACGGCAGTCCGGTTACCGCAGAAGTGACGTGGGACTGGGGCCTTGAGAGTCAAAAGTTTCAGCCGTTTGAAACACTGTCTTTCCCAGAGCTCGTCTACGGCACAAAATCCGCCGACGAACGCTCTGGCACATTTGCAGAGACCGGCCTGCCCGTCGAAGAGGCAAACCGACCTGATATAACCATCAACTATAGCTACTCACGTGCCCCCGGTATCAGCAACGCGCCACTAGGCGCCAACGACACCCAGGCAGAGGCGTCAGACTCGGAACACAACGTGATTATCGAATCGTTCTGGCACGACAGCTGTGAGATTGTGCGCAACGGCGGCCCGAACGACAATCAGGTGATGGAGGTACTTGTGTGGTTCTTCCACGGCGAGCGCCTGCCCTCAGGCCCACTCGACATCATTGGCAACAAAGTGATCGACGGCGCCGAATACACCGTCTATCGAAAATCGAGCAACTTCAACTTTCTCGCCTACGTCGCCACCGAGGAACGCCAAAGCGGCACGCTGAACTACTCAGCCTTTATCGAAGACGCCAAAGCCAACGCCGCGAACTACAACGTCTATCAGATCACCGACAGCGACTGCTTTGCGAATATTCTGTTTGGCCCCGAAGTCTTCCAGGGCGCCGGCAGCTTCACGATCAACAACTTTGAAATTACCAGGAGCTATTAAGACGGACTGGTATTTGATTGTCTGTTGTGGTGGAGAGATGAGCTGACTTGCAGCGGCGGTGAGGCAGGTATTACTTGCCTTGCTCACGCTGCGGGTTACCTCTAACACTTCCAGGTATCCCGACGCGTGAGCGAGGCATCTAAAGCGGCAGTCGCGTTGCTCACGCTGCGGGCTACCTCTGACACTGACGGGTAACCCGACGCATGAGCGAGGCATCTAAAGTGGTAGTCGCCTTGCTCACGCTGCGGACTACCTCTGACACTTCCAGGTAACCCGACGCGTCAGCGAGGCATGTAAAGTGGTGGTTGCCTTG
>CAZNIS010000138.1:11312-13722 GCA_964573105.1 uncultured Granulosicoccaceae bacterium
ACACTTCCAGGTAACCCGACGCGTCAGCGAGGCATGTAAAGTGGTGGTTGCCTTGCTCACGCTGCGGGCTACCTCTGACACTTCCGGGTAACCCGACGCGTAAGCGAGGTATCTAAAGTGGTAGTCGCCTTGCTCACGCTGCGGGCTACCTCTGACACTTCCAGAAAACCCGACGCGTCAGTGAGGAATCTACAGTGGTAGTCGCCTTGCCCACGCCGCGGGCTACCGCTGACACTGCCAGGTAACCCGACGCGTTAGCGAGGCATCTAAAGTGGTAGTCGCCTTGCTCACGCTGCGGGTTACCTCTAACACTTCCAGGTAACCCGACGCGTGAGCGAGGCAACTACCACCCACCTCACTCACACCACAACATCCAGCGCCACACCGTCAAAAGCTAAGGCAACCCGAAAAAACGTAGCGTAATATTAACAAAACACTGACAGAACCAACGCGTGTCCACTCGGTCAGAAAAGAAACGACGCAGGAGACTCACATGTTCCCTTCAGCTTTCAGACTCGGGAAGTTTGCGATCGCGGCAGGCACGTCGGCCTTGCTGTACGGTTGCGCCAATAGCGCTCCACACTACGGATTCAGCAGCTACGATCAGTCGTTTCCGGCCAGTACGATTACGCTGACTGAGGCGCTGACGGTCACACCGGATACCGCGCGAGCGCCACTGATCGCCAGCGACAGATCCAGCATTCACTGCAATGTGGAAGTCAATACCGTCAACCGCATCGGCGATCCGCCGGCCACTATTGAGCCAGACGAATTCACTGTGGTCTCGAGCCGGGTTCACACCAACCCGCCCGGTTTACGCACGAGGCTGCCGGTCAGCAGGCCGTTTGGCGATTTCTATTCCTTTTTCGAGCTGACCCGCACGATACGGGTCTCGTCAGATGATCAACCGGATGTCCGCGCGATCAACTGCACCGAGACATTTAATTTCATCGAGGACGCGACAGTGCCGACGGTGGCCGACCTCAGAGAGGTCGCAGGCTCGGCGCTGGTTTTCTAGGCTGAAGCGGGCACTTGCCCGCCCAGCTTCGAAGGCTCTAGCCAGCGCAGCCCTGCTTGATCAGATAAGCCGCCAGCTCGTCGATCTTCATTCGCTGCTGCTCCATGGAGTCGCGCTCGCGCACGGTGACGGTGTCTTTTAATTCGTCACCACTTTCGCCAAGTGTGTCGAAATCAATCGTCACACAAAACGGTGTGCCCACTTCGTCCTGGCGCCGGTAGCGTCGCCCAATCGCGCCGGTCTCGTCGTAGAACACGTTCATCAGCGGGCGCAAGTCATCACGCACCTGTTTGGCGCGTTCGACGAGCTCGGGCTTGTTTTTCAACAGCGGAAAGACACCACACTTGATCGGCGCCATGCGCGGTTGAAAACGCATCACGGTGCGCGTCTCTTCCTTGCCCTTCTCGTTGGTGACCGTCTCTTCGTCAAACGCTTCGCACAGGATTGCCAGCACGGTGCGATCGGCACCGGCACTCGGCTCCACCACGTGCGGCACGAAGCGCTCCTTGCTGCCATCGTCGAAGTAGTCGAGCGGCTTGCCGGAGTGCTCCTGATGCGCACCCAGATCGTGATCGGTGCGATAGGCCACGCCTTCGAGCTCCTGAATGCCGAATGGAAACGCATACTCGATATCGTAGGTCTTCTTTGAGTAGTGCGCGCGCTCGCCGTCGGGCACGTCGAGAATGTGCAGTTTGTCGCGCGGGATGCCGACCTCTTCGTAGAAACTCAAGCGAATCTCCAGCCACTCATCGGTCAGCCGCATGCCGTCTTCCGGGCGACAGAAATACTCGATCTCCATCTGCTCGAACTCGCGCGAGCGGAACGTGAAGTTGCGCGGGTTGATCTCGTTGCGAAATGCCTTGCCGATCTGCGCGATGCCAAACGGCAGCTTCACCCGGCTGGAATCGAGCACATTCTTGTATTGCAGGAAAATTGTCTGCGCGGTTTCCGGCCGCAGGTAGGCGATGTTGTCGTCGCTTTGGGTGGCGCCCATGTAGGTTTGAAACATCAGGTTGAAGGCCTTGGGTTCGGTCAGATCCCGGCCACCGCAATTCGGGCAGTAGCTCGCGCCTTCTTTCTCCGGCAACTGGTCGGCTCGATGGCGTGCCTTGCAGCTTTTGCAATCGACCATCGGATCGGTGAAGGTGTCCACGTGACCGGATGCCTTCAGTGCCGCCTGATGCGTCAGGATCGAGCCGTCGAGCCCAACGATATCGTCGCGATCACGCACCATGCGTCGCCACCAGTAATCCTTCAGGTTGCGCTTGAGTTCGGTACCCATCGGCCCGTAGTCCCAGCAACCGTTCAGACCGCCGTAGATATCGGCCGACTGAAAAATGAAGCCGCGCCGCTTGCACAGGCTGACAATCTTCTCCATGCGCGCAGGATCAG
>CAZNIS010000139.1:0-13683 GCA_964573105.1 uncultured Granulosicoccaceae bacterium
CTTGTTAGTCTGCAACTCGACACCGAGTTCTATCGCACTGATCGCGCCACTGTCCGATCGCATGGCGGTAAACGGATTGGCACTGCCGCTCGCCCAGCTAACCTCCTGCGCCTGGAGCATTCGCTCAACTTCAAACAGGGCGAATTCCAGAAACAAATTCCAGTCAAGGGAGATGGCGCCCTCGGTGCTGAGATCCATATCGACAGAACCATCGAGCGCGGTTTCTCTGCTAAACAGAATTAAAGGGGCCACATAAGTTGTGCCATACCAGATGCTATAGCGAAAATCGCCAATCTGAACATCGGCAAATTTGTCGTCGGCGATGCCATCGAGGTTGATATCGACGCTGTCGGGGAAGAGATCAATGTCCAGTGCGTCATCGATACCATCATTGTCGGTATCTTGTCCCGTCAGCGCTACCGTGAGTCTGTCCTCACCGGGATTATTTCGTGCGCGGCTGATGTCGTTCGGGCTGAGCGCACCTATGTGGACCATCATTTCCAGCAGGGTGTTGTTCATTGCCGGAAAACCGGGATGACCTGCGCCGACGATATTGTTCAGGGTGTCACCGACTGACGGGCCAAGTACATCAGCGTTTTTTGATACATCGTAAAACCAGGATTCGAGCATCACATCGCGCTCGGCACCGACCACGTTTTGTTCATCGATATCCAGCGTGATATCGATCTGCGGCAAGTCGCGGGTGTAGGCGGGCAACGCGACACCACGAACCGCCGTGAGATATTCAAGGTTCGCGTAGTCTATTCCGTTTGCCGATACCACCGGCCAGTGATGTTCTACTGGTAAGTCATCCACGTTGTAGTATCGATGTGATGTCTCCCAGTGGTTGCCGAACTTGGAGCCAACAATAATTTCCGGGTAAGCCTTGATCAGGAAATTGTTGTCCATCCCGACATCCATGCTGATCACGGCCCGGCGCGCGCCATCGTTGTTTGGCGAGGTTACACATACCGATACCGACTTGCCCTGCAGATCGGATATAGCTCCACCGTTAAAAAAATTTGCCGAGATGACTGATCCGCTGACTTTGTTGATCACCTGTGGCGATTCGTAGCGATCTATGCCGGGTTCGACCTCCACCCGGTGTGCGCATTCCTCGCGAGCGTCGCTGGCCCTGGCATCAGTTGCGGCAGTGAGCAGTAGCGCCAATGAGATTAAAGCCAGTGAACGATAGTTTGGGAGTACGATCGATTTCGGCAATTCGTTTTGCCGGCAGTGCCAGTCCATGTGATGGAAGCCTGTGGAGCGAGGCTTCTATTGTAGTGGATAGGATCAAGTGAACGGGGCAATTGCTTTGGCTGTCGTTCGTTGTAATGGCAAGCGCGATGAGCCTGTGAAATGCCTGTGAACTGCGCTATCACAATCGGCGCGATGCGATCTGAAATAGGGCGCTACTGCGTCTTGTTTCGTTACACCTGCGCTGGATGAAACCAGGTCAGCTTGTCACGCAGGGTGACGACACTGCCGATAATCAGCAGCGTGGGGGGATTGACGTCGGCCTTTTGCACGATCTGTGGCAGGCTCTCCAGCGTTCCGCAAAGTACGCGTTGTGATGGTGTTGTGCCCTGTTCGATCAGGGCGGCCGGCGTCGCGCGGTCGCGGCCATTGTCGATCAGACTTTGGCAAATGGTACCCAGGCCTACCAGCCCCATGTACACGACGATAGTCTGGCTGGGATCCTGCAAATCCTGCCAATTCATGTTGACCTGCCCGTTGCGCAGATGCCCGGTGACAAAAACGCATGACTGGGCGTGATCGCGGTGGGTCAGCGGAATCCCGCCAAATGCGGCGCAACCTGCCGCCGCGGTGATACCGGGCACAACCTGAAAGCCGATGCCGTTGGCGGCCAGCGTTTCGATCTCCTCGCCACCACGGCCAAAAATAAAGGGGTCGCCGCCCTTTAGTCTCACGACATTGTTGCCATCGCGCGCCAGATCTACCAGCAATTGATTGATCGAGCCCTGTTCGATGGCATGTTTTGCCCGTGCCTTGCCGGCGTAGATCATCTGCGCATCGCTGCGACACAAGTCCAGTATCGCCGAACTCACCAGTCGGTCGTAGACGATGACATCTGCAGACTGCACCAGCCGCAGGGCGCGAAACGTCAGCAGATCCGGATCGCCGGGACCGGCGCCGACCAAAGATACGTGGCCGGTTGGCCGGCTTGTGTCGCTGTCGATTGCATCGACGGCGCGGGCGATGGTGTCGTCGAGGGATTTTGCGCCGGCGTTGAAGGCGAGCTCGCCTATGGGGCCGTTGAGCAGCGAGTGCCAGAATTGCGAACGCTCGCTGACTGCGGGCATCTTTTCTATGAGTCGTTGACGATGCCGGCCGACCGCCTCGGCAAGTCTGGCGTAGGCGGCCGGAACCAGCGTTTCGATTTTGCTCTTCAGCACACGCGATAATATGGGTGAGACACCTCCCGAACTGATCGCCACCATCAGCGGCGAGCGATCGACAATGGCCGGGATCGCAAAAGTGCTGAGCGCGGGCTGGGCGCGAATATGGCACAACAGGCGGCGCGCCTCGCAGGCCAGTCCAATGCGACGATTGAGGTCGTCATCATCGGTGTTGGCGATCACCAGCCAGCAATCTCCGAGATCGTCCTCGTGCCAGCGACGCAATTCGACGCTCACATTGTCATGCGTTGGTTCGATATGCGCGCCGGGCTGCTTGATCCAGTGAATACGGGCGCCGCAACTGGCAAGCGTCATTGCCTGGCGGCTGGTGGTGTGGTCGTCGCCCACGATCAGACATTTGCGATCGCGCAGCTGCAGAAAGGCCGGGTAATGTTGCACGGTTGTATGGGATGATCCGAGGCTGCCGCAGGTGCCGGCATAGCACCATAGATATATGGCACGCTGACATTCCGGCGGTTAATCTTCAGTATCATGCATTACCACATTTTCGAGATCAATCCGTTTGAGCAGCTGACCTGGCTTTCGTCGACTCCCGACTACCGCCAGGCGCGCGAGCAGGTGCGCGCGCACCGCAAGGCACCCAATGTGGTGGCCGGCACGCGCTACCGGATGATGTTCGCGGCGGATCGAGAGCAAGCCGAAAGGCTACTGCGCGAAAAGCGCGAGCCGCGGCCGATGGGCGAACACGACTAGAGACTGACGATGACTGAATTTACCCAAGAACTCGACACCAGTGGGCTGAACTGCCCGATGCCGATCCTGCGTACCAAGAAGGCCCTGAAGGACCTGCAAAGCGGTGAGATTCTCAAAGTGGTCGCAACCGATCCCGGCACCGTGAAGGACATGGAGGCGTTTGCCAAGCAGACGGGCAACACTCTGCTTGAGGCCAGCACAGAGGGCGACAGTTTTATCTATCGACTGCAAAAGGGCTGAGTCACAGCTGGCAGTTAAGGGCTGTGTCGCCGTTGCTGGCGGTCGGCCTGCATAACCCCGCCGTTCAACTGGCGTTTGCCGCGTTCACTGGTCCGGGAGGCCGTGTATGGAATTAACCAACATTCACTATGTAGCCGGGGCCGGCTTTTTACTCGCCATGGTGCTGGGAGCGGTGATGAACCGCACCAACTTCTGCACCATGGGTGCGGTCAGCGATTGGGTGAATATGGGGCTGAACGGGCGCTTTGCCGCGTGGGTGCTGGCGATGGGTATTGCCGTGGCAGGTGCGCAGATTCTCGAGCTGCTCGGATTGGTGGATCTGCAGTCCACCATCTATCGGACCACGAGTTTTGGCTGGCTCGGGTACATCGTCGGTGGCGTGTTGTTCGGCATCGGCATGACGCTGGGTGGTGGTTGCGGCCAGCGCTCACTGGTGCGCCTTGGCAGTGGCAATCTGAAGTCGCTGGTCGTGGTGCTTTTGCTGGGCATCACCGCCTATGCCACCCTGCGCGGGATACTTGGTCTGGTTCGGGTTAACTACATCGAACCGGCTGCCATTGACCTGACCGAAAGCGGTCTCGAAGAGCAGGGGCTGGCAGCGATGCTGGGTAACCTGACCGGTCTCGACCCGAATGGCGCGATGCGCTGGGTGGTCGCGATTGTCGTCGCCCTGTTGTTGATCGGTTGGGCGCTACGTCAGCCGGCATTGCGCAACAGTGTAGACAATCTGCTTGGCGGCATTGTCACCGGGCTGTGCGTGGTCGGTGCGTGGGCGATTACCGGAATCTACGGGCTGGATGATTTTGATCCGGTGCCGGTAGAGAGCCTGACCTTCATCGCGCCGACTGGCAACACCATCAACTACGCAATGACGTTTACCGGGGCTGCGATCAATTTCGGCATTGCCGTCGTGCTCGGCATGATCGTCGGCTCGTTTCTCTACGCGCTGGTATCGCGCAGCTTCAGGCTGGAGACCTTCAGCGATCGCAGCGATATGTGCAATCATCTGATCGGCGCCGTACTGATGGGCTTTGGCGGCGTGCTGGCCCTGGGGTGCACGATCGGTCAAGGCGTATCCGGGGTCTCAACGCTTGCGGTGGGATCGTTTATTGCGATGATCAGTATCGTCGCTGGTTGTGCACTGACGCTGAAGGTGCAATACCACATGATGGACGACCTTGGCTTCTTTCGTGCGCTGGGCAAAGGGACAGCCGAACTGTTGATGCCGTGGCGGGCTGACTAACGCGTGCAGACCAGCACACTGCATTTCAAACCCGGCGCGGCTGCCACAGCCGAGCCGTCCACGTGTATAGAGGCCGAGCCGTTTGCGTTGCGCGTACTCGATGACAGCATGGAGCCGGAATTCAAACGGGGCTGCATCATTGTGATCGATCCAACGGGGCACGCCCGGGATGGCAGCTATGTGCTGGCCCGCGAGACGGCCACTGACGCGCTCGATCGTGCAGAGACCGACGGCTATGTGTTTCGCCAGTTGTGTGGCGATAGCGATTCGGGCTGGGTATTGCGGCCGCTCAACCCCGACTATCCCTCTTCTGCCACCGAGCTTGGCAGCATCAGTGGTGTCATCGTGCAACGTGCTGGCGTACGACGCCGCTACCACAAGCGCTACGATTGATGAGTTTTTAGGTGGCATTGCGGCGCATCAAGGATCGCTGGCACAACTCAACGCCGGATGCGGTCGATCGCGATGTACTGTCAGAGAAGAGCCTGACTGATCACGCCAGTGCGCTGGCCTTTATCATTTGGCGGCAGGGGCTTAACGCCGCGATCAATCTGCACGCCGAGGAATTTCGCTACGACGACGACTACCAGCGAGTCGGCGTGATCAGTGAGTTGCTCGCGTTTCAGATCCAGCACGCCGACCGTCTGGCTGCCGGATTTCTGGATCAGCAGGCGCGGGCTGTGTTCATCCAGGCTATCAGCGAACGCGTAGCCGGGCAGATGCAGGACAATCTCATCGATATCGCCGGCCCCGGTGACTATCGACCTCCGTTCATCAAATTGCTAAACCAGCGCTTCTCGGACTATGCATCGTTTAGCTACGATGGCGAGAACCCGCGCTACGACGTGTTGCGTTATCTCGGCCACGCAGTGCTCGAGGTGATGGGCGAGGATCAGACCAATCGCTGGGTTATCGATCAGATCATCGACATCGACGCGCTGGATCTGTCGGATCAGGTGGCAAAGTCGCTGCACCGGCTGTTCGGTCACTCGAGCTGAGGCAGACGGTCCGGCCGGGCTATCCAAATAGTGATATATGTGAGACGAGCCGATTCGGCTAGACTTTCGTCGCATGGAAAAATCTGTCTATCACAGCACGCTAAAGAAAATGCACGACAGTGGTGTCAGCAAGGCTTACAGCCATGGCTGGGCCAGTGGCGCGCTCGGCAATCCGCAGCTTGAGGAGCAGCGCGTTACCGATGCCTATACCGCAGGCTATGAAGATGGTGAGAATGGTGTGCTGGATGGCTACGAAAAATGGATCGAGCAATGAGGCGGATTGAACAGCCATGAGTAGCATCGAGCCGGTAGAGATTACACCTGTCTTGCAGACCTCGTCCGACCCGCTGCAGCAACTGTCTCAGTGTGCGCAGTCTCTGGGCGTAGAACAGCGCCAGCAATGTGCTGCAACGCTGCAGTCGATTACCACTCAAATGACCACCGCCGAGCAACTGTGGCAGGACTATCTCGACAACCCCACGCACAGCGATGATCGATTTACTGCCGTGATGTGGATCGGTGCCGAACGCGCCCGTGCCCTGCACCGAGTCCACCTTGATCTGCGCGATCTGGCCCGTACACTGACAACCCAGGGTGGCGTTTCGTTTCGCGACACGGTCGGTATCGCCAGCGAGGTCGATATCGTCACCGCGTATGATCAGCTGAAACCTGATGAGACTGGACCGCAGCGAGCAGAGCAGGCGATTACCACCATCGTTGCCAGACGGCAGCAGATCGAACAGCTCATCGGCGCCTTGTCGCACTAATCGCCGGTCGCCTGGTCATACGGTTTCATCGCCGGATCAGGATAAGCGCCTTTGCTTCCCCGTGACCTGAAACTCGCCCTCGCCGTGTGGTGCAGCCTGTGTTTTGTACCGCAGGTTAATGCACAACCACTGGTTGATGCCGCGTGGCTTGCGGCGCGCATTGGACAACCCGAGCTTGTCATACTCGATGTCCGTGGCCCCTATTCGCGGCAGTCGCGTGTCGACTATCTGCGCGGCCACATTCCCGGTGCAATTTACAGTTCCTATGAAAAAGGCGGTTGGAGAACAACCGACGCGGCGGTATCAACGGCCAGCTGCCAGCGATAGAAAAACTTGAGACCATGCTGGGCGAATTGGGTGTCGACAATCGCAGCCATGTGGTCATTATCACTGCGGGCGGCAGAGCGCGCGATACCGCATCGGGTACGCGAATTTACTGGACTTTAAAAGTGCTCGGTCACGAGTCGGTATCGTTGCTCGATGGTGGTATGAATGCCTGGCTCGCAGCGCGGCAGGCAGATGCAGCAAGCTACCCGTTGGAGGAGGGAGACAACTGGCTGCCGGCAACCGTCTACCATGCAAATCTGCAGGCGCACATGCTGGCGAGCAGGTCCGATGTGCTGGCCGCCGCTGAGCGTGGTGCCGACCTTGTCGACAATCGTCCCTATCGGTACTTCAGTGGTGGCAAACGCCATCGTCAAGCTAGACGCGCTGGCACGATTGACGGTTCGGTCAATGTGCCGGAACGAGGTTACACAAGCGCTGGAACCAGTTTATTTAAATCCCGATCTGCTTTATCGACGCTGCTGGCTGATGTGGGTGTGCAATCGAAAGAAGAACAGATTATCTTTTGCAATACCGGTCACTGGGCATCGATGGGCTGGTTTGTGTCGCATGAGTTACCGGGCAACAAAAACGCAAAACTCTACGATGGATCGATGCTGGAGTGGACGGCGGACCCAGCGCTACCGGTCAGCAATGGTCAGTAATGGGCTAGTAGAGCTGCCAACCGGTTAACCCTCGAACCGAACGATTCGCGGGCTATTTTTTTTACCAGGCGTTAGGCCGCGAGCTTCAGCCCGGAGGATTGCCCGCCGGTGTCGAAGAATTGCATCAGGCCACTGAGGCGAATTGCCTGTTGGCGCAGCGAATCACTGGCGCCCGCCGTTTGTTCGACCATTTCAGAGTTTTGTCGCGTGTTGATATCCAGCTCGCTGATGGCGCTGCCGGCCTCCTGAATGCCGACAGACTGCTCTTGACAGGCAGCCGAGATTTCACGCACCAGATCGGTGACTTTCTCCACACCGGTAACAATTTCGCTGAGCGTATTGCCCGAATTGTTGACGAGCGTGGATCCCTGCGACACCTTTGCCTCGCCATCCTGGATCAGGTTTTTGATCTCTTTGGCCGCGGCTGCACTGCGACCTGCAAGGTTTCTCACCTCCGATGCGACGACGGCAAATCCGCGTCCCTGTTCACCGGCTCGCGCTGCCTCCACCGAAGCGTTGAGCGCCAGCAGGTTGGTTTGAAACGCGATGTCATCGATGACGCCGATAATATCGCCGATGCGACCGGTGGATTCACTGATTTGCTGCATCGCCTCGATGGTGCTCTCGATTACTGTGCCACCACGCATCGCACCCTCGCGCAAGGACTCTGCGAGATTGCTCGCCGCTTTGGCGTTTTCGGCATTCTGCGAGACACTGCTGGTCATCTCATCCATCCGCGATGCGGTTTGCTCGAGGTTGGCTGCCTGCTCCTGGCTTCGCTCGCTGATGACACTGTTGCCGTCAGAGATGACCAGTGAATCGGATTTCACCGCATCGGAGGCATTCTGAATGTCTTTCACCACTTCGATCAGTTTGTCGACAGTGGCATTGGTATCCTGTTTTAGTTGATTAAACGAGCCCTGATAGTCCTCGACAATTCTCTCGTTCAGATTACCCCTGGACACTGCACCGACAACGCGAATGGTGTCGTTGATGACTTTGTCGGATACCTCCATCAACTCGTTGACACTGGATGACAGCAATTGATAAAAACCGTCCTTGTTGTCCAGTCGAATGCGTTTGCTCATGTCGCCGGCTGAGGCCTGCTTGACTGCCTGCTGTACCTCTTTTTGAACCGCGAGTTCCTGGGTGCGGTCGGTCCATTCGATGGCGGTGCCAAGGCGTTTTCCGTCTTTGTCGAACACCGCGTTGCAAACCACCGTCAACGTATAGTTGCCGTATTGAAGCGTGGTAGAAGACGATTCGCTGGTGTTTGCGATAATCTCTCTCTGCTCGTTCTGGTTAACCAGAAGCTGGTCCAGTGATACGCCGAATAGATTGTCTGGACTGATATCGGGGCAGACGCTGCGCATCTGTGATGAAATGCTGTTGAGCAGATGACTCATCGCGCGGTTGTAATAGATGATAGTCAGCGATTCATCGACGATCATGACGTTGCCATCGACCATGTTTAGTGCCTGGCGGATTCGACCATTCTCCTCAATCTGCTTTTGATCGTTCATGGTGCGCTCAAGCAGGTTGGCTTGCATCAGTTGCATGTCTGCCAGTATGCCGTAGGATTTTTCCCGACAACCCAGATCGATATTGAGATTGTTGGATGCAATTGCACTGACAGCGGTCTGCAGATTGGCAGGGTCGGTGCCCAGCTGGCGCAGAATTCTTTTGACGATGAATTGTCCAAGTGCCGCAGTGAAGATCAGGATCAGGCCGGCAACCAGCACGCTGGCGTAGAACTGCGCACTGGCGGTCGCGACGTGTTGCTCTGCCAGCTCGCGCAAATCTTCTGACAGCGACAGCTCGACATCGCGAAGCAGATTGATTTTGGCCGTCTGTGCCTTAAACCAATCGCCCGAGTCGATACCGAAACCACCCTGCAGTGCGTTGTCCATTGCTACCTGGCGCATGCGATTGGTTTGCGCGACCACACTGCTGCCCATTTGCGCGTTGTAGTTGGCAACATGTTGTGCCGAGGCCATGGACAGAAAAACACTGGCGTAGCTGTCTTGCTCGGCCACCAACTCGACAAATCGGTTGGACATACCCGGTGCGAACCTGTCGGCCGCGAATGTCGCTGCCAGCACGGCGCGTTCGATACCGGAACGCTCTTTACTTTGCAGAAACGCGAAATAACTGGCGCCGGCGGCCGTGACTTCAGCATTGGTGCTGAGCTTTGGCAGCTCCGCAGTCAGGTTCAGCAGATCGCCGTTTAAGCCGGTATAAAAAGATATGCCGCCCTTCAACGAGATCTTTTGCGCGGTGACGTCAGCTCGAATCTGCGCCAGAGTCTCAAGCTTGCGCTGAATTGCGTTTACCGCTTCAGTGAAACCGAATTGCTCGTAGATAGTCAGGTGGTCGGCAACATGGTCAACGAACGCATCCTTGTTGCGATCGGTGATTGTCCGCTGCTCGGTGAGCGCAGATCCAAAGCGCGCGCCCTTGCTGCTGAGAAACCCGGCTGTCATGCCGCGTTCCTTCTGTAGTTCGTGTGTCAGCAAACTGGCCTTGATCGATAAATCGACCAGCTCCAGTACCTGTTTGTTGGCATGACGTTGCTTGTTGACTTTCAGGGCATTGCTGCCGGAAAACCACACCAGACCGAGCAAAGGTACAATGACCAGACACAACAGCTTGAGTTTCAGGGGGATTTTGTCAAATCCAGGCATAACAGACAGTCCATTCAGCATTATGCAAAGGGTGGGGTGCTCGCGTGCGAGCGAGGCGGAATTCCATTCCGTTCAGCCTCTACAACGACAAAAATGGTGAACTCTTAAAGATTTTTGTGGCGATGCCATGCTGAGCAATGATGGCGTCAACCACGTGGTGCCGGGCCCAGTGCCGTTGCCTGCGCGGTGCTGTGGCTGGTGGATCTTCAGCTGGCTGACCGTGCGGTTGCCAGTGGCGCGATGCGCGTTTTCAGTACCGACAACACAAAAAGTGTTGCGGGCTCAGGCTGGACGATTGCCCTCGTGCGACGCAATCTCTTCATCGATGAGCGACCACGGTCGTCGGCTTTTGGTCCAGATATGCATCACCACCCTCGCGTGGCTGGAGTCGTCCAGCGAGCCGACTTTCAGCACCAGCCGATCCATCATGTTTTGACGCATAGAGTAGATCGGCGATCCACAATCAGCGCAAAACGCGCGGTTGAGTAAGGTCCCGCTGTCGGCCGTATCGACGTAGATCTTTGGCGTACCGCGAGTGAACACGAGATGTTCGGCCAGCATGGCGATATTGGCGCTGGCACCGGCGCCGCTGGCTTTCTGGCAAGACGTGCAATGACAAATGATGATGTCACTGGTAGCGGTGTTTACCTCGTAGCGCAGCTGTCCGCAGAGACAACCGCCGGTTGCATTTTGCATGGTGCTGGACCTCATGTGCGTTAAAGCCAAAGCCTGCTTTAGTGCAGGCTGGCACTCTTGAGTCTGGCGTTGCGATCGACGCTCGGCACGGTTGTCGCCAGTTGCTGTCCATCGCGTTCAAACAGCACTTCGATGTCGACACCGGCCGGCCCCGTGCCCCAGACGCTGCGATACAGCGCGGGCAGGTCATCGACTGGCCGGTTGTTGATTTCAATGATCAGGTCGCCGCTCAGCAGGCCAGCGGTATCGGCTGGACTGTCGTCGGCGACCCCGGCGACCACCGGACCGTCGCGAGTATCGTGGACGAACCAGCCCAGCCACGGTCGCGCCGGCTGGTTTCTTTTGCCGTACATCAGCAGGTCGTCGAGTATCGGCTCCAGCAAATCGATCGGCACAATCATGTTGGCCGACTGGGCATCGTTGTCGCCGTTGACGGTTTGCAGGATCAGCGAGCCAATGCCGTATAGATGACCATCTTCACCGATCAGTGCAGCGCCTCCCCAGGATGGGTGGGCCGGTGCGGTGAATATGGCTGAATCGATCAGGTATTCCCAGTAGCCGGCAAACTCGTTGACACCGGCGACGTGGACTTTCAACGTGTCCGCAATTCCACCACTGCCTGCCAGCAGCATGGGCTGTCCCACTGCAATGCTTGCCGAACGCCCGATCGGTATTGGCGGCAACGGCATTTTGCCGAGCGCCTGGACCAGGCCAAAACCGCTCTCCTGATCGTAGGCCACCACATGGCCGGGCAGCGTGGTGCCGGCGTGATCCACCAGCCAGACGGATTCAGCCTCGGTGACGACGTAGCCGATGGTGAGTATCAGCCCCTGATCGTTGATCACCACGCCATGACCCTCGCGCTCGGTGCCGAGCACCGGGGCGGTCATTGCATCTTCGGGGATTCGGGTTCGCACCGAGACCATGCTCTGCAGGGTGCGGTACAGATCGAACGCGTAGTCGGTGGGATCAGGCGTATCGCGAATGATCTCGTCGGGAAAGTCATCTTCTGTCATATCGCTGCTACGATAGCAGAAGCGCGGCCCGATTCCGTCACCTCATTCAGCGGTCTCGATGTTCTGACTGGCTCGTAAGCTCGTGCGGTCGGCGACTTACCGGCTGCCCCGGTAACGGTGAATTGGTCAGCGGGGCAATGCCGGGCCGCTCAGTGATTGGCAGGTATAAAAAAGCGCCGATCCATTCCTGGATCGGCAACTACAGCGGGTCGAGGTCTAGGGCTTGGGGGTGTGTGCGCTGCACCAGCCGGCTGCCGCTACTTCGCGGTTGGCGAATATCGGGCAGGGACCATGCGCCTTGCCTTCCTTGCCGGCGTACAGTAGACAGTTCGCGCAGGTTTTGCCTTCTGCGTACTTTTCGTGGCTGGAAGTAGTGGCATCTTCGACATACCCGAGCCGCAACGCCTGCGGGTCGTCGAGCGGTACCTTGTTGTGTCCGTCGGCCAGGGCGCGATTGGCCACCAGGCCCGAGACGGTCATGGCGCCACAGAGCTTAAGTACGGTTCTGCGTGATATAGATGAGTGAAAGGTGATGTCGTGTTGGGTCATGTTGAATTGCCCGTCGTTGCTGCGGAAAGATGTCTTCAACCACAACACTTTGGACCTTCGCGCTGCCGATTGGTTCCGTGCCAGAGTTCTCGTTTTTTCAGGGCAACGTGTCGTTCGAGTGCAAGGCTCAGAAGTTAAAAAGTGTGTTTGTTTGTGCAGCGTCCACCTGTGCAGTTGGCGCGTTGCTGTGATTCAGCTGGCAAGGAGCTGTCGGACTGTCGATTCGATCACGATTAGCGCCACAGACGCGCTTGCCTTTTTGCGGGCTGCCGCACGATCACCGGAGTTATTTGTGTCTCGATCTTGCGATGACGCTACCGATCGCAACAGGGTATATCTCAGTGAACAGGCACAAGACGGACTTCACACGGGTACTCGATGAACTCGCAGATATGGGTCTGGGAGAAGAAGAGGTCGCACAGCAGACAGGTATTGAAAAGCGCCTGATCCGCAAACTGCGTTGGGGCGTGCGCAAGCAACCTGCCTACGACGACGGCTGTGCGATCATGGAACTGTATAACCGCGCTTGCAAAAAGAAGGTTGCCTGAGGCAGTCGCTGACAGGTATCCCCTGGCGTCTGGTGGATCTTGCATGCGCATGCAGATTATGGCAGTGTCCCGTCGGTCACCGCACGATCAACCTTCCCGGGTTGTCGTGCGGATTTAAATCAACAGGTTGCCGCGTTGATGGCATGGCCCGGGGTTATTGCCAACGGGCTGTTCGGTTGTCTACTGGCGTATAACGATTTTGCCGTGACCTCAATACTGTTGAATCGGGAGAATCCAACGATGGTGCCGAAAATCGGCAGTTTTCTCGGTGCCATGCAGGTCGAGGGCAAAGTGATGTTTGCGGTGGCGGTGTAAGCCACCGCGCCGTTATTTTTGCTGGTGCTGTTTTTTTAGCGCCAGATTGTCAGCGGCCGACCGCAGGCGTGGTGAAAGGATAGGATATGGCCGGTATCAGACTCAACCGTGTCAGCAAGCGCTGGGGCTCGTTTGTCGGGGTTAACGATTTTAGCCTCGATATCGCCGATCGCGAATTTCTGGTGTTGCTCGGGCCATCGGGCTGCGGCAAGACCACCACCATGCGTATGGTCGCCGGTCTTGAAGACGTAACCGAGGGAGAGATCTTTATCGGCGATCGTTTGGTCAACAAACTCGAGCCCAAGGATCGCGATGTCGCGATGGTGTTTCAATCCTATGGCTTGTACCCGAACATGAGCGTCTGGGAGAACATTCGCTTTCCACTGAAAATTCGCAAGGTCGATTCGGCCACCCACGAAGAACGTGTGCAGCGAGCCGTCGATATGGTGGAGTTGCAGGACTTTGTCCATCGGCGTCCGGCGGCACTGTCGGGTGGGCAGCGTC
>CAZNIS010000140.1:0-13406 GCA_964573105.1 uncultured Granulosicoccaceae bacterium
GTGACAGCGGCTGACGTCAAGTGGTCGTTTGATCGCGCGGTGTCGGTGGGCGGTTTTCCTACCGTACAAATGAAGGCGGGTGGCCTTATTCGACCCGAGCAGTTTATTGCGGTAGATGACAAGACGTTTGAGATAAAACTCGACCGACCATCCAAGTTGTCGCTGCCGGATCTGGCCGTGCCTGTGCCGTTTATTATCAATTCAAAGGTTGCGCTTGCGAACGCGACTGAAGACGATCCGTGGGCGATGGAGTATCTGCACAAGAATACGATTGGCTCGGGTGCGTTCAAAGTCATTAAATGGGCGCCCGGTGAGCAATTGGTGTATGAGCGCCACGATGCCTGGGTGGGTGGCCCGGCGCCAGCAGTCAAGCGCGTGGTGATTCGCGAGGTACCGAGTCCGGCGACGCGGCGCGCGCTGATTGAGCGTGGCGATGTCAATCTGTCATTCAATATCCCGAACAAGGATGCCAAAGAGCTGGGCGAGGAAGTGGCCGATGTCGATATCTGGTCCACGCCAATAGACAATTGTATTCACTGTGTCGGGCTCAACACCAAATTCGAGCCGTTTCAGGACCCGGCGGTGCGCAAGGCGATTGCCTGGTCGATTCCATACGAGGACATTTTTCAGACCGCCGCCTACGGCAAAGGCGCGCCGATGTGGGGCGGGGCAGCCAAGCCAGACTCGGCTGCCTGGCCACAACCTTCGCCGTTTTCCACCGATATGGACATGGCGCTGGAGATGTTGTCAGCGTCTGCATTTCCAAAGGGATTCAGTGTGCCGTTCTCGATCAGCCTGGGCTCGGCGGACTGGATGGAACCCACCGCACTGTTGATTCAGGAAAATCTGGCCAAGCTTGGCATCACGTCTGAAATTGAAAAAATCCCCGGTGCCAACTGGCGCACTGCGGCACTGGTCGACAAGCGTCTGGCACTGCATCTGGAGAACTTTGGCGGCTGGCTGAATTACCCCTGTTATTACTTTTTCTGGGCCTACAAGGAAGGGCATCTGTTCAATTCATCCAACTATCGCAACGATGAAGTTGAACAACTGGTCGACGAGACGCTGCACATGTCCACAGAAGACCCGGAATACGCCGGCAAGATGATGCGGTTGTTTGAGATTGCATTTGAGGATCTGCCGCGGATACCGCTGTGGCAACCGGCGCTGAATGTTGCCGGCAATGGCTCATCCGGCTACGAGTTCTGGTTTCACCGGCAACTGGATATTCGCGGCCTGAAAATGACCTGATCGCGGTTGCCCTGCCGTGCCTTCCTCTTACCGCTGCTGGCGGACGGTAACAGCCGCCAGCGCCTGTCGTGAACGACGCGGTCGCCAGTGATGCTGTGGCGCAGACTGATCCAGACGGTGCCAGTCGTCATTGGCGTGGTGCTCGTCAGTTTTTTACTGACCCGCGCGCTGCCTGGCGATCCGGCGGTCTATTTTGCCGGCCCCGCCGCCAGCGAAGAATCGATCGCACAGATCACGGCCAAGCTGGGTCTGGACAAACCATTGCCGGTGCAGTTCCTGTTGTACGTACAGGACCTGCTGCGCGGTGATCTGGGGCAGTCACTGGCGACCGGGCAGCCGGTAATATCCGATCTTGCCCGCCGTCTGCCGGCCTCGCTCGAACTCACGCTGTTCGCACTGTTGTTGTCCTGTCTGATCGCAGTGCCGCTGGGCATATCTGCCGCCACGCGTCCTGGCTCCTGGCGCGATCACTTGTGTCGCCTGCTGGTCACCGCCGGTGTGTCGCTGCCCACCTTCTTTACCGGCATTGTGTTGATCTATATCTTCTATTACCTGTTGGGCTGGGCGCCATCCCCGCTGGGACGACTGGATTTTATCTATATCGAACCCGATGCGGTCACCGGGTTCTACCTGATTGACAGTCTGATCGCGGGAGACGGTGAGACCTTTCTCGCAGCGTTTAAACAACTGTTGTTGCCAGCGATCACACTGGCTCTTTTTACCCTTGCGCCGATCGCGCGAATGACGCGCGCGTCGATGCTCGCCGCTTTGTCGGCCGACTATGTGCGCACCGCCCGCGCGCTGGGGCACAGCGATCACACGGTGATTTTTACCTACGCGTTTCGCAACGCCATGCTGCCAGTGGTGACAACCCTGGGAATGGTGTTCTCGTTTACCCTCGGCGCGAATGTGCTGGTAGAAAAAGTGTTCGCCTGGCCGGGTATTGGCTCCTACGCGGTGGAGGCACTGGTGGTGTCGGACTACGCGGCGGTGCAGGGGTTCGTATTGACTATGGCGCTGCTGTTTGTTGCGCTGAATCTGCTGGTCGATATCATCGCGGCGATAATTGATCCGCGCATGCAATATGGCGAGCAGGGATCATGATCCGCCTGGACGGTCGTCAACAGACACTGACTGACGCTGCAGCCGCACCCTCACAACCGTTGTCGCAGACCTCGCGCCTGCGTCAATACTGGCAAATAGCGCTGGCCAACCCGCTGTCGCTGATCGCATTTTTTATGTTTGCGATACTGATTGCGATTGCCGCGATCGGCCCGACGTTCGTGCCCTACGACCCACTGGCCTCGAACACGGCTAACGCCTTGCAGCCACCATCATCGGCGCACTGGTTCGGCACCGATAATCTCGGGCGCGACGTGTTCAGCCGAGTAGTGGTGGCAACCCGGCTGGATCTGTCGATCTCTGTGCTGGCGGTATTGTTGTCACTGGTGACTGGCAGTTTGATCGGTGCGCTGGCCGGCTACGCCGGCGGCTGGGTAGATGCCTGTTGCAGCCGGGTGCTCGACACCATCATGGCGTTTCCGCTGTTTGTGCTGGCGATGGGTATCGTCGCGGCGCTGGGTAACACCGTTGAAAATATTGTCTATGCAACGGCGATCATCAACATTCCCTTCTATGCCCGACTGGTTCGATCAGAGGTCAGAATTCGTCGCAATGCCGCGTTCACTCAGGCGGCTTACCTGTCGGGGATGAGTCATACCCGTGTGCTGTTGTTTACGCTGTTACCCAATACGCTGCCGCCAATGATGGTGCAGATGTCACTGAACCTCGGCTGGGCGATATTAAATGCAGCCGGATTGAGTTTTATCGGTCTAGGTGTCAGGCCACCCACGCCTGAATGGGGAATCATGGTGGCGGAGGGGGCTAATTTTATTGTCTCTGGCGAGTGGTGGCTGGCGGTATTTCCTGGCCTTTCTTTGATGCTGGCGGTGTTCACCTTCAACCTGATGGGCGACGGCCTGCGGGATCTGGTAGACCCGCGGCAGCGGCATTGATGATCGCCATGATACGCAAGGTTGTCTACTGCAGATGATGCGACCCGGAATATCAGAATCCGTCCCCGCACTTGAGTTGCAGTCGCTGAACGTGGAATTTAGAACGCGGCGGGGATCGGTGCGAGCTGTGCACGATTTAAATCTTAAGGTAGCGCGCGGCCAGACGCTGGGGGTGGTGGGCGAATCCGGCTCTGGCAAGTCAGTTTCCGCTTATGCGGTTTTGCAATTGCTTGAGGCCAATGGGGCCATCACCGGTGGATCCATTAGCGCCAATGGTATCGACTTGCGTGCGCTTAACACACGTGAGCTTAGGGATATTCGCGGTCGCGAAATTGCGATGATATTTCAAAATCCGCGTGCCGCACTCAATCCTGTTCGGACAGTGGGCCGGCAGATTGAGGATGTGCTGGTGGCGCATCGGCGCGAGACACGCTCCAGTGCGAAGGCCGCCGCGATCAGCCTGCTTGAACAAGTGCAGATTCGCGATCCAAAGAAACGTGCGCGCGCCTATCCGTTTGAGCTGTCTGGTGGCATGTGTCAGCGAGTGGGCATTGCACTGGCCCTGGCCTGCGAGCCGCGCCTGTTAATCGCCGATGAGCCGACCACCGGGCTCGATATCACCACTCAGAACAGCGTCATGGAATTGATGATGTCACTGGTTCGGGATAAGCAAATGAGCGCGATCCTGATCACCCACGATCTGGCGCTGGCATCCGGCTATTGCGATCAGGTACTGGTGATGCGCAACGGTAAACGGGTAGAGGGGGGTACGCCGCAGCGAATTTTCCGCCAGCCGGTTGCTGACTATACCCGCAAGCTGATTGCCGCCACACCGCGCAGAGATAAAACGGTGCGCGAGTTGTTGCCGGGCAGTCTGCAGCGCGCGCCGATTAATCGTGCGCCACCCGGTGAGGCGATACTGACGGTGCGCGAGTTGCGCCGTGAGTTCCAGGCACCGGCGGGAACCGTACAGGCAGTGAAATCGTTAAATTTTAAATTGTACCAGGGTGAATGCCTCGGGCTGGTGGGCGAGTCTGGCTCCGGGAAATCAACTACCGCGGCGATGGTTGCGAGACTGCTCGACCCGACCGCCGGTTCAATTGAGCTTGCCGGTGTCGATGGTCAGGCACCACCGTTAGATATAGCGGATATTCCGTCATCGAAGTTTATGCGCCATGCACATCGCCGGCGCATACAGATGGTATTTCAGGATGCCGGCGATTCGATCGACCCACGCCATACCGCGCAACAGGCGATTGAACAACCGCTCAGGGGGCTTTTGCGACTGAGGCGCTCGCAGCGACGGGAAAAAGTACAGGCGCTGGCCGAACAGGTCGGCCTGCCGCAGCATTTGCTGACACGCTTTCCCCACCAGTTGTCCGGCGGGCAGCGCGCGCGCGTGAACATTGCGCGCGCCATCGCCGTATCACCGGATATATTGATTCTCGATGAACCCACCGCTGCGCTGGATGTATCGATACAGGCCATTGTGCTAAACCTGCTGGCCGATCTGCAGGCCGAACTCGGACTTTCGTATCTTTTCATCAGTCACGATTTGTACGTCGTACGGCTGCTGTGTGATCGCGTCATGGTGATGCGAAACGGCGAGGTGGTGGAAGCTGGCGATACCGAGCAAGTGATGGATCAGCCGCAGCACGAGTACACGAAAACTCTGTTATCGGCGATGCCGGAAATGCCCGGTGCAGACTAGTTCCTTTCAACCGGCAAGCTGGCTTTGTCGTCGGAGTGGTCATTTGCCATCGCCTGGGTTCGATCCTCGCTTCCGGTTAAATGGATCTGTGAGTCGATTGACCCGATTGCCGGTGCGCGACAAACCCGCTGCCGTCAGATACGTCTGTCAATTGTTGTGCCGATTGCAAGCCGGTTGCAGCCGTGCTTATCGGTGTGGTACCGATTAAAATATCCACTGCTAATCAACTTACCGAAGCTATGAACATTTCCACGCTCGCTATGACGTTCGACAACATCCACAGCGCCTATCGGGCCGGGCTGAATGCAAGCGCACTGGTGGAAGAAGTCTATCGCCGAATCTCTCAAGTAGATGACGATGGAATTTTTTTATTGCTTCGGGACAAGGACGCGGTCCGTGCCGAGGCAGAGCAGTTGTCGCGCGCCGAGCTCGACGACGGCAGCCGACCACTGTGGGGTATCCCGTATGTCATCAAGGATAATATCGACGCCAAAGATCTGGCCACGACGGCAGGCTGCGAGGCGTGGTCCTATGTGGCGGCCAATGACGCATTTGCCGTCGCCGCGCTGCGACGCGCAGGCGCCTTGCTGATTGGCAAAACCAATCTCGATCAGTTTGCCACCGGACTGGTCGGCGTCAGATCGTTTCATCCGCCGCCCATAAACGCTATCGATCCCAGCCTTGTACCCGGTGGATCATCGTCTGGCTCGGCTGTGGCCGTTGCGCAGAATATCGTCGCGTTTTCGCTCGGCACCGATACCGCGGGCTCTGGCCGGGTGCCAGCGGCCTTGAACAATATCGTCGGCCTGAAGCCGACTCTTGGCACCGTGTCGGCAAGCGGAGTCGTACCGGCGTGTCGGTCGCTGGATACCATCTCCGTGTTCGCGCTGACCGTTGCCGATGCATTCAACGCCTATGAAGTCATCGCAGGTTACGACGAGGAGGATGCCTGGGCAGTACCGACACCCGCTTTGGCGATGACTGCCGTCAGCGCGGATTTCACCGTCGCGGTTCCAGATGCCGGCAGCATCGTATTCGAAGGCGACACCATTCAGCAGGCGGCCTTTGCACAATCGGTCGAGCAGCTGAAGTCTGCCGGAGCCACGGTGGTGCCGGTCGACTTTGAACCGTTTTATGAAGTCGCGCGTATGCTCTACGAGGGCGCCTGGGTGACCGAGCGTTTTTGTGTACTCGAATCACTGTTAAACGATAATTCGGATGCGGTCTTTCCGGTCACCCGCCAGATCGTCGAGGCCGGCCGACAATTGACTGCCGCCGATGCATTTAGAGGCATCTATAAACTCAAGGAACTGGCGCGCAAGGTGGAACCGATACTGGCCGATGTCGATTTTCTCTGCGTGCCATCGATACCGACGCCAGTGTCATTAGCAGATATCACTGCCGACCCGGTCGCGCCAAACTCGATGCTTGGCACGTACACCAACTTCGTCAACCTGCTTAATCTGTGTGCGCTGACAATCCCTGCCGGCCTGCGAGACGATGGTTTGCCAGCCAGCATGACGCTGATTGGCAAAGCCGGCAAAGATGCCGATCTCGCGTCACTTGCGCTAACGCTAGAGGCCGCAATCCCGAGAAAACTGGGTGCGACCGACACGCCACTGGTTGTTTCACAGGCGCAGCCTGCCGCAGCGGCCTGTGACCCGACCGAGATATCACTGGCGGTCTGCGGGGCTCACATGACGGGCCTGCCGCTCAATCACCAGCTCACCGATCTGGGCGCGCGTTTGCTGCAGGCAACCCACACCGCAGCTGTCTATGAGTTGTATGCGCTTAGCAACGCCGCAGTGCCCAAACCGGGCATGCTGCGGGTCAGCAGCGGCGGTGCGTCTGTGCCGCTGGAAGTCTGGGCTGTACCGCTCGCGCGTTTTGGTGACTTTATCGCACAGGTTGGATCGCCACTGTCGATCGGGACAGTCGAATTACTTGACGGTGCAAGCGTGCATGGCTTTCTGGTCGAGGCCAGCGCGACAGAGCAGAGCGAGAAAATCGATGCGGCTGCGGGATGGCGCGCTTATATCAGCTAACCGGTCAACTCCTGTGCTTGCGGCCAATCGGCGATGACCTGGTTAGTCCTGTTCGTCACGTGGCCACTACAGGTATGTCATCCACGTTTCTCGCTGTTCGCGGCTGACCTGGAAGAAACAACGGTTCCACTCTGCGCGCTTGTGCGTCAGATAGACATCTTTGTAGAAAGCACCAAAAGCTGTCTCGCTGATTGGATCCGCCTCGAATAGATCCAGTGCGTGCAGCAGGGTAGGCGGCAGGGTTTTGATGCCTCTTTCGCCAAGCTCTTTTCTACCCAGTTGATAGAGGTCGGTATTGAACGGCTGGCCCGGGTCGATTTTTTGTTCGATTCCTTCAAGACCTGCGGCCAGATGGATCGCCGCGGCCAGATACGGATTGACCGCCATGTCGACGGCTCGATTCTCGACACAGGCGCGATTCATCGGCAAGCGCAACATGCTGGATCGATTGTTGTCGCCATAGCTTTGCAGTACCGGCGCCCACGAGAAATCGGCCAGATCACCCTGTGCGATCAAGCCCTGGTAGCTGTTGTAGGTTGAGCAGGCGACTGCCGAGATAGCGCCGGCGTGTTGTAACAATCCGCCAACAAAATGATAGGCCATATCGGATGCGGGTATGCCGTATTGCTTTGCCATCGCTCCGGTATCGCCGGCGACGCCGGGTTCAAAAACGTTGATGCCATCATCGAGGCCCCACAGCGACATATTAAAATGTGCGCCGGAGCGAAAATCGTTGGAGAACGGTTTGGGCATGAAAGTCGCGACGGCGTTCAGCGAGCTTGCCACCTGCTTTAGCATGTGCCGCAGGAAGATAAATCGATCAGCCATCTGTACGACATCGGTATAGCCGAAGTCGAATTCATGTTGGCCTTTACCGCACTCCTGGTCAAACGAGTACAGCCCCCAGTCGAGCTCGTTCAGATAGCGGCTGATGGGCGAGAGGAATTCTTCTGACTGGGCCGTCATCTCGACGTCGTAACAGGCGTTCGGTCCGTTGAATTGCCCCTGAGTGAGCGGTTCAAATTCGCCGGTTTCGTCGTTCTTGCGGTACATATAGAATTCCGGCTCGATACCGAGCTTCATCGACAAGCCCATTTGCTGCGCGCGCTCACAGACACTGATGAGGATGTTTCGCGGATCTCCCGGATAGGGTTCCTGGTGGTAGTACAGACGCGAGGCCATCCACGCCCGGCGTTTGTCCCACGGGCAGATGATCAGGCTGTCCAAGTCCGGTACCGTGGCGCATTCATCTTCGTGCGGGCCCGCCAGCCCCAGCCCTTCGCAGGCGCCGACCGTGTAGAGTTCAGCCCCTCTACACAGTTTTTCGAAAGCATCGACCGGGGTCGCCTTGGCTTTGGGAATACCGTAAACATCGACAAACACGGCCATCACCTGGTCAACGCCGTCTTCCTTGAGCTTTTTTGCCAGCGACGCTATTCGCTGCTCATCGAAGGCCAGAGATTCAGGTATCGGGAGTTTGGCGGCTGTTGCACCACTCGTAGATTCAGTCATGAGATTTCCGGTATCCTAAATAAGCACACGATGCGGTGTAGAGCGGATATTGTCAATCGACGCGAGATGGTGCGATTGCGAAAGACTCACAGTGAGCTTGTGAGCTGCCGGTTACTATGGCACTAATATGATTGGATAAAGGCGCAAGTCCGTCAACGACTGGAAAGTGTGCGGCGTGTTTGTAAGTTGTAGTTGTGCTGCAATCAATTGCGCTGTGAAACCTGATCTCTGAGCGGGGAACAAGTGTGGGGCGGCTCTGTTTCCGAAATGACTTGTTCGCGCGACGGAGTCGGTCTCCCACGAAAAGCCCTGTGGGACCTGCTCTCCGAGCGGGGAACAAGTGTGGTTGGTTTTTTCCCGCACGGCATGTTCGCTCGCCGTAGTCGGTCTCCCACCAAAAGCCCTGTGGGACCTGCTCTCCGACCGGGGAACAAGCGTGGTTGGTTTTTTTTCCCGCACGGCATGTTCGCTCGACGGAGTCGGTCTCCCACGAAAAGCCCTGTGGGACCTGGTCTCCGACCGGGGAACAAGCGTGGTTGGTTTTCCCGCACGGCTTGTTCGCTCGACGGAGTCGGTCTCCCACGAAAAGCCCTGTGGGACCTGGTCTCCGAGCGGGGAACAAGCGTGGTTGGTTTTCCCGCACGGCATGTTCGCTCGACGGAGTCGGTCTCCCACCAGATTCGCTTGTGCAACCTGATGTTCGATACACAATCGTGCCTGCGTATCTCAATCGTACCTACTACGCCTGGTCGATATCCTCAGTCAACAGCAGCAGTCTGGAACCGGCTTCCACGGTGGTGCCGGCGCTGCACAGTATCTGGCTGATCTTACCGGCACGTCCAGCCTGAATCTCTATCTCCATCTTCATGCTTTCAAGGATCATGACAGGCCGATCGGGTGTGACGCAATCGCCTTCGGCGACCAGCAGTTTCCAAACGCTGCCGGCAGCCGGACTTTCAACTGCCACAATGCCGTCCGGCAATTCGTTGTTATCCGTTGGTGCCTCGGTGGCTGTTTCCTCAAATTGAAATTGACCGGTGTCCTTCCAGTGTTGCAGCTCGGCATCAAACGCAGCCTGTCTGAGTGTGGTGAAAGCGTCGATGGAATCGGTGTTGTCCGACAGATACTGCTTGTATTGCGCGAGATCGAATTCAGTATGCTCAATTTTAATTTCGTGTTGCCCGAGAGGGAACCTGTCGCGCAGCTCGGCAAGTTCCTCTCCGCTGACCGGATAGAATCTAATCTGATCAAAAAAGCGCAGCAACCAGGGTTTTTGAAAAGCGCTGGTCTGATGATAGATATTCCACATCTGCAGCGTTCGGCCGACAAACTGATAGCCCCCCGGTCCCTCCATGCCGTAGATACATAAATAGGATCCGCCGATGCCAACCGAGTTTTCAGCCGTCCAGGTTCTGGCAGGATTGTATTTGGTTGTCACCAGACGGTGGCGTGGATCGACCGGTGTCGCGACAGGGGCACCGAGGTAAACATCACCGAGCCCCAGAACCAGGTAGCTCGCGTCGAAGACAATTTTTTTGACTTCATCGATCGAATCGAGGCCGTTAATTCGTCGGATAAATTCCAGGTTGGACGGATACCAGGGGGCGTCCTTGCGGACCACCTGATCGTACTTTTCGATCGCGATCCGGCATTGCTCGTCATCCCACGATAGCGGCAGATGCACGATGCGGGATACAACCGAGCCGGGGTTGTCGAGTGTCAGGGCATTGCAGCACAATTTGACCCGTTCGATCAGCACATCTTCAGCAAGCGTCAGGCAATCATAGTGAATCTGCACCGAGCGAATTCCGGGCGTTAACTCAACAACACCATCGATGTTCTCATGCTCCAATGCCTGCATAAAACGTTGTGCAATAAAGCGCAGTTCGATATCGAGCACCATGTCGCCGAACTCGATTAGCAGCCAGCTGTCGCCGGCGCGGCGAATGTTGACCGGCAATGTCGCGTGCGCCGTCGTGGTGTCGCTGTCACTGCGTCGGATAAACATCTGATCGTGAAACGGCTCTGTGCTGTGCGCCAGTTGCCAGTGGACTGGCAGACAGGTGTGATCGCTAATCGCTTTGGCTTGTGCGTTGAGCTGCGCCACAGCACTGTCTCTGGTCACCGCGACAAACTGCAGTGTGTCGCCGGCCTTTAACTGCCCGAGCTTCCAGCGATCGGCACTGGCAACCGTGGCGGGGCAGACGAATCCGCCAAGCGATGGACCATCGGGGCCGAGGATCACCGGCATGTCACCGGTGAAATCGATTGTGCCAAATGCATAGGCGTTATCGTGCAAATTGGATGGATGCATGCCCGCTTCACCGCCATCGCTTCTGGCCCACTCGGGCTTTGGACCGGTCAGACGAATCCCGGTGCGACTCGAATTAAAGTGCACCGACCAGGTCGCCGCGTAGAAATCGCGCAGGTAGTTCGCGCTGAAAAATTCAACTGAGCCCTGCGGGCCTGCGATCACATGCAGCTGCCAATGCTGTGAAAGAGGAGTTGCAACCGTTGCCGGCGTTTGCGGGAAGGCCGACAGTTGGTGCTGATCTGCTGCCCTCGCGGTCGGGAACAGCCGCAACATATCGCCTGCACGCAGCGTGCGCCCCGCGTGACCGCCAAATTTGCCCAGTGTGAAAGTAGCGCGGCTGCCAAGGTAGGGTGGGGTGTCCAGTCCACCCTGAACCGCCATATAGCAGCGCATGCCGGCACCATCCACTTTACCCATAACCAGCGTCTGCCCGGCGGTCACTGCGATGGGTTGGTCGTATTCAACCGGTACACCATCAAGTGCGCCGCTCATGTTGGCACCGGTCAGCGCGATTGTGGTGTTGGTTAAAAAACGCAGGGAGACGCCATCGAGCGTCATTTCAAGGCCTGCGGCATCAGGCTGATTGCCGAGCAGTTGGTTGGCGCGTCTGAAACTCAGATCGTCAAAAGGCCCGGATGGCGGTATGCCAACCGGCCAGTAGCCTCCGCGTCCGGGGTAGTCCTGGATGGTTGTCATGGTGCCGGCGCGAAGGACTTCAATCGCATGGCGGGTATAGGGTGTTGAGGCCAGTGTCGATGTCAGGCACTGGCCGGCGGCGATTGCATCGGTTTTTAGCAGCGTGCGCAGGTAATCGATATTGGTCTCGATGCCATAGATACTGAACTCGCTCAATTCGTCGTCAAGTCTGCCCAGCGCCTGCTGCCGGTCATCTGCATGTGCGATCACCTTGGCCAGCATCGGGTCATAAAAAGGGCTGACTTCGAGCCCCGCCTCAATCCAGTGATCGACGCGTCGTCCTTCGCCGTCCTTCGGCAGCGTCACGGCTGACAGCAGTCCTGCGCTGGGCTGAAACTGTCTGGCGGGATCTTCGGCATACACGCGGGCCTGTATCGCATGGCCACGCGCCTGCAGCGCGGCGCCTGGCAGTGGCGAATCACCAGCCGCCAGCTGCGTCATCCAGCGTACGATATCAACGCCGTACACCATCTCGGTGACGCCGTGTTCGACCTGCAAGCGCGTATTGACTTCAAGAAAGTAAAACGCCTCGGTTTCGGCATCGACGATGAATTCAACTGTGCCGGCGCTGCGGTAGTGCACCGCCGCGGCCAGTCGACAGGCCACCTCGGCCAGCGCCTGACGAGTGCTGTCGGCCAGATTGGGGGCCGGTGTCTCTTCAATCACTTTCTGGTTGCGCCTTTGTGCCGAGCAGTCTCGCTCGCCCAGCGCGATCACGCCACCCCGGCCATCACCAAAAATCTGTACCTCGATATGTCGGGCGGCAACGACAAACTTTTCCAAAAAGAGATCCGCGTTCGCGAAATTACTTTGGCTCAGGCTTGCCACGCTTTCAAAACTCGCCCGCAGCTCCTGCGGCTCGTGGCAAAGCTGCATGCCGATGCCACCGCCACCGGCGGAACTCTTTAACATCACCGGATAGCCGATGTCGGCAGCCTGGGCAATGGCATCCTCAACGTCTCGCAGCACCTGTGTGCCCGGCAACAGTGGCACCCCGTGTGCCGTCGCCAGTTCGCGCGCGCGATGCTTAAGGCCAAATGCTTCAATCTGTTGCGCTGTGGGTCCAATAAACGCGATGCCAGCGGCTTCACATTGCTCGACAAAAGCGCTGTTCTCGCTTAAAAAACCATAGCCTGGATGAATCGCATCGATCTGATGCGCTTTTGCAATTTCAAGAATACGCGCCGAATTCAAATAGGTTTCGCCGCTGTTACCACTGCCGAGAGCAACCGCCTCGTTTGCGGCACGAACGTGCAGCGACTGGCGATCGGCTTCGGCGAACACGGCAACCGAAACTATATCCATCTGTTGCAGCGTGCGTGCGATGCGAACCGATATGGCACCGCGATTGGCAATCAGGACGCGTCTGATTGCAGCCGTTGAGTCACCCACGAACTATTGATTCCAGACCATCACATCCAGTGGTGTCGGATTGTAGGCGTTGCAGGGATTGTTTAGCTGTGGACAACAGCTGATCAGCACGATCACGTCCATCAGCGCTTTGGTTTCAACATATTTTCCAGCGGCGGAAATACCGTCTTCGAAAGTCAGGCCCCCCTCTGGCGTGACCGGCACATTCATAAAAAAATTGATGTTGTGGGTGATATCGCGTTTGTCGATGCCGTAGTGCTCGTTATCGGCAATCGCGAGCATCCAGCTGTCTCGACACGAGTGCATACATTTTTTTTCCAGCGCATAGCGCACGGTGTTGGATTCTGTAGCGCAGGCACCGCCGATGGTGTCGTGGCGACCACAGGTGTCGGCGACAATCTCCAGCATCGGGTTCGACAGATTGCTCATCAGCACACTGCCGGTCGATAAGTAAACATTGCCCTGTTCGCGGATAGTATCGGTGGCAGAGT
>CAZNIS010000141.1:0-4318 GCA_964573105.1 uncultured Granulosicoccaceae bacterium
CGAATGTTTTCCTCGACGCTTAAAAGCGGAAAGATCTGCCGCCCCTGCGGCACATACCCAATGCCGGCCGGCGCGCGAAACTCGGCCGGCTGCTTTTCCAAAGCGTCGCTGCCAAACAGCATTTCGCCACTGCGCGGCTGTTCAAGGCCCATCAGGCATTTGGCGAACGTGGTCTTGCCCACGCCATTGCGCCCCATCAAACAGGTGCAGGCGGCGGACGGGATATCGAGCGTTACGTCGCGCAGCGTATGGCTCTGCCCATAGTAATGATTGACCCGATTGACGGTCAGCAGTGTCATCGACAGTCACCTGTTGTGCTATTCACCAAGGTACACCCGCACCACTTCCGGATTGCTTTGCACGTCAGCCATTTTGCCCTCGGCCAGCACGCTGCCCTGATGTAGAACCGTGACTCGGGTGTTAAGTGAGCGCACAAAGTCCATGTCGTGTTCAACGACGACAACCGTGTGCTTGCCGGCGAGATCTCTAAGCAGCTCGCCAGTGCGATCCATCTCCTGATGGGTCATGCCGGCAACCGGTTCATCCACCAGCAACAAGCGTGGTTTTTGCATCAGTAACATACCGATCTCGAGCCACTGCTTCTGACCGTGCGAGAGAATTCGCGCCGTGTCGTCGAGCTGATCCGACAGGCCGATTATGTGGGAAACTTCATCGATCGAGTCCCGTTGTTCGCCGCTTAATCCATGGCGATAGAGGCTAAACGGTCGGCGATCACCGGCCGCTGCCAACTCGAGATTTTCAAATACGGACAACGCTTCGAAAACGGTGGGTTTTTGAAACTTTCGACCAATGCCCGCCTGCGCCACTTGCGGCTCATTGAGTTTTAACAGATTGATGTCACGGGCAAACCAGACCTCGCCGGTATCCGGTCGGGTTTTGCCGGTGATGATATCCATCATCGTGGTCTTGCCGGCACCATTCGGGCCGATGACACAACGCAACTCACCGTCATCGACGTAGAAATTCAGGTTGTTGATCGCCTTGAATCCGTCAAAGCTGACACTGACCCCGTCCATGTACAACAGCGGCCCTGTGCCGGGCTCGACATCCGATCCTGCACTTGGTGTTTTGTTCGGCGTCATGCGTTCACCCTACGACGAATGCCGGCAACGCCATACGGCAGCCAGAGTGTCGTCAGTACAAACAAGGCGCCCAGAGCAAAAATCCAGTACTCGGGCAGTGCGGCAGTAAACCATGACTTGGCGAAGTTCACCAACAGTGCACCGACCACGGCGCCGTACAATGTGGCCCGCCCACCAATCGCCACCCAGATCACAATTTCTATCGAGTTCAGCGGTGAAAATTCACCCGGATTGATAATGCCTACCTGCGGCACGTATAAAGCACCGGCAAGGCCTGCCAGCATCGCAGACACGACCAGCACCGCGAGTTGGTAGTTCGCGACGTTGTAGCCCAGAAAACGTGTGCGGTTCTCAGCATCCCGGATCGCCACCATCACCCGCCCGGCGCGCGAGGCGACGATTGATCGGCAAAGCAGATAGCCGGCAATCACGGCGATGGAAGACGCCACGAACAATGCGACCCGCGTCGTCTGTGCATTGACCGGTTGACCGAGGATTTCTTTGAAGTCGGTCAGGCCATTGTTGCCGCCAAAGCCGAACTCGTTGCGAAAAAACGCGAGCATCAGCGCGTAGGTCATGGCCTGAGAGATGATTGACAGATACACCCCATTGACCCGGCTGCGAAATGCAAACCAGCCGAACAAAAACGCGAGCAAGCCGGGCACTAAAAAAATTGCGATCAGCGCCACCGGGAACAGATCAAAACCCCACCAGTACCAGGGCAGCTCCTGCCAGTTCAAAAACACCATGAAATCGGGCAGATCCGGGTTGCCATAGACACCGCGATCGCCAATCTGTCGCATCAGATACATGCCCATGGCGTAACCGCCAAGCGCGAAAAAAGCGCCGTGACCAAGCGTTAGAAACCCCATATAACCCCACACCAGATCCACCGCCATCGCGAGCAGCGCATAGCACAGATACTTGCCAAACAGGTTTAATTGGTAGGTTGAGACATGCCACGGATGTGACTCGGGCAATGTCAGGTTCAGATAGGGCAGCAGAATCGTTCCGATGACGAGCAGCGTCAGCACGATCTGACCGCCGCGATCACCCCTGAGCATGGAAAACATATCAGTCTCCCACCGCGCGGCCGCGCTGCGGAAAAAGACCGCGCGGGTAGCGTTGAATAAACAGGATGATAAATACCAGCACGACAATTTTGGCCAGCACCGCCCCCACCCACGGCTCCAGGAACTTATTCACAACACCCAGGGACAACCCCGCCAGCAGCGTGCCCCACAAATTGCCAACGCCGCCGAACACCACGACCATAAACGAATCGACGATATAGCTCTGCCCCATATTCGGCCCGACGTTCGTCAACTGGCTGAGCGCGACACCGGCAACACCCGCAATGCCTGCCCCCAGGCCGAACGTCATAGCGTCGATCCTTGAAGAACGTGCGCCCATGGCTTTTGCCATGTCGCGGTTTTGCGATACGGCGCGAACCTTCAGGCCGAAAAATGTCCGGCGCAGCAGCCACATCAGCGCCAGAAAAACAGCCAGACAAAAGAAGAAAATTACCACGCGATTGACCGCGACCGACAGGGCCGGGTCAATTTGCCACTGACCGGAAAGCCACGACGGATTTGATACGGGCACGTTTTGTGGCGACACCAGCGTACGTACGGTTTGTTGCAAAATGAGGCTGATGCCAAAGGTTGCAAGCAGCGTCTCGAGAGGCCGACCGTAGAGATGCCGAATCACCAGGTATTCGATCACCACGCCGACCAGAAACGCGACGATAAACGCGCTGGGTATCGCGAGCAGCAGTGAGTATTCAACCATTGACGGCAGCACCTGCTGTACTGCCCAGGTGGTGTAGGCGCCGAGCATAATCATCTCGCCATGCGCCATATTGATCACACCCATCACACCGAAGGTAATAGCCAGGCCAATGGCGGCCATCGCAAGCACCGACCCCAGGCTTAGACCAAATAGCAGAGTCTCGACATGCTTGAACAGAGAAATCCGTTGTTCGATTTTTATAAGCGCATCACTGGCAGCCGTCGCAACCGCGTCATCGGCGTCGCCGGACAGACTGCGCAAACTCTGCACCACGGTATCGCTCGTATCTATGCCAATCGAATCGATCGCGGCCAGCTTTTCATCCGTGCTGCCGTTCTGCAGTGCATTGAGAGATTTGGCCGAATCGATCAGCGACAGTACTGAAGCATCGGTCTCGACCTTGGCCAACTCATCGATCGCGGCCATTTTGGATTCATCGAGCGATAACATCATGCGCGCCAATGCGTCGCGTCGCGAGGCCGGATCAGAATCCTGCAGCGCCATCTGCGCGATGGCGCTGCGCAATTTGCCGCGCAGCGAATTGTTGATTTTAAACTTACTGACTTTGCGCTTGCCCACCTCTCCAAGTGCCGAACCGTCACTCGCGGAAGTGAGTGTAAACCCGTTCTCGCTTTTGCTCGCGTAGACCACTTGCTTATCTGACTTGCGCTGATACAGATTGCCGGCCAGCAGTGCCTCGAGCCACTCTCTTTTCGCCGGCGCGTCGGAGGCGACAATCTCATCGATCGCCACCGCTACCGTCTTGCGGTTTTTTAGCTTGGCTGAGAGGTCGTTGATCAGGTTGTTGTCGCTGGCCAGCGCCGGTGATACGACTGCGCTAAACAAGGTGACAAAGATCAGACAGGCGAGCGCGTGCAGTACTGTGATGCAGGCGGTGCTGGGGCTTACACCGGGGGACTTGTTCATATCGAAGGAGAGAGCAGAAAACACTGGCAACGGGGCGCACGAGGAGGAGGCGGGGCGTGACGCCCCGCCCCGCTGCCAGTGTGTGGCTATCTATAGCCGATCAGAGTTGCTGGCCTGAGCACTTGGCAGTGACAACGTTGTAGTTGCCACATGCCAGGGGTGCGCGCCAGTCGGAAATAATGTCTTTCGAATCCGGCAGGAAATCTGACCAGGCATCACCCGGAACCAGACCGTCGGTCTCCCAGACCACATCGAACTGACCATCGTCCTGAATTTCACCGATCAGAACCGGCTTGGTGATGTGGTGGTTCGGCATCATCGCCGACAGACCACCGGTCAGGTTGGGAACGGTCACGCCGATCAATGCATCCTGAACCGCTGACGGGTCGGTGGTACCGGCTTTCTCGACTGCTTTCACCCACATGTTGAAACCGATGTAGTGTGCTTCCATCGGATCGTTGGTGACGCGATCTTCGTTGCCGATAAACTCGTGCCAG
>CAZNIS010000141.1:4418-13373 GCA_964573105.1 uncultured Granulosicoccaceae bacterium
CCGTTGTCTTTCAGATATGCCTCAAGGATCTTGTTGGTAGTGCGCGGATAGACATAGTCAGTGCCGGCGAGCACCCAGCGTTCAACGCCGATCTCGTCCTTTAGGTAATCCACCGCAGGTATTGCCTGTTGATTGGGTGCAGCGCCTGTGTAGAAGACATTTTTCGATGATTCCTCGCCTTCGTATTGCACCGGATAAAACAGGATGCTGTTCAGCTCTTCGAATACTGGCAGCACCGATTTTCTGGAGACCGATGTCCAGGCGCCAAACACGGCCTCGACTTTGTTCACCTCAATCAGCTCGCGCGCTTTCTCGGCGAACAGTGGCCAGTCTGATGCCGGGTCTACTACCACCGCCTCGAGCTGCTTGCCAAGCAAGCCGCCCTTTTTGTTTTGCTCGTCGACCAGCAGCAGCATGGTGTCTTTCAGCGTGGTTTCGCTGATCGCCATAGTGCCCGACAGGGAGTGCAGAACACCCACCTTGATCGTATCTTCAGCCGATGCGTTTGTGCCCATGGTCAGGGCTGCAGACAAGGCGATAGCGCCGATCGTTTTTCTGGGGAACATTTAACCTCTCCGAGTGAATGAAAGCGGGGAAAGGTTAACGTTTGTCCAGACGATGCGATGCTGCTAATAATCTTTCGGCGCGCTGCAAATTTTGCAGCACACCAGGTATCGTACTGTTTTTACGGTCAAATCATCACACTGGTCGATAGCCAAATCACCGCTGCTGCGGTGTGCAAAACCGGATAAAGTTAGCAGCCAGGGATTGCCGCAGCCAGCGTCAAAACTGACTCACCCCGGTGCGTATTAGTGCTACACCCGGCAGCAGCGGCAGGTGTGTGGGAGGCAATTGATCAGGTGCACAGCCTGAATCTGGCACCGCTTGTCACGCTGCCGTCAGAGTGTAGATTCAGGCGATCGCGACCCAGGGCCGCTCGCCACTACTTCTCTTCACCAAATCGCTGATCCAGAGCGCCGGCCAATTGCTCGATAAACCGGGCCGACGCGACCGGCAGATTTCTGCCCCTCAAGTGGCCCAGGTACAGCCTGCCCTCGCCCACGTCGCGACTGTCTATCGATGATTGCTGGAACAGGCCGTGCTCGCCACCACCCGCGCCAAGCGGGATTTGAAACGTCAACAGGTTTTGTTGCAGCAGGCTTTGCTGAATCATCGTCTGGCTGTTGGATTCAATGATCACTGGCAGTTGCAATAACATCCGCACCGCGGCCTGCTCAAGCAGATGGCGCACACCGTTGGCTCGCGTTGGCAGCGCCATTGGATACTCCGCACATTCGCTCAGGCGCAGTTGACTGCGCCCGGCCAGCGGATGCCCTTTGATACAAACCATCTGCAATGGTTGCGGAACGTCGATAACACAGTGAAAATCCTTGGATAACCGAGGTTCAAAAATCAGTGCAATGTCGGCGGAGTAGTCTGACAGTGCATCTTCTACATCGTGGCGACTGCACACTTGTACGTCGAAGGTGACGGCCGGATGTTCAAGCTGATACTGGGCGATCATCTTCGGCATGAAGGAGTTCATCAGCGCCTGCCCACACACAATCGAGATATGCCCACGCCGCTCGCCGGCGAGATCGGCTATCTGGGATTTGACGCGCTGCAAGTCCGACAACTGCTTGCGCACATGATGGATAAATAATTCCCCGGCCACGCTTAAGCGCACGCCGGACGGCAGGCGATCAAAGATCGGCACGCCGAGCTCATCCTCCATACTTAAAATGCGACGATTGAGTGCTGTGGATGTGATCGCCAGCTCCTCGGCCGCCTTGCGTATCGAGCCGACTCTCGCCACTACATCAATGTAGTGAAAGGGTAGTTGGTGTCTGATGGGCGTTTGCTCCGGCCTGATAAGACTAACTCACAGCAGTTCAATGAAGGCCAAATCGTTGACTGCGGCACGTGGCTACCGCAATAGCTTAATTGTGCGTTGGTGCCGGAGCAATAAGTTTGCGCACGAAAGCGAGACTCGCGTGACCGGTCAATACAACCTGGATAGTGCCGCACAGATTCGGAAAACCCGCGAACCGAAACATTCGCCGTGGGTGGATCGCGCGCGTACCGCGAAGATGGGAGCCCAACCTACTCGTACAGTTCGACACTAAAAGGGGCCGCAGTAGCTGCATGCAGCAATTCCAGTGACACGCCCGGCATCAGCCTGCGCAGATGTAATCCGTCGGCGTCGATATAAAACACCGCCATATCGGTGACCAGAACATCGACCACACCTCTGGCGGTCAGCGGTAGCGTGCACTCTGGCACCACTTTACTGCTGCCATCCTTGCTGCAGTGGGTCATGGTGACGATCAGTTTGGCGGCCCCGGAGGCCAAATCCATCGCACCACCGACGCCGAGTAACGGTTTACCGGGCACTGCCCAGTTGGCCAGATTACCGTGGCTGTCGACCTGCAGACCACCGATGACGGCCACATCCAGATGTTTGCCGCGAATCATCGCAAACGATGCTGCCGAATCGAAGTAGCTGGTGCCCGGCAGCGCGGTAACCGGTATCTTGCTGGCATTGACCGGAAACTCCATTGCGCCCCCAGCCTCGGGCGCCGGGCCGACGCCGAGCATGCCGTTCTCTGAGTGCAGCACGATGCCGTGCTCCGGTGTGATGAAATCGGCGATCAGGGTTGGAATGCCCACGCCCAGATTGACAATATTGCCCGGCTTGAGTTCTGCGAGTGCGGCTTTGGCCATCGCCATGCGTTGCGCGTCTACCTTTTTCGCGCCGCCACTGATCGACGCCGAACTGCCCAGATCATCGATCGTCAGTGTGGATTGCACCAGGTAATCAACGTAGCAGCCGGGTGTGTGTACGTGCTCGGGTTCTATTTCACCCAACTCGACGATCTCCTCCACTTCGGCAATCACCAGTGTCGCTGCGGTGGCCGCTGCGTGATTGAAATTGTTTTCGGTCATTCGATACTGCAGGTTGCCAGCGGTATCGGCACGCCAGGCGCGAATGAAGGCGACGTCGGCTGGCAGCGGCTGGACGAACACCATCTCGGTGCCATCAATCTCACGCGTCTCGCGCCCGTCGGCCAGTGGTGTGCCGGCGCCTGTGGGTGTGAAGAAACCGCCAATACCGGCACCGGCGGCGCGAATTGCCTCGCCCAGGGTGCCCTGCGGCAGCAGCTCGCATTCAATATCACCGGCTTGATGCGCTTTGACGACTTCGGGATTGGAGGTAAAAAACGAGCCAATCGCGCGCGCGATCTGGCGATTGCGAATCAACCTGCCACCACCCAGACCCGGTTCGCCAACATTGTTGCCGATATAGGTCAGGTTGCGGGTTTCGGTGTCGGCCAGCGCGTGAATCAAACGGACCGGGTAACCGGTCATTCCAAATCCTCCGACTACCAGCCGGTCGCCGTCGCGCACCATTGACGCGGCCTCGGCGGCACCGATTTGTCTGACATCTCTCAATTGATTGCTCCGCTACCCGACCACCAGCGGCACCACAACGGTGCAGCCTTGGCGCTGCGAATGATAAGGGATTTCAGTGCGTAGCGTGCAAGCGCGATAGCCCGCAGACAGGACTCTGCGGGCGCTGGCCGGTCGATGGCGGTCGATGTGGGATCGACCGCCTGGTACTGCGGCTACTCGGCCTTGAGCAGCTCTGCCTCGACGGACAGTTTCACTTCGTCACTGACGAATGGCGCATTCGCACCCAGGCCCCACTCCGAGCGCTTGATGCCACCGACCGCCGAGATGCCGACCACCGGCTTTTTCGCCATCGGGTGCATCATCGCCGCATTGATGGTGACTTTCATTACGACCGGCTTGGTCTCACCCTTGATGGTCAGGTCGCCGGCCAGATCGTAGGTGCCGTCGCTGTTGGCAGTGATACCCGTGCTGGCGAACTGCGCGGTCGGGTTGTTCGCGACATCGAACCACTTGGCGCCAGTCAGGTGATCGTGAAAGATGTCAGATCCGGTTTGCACGCTGTCGAGGTCGATGGTGAGGCTGACCGTGGTGTTGACCGGATTTTCAGTGTCGAGATTCATCGACAGATCATATTTTTCAAATCCAAGTGTCGGATTCGACAAGCCCAAGTGGTTGTATTGCAGGCGGATATAGGTGTGGGTGTTGTCCGCGACGTAGGTGCCGGCGGGGACGGCGGACAGATCCGCGGCCGAAACGCCGGTAGCCAGCGATACGGCGAATGCTACGGCGGATAGTTTGATAGCTTTCATTTACTAGTCTCCTGAAGTTGATTTCATTTGCGGCTGGTGGAGCTTCGCGACCAGGCGAGCGACAAGCAGCTGCATGCGCACACAGTGAACCCGGGTTCACACCCACGGTATATCGACAATAAGGTTTGGCGTAGAGTTCACAAGCTTAAAACACTATTCTCCAAATTAGAAAGCCAGGCATGAATCGCTTCGCAGAGTTAGAAACCTTTGTCGCCGTCGTGGAGACCGGATCGCTGTCGGCCGCCGCAACCCGGCTGGGTATTGCCGTGTCGGCGGTCAGCCGCCGGGTGGGAGAGCTGGAGACCCGCCTCGGCGTGCGGCTGGCCAACCGATCGACGCGCGGTTTCGCACCGACCGCCCAGGGCCAGGCCTACTACGAGCGCTGCGTGCAACTGCTGGCGGATCTCGCCGACGCCGATGCCAGCACTGGCAGTGCGCAGGCCGGCGCGACCGGACTGTTGCGCATCGCAGCACCCATGACGTTCGGGGTGCAGCACCTTGAGCCGGTGTTGCACGACTTCGCCGCCTCGCGCGAGCAGATGCGCTTCGAGGTCCGGCTCGACGATCATCGCACCGATCTGGTCGAAGACGGCTACGACCTGGCGGTGCGAATTGGCGAGCTGGAGGACTCGCGGCTGGTGGCGCGCAAACTGTTTGATGTGAACGTGGTGATTGCCGCAAGCCCAGCGTTCTGGCGCCGCCACGGCAAACCACAGCAGGCGCGCGACCTGGCCGGGCTGCCGGCGCTGGCGCATCGCCCGCCCAGTCGCGAGCGCGGTTGGAAATACACCGGGCGCGGCGGGCGCGTGCAGGTGCAAAGCCGCTATACAGCCAATAACGGTGAATTGCTGTGTCAGGCGGCTCAGCGCCACCTTGGCATGGTCTGCCTGCCGACCTTCATCGTCGCCGATGCGGTTCATTGCGGCAAGCTTGAGTGCGTGCTGCGCGATCACCGCTGGCAACAGGTATCCGCATGGATCGTCTATCCGCAAGGGCGCCCGCTGCCAGCCTACGCGCGAGATTTCATCGACTATCTACTCGATACCTGGACAGACCCACTGCCATGGGATCAGCTTGTGGACGGATAGCTGCCGCGCAATTGGCCTGAATTGCTGCAACCGATCGTTCACACCGCGCGCACGAGCACTACCGCAAGCTGCATATTTCTCAGACTGACGGGTTACCATGAGTGTTTCATCTGCCGACGCTGGAGACAGGACGCAACAACGTGCACGTGCGGCCTTGCGATCGCTTTTTGTCGGCGACGCACTGTCGATGCCGGTGCACTGGTTTTACAACCCGATGGATATCCAGCGCGCTTTCCCAGGCGGCATCAGGCAGATGGAGCCGGCCCCGGCATTTCACCCCTCTTCCATTATGTCACTGCACTCAACCAGCGATGGCGGGCGCGGAACCCAGCGCAGCACGAGCGCGCGCGAAATTGTAGGCGAGGTCATTCTGCGTGGCAAAAGACAGTACTGGGGGATTTCCAACCAGCACTATCACCAGGGTATGCCGGCCGGTGAAAATACACTAAACGCGTGGTGGGCCCGCACCTTGATGCAGACTCTGATCAATGCCGACAGCCACTACGACCAGCAGCAGTATCTGCATGACTACATCGACTTCATGACTGCCGATCCACCGCGCCACCCCGACACCTACGCCGAATCGTGCCACCGTGGTTTCTTTGCCAATCTGGAACGCGGTCTGGATCCAGCACAATGCGCGGCGGTCACGCACGACACGCCATCAGTTGGCGGCCTGGTGACGATTTTGCCGCTGGCGATCAGTCAGCTGTTGCGTGGCACGCCGGTAGCGGAAGTGTGCCAACTATGCCGCACACACCTTTTTCTGACCCACCCCGACGAGTTGCTGGGCAATGTCTGCGACGCGCTCGTTGAATTGATTGCCACGCTGCTGCATCGCGAAAACGATGACGCACTCGATGCGTTAGCCACAGCGGCGAAGGCAATTCCCGGTACCAATCTGCATCAGTTGATTAAAAAGGCACCGAGTGATTTGTATGTGATTGGTCGTACCTACTCAAGCGCATGCTACATCACCGATTCATGGCCGGGTCTATTGTATCTGGCCGGAAAGTATCGCGACGATGCTCGTGCCGCCATGCTCGCCAATACCAACGTTGGCGGCGAAAACGCCCATCGCGGGTCAGTGCTGGGCTGTATTGTGAGCCTGATCACCGCGGACACGGCAGATGATTTATTTGATCAGTTGCGGCATAGAGAGGCGATTGCTGATGGCATTGAAAAATTGCTGCAGTGCAGTGAAACGGTGTAAAAGCAGGTTGAGCAAAGCGGAGGTTTTTTACAGCATTCCGGCAAACGGGCCACACAGTTGTAATGATACCAGCATGCGAGCCCGACACACTTCTCTCACGCCATTGCCGGGCACTCGGTTTTTGAACTCTGTGGATGTTTGTACGCAGTACTGACAATCGAGGGTTATAGGCTTTTTGACTGGATTTGCCCTGTCTGCAATCCGTGGTCGTGTCCAGCGGCTGATCTGTATCGAAGGCGCCTGAATTAAGCATTGAATACACGGACGATCCTAACTGCTCATTGACATTCGTCTAGCCACACCCGAAGACCACACTAGCAGAATGCCACGGCCCAAAAGTTGCTGATAGTTGGCCCAAGCCCCTGGCCATCATGCAGCAATGCTGCGCCTTGAGAGTGAGCGAGACTTACGCATGTCGAAGAAATCAAATCAACAACAGTGGTATGCACGAGCGAGCTATGGTCGAGCAATCCCCACCACTATCACTGGCCTGTCAATGGTAGCGCTGCTGTCTGGCTGCAGTGACGTAACGCTGGGTCATTTCAACGTAGATGAGACCATGCCGGAGTCAACGATTCAAGGCGTGGGCCTCAGTCAGACTTTGCCACTCTCCTTCGCAACCGTTCCGATGGATGTCACTAGCCAGGCGTCTTACCAACAAGAAGAGTTTGACTACCTCACAGAAGTAAAACTTCGCGAACTGTCATTGGACATCAGCCAAAAATCTGACATGCCAGAACATGATTCCTTTGAGGACGGGAACGCTGACAATTTCGATTTCGTATCTGGCCTGGAAGTGGAAATTGTGGCTTCAATCAATGGAGAAGATACATCTGCTGTTATCGCACGGTTGCCAGCTGATGATGAACAGATTGCATCGGGCACCAGACTATTGCAATTGACCACCACTGGCGTTGATATACTGGAATTCATTGAAGCTGATGGCGGCTATGAAATTTCCGTAAACGGCAACGGCACCGTACCGCCAGACGATGTGATCTTCGCAGGTACGGCAACCTACAGAGTCGGTTTTGGATTTAGATAGGACCCGGCAATGCGTGTCTGCATCGCGTCAAGTTTATGCTCTCGGGCCTGGAACTTGCCGTGGCAGCGCTCTGCAGAATTTCTACCTATAAAGGGTGATTTTCTGCTCCACCTGTGATTGATCTACAAAGCGCCAATTGTATAGATCTCTACCCTGCGATTTTGTTGTCGACCCGAGGCTGTGTCGTCGGTCGCTCTGGGCCGAGATTCGCCGTACGCTGATGCGTGCAGTCTGGACGACGCGACGCCGCGTCGAACGAGGTATTCACGCACGGCTGTTGCCCTGGCCTGCGCGAGCTCTGTATTTTCATCAAGCGCCCCTACGCTATCGGTATGCGCCTGCAAAGATACCTTAGTGAGGCTGTATTTCGTCATTAGTTCAACGACTTGACCCAGTGTATTCAGCGAATCATCTGTCAACGCTGCCGAACCGGTTGAAAAGTAGACGGGCGGGATGTGTCCACGATAGCGCAAGCAATCGTCTACGGTCTGCGCGAGTATCGGGATATCACCTGGGCAATTCGAAGACGGGCTGGCGCTGTCAACATCCAAAGCAACGGCTGCGGCAACCGCTGGTTCTGCAGCATGCACTATTTCGCTGTCGATCATCGGAACGGCCGCCGGTTGGGCATCGACCGCAAGGGTACGACGCTTGTTACGATGCTGTTTGGTTGAATACACCAGGCCTATCGAGGTACTTTTGACATCACGATCATAGCTGGTGTATTCCAACCTGCCGACTAACCTGGATGAAAACCTATACTCCATCCCGACACCGATCAGCCGCTGAAAGTTGTTATCGCGTACAAACGGGACACCCTCAGCACTGTTTTCCATACGACCGAAGCCGAATCGGGCAAACAGATTGGTGCGCGCATCAGCGGTACGCGGGCGTAGAAACCACAGTGCATTGGCGGAAGTTTCGCGGTAGCTGATCCGCCCGCCATTGTCGAGATTGGACTGACCGAAGTCAGCGACCTGCAGCTCAAGCGCGAGTCTCCGTAACACTTGCCAGCCCAACGACAGTTGCCGCGCTGACGATGTTTCGTCAGCAACGGAAACGTTGTTGATTTCGCTGGCATCGGGACTCAACCTGCTTAGACCAACACCCGCTCCAAAATACCACGGCGATACGCGATGCTGTGACAAGGGCCGCTCTTGTGCCTCAACCAGGGGCGCCACTATAAACTGGCTGACAATTAACGGTGCCATGATGGCATACTGCACCCACGCACCGGGCAGTCGTTGTTTTAATCCGCGAGATAACATTAACAATTCCCACCGCGCGACGATCGGCAGGATCGGCAAATGCGCACCAACCTGCCACGCCCCAACAACGCCAGGATCAATAACAACAACAGCGTGGGATCAAGCGTCGCATTGCCCT
>CAZNIS010000142.1:0-10967 GCA_964573105.1 uncultured Granulosicoccaceae bacterium
ACATAGGCATCCGATCCCTTAAACATCGACACGCCAATCGTCGCGGTCTCGTGCGGAGAGATATTGCGACCGGGTACGCTTTGAATAGCCGTGACCAGATGTGCTGCCGCGAGTACGGTATCGACACCGTCGTGTGGCATTCCTGCGTGTGTACCCTGCCCTCGAATGGTGATATCGAAGTAGTCGATGCCGGCCATCACCGGGCCGGTAATCGAACAGAATGTGCCCAGCGGTAATTCCGGCCAGTTGTGCAGGCCCCAGACCGATTGACAGTCAAACTGATCGAACAATCCTTCATCGACCATCACGCGGGCGCCACCACCACCCTCTTCGGCAGGCTGAAAAATCAGCGCGACAGAGCCGTTAAAATCGCGCGAATCAGCCAACAGTTTCGCCGTGCCCAACAGCATGGCGGTGTGTCCATCGTGACCGCACGCGTGCATCACGCCGTCGGTGGAGGAGCGATACGACAGATCGTTGTGCTCCTGCATCGGCAGCGCATCCATATCGGCGCGCAAGCCGATCATCGGTCCGGGCTGACGACCGCGAATGATGCCGACCACGCCGGTGGTTGCAACACCGGTGACGACTTCGTCGACGCCAAAGCCATGTAGTTTTTCCGCAACGATGGCGCTGGTTCGGACTTCATTAAAACCGAGCTCGGGATGGGCGTGGAAATCCTGCCGCCATCGGGCGATCTCGGATTGCAGTGTCGTGATGCGATTGTGGTGACGAGAGTTGATGGCGGGCACCTGAGTCATGCGCTGATCCTTGAGGTCGGCTGGTAACAATACTACCACTGCTGGCGTGACTGGCATTTGCCGCCAGCAACCTTTGCAGTCGATTCGCACGTAGCCCATTGCACGCGCCAACTGCGCTGTCGCCCGTTTCCCACCGACCCGCCCGGGCAAACTCAAAGATCAGCCGAAGCTGCCGATACCCTCCGCGTCTCAGGCGAAGTGTGCGCACGTCATGGCAATGAAAGACAGTTCACTACGAATACCTGCGATGGTGGCCGCGGTGTTTATCACCGGCATTGCGCTAAGCGCCGCTTACGCAACGCAACCGCGTTGGTCACAGACTGTGCTGTCCGCAGCGTCAACTCAGCCCACCAGCGCCGACCTCAATCAACGCGACCTCGAAATCGCGCGTATCGCGTGGGGCTACTTCGATCGCAACATCCAGCCTGATACGGGTCTGGTCAACTCTGTGGATGGATACCCGTCTACGACCATGTGGGATACCGGATCGACGCTTATCGCGATGATCTCCGCCGGAGATCTTGGGCTGATATCCGATACTGACATGCATCGTCATATTGGCAAGCTGTTGCACACCCTAGAACGGCTGGAACTCTTCAATGAGGAGGCGCCGAACAAGGTTTACAACACAGCCACCGCACAAATGAGCAACTATCGAAACCAGCCCGATGAGCGCGGGATCGGGGTATCGACACTGGATCTGGGGCGTCTGGTGTCGGGTTTGCAAATTCTGTCAGGTGTCCATCCGCGCTATGCCGCACAGGCTGCCAGACTCATTGAACGCTGGAGCTTTTGTCGGCTGGCGAACAATGGCCAGATGTTCGGGCTTAGCCGCCGTGAAGACAGCATCAACGTTTTGCAGGAGGGGCGACTCGGCTACGAACAATACGCCGCCCGTGCGCTGGCTCGGTTAGGCTTTGATATGCACATCGCCGCGAACTACGCCAACAAGCACGCAACGCAGGTGCGTATTGAAGGGGTTCCAATGGCCGTGGATCGTCGCGATGCGAGCAATCTGGGCGCACACAACTATGTGGTCGCCGAGTCCTACGCACTGGATCTGCTGGAGCACGGTCGCGATGTGGACAACGGACATCTGTTCGACAATATTGTCGAGGTGCAACGGCGTCGCTTCCAGCGCACAGGCCAGGTTACGGCAGTATCCGAAGACAATATCGATCAGGCGCCTTGGTTTGTTTATAACACCATTTTCACCAACAACAGGCCCTGGTTTGCGCTGACCGATCGCGGCGAGGATATGGACCATCTGCGCACGATATCGACCAAGGCAGCATTGTCGATGGCTTATCTGAACCCGAATGCCCAGTATAGTCAGCGACTGCTGGATAGCGTCTGGCAGGCTCGCCATCCAGACGGCGGCTGGTACTCGGGTATCTATGAAAAGAGCAACCGATACAACAAGGCGACCACTGCCAACACCAATGGCGTCATCCTTTCGCTGATGCTGTACAAAAAGTACGGACCATTGCAGCAAATCTGCCGCGATTGCGGTGACGGGCTGAAACTTGGCGATGACTACTTGCAAGCGATGCAGTCATCTGATCACTGCCAGCTCGACATACCGAGGCGCGAGGCGCTCGCGTTGATCCGCACTGAACAGCGCAAAAAAACGATGGCGCAGGAACGGCGGCTACGCGCGGCCAATCAGCTAGATGCCATTATTGCGCTTTTGCAGGCATCGCAGACCAATATCGATAACGGCAACACACCACAGGCGTTGGCGGCATTGTCCAATGCGAAGCGCGAGACCTGGCAAGCCGGACTGATGATGCCCGATCAACGGCCGACGCTGCACGCAACAATGGCCGACTACGATTGGCTCAGCGCACAATGGCGTAAAGGCAATAGCGCATCCGGTACCGCGACAATCGCGGAAAAAATCAAAGACGCCCAGAAATATTTGGGCACCCGTACCGCGCTAGCTGAATCCGGCTAGATTCTACCGCCAGTCAAGATGCCGCCAGTCGGGATGGCGGTGCCTTTTGTCGTTGCAACTGTTGTCCTGTCCGCGCAACTGTGAGTCGAGTGCCGAGCGCGCTTCTTGAGCGCTGTCGATAAACACAGCGCCTAATCGCGTCGAGAATTCTGCTCTATTCTTTGCCCTGATCGCCGCTCGGCGGCGGGTTTATCAGCGGAACTTGTTACCCCACCTGTGTCAGCAGCGGCTGTCCGGCAAAAAATGCACTCAGGTTATCGCGTTGCAACGCGCCCATTTTCTTTCGTGTCTCGATCGTGCCGGACGACTGATGCGGTTGCAGCAGCACGTTATCCATTTCCAGAAAACGCGAATCAATTTTTGGCTCGTTGTTAAACACATCCAGTGCCGCACCGCGCAGTTGACGGTTCTGAAGCGCTTGAATCAGCGCCTCTTCATCCATCGTCGATCCGCGTGAAATGTTGACCAGCAGACTGTCCGAGCCGAGTGCTGCGATAACATCCCTGGATATGATTTCTCGCGTGTCGGGTCCGCCAGAGACTGCGACAATCAGAATGTCGGCGCGGCTTGCGAGAGATACCAGATCATCGTGCCAGGTCCAGTCAGGTGTTGACTTCTCACTGCGTGCAAAATAGTGAATATCGACATCAAACCCCTGCAGTCGATTGCCAATCGCCCGACCAATTCTGCCGAGCCCGGCGATTCCAATGGTGGTTTCAGACAGCGTCCGCTGCAGCGCGAAAGCGCCGCTACCAGCCCAGTTGCCAGAGCGAATCCACTGCTGCGCACCGGCGATATCACGGGTCAGTGCGATCAACATGCCGACGGCCAGGTCTGCCACATCACTGGTCAGCACATCCGGTGTGTTAGTCACCGCTATGCCTTTGGAGGTGGCGTGCGCCACATCGATCGTATCGTAGCCAACGCCATAGTTCGCGATCAGGCCGATATTCGGAAAAGCATCGATGATATCTGCGCCCAGTTGCGCGTGCCCCTTGAACGCCAGCGCCCGCACCTGCTCTCGAACCTCGACTGATAGATCCATCGGGTTGCCGCTGACAGGAAATTCGTGCACGTCGAACAACTCGTGCATTGGCCCGGCATCCCATTCCTCGAGGGTTTCAAAAGTGACTATTGGTGGTTTCAATGTGGGAGCCTGACAGTGGTAGCGAGCGACAACTGCAGAGTTTACCATCAGCTGCCCAAGTCGCGCCGGGTACGAGATCTTGCCGCACAGCCGACTGGCGGGTTGAAAGTGCCGATCACTATCCGCGGTTTAACCACTGGCTGGGAAATCGCACAAAATCGCCGTTGGGAACACCGCTAAGCGGCACGCCCCGGGCCCGGCGTCGCCCCCGGCGGGCACTTGCCCATGATGATCATGCCCAGCACCTCATCCTTGGTCACATTCTCGGTGCGCGCCGAGCCAACCACCTGACCGTTCTTCATCACGACCACACGGTCGGCCAGATCGAATACATCGTGGATATCGTGGCTGATCAGGAAAATGCCGATACCCTCGGCTTTGAGCTGATGGATCAGCTGGCCGACCTGTTCGGTTTCGGCAGGCCCCAGCGCGGCAGTGGGCTCGTCCATGACCAGTATGCGTGCATTGAAGTGAATCGCACGGGCGATCGCCACTGATTGGCGCTGACCGCCGGACAACTGTTTGACCGGATCCTTGAAGCGGGTGAAATTCGGATTCAGGCGATTCATCACCTTGCGCGTCTCGGCCTCCATGGCCGCGTCATCGAGCGTGCCCCAACGTGTTAACAGCTCACGGCCAAGGTACAGATTGGCCGCGGCGTCGACGTTATCGGCCAGAGCCAGCGTCTGGTAGATCGTCTCGATACCATAGCTTTTTGCGTGTCGCGGGTTGTCGATGGTCGCCTCTTTGCCATCGATAAAAATCGAACCACCGTCGCGTGCGTAGGCGCCGGAGAGGATTTTGATCAGCGTCGATTTGCCGGCCCCATTGTGACCCAGCAGCCCCACAACCTCACCGGGATACAATTCGCAAGAGGCGTTTTCTACTGCATGCACGCCGCCGAACGAGATAGAGATGTTTTTCATCTCCACCAGTGGTGTTTGCGATTGGCCTGCAACCGCCGTGTTCTGAGTGTCTGTCATGTCGCTGTGCGCCGCCGTTAGGCCGAGTTTCTGCGATAGAGGTTGTCGAGATACACCGCCAGCACCAGCACGCCACCGACCACCATCTGTTGAATCGCGGAATCAAAACCGATCAATACCATCCCGGATTGCAGTGATTGCATCACCAGCGCGCCGAGTATCGCCCCGTAAATGGTGCCAATGCCCCCGGCAAACGAGGTGCCGCCAATCACCGCCGCCGCAATCACGTAGAGTTCATCGAACTGCCCCAGTGCCAGCGTGGCAGACTTCAGGCGCGCGCTGGCGATGACGGCGGCGATACCGGTCAGCGCACCCATCAGCGCAAAAATCATCATGGTCATCTTGCGGGTATTGATACCGGCTAGTTCGGCGGCTTCAGGGTTGCCGCCAATGGCAAAAACGTAGCGGCCAAATCGCGTGCGGTTGGCGAGGAACGTCATCAGGATGCCAACCGTGATCGCTACCAGTACCGGGATCGCAAAACCGTGCGAGATAAACAGCCCGCCCTCAGGGATCTCGATGTTGTTGGCTGCGGCGTAGCGCTTGACGATACCCTTGGGCCACGGGTAAGCGTTCATCACCATCACCGCGCCAATCACGAGAGCAGTCCCCACGCCACCGATTAGACACTCGGCCCACATCGGCCGAGTGGGAAAACCAAAGCGTATACGCTGCCGCCGGCCACTGATCAACAATGCGATAATGCCGATACAGCACAATATGCCTACGATCCACGACCCCGTCGCTCCAATGGTGCCGTAGGGCCCTCCACCAATCAGCGAGAAAGTTTGATCAACCGGTGCGATGGTCTCGCCACGCGCGACCAGATACGACGCGCCGCGCCAGATCAGCAAACCGCCCAGGGTGACAATGAAGGCCGGAATATTCAGGTAGGCAATCAGAAAGCCCTGGAATGCACCGATCATCGCGCCGAAGGCAATGCCGACTACCACGGTGATCGCCCAGATGGCCGGGTGCCCGAGGCCGAGAAACTTCGGCAATATCCAGACCTGCATCACCCCCATAATCATCGCGGTAAAGCCGAGCAATGAGCCGACTGACAGATCGATATGACGGGTGACAATAACCAGCACCATGCCGGTTGCCATCACCGCGATCGAAGATGTTTGAACCGACAGGTTCCACAGATTGCGTGGTGTCAGAAAGGCGCCATAGCCGTTGACGAAGTGGCCGTAGAAATGGAACCCGAGCCAGATCAGCAACAGCGCACCGATCATACCCAACAGGCGGGTGTCGACTTCGGTTGCGCGCAGAAACCGGACCATGGCGCTATCGCCGGTATCCCTGGGTTGCTCAGCCAATGTATAGCCTCCACGAATGCTGTAGACGCCGCGCCGGATGGATCACGGATGTTAAGAATTGAGGCCGCCGTACCGATTGCCGGCTGACGGGGATCAGAAACTTCTATTTAACTGCGCCGCCAACTGGCAGACATCGGCGCTTTACAAACAAAAAGAGCGCTGTGCGAATTCGTTCGCACAGCGCCCGGTAACGACTGGTTAGCAGCCGTCTACGCCGTCCATCGCGCCTTCACAGGCCTTGGACTTTTCGATCCAGCCAGCATCGATAACCGTGCTGATGTTGTCCTTGGTGATCGGCGTGGGCTCGAGCAGTATGGATACCACTTCCACACCGCGCTTGCCGCCCGAGAAAGGTGCCGTGTTGGGCACATCGGTCATGGACTTGCCGTCAGCCAGCATCAGTGCCGCTTCAGCTGCGACCTTGCCCAGTGCGCGCGAGTCTTTCCAGACAGAGACGAGTTGGGTGCCGCGAGCCACGCGATTGATCGCCGCGAGGTCACCGTCCTGACCAGTCACCGGTACGTTGCCGGCCATACCCTGGGCTTCGAGTGCCGCAACAACACCACCGGCCATGCCGTCATTTTCAGAGATGACTGCATCGATGTTGTTGTTCTGGGAAGTCAGGCATTGCTCCATGTTCTTCTGGGCATTTTCCGGCTTCCAGCCGTCGGTGAAAGTTTCACAAACGTTCTTGATCGCGCCGCTGTCGATGCTCGGCTGCAGCACTTCCATGATGCCTTCGAACAGGAAGGTTGCATTGGGATCGCCCTGATCGCCCTTGATGAACGCGAAGTTGCCTTCAGTCTGGCCACTGTCGAGCATGGTCTTGGCCATCAGTCGGCCAACACCGACATTGTCGAAGGTGATGTACAGTGAATCGGGGTGTTCGATCTGTACGTCGTAGGCGATCATCGGGATGCCTTCGGCAGAAGCCTGCTCAACCGCTGGCAGAATAGCTTCGGAGTCGAAGGGTACGATCATCAGTACATCGGCGCCCTGTGCAATCAGCGATTCGACATCGGTCAGTTGCTTGCCGGCCGACCCCTGTGCATCAGCCGAGATGTATTTGTCGCCGTTGGCCTCGACAATCTCTTTGATGACAGCCTCATCGCGCTTCCAGCGTTCTTCCTGGAAAACCTTCCAGGATACGCCGATGATCTTGCCTTCCGCCATAGCGGGCGCGGAAGACATGGCAATCATCGAAGATGCCGCCAGAGCCAGTAACGTCTTTTTCATACAGTGTTCCTCGTCGATAGAAGTTGTGAGTGAGTCATTCTATAGCTCGCCCCCGCCCTGCACTGTCGGTGTGCCGGACAGCCAACCGAGCGCCTTAGCCGGTTCAGTATCACCCGCTGTCACCAGCAGATCAATGTGAAATCACGGCCTTAACGGTAGCGCGGCCAGATACCTGCCGGACACCACGCACGCCATAAGGTTTGGCGCCTTGCGATACCGCGCGCAGGACGAAAGTTACCATTATTTTTTGCCTCAAAAAAATGGTGACTCCTGCGGCAAGATGTGTCAAGTTATTTTTCATGACCCGAATCACCCGATCCGACGAACTGCGCTACGCGAACCGCACCCGAGTGCTGAGCTGCCTGCGAGCGCTGGGGCATCAGTCGCGCAAGCAGCTCGCGCAAAGTACAGGGCTGAGCGCCGCCACGGTCACCCAGGTCACCGCGCAACTTTTGGCCGAGGGCATCATTGCCGAGTCAGATCCGACGCAGGATGAGGCCGTCGGGGTCACTCCGGCTGCAACCAGTAAGACGGCCAACGGCGTAACCGCCACTAACGGCGCTGCGCGGCGCGGCAGACCGCAGGTTGTGCTGGAACTGGCCCCGCGCGCCGCACTGGTGGCAACGATCAGCGTCAATTTCGATCGCATTGAAGCGACCCTCTTTGACTACGCTGGCGTCGAGGTAGCGCACAGCGCATCGATCGATCAGACTACTCCACCGCACCACAGCAGCTTGCCAGATCAGATTGGCGACACGCTGCAGCAGGTGCTGTCGAACCACCACATCGACGCCTCGCAACTGTTGTACATCACGGTGGCCTGTCAGGGCAAGGTGTCTAAAAGTGGTGGTAAATTGCTATGGTCGCCGCGCTCGCCGGCTGACGTGGTCAGTGTCGGCGATCAACTACAACAACGGTTTGGGGTCTCAGTAGAGGTAGATAACGACTGCAACATGATCGCAAGCGCATTGTTCAGCGCTGAATTGCCGGGCGTGGCAAGCGCTGCAACCCCAATGCGCCGTGACGGCCGCGGTAACTTCGCCGCGGTGCTGATCTCCTACGGAATTGGCCTGGGTCTGATTCACGAAGGCGAGATTTTGACCGGCTCGCGCTCATCCGGCACCGAGCTTGGCCACATGCAGATCTCGCTTGACGGCCCATTGTGCCGCTGCGGGAAAAGCGGCTGTATTGAGGCCTATGCGGCAGACTATGCAATCTGGCGCAGAGTTAATGGCACGCGGACAAACGAACTGGCCGAGCACACCATTCCCGCCAGCGAAATGCAGCAGATATTCGCCGCAGCACAGGCCAGCGACGGGATCGAGCGTCAGGCGCTGCGCGAGGCGGGAGCGGCGATTGGTCAGGGGCTTGCCAACCTGTTTGCTATATTCGATTCGTTTCCAACGCACCTGGTGGGTCTGGATACTGCGGCTGCCCCGTACGTCGCCGCCGCGATCCACGAGCGGCTGCTCGACAGTAGCGACATCCACCCGCAGGATATCGTCACAGTGCACAGCGGGCAGAGCGAGCTTGAACTGATTCGACACGGTGCAGTGATGCAGTGCCTGAACCACGTTGATCAACAGGTATTCTCAATCGGCGCGCCCGCAAGCGACATCGCCAACTGATGCAACGTTATCTCATGTCACTATTTCATCCACACAAACCAGACATCACTTTTACGTGCCAGAGTCGCGTGCCGCTGTTTTTCGGGGCATGCCTGATACTGCTGGCGGCAGATTCCTCAGCCGGCGATGAAAAGCCTGTCGGGTCAGACTACCCCTGGCACGAACGCGCCATCAGTACACATGTATCACAAAAGGAATTCAGTGGCTCGCTCGGTCAACATCAATTAGAGCAGCTCACCGCCCACGGTGAGCAACTCTTTAGCGCACGGTTCAGCGGTGCCGACGGCGTCGGCAGGCCCATGTCGACGCAGGCAATTATTCCGACCAAACGCAAGCGGCCGCCGCGCAACAGCTTCGCGCGCACCTCCGGCCTCGATGCCAACGCCTGCGCCGGTTGTCACAATCAGCCGCTGGTTGGTGGCGCCGGTGATTTCGTCGCCAACGTATTTGTCTCTGAAGGGTTTCAGAACACCGATTTCGACAACACCGATCCGCAATTCTCCAACGAACGCAATACCAATCATCTATTTGGCGCCGGCCTGATCGAGCTATTGGCCCGAGAGATGACCGCCGACCTGCAACAGCAGCGCCAGAGCGCACTGGCAACCGCCCGGACCAACGCCACTGCACAGACGATCGCGCTGCAAAGCAAGGGTGTGGATTTCGGTGAGTTGACAGCCCATGCGGATGGCACCGTCGATCTATCGCAACTGGCTGGCGTCGATGCGGATCTGGTGATCCGGCCATTTAGTCAAAAAGGGGTGATTACCTCGCTGCGGCAATTCACCATCAACGCACTGAACCATCACCACGGCATGCTCGCCACCGAACGCTACGGCGCGCGCTGGACCGGCAGTGACGATTTCGACGAAGATGCCATCAGCGATGAAATCACTGATGGCGATGTCACCGCGCTGGTCGCCTGGCAGGCGACACTGCCCGCCCCCACGATCTATCAACCGGAAAACGTACAATGGCAGCAGGCCGCAAGCGTCGGGCAAGTGTTGTTTGATGACATTGGCTGTGCCAGTTGCCACCGCCCCGCGCTACCGCTGCGCTCGACCGTATTTCATGACCCTGGCCCCTATGATGCAGCGGGCACGCGACGAGCAACCGAAGACCCACATGGCACAAGCTACGATATGGCTATGTTGCCCTGGGTGGCCGCCCTGCCACGCAACGCCGACGGCGATCTGCTAGTACCGCTGTATGGCGATCTGAAACGCCACAAAATCGCCGACGCCACCGTGGCCACACTCGGCAACGAACTACTGGCACAACGATTTGTCGAGCGCGACGTATTCGCCACCACCGAACTATGGGGCATTGCCGCAACAGCCCCCTACGGCCATCGCGGCGATCTGGGCACCTTGCATGAAGTCATTAGTGCACACGGCGGCGATGCACGCGCCGCACGCGATCGTTACGTCGAATTGGTTGAACGGGAACAGCAGTCGCTGATCGCATTTCTCAAAACACTGACCATACCCGCGGATGTCACGGCAAATTGAAGTTTGCTCCGTTATCCCCGGGCAGGACTCAGCTCCACCAGGACGCCAGGCGGGAGCACGACTCCGTTGCGCGAACAAACTTTGCGGGAAACTCACCACCAAGTTTATTCCCCGAGCGGTGCTCGCGTCCCACGAAGCTCTCGGTGGGAGGGCAGCCCCGCTGCGCGAACATGCCGTGCGGGAAGTGGATACCCCGACTGGATCTGTTCCCCGGTCGGAGACCAGGTCCCACAGCAGCCTTTCGTGGGAGCACGACTCCGTCGAGCGAACATGCCGTGCGGGTGTCAAAGCCAATCACGCTTGTTCCTCGGTCGGAGACCATGTACCACGCTTATTCCCCGAGTGGGGCTCGCGTCCCACAAAGCTTTCGGTGGGAGGGCAGCCCCGCTGCGCGAACATGCCGTGCGGGAAGTGGATACCCC
>CAZNIS010000142.1:11067-13151 GCA_964573105.1 uncultured Granulosicoccaceae bacterium
GACTGGACCTGTTCCCCGGTCGGAGACCAGGTCCCACAACAGCCTTTCGTGGGAGCTCGACTCTGTCGAGCGAACAAGCCGTGCGAGGAAACCCACCACCACGACTATTCCCCGAACGGGGCTCGCGCCCCACAAGGCTCTCGGTGGGAGGGCAGCCCCGCTGCGCGAACATGCCGCGCGGGATACCCACCACCAAGCTTATTCCCCAAACGCGGCTCGCATCCCACGCAACGCCCACTTGTGAAAAGGCACTCGCATTGAACAATATCTTCCAGAGGCCCGGCTAATGCGGTTTCGAAACCCAGTCGCCCTGGCGCTGGCTCTTTGCGCGAGCATCGAGGCGGGAGCCGAAGTCTCAAGCAAGCAATCACTGATCGACGGCTTCTACGCCGACATTCCAAAATTCACCGAACAAGCCATCAGCGCCGGAATTAATCACCAATATACAGGCCCCTGGGAGTATTTCGTCGGCGGTGGCGTCGCGGTGTTCGACTGTAACGGTGATCGCAAGCCCGACTTATATATCGCAGGTGGCGATAGTCCCGCGGCATTGTTCATCAATCGCAGCAAGGTCGGCGGCGAATTGCGATTTGAACGTGCGGCCATCGATTCGTCGATCGCGCTGCGCAAGGTCACCGGCGCCTATCCGCTCGATATCGACAACGATGGCCATCTGGATCTCGCTGTGCTGCGCGTGGGCCAAAACCGTCTGTTGCGTGGCAATGCGGACTGCACTTTCGATGCAAACTACACCCCGTTTACGTTGCCGCGAAACAAAGGCTGGACTACCGCCTTCAGCGCCACCTTCGAGCCGGGCACGCCCTACCCGACGCTCGCTTTTGGCAACTACGTTGATCGCACCGCACCCGGTTCCCCCTGGGGCACCTGCGATGACCACGATCTGTTGCGGCCCGCCAAACAACCGCGCGGCGAACTGACCAACCCGCTCTACCCCGATGCGATTGCACTGAGCCCCGGCTACTGCACTCTTTCACTGCTGTTTACCGACTGGAATCGCTCGGGCGCCGCGTCGCTTCGCGCCACCAACGATCGCCAGTATCATCGCGGCGGACAGGAACAGCTCTGGCACTTTAATAGCGGCGAGTTGCCACGCGCCTACGACAAGCGCGACGGCTGGCAGCCGGTGGTGATCTGGGGTATGGGTATCGCCAGCGCCGATCTGAATGGCGATGGCTTTCCGGAGTACGCGCTGACATCGATGGGAGATACCAAACTCCAGCAACTCGATCTGGATACCTTCGATGAAAGCGGCTGGCCGCAGTATCGTGATATCGCCTGGGATAAAGGGGCCACGGCACATCGCCCCTATACTGGCGAGGATCTGAAACCCTCCACCGGCTGGCACGCCGAGTTCAACGACGTCAACAACGACGGACTGCTGGATTTGTTTATTGCCAAAGGCAACGTCGAACAGATGCCCGACTTCGCCGGCTTCGACCCGGACAACCTGTTGCTCGGCAATCACGACGGCCGTTTTGTCGAGGCGGGTCACATCGCGGGCATCGCAAACGCCACGCGCGGACGCGGCGCATCACTGGTCGATCTGAACCTTGATGGGCAACTGGATATTGTTGTCGTCAATCGCAACGACAACGTCAGCCTGTTTCAAAATCACGGTGCGATCGACACAGACAACCGCACCCGCCCGATGGGCAACTGGCTGCAGATTGCATTGCGCCAGGGAGGCATCAATCGCGATGCAATTGGCGCCACGATCTCGGTAAAGTCCGGCAATACCACTCGAAGCAGAACCGTGCAGGTAGGCGGCGGTCACGCCTCCGGCAGCGCGGGTTTTATCCATGTTGGCCTCGGTGTTGCCGAGCGCGCGAACATTCGCATACAGTGGCCCGACGGCCAGTGGAGTGCCAACTATCGAGCCTTCGCCAACAACTTTCTGATTATCGATCGCAAGCAATCGACGCCGACCTACTGGTACCCGGCTGATTGAACATGCAGGACCAGGCAAGTTGGAGTACAGGCTTTAGCCGGCTTTTATCGCTTTACCCGGGGGCGGCTGTCGGGTGGACCGCCCGGTTACCCAAGGCGGCCTCCCACAGATCCGG
>CAZNIS010000143.1:0-12576 GCA_964573105.1 uncultured Granulosicoccaceae bacterium
CCGGTGCCTGGAGCGTGCCCGGATGTACCCTGACCGACAAACTGCCGGACCAGGCCGTGCTTGACTATGCAACTGACTACAATAGCGTTGTGCTGGCGCTTACCCACGATCCGAATCTGGACGATAGCGCGCTGATCGAGGCACTGCCGTCTAATGCATTTTACGTGGGTGCGTTGGGCTCTAAGGCGAATAACGAAAGGCGGCGCAAAAGGCTGGTGGGGATTGGTGTTGAGGAGGAAGCCGTCCAGCGCCTTCACGGTCCCGTGGGACTGTCGATTGGTAGCAGGAGTGCCGCGGAGATAGCGGTGTCGATAGTTGCGGAAATGATTTACATGCGGAATGCGAATTAGGCGCGATCCAGGCACTAAGTCTTGCTGACAAGTAGATATGCACTTTCGGCAACTCCCGCATCTAGCAATTTGTTTGAACTGCAACTCTGTCATGCTAGTGAACCGCTTCGAAACAGCTGGTGTTAGTCATGAGGAAAGTTTAAGTTCTGCTACACAATCGTTAGTAAGTATCATTGCCACTAATGCGACCATGCTGTATCGTTTTGGTGCAATGGTAGCGGCATTCGCAACTCGATCTCGTGTAGTGTGCGAACAGAGGCTCCGGGAAACACACTCATGCCCGAAAAGCCGAGACTATATCCAAGGAAAATCAGATCATCGTAAGGGGCGATATGAGTAAATTATCAAATAAAATCAGGGGAGCACTGGCTACAGCGCTTGTCACTTTTGCTTTGACCAACAATGCAAATGCTCAGGTAATGCCATACTCACTTGAGAATGGTGTTTGGGAGCAACTCACATTCCCTGGAGTGGTGGCCAATGAAATAACCGTTCAACAGTATTTCGACGGTACTGCACTAACGCCTGCCGGGATGTTTCCAGCTGGGCAGTTATGGGCATTGTACGAATTTGACCCATTCTTGGGTAGCTCTGGTGGCTACGTAGAAATGGGACCGGGCAGCTTCTTAAAACCTGGCATTGGCTACTGGATTGCACAATTAACTGGCTCTGATGTTGTAATTTCACAAGCCGCAGGCACCAAGGTTGCTGGCTTTCCCTACGACGGCTGCAACGATGGTAACTCTGCCAACGACGATGTTCTCAAGGATCTATGCACACTTAGGTACGTTGCCGGCGAGAGGGGCCCTTTGTCGGTAGGCACTGGCGCTCCTTGGCGGTTGATCGGGAACGGCGGAGGGGGTGACATTACCTTCCTTGATATACTGTTTGGTGGCCTTACTTCCACAGACGGACGCGCGTTCAGCGACCCGAGATGGCGCGACGAACCTTTGGCATATCGTTGGGACAGTGCTACTGGCGGTTACATCACTCTGCATAGCAGAGTCAACGAAGAGTCACCGATTCCTAGTTGGGCTGCGTTATGGCTAGGCACTAGGGATATTCCTAATGATGAAACTGTAGCACTGCTACTGCCAAGCAGGCTTGAGAAAGTCCCCCCGCAATGCCCAGCTGCCTGTTTCGAAGTTCAAGCACCACCGCCTCCACCGGGCGCGCCAGACCCATTCGTGGAGATTATTACAACTGCTGACAGCAACTCAAGCACGCTTAACGATATAAAATCAGTGTCAGTCGCTGACACAGCTAAAGGGTTCTTTTTCACAGTCACAGCTAAAGATGGGAACACCCCGTCAATGTGTGAGATAAATACTTTGTCTGCCCAAGGTGATGTAGTAACTAGGGGAGCTCTGTTAGCCGACTTCACGCCGATAACTGACATTGACTTTGCAGGCTGCGTACAGGTTCTTCTGGGAAGTTCGGATAGTGAGTTTGAACTGGTCCCACCACTCCCGACAAGCAGTGTGACCGACTGAAAAAACAGGGCAAGTTTGTATATAGCATCCAACCTCCCCTTGCAGGGGAGGCTATTGCCCACAAAGTTTCTCATCAATGCTCTAAGCGCCCGTATCAACCAAGCCGCCGCAAAATATTTGCGGCAACTCAACAGCCCAATTGCTATTTCCCTCCAGAATCAATGCCCCCTCCGCAGTAATAACATTGTCCCAAGCAACGGTCTTTAGCCCATTGATCTGACGATGCGCCAAGATATTATTAGCGAGACACTCATCCCACTGAGGAACCATAAACCCTTCTAGTCGCATCTTGAATTCGCTAACTAGACTACTCCAATGGCGCACACTCAAGTCGAGACTCTGTGCTATCACCGCTCCATCTTCTGTATTGACTTGCACAAATAGATAACCCTTTTTCACACCTGCAGTGGCAACGGGTATCTCCAGATAGGAACAATACGGTTCAACTACATGGTCAATCCTGCGAGTAATTATACGCAACACGATGACCTCATCAGTACCACAATCCAGTTCATCAAATCCAGGGTGATTGAAGTAGCACGGCTGCAACAAACAGTTCTGTTCCTGCAATTGCCGATCGATTAAATCAACCGCTTCGCCTCCAGATTTCGCACTGCCCGAGAAGTGGTGCAATATCGGATCACCATTAGAATCGAGCTTCAACTGATATGCGCCGATCGATCGTGATCCGGATTCTGGTTTTAAAAAATACTGTTTGGCTCTATCAAGCTGCAAATGGTTATAACAACATCCTTTACTCAAAAACTCTCCTTCAGCAACACATACTCCGCGAGAGCGCATTAGATTCGCAAACTCATGTTTCCGTGACAATAGATATCGCTCTTCCCTTGCAATGGGAGTATCGGCATCAGCGAGATAGTAACCTGCTAACTCACTGGGATAAACATAATCCCAATGGCTTTTTTTTGAACTTAAATACAGGCGGTACTGATAATATGCCCGACACGGTATGGTATGGGCCAAAGCCAGCCAAAGACAGCTTAGATATTGTTGTCTGGCACTAATGCCGTACAGTGAAGTAATTTCATCGCCACGAGTGGAAACGTCACTAGCAGCATCGCGCCATGCGATGTATAAAACCCATCTCAACCAAAGCGCTATATTGAGTGGGTACACGAGCATTCGAGGAAGTAGCGGCACTCCTTTTCCAACCATGGCCCTGTGCCGCCGAACTTTCTGTCCTGACCATGGATTTAAAAACGCTATGCTCATCAAACCATAGGGCCACGGCCTTGCCCACAGCGTTTTTAGTGATCGACAGATCCTACCCAAACTTCATCGTCTCAGTGTCAGTGATAATAGTGTTGCAGCCAGTCATTGAGGTTTCTTATACGCGTTTGTTGCAGATAAAGTGGCATCCATGTAACGATATCTTTCGAACGATCTAGCTTTTCGATCATTGGTAATTGGGATGAGAGCTTGGCAGTGTCTACAACACCTTTTAAAACAGGGTGCAGGTTCTCAATAAGAAACGAGTACTGACGACTGAGCTCAGCTCCGGCGGAACGACTGTCATACCCCCCTGGGAGTACAGTCTTACCCATAGCCTTACTACTCTTCCATGTAACTTTGTCGGGAACCAGGCCGACCATTGCTCTACGGTGCAGATAACGACCAAATCCGCCACCAAACTTTTCTATCGATGGCATTGACAGGTATGTTTGTAACAATCTGTGATCCAGCAGTGGCCATCGGTACTCGATCCTCCTCCCGGCTGCAATCAAGGTACAATTCTCGAGCCGAGTGGTAACACTAGGTGATATTTTCTCACTAAGAATCAACTGGTTAATGGTACGAGGTCGCTGATCGTGAGCGGTCAACCCAATATAACTGTCACGAATCGAATGCTTTTTCGCCAAACGCGAATCGACTGCATAGAGGTCCCACCATGTGGCATTTGCCCTGGAATTCCTGGAACTGCTATTAGAGCGGTGGTAGTTACCCAATATAGTCTTTGTATAGCGTAGCGGTTTCGCCCATTGTGAGCCAGGCAGGTTCTGGTATAGGGCCCAGTATTTCCTATTGTCGAAAAGTTCCGACAGCAGCAGATTTCCAGCATTGGTTACGACTTCATCTCCGCCAAACCCAGATAGAAGTGTCCGCACACCAAGTGATTGGCAAAGACGGTAGAACGGATCATGACTACTACCATTAGCATGCTCTTCTGGATGGCCCAGCAGTACCACTGAGCGCATCCGGGACTCCTGCAATTGCTCATCAGTACCCATACTCGTCAATATGTGGTTATTCGTCACACTGTGATAACGACTAGTCTCCAGTATGTAGCTTGGCTCATCTTCACAGAATGCATAGCCAAACGTATGAAGATCGGCACGACCCAATTCACGCGCAGCAAAGCCCGTGACGGTGGATGAATCGAGCCCTCCACTAGTTTCGGATCCCAACGGATAGAAACTTCGTAATCGCGAGATATTTACTTCTTCGAGAACCTCTTTGTATTGCCGAAGACGATCTTCCGACCTGTGAAATACATGCGGCGCATCGTCGACCAGCTCAAAATATTTTCGCAGGCATATTTTCTGATCACAATAACTCAAAGTGTGACCTGGACTGAGTTTTTTTACAGTCGGCCAAGGTGTTTCTGTATAGCTATCAGACCTACCAACAATATACCGGGCCATCCAGCCAGGGTCCGGTGATAATTTCAGACCGCTAATTGCGAAGAACACCCGCGCACCGCTACTGACAATCAATTGGCGATCAGCCAGATAGTAGTAAAGTGGCTTTACCCCAAGTGGGTCGCGTGCAGCGAAGAGCTCCCTGGTACCAGGATGGTAAATCACAAAACTGAAGTCGCCAGACAGACGCTCTACACAGTCTTGCCCCCATCTCAGGTAGCAGGCCAGAATCAGCTGAGGGTCCGTCAACCTCTTGAGTTCTGCACTGTCGAACTCAAGTTCACGAATTAAATCCGAGCGGTTGTCAATTCTTGCCCAGCAAGCGATAACTAACCCGCTTCTAGCACACGTCTGCGGCACCGATTCATAGTGCGATTCGGGCGTGTTATAAGTGACGCAGTGATAGAGACTAAATTGACCATTTGAATAACTTCCCTTCTTATCACTGACTTCAAATGGATCGAGAGCATTCAGAATCCTGGATTCTTCGAACTGAAATGCCTCAGAGCTAGCTTTGTCAGTGAATATGCAGGCAAACACCCGATTTACTCAGTCATTGGTCAAGTTTGGGCATCCGAGTCTAGAGGATGCCGAGCTACTCATCACGTACATTCAGAACAAGTCTACAACCGGCATTGATGCCTCAACGCGCAAGCTTTGACGGTATTTTGCACAAGACAGGTTCGGTCGACGCTGTGACGTCAACGCACTCCTCAAGTGCCAAGTTCGACAGCGCTCACCCGCTACTGATAGATCGCGTGAGAGCCGAGGGCTGCAACGTTCAGTTCCATGCGGTCTACGGGATCCGCTCTCCCTAGCAATCGCTATGCCTGTTTAAAGTTGCTTAATAATGGAATACCGAATCAGCAGGGATTGGTCAACGCGCAAGAAAGCGATCGAACCCATCCTCCAGATTAATGGTATTTATCGCTGCATTGAACACAATGAATTTGCACAACACTATTTTTGGAAAAAATTTGTGGTGTCTTAATTATTCATGGTTCCAACTGAAATTGAAATCGAGTAACCCCCTCAACACAACAGCTTCCGCTCTCCTGAATCGAGATAGGCCAATACTTCACAGAGGTAACTTTTGCAGGCAACAGATTGTGTGAACCATTTCTTGTAGACGTTGGAAATCACCAGCGCACGCCTACCCGTTGGCACCAATGGTGCGAGATTGAGTAGCGGCTCGCAGATCTGGTATGGCTCTTTTAACCTCTAATGGAAATGTAGACAAGCCTCAAGTTCTCGACACGTTTTGCCGCTACTATCTCTCACGCCAATTATCAGGACGCTTAGGTGATGGAAAAAAACAACAATCTGGAAAGCTCTCAAGTCAACGGCTCAAAGCCGTACAAATGCCCCCAGCTGATCCGAATAGGTGCTGACGAATCAGAGGGAATGGCTTCAACTGGCGTGAGCAAATTCCCTATCGGTGGTGAATCCCTACCCCCCGCCAGTGGAGCCGTTCCGTCGCCTCCAACAGGTAGTTGACCACCACCATTCAGTACAATCGTTTTTTAGGTGAGAAGAACTGGCAATAAAAGTCAGTTCCTCACTACAGTAATCTGCCAGTCTGAAATGCAGGCACCTTGCCAGCAATGATCACCGCTATCAGTCTACTCTGCGACTCTACTCCATTTAGTTGTGCTGGAAGGACTCCCACCACATCTACTGCCGCATCAACAAGAGCAGCCTCTCAACCTGCTTCGGCGGACGCTCTGTTTTAAGATTACCCAGTAAAGTAGCCATGTTGGCTGAACTAGCCGCGATCAAAGCGTTTCTAGCCTGGGACATTGTTGAGTAGATTGACCAGGTCTTCGCTATTCGAAATCGCGTGGGCGCGGTGTATATTTTCCTCCTTGAGCCGTTCAAAGACTAGACACCGATATTAGAGCCAATTGAATCAGCATTCTCCGCAGCCATCGCGACCAATAGATCTCCACAGAAACCGGTTCTGCGTATGCCTACTCCCAGTGTTCATGTATACCATCGGGGCACCTCTTGCCAGCCCACTTTACGGACCGTATACATAGAACAGCAGTCTGGACAGTCCGCTCAACAGTAACTCACGATAAGGGCTGATTTTTCGCCACAAAAAACACAACGCCTCTGGCATCCTAACTACCGATTGATGCGCTTACGGCCAAAAAAAGCTGCACTCAGACCTATCAGGCTATTTTTCGAATCTCCGGCCAGACTGCTGAATCGAACTGACTGGCGCGTCTCATCCAATTGACACCTAACTGGCGACACAATGCCAGCGTACTATCGTCATCGGCATTTCTCAGAATCAATTCAGCGTCTAAGGCTTCAGCAACTCCTTGCATCGATACGATAAGTTTGGCTATGGATGCCTGATCGTCTAGATAATCCCCACACTGTTCGTAGTCTATTTCTATATAGTTAATCGGGATCGTAGCCACGGTGGAAATCGAGCTGATGCCTGCACCAAAGCAGGAGACTGCGATTCGATAACCTTCCAGGTGCAGTCGAGTAAGCGCATCTTTCATTTGTTGCGGATACTTCAGTAGCGACTCCTCAGGCACCACCACACAGATACGATTCGGATAGATGGTTTTTTCACTTGCAATTCGTTTTATGGACTTGAGCACGTCGACATCCGACAATGTGGCAGCCGACAAGGTAAACATTAAAAGATCCGTATTGCGACTGTGATCCTCGACGAAATTCGATATCGACTGACCCACGATCCATTGATCAATTCGCCCAGTGAGCCCATGACGCTCCGCCACTGCGCTGATTTCTGATGCGTCGTAGACATCTCCACTGTCGGTTTCCAGCTCTAAACTAAACGCCGTCCCCAGCAACCCTCGATCCTGTGTGCTTGCTACTTCATCAATGACAAGCCGAAAGTTCCCGGCATCTACTGCGCGTTGTACGGCCGCGATACTAAGCTCCGCCGGGGCTGTCAGTGCCATTTCATCGTGCAGACTACGCTGACACACCTGATTGCGCCCCAGGCGCTTTGCGTCATAACATGCCGCGTCTGCCACCAGCATCAGGTTCTTCAGTGTCGTCTCATCAGGCTTGAAATGTACATAGCCAATACTCGCACGTACCGGAAAAACAGTTTCGGTGTGCTTGAAGTAGGATGATTGAAAATAGGCGTATATACGTTGTACTACTTTTTCCGCTGATTTCAATGAACAGTCGCGAATGACGATCGCGAACTCATCTCCGCCCAGTCGTGCCATCAGATCATGCTCTCTAACAGTACGGCGCAAGCCAGCCACCAGGTCGACGAGCAGTTCGTCGCCTGCCGCGTGCCCACAAGTGTCATTCACAAGTTTGAATTGATCCAGGTCGATGTAACACAGCGCATGACCGTATGTGCTTTCCGCATCGGGCTGAAAAAGCTCGGCCATAACTTGCTCGAACTTATGTCGGTTGGCTATACCGGTTAATGGATCGTGGTTGGCCTGATGCTGTAGTGCGGCAGTCAGTTCACGCTCAACACTGATATCCCTCAACACCAGTACATTGCCCGCACGCTTGCCGTTGATATCGTGCAAGGGTGAATTAGTCTGGCTTACCGGAACCTGCTGACCGTCGGTGCGTTCCAGATTGTATTCACTGGATGACTGTTGATTTGTCAGGAACTCTGGCGCCACGGGCTTGCCGTCGGGGTGTTGACGGTCACGGCGATCATCCGACAACCTCAATACATCGTGGATCGGGTGATTGACAATGTCATCTGCAGGCTGCTTCAACAGATCACTGGCGGCGGCATTGGCGTAAACTATTTTTCCCTTGTTGTCGATCGTGATCACGGTGTCGCTAATCGACGCCAGGGTTACTGATGCCTGCTGCTGCGTTTTGTGCAATTTGGCCACTTGCGCCTGCTGTATTCTCACGGCTGCTCTGCGTCGCATGTTCAGGACAAAAACTGTCCATAGCAACAGGCTACTGAGTGTTGCCATTACCACACTGATTGCCAAACCCTGCCAACTGATGTGAGGTTGCTGCGAGAACGTCGCCCTCAAAGTATGACCACCGACATCGAATACGCCTGTCCACTGGTGTGGTTGCAAAAAAGGTAATTCAAGTTGCCCGTCTTTTGCGGCACCAACATTTGTGTCCAACAGGCGAACAGGATCAGCTACTGACTCGTCAAACTCGAATGATCGCGCGAGCAAGTCGATACTGGCTGTGGCGGTACCGGGCCATTCTGAATCGGCCTTCACCATGTTGAGCAGGTCGAGCTCAACCCAATGGCCGCCAGAACCCACTGTACCGGCCGAGGCTGCACCACCAATCACCCAAAGCTGACCGCCTGCTGACAGACTGCTAACGACCCGCAGCAAGGATGATTGGTCGGAGGCGAGTGCGTCGCCTAGTGCCTTGCGCAGCGCCGGCTCGGACGCAAGGTCCAACCCGGTGAGGCCACGCATGGAACCCTGCCGGCCCACTGCGTATACCACTGGAAAGTGCTGAGGTCTGGAGGTGGCAGGGACTATGGCCAGATTATCGCCTTGCTGATCCTCAAACTCCCAAAAACCACCATCCGTCGATTGACGCAGGCTGTCTTCCAGAGAGCGCCGGCTGCCAGCATTCACTTGCGCAAAGCGCCCCATCGCCATCACAAATCGATAGTTACTCAAAACGGCTTGCGCGACGACGTCAGTCTGGCCGAATTGTGCGCGAGTGCCGGCAGACACGCCCAAAGACACCAACACACCTTCGATGATGTCCGCAGCACTGTTTATTTTGTCAAAAGCCAGCTGAGCTCGATGCTCGAAGACAGTGGCCCCACGATTGACTTCGCGGTAACTGCCAAAGGCGATTACAGACGCAAATACCAGTGCCAGTGCACCCCATAGCGCCCAACTCCAAGCCCTTGAGCAGAGCTTTACATTCTCCACTCGATTAGTTTCCCGTGGTTGAGGTCGGTGCGAATTGCTTGCACAATCCGCTTACCATGCTTACGTCAACTACTCAGGGAAATTACGGAGTGAACGCTCGGTTTGCCAACTGGCGCCCAGTATGATCGTGAACTAATGTGTCAACCGAGTTGTGCTTCCATATCCGCGACGACTTCGTCGGAGAGCTCGAGGGCCACCGCAAAACTGTTCAGCCATTGCTCCTCAACGGGCACGGTTTTGTCTATGACGATTCGCGCGACCAGGTACATCTCGGCAGCCTCGCGAGGAGAAGCTGCCAACGCCGCAAGCGTTGACACATCCACATCAGACTCGATTTCGGTACGCAAAAATTCGAGCACGTCGTCCGGCAGTTGTTGATCGCCCATTTGCTTGAGGATCGCCTGCTTTTCGTTCGCATCGATATGCCCATCTGCACGCGCTGCCGCGATCATAGCGCGAACCAGATTCACACTTCTGCTTTGCAAAGCGTCACCGTCGAGTTCGGACACCTGCTTGGCGTCGGCACCGGCCGGATCGACCCGAGTGACCTTGCCACCCTCTACATTGGTTTGCCATTTCTGCCAGGCGTTGTAAGCCAGCCCGCCAACAGCCGCAACACTGCCAATTTTCAACGCCGCGCCTCCAACTCTGCGCCCGGCACCCGTGCCAAGCAATATCGCCAGCGCCCCGGCGGCCAATGCACCTTTCTTCATGCCGTCCAGCATCACATCACGCTGCTCGCCCGATTCCGGCAGGCCAATCCGATCACCTGCCTGATCGACAGTCTTCGCTGCGATCGACCGACCATCACTGAGCATCGACTCCAATAGACTTTTAGCATCCATACAAATAACCTCTGATAGTGAGTGCAATGAGATAATGTTGTTGTAGTGGCAACACATCAAGTGGGGCCACAGATGTTTGCAAACGAGCGCTACAGAGACTTTTCACCACCACAGGCAAATTATGCGGGAAATCGAAGCACTTCAGCAGCGATTGTCAGATTGCGGCTACATCGCAGAGACTGAACTGGCGACTGCGATCCATCTCGCGGAACGTCTGCAACGACCATTGCTCCTGGAAGGCGATGCCGGCGTGGGAAAGACCGCCGTCGCCGAGGCGCTGGCCGCCATGAAGCGTTGCGAATTTGTGCGTCTGCAATGCTATGAAGGACTTGATGCCAACGCCGCTCTGTACGAGTGGAACTATCAGCGACAGTTAATGGCGATCAAGCTGCGCGAGGGCAGCACAACAGAGGCGAGCAGGCTTGAAGAGGAGATCTTTAGCGAAACCTACCTGCTGCCGCGACCATTGCTGACCGCTATTACCACCGACCAGCCAAGCGTTTTACTGATCGATGAAATCGACCGTGCGGACGACGAATTCGAAGCTTTTTTACTGGAGATTCTGGCCGAGTTCCAGATCACCATACCAGAGATCGGCACAATCACCGCGCGACACAAACCCACTGTCATACTGACCTCCAACGCCACGCGCGATCTCAGCGACGCGCTACGCCGCCGCTGCCTGTATCACTTTGTCAACTTCCCGGACCATGAGAAGGAACTGCAAATCCTCAACAGTCGACTGCCAGAGCTCGAGTTACATCTGGCCGGATCGATTGTCGATTTCGTGCAGCGCCTGCGACGCGAACACCTGAAGAAGATCCCCGGCGTGGCAGAAACACTGGATTGGGCCGCCGCACTGACGCACATCGGCACCACTGAATTAACCGATGCGCTGCCGCAGATCGAGGCGACGCTCGGTTGCCTGCTAAAAACCCGCGCCGACCGCGAACTGGCCACTCGTGAATGGCTGGCGGAGATGGTATCTGGCACCAAAGCTGGCTGACGCATGATAACGGCCACTGCGGAGGCACAGATACATCGAACGCAGTTATTCATGCGCTTCCTGCGTCAGCACGGCTACGCCATCAGTGCCAGCGAATTGCAGCAAGTGCATCTGCTCAACTGCACCGAATTGCTGCAGGATCGTCTGATTTACCGCGCCTCGCTGCGCACGGTTTTGTGTCGCGATAAAACCGAATGGATCAGCTTTAACCTGTTGTTTGATCGCTTCTGGAACAGCCCGGACCCTTCGGCGATTGACGATGCAGAAGACAATCCAGAGCAAACGCGCACCAACGGTTACCAAGCCTCGGGGCTTGCCTACTTCTCAGAATCACTCGCCGAGAGCGAAATGCTGCTTGGTGACCCGGAAGAAGAGCTCGATGCTCAGGCGGCCGGTGGCGCCAGTGACACGCGAGTCCTGTCACAGCGGGATTTCAGATTTGTGTTTCGCGCAGAAGAAATGCGCAGAATCGAAGCCATGGTTGATCATCTGGCACGTCGCATCAGCCGTCGCGCTCGACGCCGCCTGGAAACATCGCGACGGCGCGGACAGCTCGATCTGCGCAGAACCTCCCACGCCAATCTGCGTCACGGCGGCTGGCCGTTTGCGCTGAACTACCGGCGCCGACGGCGCAGCCCTTCGAGATTTGTGCTGATCATGGATGTCAGCCAGTCGATGGAGGTCTACAGCTATCTTTTCCTTCGCTTTGCGCGCGGTCTATTGCAGGCATTCAACGACACCGACGCCTATGCCTTTCATACCGAACTGATTGCCATTGGCGCTGAACTAAAAGAAAAAAGCAGCGCCCGTCTGGAGGCCAAGCTGCGCAATCTATCTTCAGGCTGGCTCGGTGGCACTCGGATATCCGAATCACTGATCGCGTTCAATCAACGGCATGCCAGCTCGACACTCGATAGAAACACCATCGTGCTGGTTTTTAGCGATGGCTACGACAGCGGCGAACCGGAAGACCTGGTGGAACAGGTCAGGATGATCAAAGCCAAAGTTCGCAGAGTGGTATGGGTTAACCCGCTGCTGGGCAGAGCCAGCCCCGACGACGAGGAATTGCCCATCGAACGCTGCATACGCGCAGTGCAGCCCCTGCTCGACCTCTTCACCAGCGCACACAGCGTTGAATCGCTGAAAAATCTGGAAGCGGCATTCGCCCTGCGCTAAATTGACAATGTCGCAGACACAAAAAAGCCCGCGCAGGGCGGGCTTTTTCGGTAACGGGGTAAGTAGATCTAGCGCTTTGAGTACTGAGTAGCGCGACGCGCTTTGCGCAGACCAACTTTCTTGCGTTCCACCTGCCGCGCATCACGCGTCAGGAATC
>CAZNIS010000144.1:0-6022 GCA_964573105.1 uncultured Granulosicoccaceae bacterium
TCAAAGATTCCTGGTTCTTCGCTGTATAACGTTACTGCACCTATCGCTGCAATAGCAGGAGCGGACAATGAAGCTGAGTAGCCATCAAAACCCTCACTGTTTACCGGCACTTCCTGCGCCACGAGTAAAACGTAACTACTGTCCATCAGGCTAATGGTTATATCGGCATACTGGCCGTGCCCCCCTTTTGCCTGGCAAGCCATGGTGTAATCTCTCCCTGGCGCAACAGTAAACTCCTGATACAGACAGTCTCCTCCAGTCAACTGTGCTGCCTGTGTACCCTCTTGGGCGTCAGCCACTATTTGTGTGCTGCCGGCATCCGAGCAGCTGATCCAACTTGTCAGTCCGGATTCGAATCCGCCGTTATCCAGAAGCGATTCGGGTTGCGTAGCCGCTGTTACATGAAAGTAGGATCGCGCAGACCACGGTGACCAGCCGGCCAGGTTGCGTGCCCTGACGCGCCAGATGTGATTTCGGCTATCCGACAGCGACAAAGTTGGTGACAGCTCACAACTGCTCTCGTGGCATACCTGAGCAGGATCTATGAGTTCGTTGAACTGCCAGCGGCGTGCAATACGATTGTAGATCTGCAGGCGGTATCGTGTATTACCCGACTGATGCGCCCACCTGTAGACCGGACTGGCGGTATCGATATTACCTTCCGGGCCAATCAGTTGAGGTTGATCAGGTAAAGCGGGCACCACGTGAAATCGGCGATATTCAGACCAGCCGGACCAGCCGACAACATTACGCGCACGCAGTTGCCCGAGGTGGTTCCTGCTATATGGCAGCTCCAGATCGGGCTTCACCCGGCAACTTTCGGCATCACATATCTCCGCAGAATCGTAAACGGTACTTACTACCCATCTCCGCTGCGTTCTGTCGTAGATACGCAGCCGATACTGAGTGTTTGAGGATGTGTGCGCCCATACGTACTCCGGGCTGAACGTTTCAATAGTCCCGACGGGTTCCAACAGCACCGGTTCGGCTGGCGGCTCAGTCGGCTGTACAGACGATTCACTAATTTTCCACATCGTCAACGGTTCCCCGTCGATGTAGCTGTATTCAACCGTGACCTCCCCATCCTGAGCCTCGGCTATAAGTCGACCGTCCAGGTCGTAGAGGTAATGTGTACCTGTGCCCGTGCTGTTTTTTACGACGCGCTGCCCCAGCGCGTTATGCCGGTATTGTGTAGTGACTGCATCTACTGTCACGGATGTCAATCGATTACGATTGTTGTAGCTAAACGAGGCAACGCCATTGTTTGTGGTGTTACCTGTCGCATCGTATTGATAGATCAGCTGGCCTACGCTTTGAAGGCGATGGCTCTCGCTCCCGTACTGGTAGCTGTGGCTTTCACTAGCATGATTAGCCGATAGACGGTTGCCGATCGGGTCGTATCCATAGCTATTTTCGCCGTAGGCGCCGATCGCGAAGTCAAGCCGGTCTAGATTGTCGTAGCGGAAAAACTGACTGTCGTTGGAGTTCACCGCGTCGGTGATCGCGGTGATATTGTTTACAGCATTCAATGCATAGGCGCGATCGAACAGGCTGCCATCGGCGAGTTGCTCTACACGATAGTCCTGATCAAAACTTCGCACTCTCTCCACGCCATTGCCAAGGGTCAGACCCTTGACAGGTCCAAATGGCAGGCGGGTTATACTGTCAGCAAGTGTTTCGGTACCTGAGGAGCTGACACTTGTGATTCGTCTTGCCTGTCCGATATCATCTAAAGTGAAGGACACCGTACGACCACTGGGGTAAGTCATTCCAGTGAGCCGATTTGCATTGTTATAGGCAAACTGCATTGAGTAGCTCGACGTGCCAACAACCTGTAACAGCCCTGTTACATTGCCGCGAGTATCGTAGCTGTACGTGGTGCTGCCACTGTGATCTGTAAACTGCGATAAACGTCCAATGCCGTTTTCTCCCTCATCGTAGATATAGCCTATATCTTCGCTGCTATCGGGATAGCTGATACCAATCAGCCGGTTGAGCGCGTCATAGCTATAGCTTGCCGATACACCTCTGGCATCTGTTTTGATTTTCAGGTTACCGGCCTCATCGTAGGAGTAGTCCGTTGTACCGGTATCCGGGCTTACAAGTTGCAATAGATCATCAAAACCGCTGTAGCTGTAGCTTGTTGAAAGCCCCTTGGCGTCAGTTACTACAGTCAAATTGTCACGACTGTCGTATGTGTATGATGTTTGGCCTGCGAGTGGGTCAATATCTTTAATCAAACGATTCAGTGAATCGTATTGCGATTCAAAAACTCTTGCTACACCATCATCAAGATTGCCATCATCGGTTACACCGGTGCGATTGCCGTTGTTGTCGTGACTATAGGTGACCTCACCACTGTGCGTGAAAATAGTTTTGCGCAGGCGACTCAGTTCGTCGTACTTAAATCGCATCCGTTTTCGCAGCACCCCTTGCGGGTCTCTGATCTGCTCATCGATTCGATTGCCCGCCGCATCGAGGCTCCAATCAATCCGATTGCCCTGGCTGTCAAACATACCGATCAAACGATTCGCACTATCCCGCATGTACTCTACATAGGTACCGTCCGCCTGAGTGCTTCGCTTGACTTGCCCGGTTGGATCGTAAGCAATAGTGGAAAGGTTGCCATCTACGGATATGCTGACCAGTCGCTGACGCTGATCGTAAACCAATTCGGTCGCGATGCCATTGGCATCAGTTATTCTGGTTGGGTTGCCGTGTGGGTCATAAGCGTTGAAGGTCACCACATGTCCGACTGGATTGGTTACCGTGTGGAGTTGGCCGCAGTTGCCGCCTGTGGTGCAATCGTAATACTGGAAACTCGTCACGTCCGATACATCCGTACGCGGCCCGTCAATAGTGACAAGCTGGCCCAAGTCGTTGTAGGTGTAGGCCCATTCACGCACCTGGCCTGTGGCTAAATCAGTAATTTTCTTTCCCGTGAACAGCGGTGTATACACAGAATCGAACGTGAGTTCCGTCGTCCGCCCCGGCTCGGTAATGATCCGCGGAATTCGGTACAGCGGGTGCCATACGGTATTGATAACGCGCTCTTCGAGCGTGCCTGCCGCCAGAGTAGTCGTCTCTGCTAAGCCTCTGTCGTTTCTCTGGTATCGAGTGGTGGTGCCGTTCCAATCCGTTTTCGTTTCAATAAAACCATTGTCATCATAGGTGTAGGCACTGGCGGCGCCAGGACAGAATTCGCTGGGCTGTTGCTCGATGGAACTCAGTTTTGGCGAGCCCTCTACTGATACGAACTTGAAAATTGACTCTTTGCCCAGCGGATTCACGATTTTCACGCCATCAGATAACCGAGAAAACGTAGTCCGCTCAGCGCCCCCACTATGTTCACTAGCAGTCACTCGTCCAAACGAGCCCGGAGAAAAGATATTCTCACTGTAGGTATAGGTTGAATATCGGATGCCTCGCTCGTCGGTAATACCTGTGAGTTGCCCGGGATTTTGTTCGTAGTGGTGCTCGCGTGTCGTACCGTCGGCCAGCGTTACCGTACCCAGCGTGCCATCTGCGGTGTAGCTGTACTGTAGCGTTGACCCATCGGGCAGTGTCACGCTCTCTACCCGACCTCGCCCAAGCGCGCCATTGGTGACGACGTCTAAGCTGCGACCAAAATCATCAGTGATCGTGGTAGTGAATCCTGAGTAACTGTAAGTGTGGGATAGACCGTTCCTGGTGGTAACTTTACGAATTTCCGCATTAAGACCAAAGTGATACCGGTAGCCATTGGGAACCTGTAGCAGCCACCCGGCACTGTCTGCAAGACGGATCAATGTCGATTTGACATCAGCTTCCTGGGTTCCATAAACAGCGGAACCATCTGGTGCCGTACGGCCTGGTGTCAGATTGACAAACCATTGAGACGTTCCATCGCTGGAGACGATCCTCAGAGCAAATAGCTCATCTCCGGCACTGTATTTAAGCTGCTTGCCCAATCCGCCAGAGAAAGAAAATCGCCACTTGGCCAGATCCAATTCACTACTAACAATATTTCTCTATCGATTGCTACTGTAGGTCCTCGTCACCTGCAACGGAAACGCACCACTGCCTTGATAGTCGGAGTGGGGTTCGACTTTGTTTCCATTGATGTAATTGACCGGATTGGATATGAGCGGACACTCGCTCGCCTCCTGTGTTCTCGGAAGCCCAGTTGGTGTGTACGAAGTACCTCGCCCGTAGGGTTGCCCTACACACCAACCACTCGTGGGGCTTAGTCCTTCCACATGACCCAGGTAAAATCCACCCTCATCACACCCCTTGCAAATGCTCCATACTACGCAACTCTCTGGATTACTCTCGGAATACTCGATAGTGGGGTGTTTTATATTCGAAACGCCGGTGCACTGCGTGTTTTCCACTGATTGCATACACAACTCGCAGTTACCAGAGCAGCTCCACGCCCCATTCGCGCGGTATAGGCTTGCATTGGCAGTTGGCGATAAAGCGAAGTAGAAAAGCACAGACACGATTACAAAAAACAACGAACTTACTGCTCGGAAAAACAACAACACAGGCAACTACTCCCAACAACTCAGGTAAAAAGTCGATCAACGCCACTCGCGCTGATAGAGACAAACATCTAAGTTCGAGTGTTATCAGGGAATATGTGAATTGCTATACGATGAACGTATTTTTTCGCCATGGCCTGAGGGAAATGATAGCAGGCGAGTGCAAATGAAAATAAGCGAGGAGGCACTACGGAACCACTGAACAACCATTACTACTTTACTCCTGAGAACAACATTTATACGACGCTACAAACGAATTTTTTCACTACCTATGAACTACATGTTTGTAGTGAAACACCCTGGCTACAAAACGATCGTGCCATATTCTGTAGAAGAAATCCACACTAATTCGTGATAATCGTGTGTATTCATTTCAGCCCTCTGGTACCGGAATCGCAGGTCACAGATGACAGCCGCCGTGTTCAGGATACACACCGGGATTTCAACGATTTAGCACCGTTTGTTTTTCCTGTCCGATTGATGAGGTGGAGCCGATCCGGGTAGTACCAAAGCGCAAATACTTGTACGTATCGCCGCTAAAGCTCGAAAAAAAATCGCCGATACCCCCGCAACCGCGAGCGATAGCGATCACTACCTCACAGGCCGATCGTCCAAGGAGTCTGGAGCAGGGATGCACACGGGTGGAAATCTCATCGTCTGTTTCTGCCATTCGCCCGCCCTGGCTTGCGACATCACATCTGCGGGCAGCAAGCGCTTCAGTGACCTACCTTTCCGACACCGGCAATCGACCCATTCTAACTTTTTGGTATCGGCTATGGCTCTGTAAATCAAAGCAGTATGGATAGTTTTGCAGGGAGTTTAAACGAATACCTGATTGGGCCAATGTGACGACCTTGCGCAAGCGAGCTCGAGTTCTGAATCAGCGACAGGGACCGATTATGCAAAGGAAAAAGATACTGTTTGTCGAAAGCAATCCGGCGTTGGCCACGGCGATCTCCAGACGACTTGAGACAGCGGGATATCAGCTTATTCTGGCGCGCAATATTGCGGAGGCGCTATCCAAACTGGTCTGCCGTCGACCCGATATCTCGTTGATCGACACCAATCTGCCGAATGATGACGGGTTTTGTCTGGCACAGCAGATCTACAGCCATCCGAACTCACCCGGTACGCCGATCGTGTTTATCATGGCAGATCATTGCCGTGCACGTCTGGAACGGGCAATCGGCTATGGGCCGGTGGCGATATTGCACAAACCGGTCGATCCATCGGCATTGATTACCGCGATCGAACAGGCATCTTATTCAACCGAGGAATTTGCCCGAATGCCCGCGAGGAAGGCGGCATAGCAAGGCGCTAGTCAATCGGGTATAACACGCCCTTACCCGTGGTTTGCTTATCAAACAATTGGTACGCCTCTTCGGCCTGATCCAGCGACCAGCTATGGGTAAACAGCGCGTCTACGTCAACCTTGCGCTCCGCGACAAACCGCGCACAGTCGGCCTGCCCGGTCTTGCTAAACGTCCACGAGCCCAGCA
>CAZNIS010000144.1:6122-12459 GCA_964573105.1 uncultured Granulosicoccaceae bacterium
ACAAACCGCGCACAGTCGGCCTGCCCGGTCTTGCTAAACGTCCACGAGCCCAGCAGTGTCAACTGTTTGCGCAGCATATCGCTGGAAACATCGATATTTACATCACCACCTTCGCCAACAAACGCCACCCTGCCCCATTTTCTGGCTGACTTTATCGCCTGTGAGCGCGCCTGCGGCGAAGAGCTGCAATCGCATGCACACTCGACACCGTGGCCACCGCTTAAATCGTATAGCGCTTCAACCACATTGCCGTCATCAGCATTGACCGTCTCCGCCGCACCGAATGCCTTAGCGCGCTCGAGGCGATCAGAGTCGACATCGAGTGCGATCACGCGCGCACCCATGGTGCTGGCAAGCTGCGTCATGCTCAGGCCCACCGGCCCCTGGCCAAAAATCGCGATGGTATCGGTACCGCTGAGTTGCAGGCGATCCAGAGCGCCGAATGCGGTACCGGTGCCACACGATATTGCAGCCCCCGTTTTAAACGAGAGCTCGTCCGGTAATGGCACCAGTGTGTGCGCCGGCACTTTCATGTAGCGTGCGTGCGCGCCGTTGCCGGTCGCCCCAAATACCAGCGGTCCATCGTCGCACATCTGCGACCAGCCGGTGGCACAGTGGCGACAGGTGCCACAACCGGTGTAGTGGTGATTCATCACGCGCATGCCGATTCGGGCCTGCCGCTCGGAGACTTCCGGCCCGACTTCCACCACAACACCGCAGGGTTCATGACCACCGATGACCGGGTTGCCATCGCCACCGAGGCCCAGTGCCGCAGCCCCACCGACGACACGATAGAACTTTAGATCGCTGCCGCACATGCCAGAGGCTTTGATCTCGAGTATCACCTCACCCGGACCGGGCGTCGGATCGGGAATATCGCGAATCTCAAGCTTTCGATCGCCTAGAAAATAGACCGCTTTCATTGCCTGATTCCTCAGTTTGATTGGCGGGCACCCGGGCGCGATAGTGCGCCCGACACAACAGTGATTGACTGCGGCTGTCTAGCTCGCTTTTGCCAACTGCGGGTCAGTGGCACCTTCCAGTTCAACCCCTTCCAGTGTGATGCGATGCATCAGTCGGCGGTGCCCCTGGTAATCGTTCAGCGCGCAGTGCCAGGTGGCGCGATTGTCCCAGATTGCCATTGAGCCCTCTTCCCATCGGAAACGGCAGGTAAATTCGGGCTTGGCGGCATGCTGGTACAGATAGCCCAACAGTGCATCGGACTCGCCCTGCGCCCAGCCCTCGATGCCGACGGTAAACTGCGGATTCACATAGAGGATTTCCTTGCCGGAATCCGGATGCCGGATCACCACCTTGTGTACGGCATCCTGCGTGGCTTCGTGTGCGTTGCCAATGCGCCCGACCAGATCGGGGAAAGTCTCCGGTGTGATAAGACCGAACACATGGCGACTGGAGTGGCGCGCATGCAGACCTTCCAATGTCTGTTTCAGGCCATCGGACAATGCCATCCAGGCGGCGTGCATACTGGCAAACAGCGTGTCGCCCCCGACGGGCGGCACTTCGCGGGCATACAGAATCGAGCCCATCGCAGGCGCCAGGTCATAGGAGTGATCGGTGTGCCAGGTAGCGCCGATGTTCATGGTGTTGTCAGGCTCTTTGCGCACCTCGGCAATCAGCGGGTGCTCATCGCTTGCCTGAAAAAAACGATTGACGTTGATCTCGCCCCAGCGTTGGGCAAAATCCACCTGTTGCTGCGGGGTGATTTTTTGCTGGCGAAAAAAAACCACGCCGTACTCGATAAAGGCTCGACGAATCTCCTCAAACTGCTCATCAGCGAGATTCGCCACGTCGACGCCGCCGATCTCGGCACCAATGAAACTGCCGACCGGCCGCACTTCAATAGTTTTGTAGTTATCTGCCACGTTTGCCTCCAGGGTGATTGACCAGTGCCACCACAGCGCCAGTGCGCCGCGTGACCCGATGCGGACTCTGCCATTGTAAGGCAAATCGCGCGTCACGCCAGCAGCGGATCCGGCAGGTTGTGACACCCGGCCCGCGCTTGAGCACCACTGGATCAGCGCATTTGAACGGGTGACGGGCTAGTGATTGAACGCGCCTACTGATCGGCCCATATCACCTCGCCCGCAAGCACTGTCATCAGCACCTGTACAGAATCAATATCCTGTGGCGAGACATCAAAGAGATTCTGATCCAGCACCACAAAATCGGCGTACTTGCCTGGCTCGATGGAGCCTGTGAGGTCATCGTGACCCAGTGCGTAGGCCGCCTGCAGCGTGACCATACCGATCGCGCTGTGCAGATCATCCAGTGCATTCGACTCGCGTGTGAGCGCCTGCTGGATGGTACTCAAAGGTGACAGCGGATCGGCATCCCAGTCGCTGGACAGGGTGACGACCGCACCTGCCGCGTGCAACTGACGCAGTGGCAACAGGCTGTAGGCACGCTGTCCAATGAAATCGGCCAGATAGTCGTGATAGCCAGGATCGGTTGAGGAGACACCCACCTGCAGATCGGCCACCACGCCCAGTGCGGCAAAGCGGTCGATATCTGCCGCATCGACCATGTAGGTGTGGGTGGTGCGGTGGCGACGCGCGGCGATGTTATCCGCGCTATCGTCTATCGCCTCAATCGCATCCAGCGCTTCGCGTACCGCCCTGTCACCGATCACATGAAAATTCATGCGGTAACCCAGCGCGTGCAGGCGATTAACATACTCATGCAATTGGTTGTCGACAAAGTAATTAAAGCCTCGGCGGTAGTTGTCATCCAGCGGTTGGTCGTAGGGTTGCAACGTGGCCGCGGTACCCAGATCCAGAATACCGTCGATATAAATCTTCGCCGTGTCAAAACGCAACAGATCATCGCCGTCATTATCAAAGCGACGCTCAAACATTGACAGCTGACGATCGAAGTCCAGCGACGGGTACAGATAAAGCGCGTTTGCGGCACGCACCGATATCGTGCCCTCAGTGACAGCACGCTCCCAGGCAAGTGGATGCTGCTGCATCCAGTAGCCACCGGCGTCACTGATGGCGGTAATCCCATTGCGCGCCAGTTCGTCAAACGCGGCCAGCAGTCCCTGGCACACTACGTCTTTTGCAGGGGCCGCAGCATTGCGCACTCGCTGCTGCGCATCTTCAAGCAGTAAGCCCGTCAGCCTGCCACGAGCATCACGATGCAGCACCCCTCCCTGTGGATCGGGCGCATCAGGATCGATACCAGCCGCACGTAAACCCGCCGTGTTTGTCCACACCGCATGACCCAAATCATCCAGTATCAAAACCGGCCTGTCCGGCATCACCTGATCGAGCACATCGATCGGCAAGATGTCTGAATCGCGAAGTTCAAACAATGATACGCCGGCAGCGCGCACCCAGCGTTCGTTTGGCTGGCGTGCCGCACAACCGCGAATCAGTTTCGAATAAGCACTTAATGACCGGCTGGCAGGCAACAGACACAGCGATTCATTGATACCCGCCTCCGGCACATGAACATGCACATCCTGAAAGCCAGGCAGAATCATGTTGCCATGAGCGTCGATGATTGTCGCAGAATCCCCAAAGCGCGCGAGCAAATTCGATTCGTCACCCACAGCCACTATTTTGCCGTTGTCGTCGTAGACGAACGATTCTGCCCACGGCGTGGCGGTGTTCATTGTGTAGATTTGCGCGTTAGTGACGATGGTGGTGCTGTGGGCGATGCTAGACAGACCGGCAATCAGCAAACACAAGAATAGATTTTTTCTTCCCAACGACACTTGCAAATGCCTCCGTAGATCGGGCAAAGCCGGATTCTATAAAAATGCCGGCACGTACGTATCTACGGCCACTACCTGGTGCCCGGTTGCGTGCCCGACAATGAGATTGTGGTTTCCTCCCTCACCCATTCATCCGAACCACCATTGGATGATCATCCTTCAACTGCAACAAGTCCCATCGATTGCCATACAGATCCTCAAATACCGCCACTGCGCCGTAGTCTTGTTCGGCGGGCGCACGCACAAAGGTTATACCCTGCTCAACCATGCGATTGTAGTCACGCCAGAAGTCATCGGTATTTAAAAACAGAAATACGCGCCCACCCGCCTGATTGCCGATAAAAGATTGTTGTTCGGCTGTCGAGGCACGGGCCAGCAACAGCGTCACGCCGTTCGAGCCGGGCGGAGACACCACCACCCAGCGTTTATCCTGTTCCGGCTGATAGCTGTCTTCGATCAACTCAAACCCGAGCTTTCCCACGTAAAAAGCGATCGCCTCGTCGTAATCTGACACGACGAGTGCGATATGCACGATGTTCTGCTTCAAGCCAGGTTTCCTTTGTAATTGATCTACAGCAAAAAATCGCGCACATCTTCATCGACGACGTCGGCCAGTTCCCAGTAGCCAAGATTAATCCCGCGTCTTGCAGACTTGCCACGCATGGCTTTTAACTCTTCTGGCGAGCGCGTCTGTCGTTGAGAATCTCGCAAGCCCCAGCGATGCAATGCAGCCATCAGACGATCAATGTTCTCAGTCTGCCCAGCGTCGTCACCCAGGTCAGTCAATTCATTTGCATCGGTTTGCAAATCGAACAACATCGGTCGATGTCCAACACAGTGCGTAAGCTTGTATCGGCCATCGAAAATCATAAAGAGCCGCGCAGCAAACGGGTCGTCGCGGTTGAGCCTGGCACCGGCTGGCATGGCACCGTAATCGTACTCACTGATCACGTACTGGCGCCATTGATCATGACCGCTGTTTTGATCAAGCTGCCCGTGCAGCCACGGCAACAGTGACAAGCCTTCCAGTCGATGCGGTTGCGGCTCGCCACCGGCCACATCGAGAAATGTCGCGGCCAGATCAATACTCTCAACCAGTGCGCTGCAGACACTGCCACGGGTGGCATTGGCCGTGGCTGAAGGATCGCGAATGATCATCGGCACCTTTACCGACGGCTCGTGAAACAGATCCTTCTCACCGAGCCAGTGATCGCCGAGATAGTCACCATGATCGGAAGTCATAACGATCATCGTGTCGTCCATGCGCCCGGTCTGTTCGAGCATCGCGAACAATACGCCAAGTTGATCATCGAGCTGTTTGATCAAGCCCATATATACCGGCACGACGACTTCACGCACACCCTCACGGGCAAAGCAGGTGCTCATGCGATGACCCATAAAGGCTTCAAACACTGGATGGGCGTGCTGTTTTTCTGCCTCGCTTCGCACCACCGGTAGTACATGTTCAGGGCCGAACAGATTGTGATACGGCGCCGGCACCACATAAGGCCAGTGTGGCTTGATATAACTTAAATGCAAACACCAGGGATCGTCACCGGCCTCGCGGATAAAATCCATCGCGCGTCGCGTCGTCCACGGCGTCTCTGAATGTTCATCAGGCACTCTCGCTGGATGGCGACAATTCTCCATCAACCAGCCCGACAGCGCGTTGCCATCATTATCTTCAACCGCATTGCCCCAGGCCGACCAGGGGTTCTCAGCCTCATAGCCGTTCTCGCGCAGATAAGCCTGATAGGGGGCATTTTCGCTCGTCGCGTGATACCAGCCATCCGGCCCCAGACCGTGCAGGCCATCGTCGCGGCAGTAGGGCTCAAAGCCACACTGCGAGACGAATACACCGATAGGTGATTCAGGCTCAATGCCCAATCGCGCCATGCCCTCGGTGTCGGCACGCATATGGGTTTTCCCAACCAGCGCCGTGCGCATGCCGAGCGGACGCAAGTAATCCCCCATCGTCATCTCACCCACCTTCAGCGGAATGCCGTTCCAGGTTGCACCATGAGATTGCATATAGCGGCCGGTGTAGAAACACATGCGCGACGAGCCACACACCGGGGACTGCACGTAGGCGTTGTCGAAGCGCACGCCCTCGGCCGCCAGGCGATCGATGTTCGGCGTGTGCAAGTGAGGGTGGCCCGTGCACGAGAGGTAGTCGAACCGCAACTGGTCGGCCATGATGAAGAGGATGTTTTTGGCCACGTTTAATCGAGGGCCCCACGGATCCGGCTAAGGCATGCAGTCTAAACTGCACGCCTGCAATGAGCCATAACAGCAGCGAAAGCTAACCGTCCGGCGCCGACGCCGCGCCGTCACCCAACCCCCGCTGCATCAACACAGAATCCAGCCAGCGATCAAACTTGTAGCCAATATTCGGCAACAGCCCAACCTGCTCAAACCCAAGCCGTTGGTGCAACGCGATCGATGGTGTGTTGTCACTGTCACCGATCACGGCAATCATCTGCCGAAAACCGGCCTCAGTGCAGCGCTCGATCAGTGCGCCTAATAACAACTTCGCAATACCGCGGCCGCGAAATTGTTGATCGACATAAATCGAATCCTCTACCAGAAATCGGTAGC
>CAZNIS010000145.1:0-12327 GCA_964573105.1 uncultured Granulosicoccaceae bacterium
GAGCCGCCCTCGAGAATTTCGGGGTCTGTGCCGCCGAGTTCCTTTGGCATCATGACGTTGGTGGCGCCGACAAAGTACGGCACTGAGAACTGAATGCCCAGTTCGGTATCGCGACCCATGGTCCAGCCGGTGGCCTTGATGATGACGTCGACATCACCCGATTGCAGTGACGGGAAGCGCTGCGCCCAGCTGATCGGCACGACTTTCAGGTTGTCGTCGCTACCCAGTACCGCCACTGCCAGTGCACGGCAATAGTCGATATCGTAGCCACTCCACTTGTTGTCATCGGTGACTTGCACGAACGGTGGAAAACTGCCGTTGTGGCCGGAGCACAGCAGGCTGCCGCGCTCTTTGACAGCTTTGAGAGTATCGCCGTTTTCGGCCAGTGCGGGGGCAGAGAATGTGGATACCGCTAGTGTCAGACCGGTTGCGGCACCGATCAGTGATTGTCTGAAGTTGCGAGTCATGGCTGTCTCCTCGTTGCCAGGTTTTGATGGTAATGGATTTTGCAGGTGTTTCAAACGTACACAAATCCGTGTGCTGTGGCGTTTGCGCCACATAGAATGAACGGGGTAGTGTCAACCGGTGACACTGCGTATCGCCTGATTGGCGGCGAATGCCGTTTGGTACAAGCGCGAAAAGATCGGCGCGCTGGGGACCGTTTTCAGCGTGCTGACAGGCAGCGGCAAGTCGGCCTGGTCGAGACCGGTCAACAGATCCGCCATCGCCTTGCCGAACAGTGTGCCGGTGGTAATGCCGCGGCCGTTGTAGCCAATCGCGGTATATAGACCGGTCGCGAGTTCATGAATGCGCGGCAGGTGATCCGGTGTCATCGCGATCTGACCGTGCCAGGCTTGTTCGAATTGAACTTCGCCAAGGGCCGGGAAAATGCGCTTGATCTGTTTTCGCGCCCAGCGCTGCGACAATCCGCGATCAATCGTGCCGTGCACCTTGCCCATACTGCCGACCAGCAATCGATCATAGGCATCGCGTCGAATATTGAACATAATTTGCGCTGTGTCCCAGAGCCCCTGGCGACCGGGTAGAATATCGTTGGCACTGGCATCCAGCGGGGTGGTGGCGAGCTGGAAGTAGTGGATAATGGTGAATACTTTTTTAAGATCTGGCCACAGATCGTCGGTATAGGCATTGGTGCCGAGAATCACTTTGCCTGCCCGCAATGCGCCGCGACTGGTCTCTATTTGCCAGTGGTTGTTGTCGCGGAGCAGTTTCAGCACTTTGACGCCGGTGCTGATTTGCGCGCCAGCGTTGTACGCGGCGCGTGCCAGACCACGGCAATAGCCCATCGGATTGATGGTGCCGGCGCGATGATCGAGCAATCCTCCATAAAAGGTATCTGAACCGATTAATTGGGCAACTGCCTCGCGATCGAGCAGTTCTACCGGCTCACCCAGTCTCTGCCACTCTTCAAAGCGCCCCTGCAGCTCACGGTAACCGGACGGTGCGTGGGCCGCGTGAATGGTGCCGGTGCGCGTCGCCTCACAACGCATCTGGTGTTTTTCGATCAGCGAGAATACGTACTCGGGGCCGCGGCCAAACTGCTCGATAAAACGCGGCCCGTAGGTGCTGCCCAGCTGTTTGCGAACATCCTGCGGTGGCAGCCAGAGCGCGGCATTGACCAGGCCGCAATTGCGGCCCGAACCGCCGTAGCCGATGTGTTCGGCTTCCAGCACTTGTACCGAGAGGCCTTTTTGCGCGCAGTGCAGCGCGGTAGACAGGCCGGTAAACCCGCCGCCAACGATAGCGACATCAAATGCGTCTGCGCGATCGAAATCTCCATGATGATCAGCCTCTTCAGCCGAGGCGTCCCATAGCGATATCTTGTGTTCTCTCATACGGGCAAATCCTGACAACCCGGTGACTAGGCTGGTCGTCAGTGTTGCACCGCATCCGGTAAGGTGTCAATAATTGGAATAAATGTTCTATATATCGGAACGGTCTGCCTCACGCATTAATCGCTGAAGCTTGCAGAGACTCTGGCGGCGGCCTTTGCCACCATGGCCCCGATGGCGTCGATGTCGCCGTCTGGCAGATTGATTTCCGGCAGCGATACGCCAAGGGCCGCCAGTACTTCGGAGTCGGGCAGAGAAATCACGGCGCCGACACTGAGTATTCGCTCGCGATACTCGCCAGTGTCGACGGCGTATCCGCGCTTGCGGGTCAGCGCCATGTCGGCGTCGAGTGCGTCAATCGTGGTGATCGTTTTGTCTGTGTGTTGGCTCAGCGCGTGGCGCACGCTGTCGCGCAACTCGTCGTAGTTTGCAGCCAGTATGGCCTTGCCGGTGCCAACACAGTGAATTGGGGCGCTGCCGCCGATCGGATTCCACGAGCGGATTGGCTTGATGCTGTCGATCTTGTTGACATACACCACCGAGAGATTTTCCCGCACTGCCAGATAGATTGTCTCTCCGGTATCTGCGGCCAGTTGATTCATTTGCGCGGCGGTGGCCTCACGCAGATTCAGGTTTTCAATCGAGCGTCTGCCCACCTGCCAGGTCTTGAGCGTGGCGCTGTAGGTTTTGTCTGCGTTGTGTTTGACATAGCCCAGTGTCCTCAACGTCTGCAGGAGCCGGTAGGTGTTGGATTTGGTCAAGCCCAGTTCTACAGAGAGTGCGGTAACACCGACACCGGCATTGGCGCAGACGAGGGTTTCGAGTACCAGTAGTCCTTTGGAGAGGGTGGAGTCGAGTTTGGGCGTTGTATTGGCCGGCATTATTGTTTGGCAGTGAACAGGCGAACGATGCGCAGTGTGTCATACGAGGTTTGACCCTGCAGCTTTTCATAGGTGGGTGCGAGACGATTGTCGGTAGCCTCGTTCAGCAGTGCGAGGATCCTGTCGAAGTTGTCGATATTTTTTCTCAGGTGGGTAATGTCAGGTAATTCACCACGCTTTTTTAACGTTTCAAGGTGCAGTGCGATGGTTTCGGGTTTTGCCGATCGTCGGTGGGCAATTTCTGCCAGCGTCAGTTTCTGTTGTACCAATTCAAGCGTGATGTACTCTGTTGCCTGTGAAGACCTGGCTTCTGCTGCAGAGTGTTGCGCCACTGGCGGCGCGGGCTTGATGAGTTCAAGTTTCTTTAAGCGGCTGCGGATCGCACCGTGGCTGCGCTGCAGTGTTTCGGCAAGGTCCCTGATTGACAGACCTTCGTGAAACCAGTGCGCGAGGTCCTCATCGTCGCCTTCGCTCCACGGCAAGGTGGCTTTCTGCGGTTGGTTTTTGGCGCTGACGGATTGCGCAGGCGTTGAGTTTATTGCTGCGGTGGGCGTGGGTTCCGGTGCCTGCCTGTGCTTCCCCTCAAAGCGCTCAATGAGTACATCCGTCTGCTGCTGTTTCATGTCAGAGATTGTCAGCAGTTGTGCCACCGCAGCTTGCGAATGCTGCTGAAAAATCTGGTCGCGAGCGAGAATTTTCGGGTGCACCGTGAGCGCCATGTCGTTGAGCCCGAGCAAGTTGAGCCCGGCCAGTGATCGCACTCGCGATAGAGCCACGTAACCCATACCCGGTTCGAAGGCATCGGACAAATCCATCACGGCAGCATCCAGTGTCATACCCTGACTTTTGTGCACGGTAATCGCCCAGGCAAGCTTGAGCGGCACCTGAGAGATGGTCGCCAGTACTTTGTGCTCTTCGGTGAATTGCCAGTCCACCGGTTCGGCAACGATCAGGTTGCCATCGAATGTGCGCACTACTGGCAGGCCGTCGTCATCGAATGATTCAACCTGGCCCAGTGTGCCGTTGACATAACTGCCATCCATTGCATTCTTCACGAACATCACTTGCGCCCCGGTTTTTAGTGCCACAGTGCTCGCTGCGGGGCAACTGCGTTTCAAACCCTCAATCATGGCTTTGAACCCCTGGGAAGTCATGTGGAAGAGGTGTTCTTCACCGTCAAGTGCATTGAGCTCGTTGCGATTGATATGGTCAACATTGACATTGCGGGCGAACAGCTTTGTCGCCTGCGCGCAGCCTTCGGGTGTTTTTTTGTATCGGGTACGCAGGGGTACACGGGTGTGCTCACCAGTCCGGGCGCTGCGTATATCGTTCAGTACTGACAACAGCGGGTCGTCACCCTGACGATGCTGCTCGTGCAAGTAACAACAGTGCAGATCACCGCTTTCCCACGCGAGTGATTCATAGGCAAAGCGGGCTTCGCCTGCATCTGCGGATACCGGCGGCAACTGAAAGAAATCGCCGCACAGTACCAGTTGCAGGCCGCCAAACGGTTGCAGTGGATCGAGCATGTGGCGCGCAATGCGATCAATCAGATCGAGCTGGTAGGCATGCAGCATGGAAACCTCGTCAATGACCAGCACCTTGGTTTTTACGAATCGCTTTCGCAGTCGCTTGTCACTTTGCAGTAAGTTCAAGTCGGCGAGTGAAAGCTCATCGCGCACGCCCATGCCGCTCCAAGAGTGAATCGTGCGACCGTTCAGGTGCGTTGCGGCAAGGCCGGTAGAGGCGGTAACCGCGACACCCACACGATGCTTGCGCAGATAGCGGATGTAGCTATTCAGCAGCCACGTCTTGCCCGAGCCGGCTGGGCCGGTGAGAAACACGTTGTATCCCAGCTTGAGTAGATTGAATGCCTCGTCTTGTGTCATGGCGTCGATGGTAGCAGATCAGTTCCAGGCCGGTGGGAATCGGACTCCGTCCAGCGAACAGGTCGCGAGGGCTTTTCTCTGCGCGCTCTGCGACCTCTGCGGTTTAGAGCTGTCCGGTGTCTATTCGAGAAGACTGCAAAACGCAAAGTTCGCGGAGGATGCAGCGGTGGGGGATGTCGTTGTGGTGATGTGGCGGGGTGCCTGATAATAAGTCGTCGAATTGTGTTCCGAACACGGTGCGAACCCGTCTCCGACGAGCTAACCAGCCGTGAGGGAGTGCCCTCGTTCACACGAAAACCGCGTCGACATGACCGCAGACCCTCAATCTGCTCCAATAGCCCGTGCGTTGTCAGAGCGCTGGAAGTCGATTCCCGATTAACAGCCGGGCGCCCGCAGGCGATAGAATCGGCCTGTTAGCGCACAGTCAACGCGCCCCGAATCCGGACAACACCAAAGGTTGCCTATGAAATTTCACATCGCGATCAACATGGAGCGCATGGACGAGTCCACCAGCATGGTGGATGTGCGCAATCACACGCTGGAAATGGTGCAGATGGCCGACCGTGCCGGCTTTGAAATCGCCTGGGCGGCGGAGCACCATTCGCTGGAAATGACGATTGCCCCCAATCCGTTCCAGCTGATGACCTGGTGGGCTGATCACACCGATAACATTCGGCTGGGCTGCGGTGTGGCCAACGCCTCCTACTGGCATCCGATCAACATTGCCGGTGAGGCTGCGATGCTCGATCTGATTTCCGGCGGCAGACTGGAGATGGGGCTGGGCTCGGGTGCCTATCAGCGCGAGTTCGATCGCATGAAACCAGGACTAAAGCAGACCGACTCATGGCGTTATATGCAGGAGATGCTGCCGTTGGTACGCAAGCTCTGGAAAGGCGACGTTGAACACAACGGCGAGTACTGGCAATTCCCCTCCGCCACCGCCTGCCCGAAACCGTTGCAGGAAAACGTACCAATGTGGGTGGCAGCGCGCTCACCGATCACTTACGACTACGCCGTGGCCAACGATTGCAACATCATGTGCTGGCCGCTGACCTTCCCGATGAGTGAGGCCGAGAAATACAAGCAGCAACTGGATGAGGCAATTGAAAAAGCTGGCGGCTGGAGCGGCCGCTTTGCACTGATGCGTCACTCAGCCGTCTACGATAACGAGGCTGACAGGCAAACCTGTATTGCAGCGATTCGCCACGTGCTCGGAAAATTTGGCAACCTGATGATGCAGCAGGGCGAGATTTACAACGGCTTTGTCGATAACATTCCGCTGGAAGTGTTGGATGGCAATGCGCGTGTCGAGCCCGAGATGCTGGAGGAAAATTTAATGTTCGGTGATCCGCAAACCGTGATCGCTAAACTCAAACAATATCAGGCGATGAACGTCGATGCGTTTATCTACTATGCGTCGATGGGACTGGATATGGATGTGCAAAAGCGATCGCTGCAACTGTTTATCGACAAAGTGATGCCGGAATTTTCCTGACACTCTTTGTCATTCCAATTCTATTTCACCGAGAGTTGCCATGCCCACAGAGATTCGCCGTACCCTGCTAAATATTCAAACCACCTATGAAGAGGGTGGCAAGCGCGTCGATACGCCAACCAAGTTAATTGCGGCGATTGCGATTATCAAAAACCCGTGGTTCGGTCGCGGCTATGTCGAGAACCTTCGCCCTGAAATTCGCGAGGTTGGTCCGGAAGTCGGCAAACTGCTGACCGACATGATTCTGGATGTCACGGGCGATGCGATCGAAGGTTATGGTAAGGCTTCCGTTGTGGGTATGGGCGGTGAACTGGAGCATGCACAGGCGATTACGCACACGCTGTGGTTTGGTAATCAGTACCGCGAAGCGGTGGGTGCGAAAACCTACCTGGTCTTTGCCAATACGCGTGGTGCAGCCGGCACTTCTCTGATGATACCGTTGATGGACAAACACGACGGCGGTCGTCGTTCGCACTATCAAACCATTCATCTGTCAATTCCCGATGCGCCGGCCGAAGATGAAATCATCGTCGCACTCGGCGCTTCAATCGGTGGCCACCCGAATCATCGCATCGGCAACCGCTACGAGGATCTGGAAGAGATGGGCGCGGATCTGGATAACCCAGCGGGTGTCTGACACACCAGCAGATTATAGCGGCACCACACCCGATGGCACCGCTTATGATCTGCACGGGACTGACGACAAGCCTCCGATCGCACTGATTCACGGGCTCGGCCTGTGCCGAGAGATCTGGGCGCCACTGTTGCCCGAGCTACAGCGGCATTATCGCGTGATCAACTACGATCTCTACGGCCACGGCGACAGTGTACCTGTGCCCGATATAGCATCATTGAGTGTCTATGCAGATCAACTGCGAACACTGCTGGATCATCTGCAGGTCGACGCTGTCGCTGTGGTGGGCTTTTCCATTGGCGGCATGATCAACCGTCGCTTTGCAATGGATTATCCGGCCCGCGTCTCGGCGTTGGCGATTCTGAACTCGCCGCATAATCGTGGTGAAGAAGCTCAAACGATGGTCGAGCAGCGCGCCGCCAGCGTGCGAGAGCAGGGCATCCTGTCGACGCTGCCTGATGCCTGCAAGCGCTGGTTCACACCGGCATTTCTGGATTCCACTGATTGTGCCGACGTGGTTCGCCAGTGGCGAGAGCGCGTTGACCCGGAGAGCTATGCCCAGGCTGCCTGGGTGCTGGCCAATGGTGTGCGCGAGCTGATCAATCCCGAGCCGCCGATCACCTGTCCCGCACTGGTGGTTACTTGTCAAAACGACAGTGGCAGTACCCCTGCCATGAGTCATGACATTGCCGCTGAAATCGAAGGTGCACAGACGCTGATCGTCCCCGAGCTGCAGCACCTGGGGTTGATGGAAGCGCCAGATGTATTCACCGACGCTATTCTGAAATTCCTTGACGGAACCCTGAAATGACCAAACCTCTGTCCGGCGGTCAGGCCGCCATCGCCGCACTCGAAGCTGAAGACACACGCTTTGTATTCGGGCTGATTGGCTCGGCTACAATGGAGATGTTCGATGCGCTCTACGATGCGCCGGATATCAACTTCATTGGAGTCCACGACGAACGCACCGGCACCCACATGGCTGATGGCTATGCGCGCGCGTCCGGTCGTGCCGGCGTGATACTGGCCGGTCAAAATGGTCCCGGCGCGACCAACCTGGTAACCGGGTTATCGCAAGCCAAGGCCGCGTTCTCGCCAGTGGTGTCGATAGCTGGTGCCTTGTCGTCGGGCCATGTGTATCGCGATGCGTTTCAGGAGGTCGATCAACAATCACTATTCACCCCGGTGACAAAAAAGACCTGGACCGCAACATCGACCGATCGCGTGCCAGAACTTTTTCGCGAGGCGTTTCGAACTGCTCTGTCGCCGCGTATGGGGCCGGTGCAACTGAACCTGCCACGCGATGTGTTATCCGGCCAGGCCGATTTCGACGAGCAGCCAAAGCCTGCACACTATCGCAATCACTCACTGCCTGCCGCGCACCCGGATCAACTCGCGCAGGCAGCGGCATTGCTGGCCGGTGCAGGAAGGCCTGTGATTATCGCCGGAGGTGGGATTAAAAACACCGGTGGGCATGACGCCGCTCTTAAACTGGCCGAAACATTAAACTGCCCGATCGTCACATCACCGGGTCACGGCGATGCAATACCGGCGGCTCACCCGTTGAATGCCGGGCAAATGGGACCGCGTGGCAATACCGTCGCCTCGCGCCTGGCGATAGAGGCCGATGTCATACTCGCGCTCGGCACGCGCCTGGGGTTCAACTCCACGTTCTATACCTACGACAACATCAATCGCGATGCCAAAATCATTCACGTCGAACTGGAGCCAACCGCCATAGCGCGATTCTTTCCGGTGGAAATTGGTATTTGGGCTGATGCACCCACCACCGCTGTGCAACTGGTCGATGCGATTGAGTCAATACAAAACCGCGACCGGGTAGACGCCTGGACTACCGAGTTTCAACAACAGCGCAAGGCACTGCTCGCCAATCGAGATAACGATGCTGTAGAAACTCATCCGACGCAACCTTCCGGTTTATTTAAAGCACTGCGCGGTGTATTACCCAAAGACGCAGCAATCACCATGGACGCCGGAACACTGTGTTTGCAGGCGACCGATGCATTGCAATACTTCACACCCAAAAGTCTGTTCACGCCGCTGGATTTTGGGCTAGTGGGTTTTTCATTTGCCTGCGGTCTTGGGGTGAAATGTGCCATGCCAGAGCGACCGGTCGTTAGCCTGATGGGCGATGGCGGCTTTGGCATGACCATGTCCGAGCTCAGCACTGCCGTCGATCACAATATCAACACCGTCACCATCGTCATGAACAATCAGTGCTGGGGGGCAGAAAAAGCCTATCAGCGCGATTTCTTCAACGGCCGTTATATCGGCGCCGACGTATCCAGCCCGCCGTTTGATCAAGCGGCAAAGCTCTATGGTGCAAAAGGCTACCGAGCCGACAAACTCGCGGACGTTGCACCGGCGGTGGAGGCAGCACTCGCCTGCGGCAAACCCGCTGTGGTTGACGTTGCTGTTGATCCGGCCGCGCTGTACAGCTTTCGCCGCGACAGTTTTAAGCATCGCGGGGGATAGTGATGCTGACGAAATACGCGTTTTTCATCGGCACCTTGAAGGCTGGACTGGAAGAGGCCATGAAGCACTACGTCGAGCAGACGCTGCAACCGTTATGGCAGCAATTTCAGCCATCAGTGGAAGTGCGGGTATTGTACAATGTGGAACAGGATAAAAACGGTCCGCCAATCCCGTTGGTGCTGGCAGTGACGTATGTAGATGAAGAAGCCATGGCGCAAGCAATGGAAACCGACGCGAGATACCAGGCCCGCGATCTGTTGCCCGGGTTTTACGAGAAGTTTTTTAACGACGTAAAACTCCGGCACTATGTCTTTTCCAACGCTGGCTTGTCCGAAGAATCGTAGGGGCCGTAAGCCTAAGCGCACGTACCAATATCGTAAGGGGGTACATGTACAAAAACCAATACGCTGATATTTGGTGCAAGATTCATGATAAGGAGTTAGAGTGGGGGCTGATTGTTAGGTGCGCCCAGGCTTACCGTACCCTACGGTTGCATCGGTTGCCGTAGTTGTAGGGGCCGTAAGCCCAGGCGCACGTACCAATGGGCCGTAAGCCAAAACGTACGTACCAACGCCGCGAGCGGGGGGGGGGGGCAACATCAAAACCCATCAATCCCAATCAAACCCGGAAATATGCTCCATATCCCCCGCCCCCCAGTTCCGATCATAAACCCCTCTTTCCACCCACCGCAAAAACGAAGACCACCGCCAATCGGCAGGTGAACCAGCATACCCATGCTTCACGGGATTGTAGTGAATATAATCCAAATGGTTACACCAATCCCGCTCGTCCCGAATCGTATGTTCCCAGTACCGCCGTTGCCAGATTTTCTGGCCGCGTAGTGGTAGTTGGCGCGAGACCCGCTTTTTGATATCCCGCCAGCGACCGGGATAATCGGTATCCCCAACCGGTAATCGCAAGAGGAAGTGCAGGTGATCGGGAAGTACGATTGCAGCCTCAATCGCGAACGGTCGACGTTGCTGTTCGCGCCGAAATGCATCACGCAGTAACACGATACTGTGTTCGTTTGCGAAGATAGGTTGGCGTTGATGGGTGACGACGGTGAAGAAGAAAGTACCGCCAGGCTTGTAGTGACGCCGGAAACTGCTCATTTTTTACTTCTTGGTTTGCTGCTTAGCGGAAGTTAGCAAAACGCTGCGGGTGAATACGGAATTGCGTCACCGTTTTTTGGTTTGGGTGGCGTGTGGATACGGTGTATGCCATGACCGCGAGCGACATTGAGCGTAGGGGCCGTAAGCCTAAGCGCACGTACCAATGTCGGGAGGGGAGTTTATAGTCGAAATGACTACATCGGTTTGGTTGCTGGCTTCACGCGACTGCGGCGGTAGATATGCTGCTGGTAGGTGCGCTTAGGCTTACCTCCCCTACGTGCATGTGCTGGGGCCACAAGCCAAGGCCGTTGCGCTCGATACGCTAACAAAAACCAGTTATCTCGAATGGACGCCGCCTGCGTTGATCGTATTGACAATCGGGCCGGTTTGGCCTGTGCGGACGTCTAGCCACCAGATTTCAATCGCCACTGGATTATCTAGTAACACTGAATAGGCGAGGTAGTTGCTGCCATCGATCCAGGTAAGATCGCTGTAGGCGTTGCCGTGATCGAGCAGGGTCAGCATTTCGATGTCGCCACTTGCCACGTCCAGTAAGCTCACCGATTGTGCGGTATAGCTTTCACCGGCCACGACGACGTTTGCGACCCCGTCAGCCATGACGGCAAGCTGGCTGCTGTCGGGTGACCATGCCACGGTGCGTGGGGTGCCGCCGCTGGTGACGACGGCTTGTGCGCTGATTTGACCGCTTGCGTCTACGGTGCCAATGAAGGCGTTGTTCTCATAGACAAACGCTATTCGTCCATCGGCTGACCAGGCGGGATTGTAGCCGTTGGTATCGTCGTTGAGTATCGTGCCGTTGCTGTCCATGATGGCGATGACGCAGATGTCATCAGAGACAAAATCCCATTGTCGATTCTGGCCGCACATCGCGAAGGCGCCGCGTGCTCCGTTGCTATCCCATTCGCCATTGCGAATCGTAACGTCCAGCGCATCGATATTGCCGAACGAACCTGAAAACTCGAACCGCCCCGGGCTGCCGATCGACTGGTAGATCATGGTGGCACTAGCGTTTGCGAGATTGTAGTTCAGCAGGTCTGTGCCTTCTGCGGCCAGTACGGTTGCATCGGTGATGACGCTAGATGGATAAAACCGTGTATCACCAACGGTTATGGTGTTGGTATCAAGCCAGCGTGGTCCCATACGAAGGTTCTCACTGGAAATACCGGGATAGGTTGTATAGCCGGAGCCGTCGGGATTGACACTGCCGACAAACTTTTCATCCTGATTCATAAACAACAGACGATCACTCGACGCACCGATCAGTTCACTCGGCATGGTCTGAATGTTCGCGAAGGTGGTTTCGGAAAAGGACAGCTGTACGTCGTCAATGTCCATCTGATAGCCGGCTGACACGTTGGTACGAAACAGTAGCCAGTTGGGTATGTCATCGCCGATCCAGCCGCTAATATCATCACGCGTGATCGACATCTTGACCGGCGTCCAGTGAGTGGCGATTCCAGGAAAAGCGGCATTGTTTACCCAGGCACCAAAGTTGACTGGCACCAGTTGTGGAGAGTCTTCAGCCACCAGGTACACATCCACCGGGCCTTCGAACAGTTCGATAGGTGCGGATGACCGCGCGAGAAACGAAATATGCAATGTCTGTGGTACGGCGTCGAGCGATATCGGATGGTAGGCGGCGCTATTGACCAGTAAAAACGAATCGGCACCCTGAGGGCAATCGGGAGTGGAGTCGAGTTGCAGGTATTGCCCGCGCTCAGCCTCGGTTTGCAGGCTGGCACCGCACAGTTGCCAATCACCTGTGCTGTCGAAGCCGCTATCAGTGATCAGATTGGCTGGTGGTTGGGTGAGGGCGCGTATTCGTGCTGCGTCGTAGAGCGAGCTTGCGCCGCTGGCCGGTGGATTTGTGGGGGTGGGCGGGTTTGTGTTGTCACCGTCGCCGATTGGGCCGCTCGCTTGATTGTCGGTTTCGCCACCCCCGCCGC
>CAZNIS010000146.1:0-10228 GCA_964573105.1 uncultured Granulosicoccaceae bacterium
CGCTGGGGCTGGCACGGTAACTCGATGCTGAGCAGGGTTGTCAGGTAATCTACCAGCGCTCAGTGCTGGTGCGAAACGAATGTTCGTTTTCACTGACAAATCTCGGTCGCGAGGTACCAGAAATCCGCACTTGGCTGCACTCTGCTATTCTGCCGCTACAGAGTGCTTGAGCTATGTTGGTATGTGCTTCAGACTTTGTTCTAAAACCCAATTGTTCACACCGCTTATTGTGTATTTGAAAGCGAGTTTGAATAAGTCGTTTTTCGTAAACAGGGATGTAAAACCGTTAGACATGAATATCAGACCGCCAACCTCCGCAGACTTGCCGGCCATTGTAAGTATTCTCGAAGACACTGAGCTATTTCCCGCCGAAATGCTCAGTGAATTGATCGAGCCGTTTTTTTTGATAATGAAAATGAAGAAAAGTGGCTGGTGCTGGAAACCACTGAGGCAGGTGTCGTTGGCTTTAGTTACACACGTCCAGAAGCGCTGGCAGAAGGCGTGTGGAACTTGCTCGCCATCGGGTTTCGGAATGAGTTCCAGGCTAAGGGGCTCGGCACCAGCCTAATCGAAGAAGTCGAGCGTTCATTAAGCCAGCAGCGAATTCTCCTCGTCGAGACTTCCGGCCTGGACGATTTCAAAGCCACTCGTACTTTCTACGAGAATCGTGAGTATACACGGGAAGCGGTAATTCGTGACTATTGGGCAGAAGGTGACGACAAGATAGTGTTCTGGAGATCACTTTGAACTGATAGGGTGTGTCGTAATACGAATCTGGCTAGGTGGAACTGGAAGGTTCAATCATTCTAAGGGGTAGGCTAATACAGTGATGTGACTAAACCCTGTTGTTGTCGAATAATCAATAAGATGGGCAATACGGCAGTCATTGTTCGCGGAAGCAATTCGTCCAATAGCTCCAAGTGTGAAGTGCGTAGTGCTGCCAGGATTAAGGAAAAGGGTATTAGCGCGATAACGAGGAGGCAAGTCGATGTAAAACAATGAGTCACATATAAAGGATGACGGACGTGACAAGAAAAAATGCTAAAGGTTTTACACTCATCGAACTGATGATCGTGATTGCGATCATCGGTATTTTGGCCGCCGTTGCAGTGCCACAGTATGGGAACTATACCAAGCGTGCCAAGTTCACTGAGGTGATTGGTATTGCGACGCAGATGAAGAGTGCGATAAATACTTGCGTCCAGGTTAAAAACGAAACAGATGGCTGCAATTTTTGGGATGAAATTGGACTGGTGGAAGCCACGCTCGAGAGCAATCCACAGGTAACTGATGTATCGATTGCCTCCCTGGCGACAAATTCAGTTTCAATCAATATCACTGCTGTGCCTGCACTGAACTCCGTAGATTATTTACAGCACGGTACCTATGACAACGCTACCAATTCAATGTTATGGGTGCTCGATCCAGCCAGTCGTTGTCTTGCCGCCGCATCCAAGTACTGCTAGCGAGAGAATCACGTGAGCGGTTTTTGGTTACTGAATGTGCGCACGTGGAGTTGCTGTTGGATGTATTGGTACGCATGATCAGCGCCCCGTGCTTGCCTGGATGGCCATAACTTTCGGCTGGAGAAGGGTGATCTGATCTGATCGGATCGTCGGCGGGCATCGATCATTATCTGGCATCGTAGAGTGGTGATTTTTCGATTCGCGGCTGCTACGCGCCGGGCGAGCTCGCAATACGATTGTGCGAGAGAAAGTGGGCCAACTGGTGCGGCTCGGAGAGGATAGGGCCGCAGTCCCTCCACTGAAGATCGATCGGGTTTTTGATGTCGGTGGTTGGTTGATGATGGTTTGATTGATCGATTCGAATCAGGTCCAGCGGTTTGGGTCGCCAGCACAGCGCGCTGGCGACCGTTCGACACACGCTACATCAATTCAACGATCACCACATACGCATCCTCGGAATCCAGATACTCGGGCAGGTCATTGGTACCAGCCGGCAGGATTACTTGAATTTTATCGCCAAGCGACCGTCCCAGCAGCGAGCGGCTCAAGTATTCCGGAATCGGGAAATCGTCCGACTTGCCTGCCAACACGGTGTAGGACTCGGCGTACTGGGCAGATGATTCGACCAGTTCCCCGGTACTCCACTGGAACATGTCGTAGTTAAGAATCACAGGATCACCGAATCCGATTTTTGTACCGGCGCCATCGGAAAGTGTACGACGCGCACCGAATTCTGGTGCCGGACCCGCTGGTATTGACATCGTCATTGTGCCGTCATCGAGTACCGTCAACGGGAAATCGAAGTCGGTGCCATCTTTGTCGACCTGACCCCCGTTGAACTTCGATGCCGCGGTGATCAGGCTCGCCTCTGTCACATCAATATCAGTTTCGGTAACAGCTGTGCCGGTGACCGAACTGCCTCCATTGCAAGCGCTGATCGCAATGCTGATCACAGCCACTGTGCCGAGGGTCAGGAATTTTTTGTGTAGTATTGTCATTGTTGATTACCTGTTCCTGCTGGTCTAGCGACCGGCCTGTTTTATCGGGAGCATCGGGAACCATAGATCCCGCATAATCAGCGTGCTGCCGTCGGCTTTTCTCGCACGGGCGGCGTAGCCGTAGTGATCGACTGGCAAGCCCACAATACTATGAGACTCCAGTGAGAGTACCTCACCGGAATCTACCAGTGCGTTGCTGTTGCGATCAAACCACAGTGCAAGCGGGCTGAGTTCAGCGCCAGCCACTTCGCCATTGCCATCGATATCGAGTTGTGCGAGCTTGGCAAAACCGTGGTCGAACTTGCCGCCAGTATCACCGAACAGGTGCTGACCAGTGATCGTGTCGCCGTACTCTTTGATTATCAAAATCGCATCTGACGGGCTGAACCAGGACGCCAGGGTATCGGGTACGCCATCTGCGTCGATGTCAAACTGAAATGTTCCCGCGATGCTGTCCACCCTGCCACTGTTATCGGTGTCGATAGCGATGGGCGTTACATTCTTACGCAAGCATTCGGTAGGGGGCGACTCAACGCCATTGCGTACGGCGGTGACAAACTTGACGTCGAATACTTCGATACCGTGTTCGCGTTTACGGAAAAATATCCCCCAGTTTCGCACCCCGGCATCGGCGCGCTGACCGGTGTAAACCAGGTTCATACTGGCATCGTAGAAGTTGTAGGTGTCCTCGAATACATCGTGGGTTTCGCCATTGGCGAGTTTCAGGTCAACATGCACGCCCGGTTCAGTTCCACTCGCCTTGCCGACCGATGCCTGACAGATGGACGGGGCGGGTGGGGCAGCGGGTGCCGGTGGAGTGGGTGGGTCTTCGAGTGTGACAAATACAATGGCTGTGTCATAGGAGCCGCAGGCGCCGCGTAGTCCATAGTCAATACTGAAATTTCCTGCCGCAGTAGTGTCCGAAATTGTTAAATCGCTGCCGTTGTCCGCCAGGCTTACTGTGCCAGGTACGTTGTGGCCTAGAAGATCTATCTGGCTTGCCTGTCCATCACAAGGTGCGTCATTGTCGAGAATGGTAGCGCGCAAGCTGTCGCCGACGAGCCCTGTGATTTTATCATCGTTGGCGATTGTAGGGTCCAGCGCTACCGGTGTCTTTTGTAATATGGCGTTGGCTTCACGCAGGGTACAGGCTTCGCCCTGGGTGTTGTTGGCATCAGCGGGCAAACTGAATGTGGGCGACACACCAGCGGCATCGGTATAGCTGCCATTTGTTGTCAGTGCTGTTCCTTGCGTCAAAAACGAATAGCCGTCAAGTGCAACAAAATATAGCTGATAGTTACCGGCTGGCAGGCTGGAAAACGCGTAACCGCCAGCGTTACCGGACAGCGTGTCCACCTTGGCGTCGGTATCGGTATTGAGCAGTACAACACTAACATTGGCAAGCGGACTGATGGCGCCACCGTCACTGATCCAGCTGGTGCCGCAAACCGCATAATCCTCAGGTGGCAGGGGAGCGGGCACCGCGACGAAACCGCTATCTATTCCATTTACATTTGGGACTGTTGAATCGAGGCAGATATCGGTTGTGAAACCATCTGCCTGTGCGTCGTTGTCGCCATTAGAACCTACAAGTTCAACCGTGGGATCCGGTGAGCTGAAATGCACTCGATAGCACTGATCCAGATCGAGGCCCCCGAAGTAGTAGTCGCCGTTTTTGTCGGTTGTTACCTGGTCGAGTTGCGTGTCTCCTAAAAACAGTGAAACCGGTGTAGACGACAGAATGCTCTCGCCGCTGTCTCTGACGGAATTGGCGTTTTCATCGAACCAGGTCGTGCCGCTAATCGATCCATCCATTGGGGTCGATCCGGAATTGTCCAGCAGCAAAGTACAACCCTGAAAGCCCGATCCGGGATGGCCGTATACCCCAACGGCCGCGATGGTGGCGCCTGTCGGTGCTGACAAAATGACGGAAGAGACTTCACCGCTGGCGACACCTTTTATTTCCGTTGTCAGGGTATCCAGCGTTTGACCGCTGTCATCGAGAAATGCCAGCGTCATGCTCGAGTATTCAAACGATGTCACTGCACAGGTCAGCTTGTATTGTTCGCCCGAAATCGCCGGGGTTTCCCGGTACACACAACCCTCGGCGCTCAGTATGCTTGGGTCAAATGAGTTGCCGCTGTTGTCGATTAGATTTGAACCATCGCAGTTCTGCCAATCCGACGTTTGCTTGCTGTTTGTCAACAGATCTCCAGACACTGCCGACATCGCAGTGTTGCCGCAGATCAGGCATAGACCGGCGAGTCCAGCCATTGAAATGGTTGTCTTTTTCATTTAGCACTATGGGTAGATAGAATAAGTGGAAACCATCGCCTGTCATTGCAGGCAATGGTTAATTCGCTCGAAATATCCGGCGTATTTTCATCCGTGCATGTTTGCCCCGACAAGTATCGTGCCATGGGGCTTTGCGCCCGTGTCCTTCATGGCACCTTTAGGAAAAGCAACAGGCTGCGGCAGGCAAGTTGCCGCGTGAAATTATTCGTTTGCGGCAATGTAAATATTTGTATCGGCGATAGTGTCAGGTTCAGCGCAGAGGCTTTTGGCGGGGCGGCCGGCGGTTGAGGTGCGGTGCGCGAGATATGGTTGAAAGTGCCGCCGAGGCATTGGCCAATACGCCGCATAGTTCGCCTGATAGCGACCTTCCACTGTCAAGTGATTCTACTGCTCGAACCGGGTGGCGATACTGCTGGAGTGCACGTGGATCGTTCGTGGTATCGAACCTGAGTTGAGGGGCGGGATTCGTTTCGTTGTCACGTCGAAACCTCCCTGTTCTGCAGCAGCATGAGTTACATCTTCCTTGTTATTGCAAGCAGAGGGTCGACGCGAGTGGCACTGTGCAAAACGGCGGTCGCCATAACGCTCATCATGCGAAGCACCAAAATCCCATAGCGTTGTGGCGGCAGAGCTTAGTACACTGTTATTTACCTTCCAGGCGAGTGTGATGGCACATGGCTTCAACCCTGCTGATCAGAAACCGAAACTACCGCCTGTTGTTTGCCGCCGGTGCGCTGACCAATTTGGGCGATGGCATGATCGTGCTTGCGCTGCCATGGCTTGCGACGCTGATGACGCGCGATCCTCTGGCGATTGCAGCAGTCGCCGCAGCCGGCAGGTTGCCGTGGTTGTTCTTTGCTCTGCCTGCCGGTGTCATTGCTGACCGGGTTGACCGGCGAAAGCTGATCGCCCGCGCTGACTTACTGCGCGCAGTGATTGTGTTGGGCATTTTGATACTGGCGCTCAGCGAGCCGATTGCCGGTGCCGTCTGGACGTTGGCGGGGCTGGCTTTTCTGTTGGGGGCGGCCGAGGTTATCAGAGATAATGCTGCACAAACCATTTTACCTGACATCGTATCACCTGCCGATCTGGAAACGGCCAACGGTCAGTTGTGGAGCGTTGAGCAAATCACTGGTCAGTTTATTGGCCCACCACTGGCGGGGCTGCTCATCGTTGCTGGCATTGGATTGCCTTTCGGGTTGGATGTAGCGGTGCTGATCCTCGCCGCCGGTCTCGTCTGGCTTATCAATCTCTCCCCTCGAATGCCGACGCAGGACAGTTTTGGCAAAGCGCTGATGGCAGGCATCGCGTACATACGCACTGACAGCCTGCTGTTGCGCCTGGCCATCGTGTTGGGCATTGCGAATTTTCTCGCCACGGCAACCATTACCGTGCAGGTTCTGTTCGCGCAGGAAGTACTGGATCTCTCAGCCACCGAGTATGGGCTTGTGTTATCGGTAGCCGCACTCGGTGCTGTCACAGGGAGCCTGATAGCACCCTGGCTGACTCGATTCATCGGCACCCAGACCTGTCTTTTGCTATCCATCGCTGTCTGGGCTGCCGGCTACGGTGCGATAGGATTGACTGACAGCGGTCCGAGGATGGCACTGGCACTTTTATTCGTAATGATCGCCGCGATGGTCTGGAATGTCATCACAGTCTCATGGCGACAGCGACGAATCCCAACCGACCTTCTCGGCCGGGTAAACAGCATTTATCGATTCTTTGGGTGGGGCTCAATGCCACTGGGCGCGATGGCAGGTGGCGCTATCGTGTCGCTGCTGGACAATGACTTTAGTCGCGAAACGGCTTTGCGAGCGCCGTTTCTTTTTGCCGCCCTGGCCTGCCTGACGTTGTTGGTCTATGCAGTATTCAGGTTGCGGCTGGATTGAGCGTGAATTACGCCAAGGCGCTACGCGCGTGCAAAATACCAGGCCTGAAACGGCACTGGCTACTCGTCATCGGCAGCCTGGTAGATCCCAACTGGTAGTTCCCAGGGCGAAGCGCTGTGGCGGCGACCAACAGTTCGTGTCACGGTCTGTTTGCGCTTGGCAAGCCGATTGACATCTGCTATGTTTTTATCGCGCCTCAATACTTTAAGTCCATTCCCAGCCATGATCCGCATTTCCACCACCAAGACCACCACAGACACCACCGCCATGGCGGGGGATGTGTTGGCTTGCGCGGTCGAATAACCGGATAAGCAACACAAGCCCCGCCGGAGACGGACGGGGCAATCGATTTTCGTTCCCTCCGGCCTCAATTGGAGAAACGAAAATGCTCATTCAAAAGAACCCTCACGCTGCCCGGCGCGCCTTGCCGAAAGAACCCGTCGTCGCCATTGCAGGTGCGACCGGCGCGGTTGGCGAGGTACTGATCGAGTGCCTGGCAGCACGTCACTTCCCACTATCGCAATTGCGGCTGCTGGCCTCGGCCCGCTCCGCCGGAAATACCGTACGTTTCCGTGGTGAAAATCTTGTGGTGCAGGAACTGACTGAAGACAGCTTTGACGGTGTGGATATCGCGCTATTTTCTGCAGGCGCTGATTTATCCAGACGCTACGCGTCGATAGCGGTATCCAGTGGGGCGGTGGTAATCGATAACTCATCGGCCTTTCGGATGGAAGATAAGGTGCCTCTCGTGGTGCCGGAGGTTAACGGCAGTGCAGTGCATCAGCATCACGGTGTCGTGGCCAATCCCAACTGTGTTGCTGCAATAGCAAGTGTCGCGCTGGCGCCGCTTCGTCTGCATCGTAAAATCCAGCGTCTGCAAATGTCGACCTATCAGGCCGCCAGTGGTGCCGGTATCAGGGCGATGGAAGAATTGCGCGCCTCAACAGCGGCAGCACTGCGTGGAGAATCCTTTGCGCCACAGGTGTTATCGCACCCCTATGCGTTTAACTTCTTCAGCCATGACGCAGCTGTCGAACTGGATACTGGTTACAACGGTGAGGAGTCCAAGGTGATCGCGGAGATCAGACGCATCTTCGATCAACCGACACTACCCGTGGGTGTGACCTGTATTCGTGTTCCCGTACCGCGTGCGCATGGAATCGCGATCAGTGTGGAACTGGAACAAGCCCTGTCGCCGGAACAAGCGCGTGCAATGTTTGCCAATGCCACGGGCGTCAAAGTGGTCGACGATCGAGAGCGTAACTATTTCCCGATGCCGAGCGATGCCAGTGGGCAGGATGATGTATTAGTTGGCAGGATCAGAGAAGACCTGAGTGACCCGCGTGGAAGGTCTCTTGCGTTTTTCGTCGTCGGCGATCAGCTGTTAAAAGGGGCTGCGCTAAATGCCGTGCAAATTGCCGAAGCGTTGATGGTTAATAGCGTGTAGCAGGGACCTTGCCTTTGCATGCTTCGCTTGCGCGCTGTAACTCGCAGGCCTGCTTCTGTGTTTCCGGCGGGCACAACGTCCCGCCGGAGTACCGTCAATCGTCTCAGGGCACGATGCAGGACTGGCCGCCCTCAAAGCCCCAACCGTCGCCATCGGGATCGGTTAGCGCGCCTGACGCGCAAAGCGGTCTGGCCGGAGGTTGTACGTCGACCGCTGAACCGCTGACTACACAGCTAACACCGTTCTCAAATCCCCAGCCGTCGCCATCCGGGTCAGATTCGGCTGAGACGCAGACCGGATTGGCCGGTGATTCGGGCGTTTGTGAGAAGCTTTCGACGATGCAGGACTGCTCATTTTCCCAACCGTATCCATCACCGTCCGGGTCGCTTGTGGATGATGTGCAGACGGGCAGCCCACCAGACGATGCCAATACGATGCAGGACGCTTCGTTTTCCCAGCCCCAGCCGTCGCCATCTGAATCCGAATCGGTGCGAACGCAGGGTGGAATTTCCACTGGATTCCCGGCTTGAGAACTACCGCTGACCTCAATGGTGTAGTCGGCTGCGCTGAATCCGTGCACGCTGACGTAGCGCAATTCGTTGTGACCATCGATGCTGCAAGTGTCGGGTGACGCCGAGCTGTGTGACAGGCACAGCACATCGAAGCGAGTATCCAGGATCTGCAGGTCGGCGTCACCAGAGTGGCTGGTCAGGGTCACGACGTCGCCCCGCTCTAACAGGAAGTGGTGGGTCTCGTTGATGTCGACAAAACCCGAGACAGGCTCATCCGGCACCAGTTGCGTCGTCACCGCCCGGTCAATGGCGAAGATGCGGTAATCTGAATCGACGTAGCCAAGCACATGAACATAAACGGTTCTTCCGCCATCGACTGTACAGTGGGCGCCCGGCTGCGTATTCACGACCTGGCACACCAGCGTGTCTGGTGAGAAGGTATCGGCGCTGGTATATACGGCGATATCGACATCACCGTTGACGCTGTAGGTGCGGATCGCCGTGCTGGAAGCAGTCTCAACGCGGAAAAATGCCACTTGCCCCTGCTCGATGCTGCGCAGGCTTGTTCTGCCATCGGCAACCAATGGCGCATAGTCGGGGGCCGGTTCGATGACCGGGCCAGTTGCATCACTTGCGCTGGAATAGGTGGCGACGCCCTCGGCTACGCTGGTGATCCAGTCCACGACACTGGATATGCGGGTGTACACACCCGGTACTCCGGGGCGCGCGCAGCCGCGGCTAAAACTCGAAAGGCCTGCCTGCACGATCTGCCCCTCACGAGTGACGAACAATGGGCTGCCGCTGTCGCCGCGGCAGGCATCGCGACCACCCTCGGCCAGGCCACCGGCGCAAATCATCACCGCGTCATCGTGAAAATCGGGGTTCCAGACAAAGCATTGGTTGCCGGAGACAACGGGAATGCTGACTTCTCGCAGCTGATTGGTGCTGGGTCCGTTTTCGTCTAATGCACCCCAACCCGGGATGGTGACAGTCTCACCGATGTCGGGAACTGGATTGTCGGCACTGGATAGCGTGATGCGCGGGCCGTCGTAGGGCTCTGCGAGTTCCAGCAACGCGACATCGGTGTGCAGCGTAAAACTGTTGTAGTCGGGGTGTACCTCGAACGAGCGGATTGTCCGAAAGCTGATGTCGGGAGCGGCCAGATCGGTTTCGCCGATTGTCACGGCAAGGCGGCTGGGCGTTACCAGGCTACCGTTCTCGTAGACGCAGTGGGCCGCGGTCATCACCCAGCGCTGTGCAATCACGGAACCACCGCACCACTGAGTGAAGCCGCTATCGGTTTGCAGCATGACCGCCGCAATCCACGGATAGCGATCGTCTTCAACCGGCGAGCCGCCGACGATGCGGGCGTCTTGCCCGGTAACAGAGTCGGCGGTTTCCAGCTTGCTGGCTAGCGTTGCACTCGACAGTGTGCAGCTCAGTGTAATCAGACAGGTGGCCCATAGCGTTTTCATGTCAATACCGATGGTTGCGCGTGCGTTAGCGTCGAGCATGCCACAAGATAGTCTTCATTGCCCGGAACGCTATTGCTGTATGCGTGCGGCGTGGTAGTCGTCTTGTGCTTGCTGGGGGAGCCTGATGTTCTGTTGGTCGGGGT
>CAZNIS010000146.1:10328-11858 GCA_964573105.1 uncultured Granulosicoccaceae bacterium
CTGATGTTCTGTTGGTCGGGGTCTTGGGCTGATGTGGCCTCGCTTACGCGTCGGGTTTCCCTGGACATTGCCCGTCGGCATCGTTGGTGTAAACGTCTCGTAGCGATTTCCAGTACCATAGTCAGGTTAATGATTATGGTTTTGTCCTTGCCGGTGTCTATCTCAGCGCGGTATCGGGTAGCTTATTAAAAACAGATAAGGCGGTTTTTCATTGCATTACACTGAAATTGAAACAGAGTCAGATTTGCAAGCCTTGCTTGCGTCGAAATCTGTCATCGAACAAGTGGCTTTTCAGAATATGGATCTGTCGGCGGTGCCGGCGAATGGCAGTGTCCGGTTTAACGATTGCATCTTTATGGGGTGCGACATACCGGATCTGTTGTACCGGCAGTACTGCACAGAGTGCCACATCTTTCCGCAGATGGATGTGCCATTCAATATGTTTCCACCGCAGTTGTACACTGCTGCCGATTTGTATCGCGGCTATGAGGTGGGCAACCCTGCGTCATACTCTTCCTGTCTGGACAGTCGCGTCTATGCGCACTACATGAAGATGGGCAAGGAAGCCGGCAGCATCAAAGAGACGCTGGCACGGCGATTACACGATCATTCCATCACTGATGCGCTGTACGGCTTTTTAGACAAGTATGAAAGCACAAGGGTAGTGGCCATTATGGGCGGCCATAGTCTGCTGCGCAGTGATGATATGTTTGCCAAAGTCGCCCGTATCAGCAAGCGACTCGCAGAGGCTGGATATCTGATGATTTCCGGCGGTGGGCCGGGCGCGATGGAGGCGACTCATGTCGGGGCCTGGTTCGCGCAGCAAGACCAGCAAGCAATGCTCGATGCGATTGCGCTACTGTCAAAAGCACCGAGCTACAAAGATGATCTGTGGCTTGATATGGCGTTTCAGGTGCAGACTCAATATCCGCGATCCGACTATGAAAGCGTGGGTATTCCCACCTGGCTATACGGCCATGAGCCACCCACGCCGTTTGCCACGCGTATTGCAAAGTATTTTGCGAATAGTGTGCGTGAAGATGGCTTGCTCGCGATCGCGAAGGGTGGGGTGATATTTTCGCCCGGCAGCGCTGGAACGATTCAAGAGATATTTCAGGATGCCACACAAAACCACTATCTGTCATTTGGAATTGCAAGCCCGATGGTCTTTCTGGATTCGCATTACTGGAACATCGAACGTCCGGTTTATCCTTTGCTGAAGAGCATGGACGATGATGGCAAGTACCAGAACATGATCCTGTCTTTGTATGATCAGGAGGATGATGTGATTGCGGAGATTGAGCGGTTTAGTGCAAGTGGGGTGGTGGCAGGGTAGGGGTGTGTTGCCTCGCTGACGCGTCGGGTTTCCTTGTTTTGCCTTGCCTTGCTTACGCGTCGGGTTTCCTTACCCTCAGATGCGTTCGGTTGTTACCTCATAGACGCGAAGTTTGAATCACGGGGCAACGCAATAGGAGGTGACGAACTCTCCGATGTCGCCATGGCTGTGGATGCGATAGATCACGATAAACT
>CAZNIS010000147.1:0-2393 GCA_964573105.1 uncultured Granulosicoccaceae bacterium
CATGACCGGTGGATTTTACTTTGCCCAGTTCCTGACCGGCCTGTCCAGCGCCTGCTCGCTGTTTCTGGTTGCCTCGGGTCTGTCACTGATCTTCGGTGTCACCCGGATCGTGAACTTTGCCCACGGCAGTTTCTACATGCTGGGCGCCTACATCGCCTATCACATCATCGAGGTTCTGCCGTTCGGCATCCTCGGGTTCTGGACATCAGTGGTCCTGTCGGCGCTGATCGTCGGGTTGATTGGGGTGATCGTCGAGATTGTGATTTTGCGGCGTATCTATCACGCGCCGGAGCTGTTTCAACTGGTCGCGACCTTTGGCATCGTGCTGATCGTGCAGGATGCGATTTTGTATGTGTTCGGCGGCGATGACAAATTCGGCTCGCGCGCGCCCGGGCTCGACAGTGTGGTGCGAATCTTTGGTGAACCGATACCCGAGTACGATCTTTTATTGATCGCGCTTGGGCCGATTGTTCTGCTGGCCGTATGGCTGCTGTTAAACAAAACCCGTTGGGGTGTGCTGGTGCGCGCCGCCACCCAGGATCGCGAAATTGCCGCGACACTCGGCATCAATCAAACCTGGCTTTTTACTTCAGTATTTTTCGTAGGCTCAGTGCTGGCAGGGCTGGGCGGTGCGGTGCAGGTGCCGCGTGAATCAATCAATCTGTTAATGGATTTGTCGATCATCGCCGAGGCCTTCGTGGTGGTGGTGATCGGCGGCATGGGCAGTTTGCCCGGTGCGTTCCTGGCCGCCGTGCTGATCGGTGAGCTAAACGCTTTCGGCATTCTGGTGATGCCGGAGATCACCATCGTGCTGGCTTTTCTGGTGATGGCAGTGGTGCTGGTGATTCGCCCGTGGGGGCTGCTCGGCAAGCCGGATGCGTTCCAGCACGCCGGCGATCAGATCGACATGCCGCTGCGCGAGGCGGGCTTGTTTGCCCGCATGGCGGGGCTGGTCGTCATCGCTGCGTTGATTGCGCTGCCGTGGCTTTTGGATGATTTTGGCATTGTGCTCGCAACCGACATTCTGATCTTCGCGTTGTTCGCCGCCAGCCTGCATTTTCTGATGGGCAACGGCGGCATGGTGTCGTTTGGTCATGCGGCCTATTTCGGTTTGGGCGCCTACGCGGCCGCGCTGATCTTTCGCTATGTCGGTGGCTCGATGGAACTTGCGCTGATCGTGGCACCTTTTGTCGCCATGATCGGCGCGCTGATCTTTGGCTGGTTCTGCGTTCGATTGTCTGGCGTGTATCTGGCGATGCTGACACTGGCTGCCGCGCAGATCGTCTGGTCGATCACATACTCGTGGCAGGATGTCACCGGCGGTGATGACGGCATGCTCGGCATCTGGCCCTCCGACTGGGCGCGCAGCAAAACCGCCTACTATTTTCTCGCACTGGCGCTGTGCGGCGGCGGCATTCTGATTTTGCGCCGCATCACCCATTCGCCATTTGGTTACGTACTGCGCGGCGGGCGCGATTCGGCCGTACGCAGTGAGTCGATTGGAATCAATCTCGCCCGCCACCGCCACTGGGGTTTTGCGATTGCCGGATTGTTTGCCGGTGTCGCCGGTGCGGTCTATGTATTTTCCAAGGGCAGCATCTTTCCCGATGAAGCGGCGATTCCGCGCTCGATCGACGGGCTTGTCATGGTGCTGCTCGGCGGCGTGCACACGCTGGCGGGGCCGATTGTCGGTGCCGGTGTATTTCGCCTGCTGGAGGATCAGATTTCACGGCTGGATTTCTGGCGTGCGATTCTCGGTGCCGTGATCCTGTTGATCGTCGTAGTCGCACCGCAGGGCATTGCCGGGTTTTTTCATCGCATCGCGATCCAACTGGGGCTTGAAAAGGGGCGCGAGCACGCATGAGTGAAGTCGTACTGGCAGTGAACAACCTGTCCAAGTCATTCGGTGGCGTAAAGGCCGTGGTCAATGTCACCTTCGAGTTGCACAAGGGCGAGGTGCTGGCGCTGATCGGCCCCAATGGGGCTGGCAAAACCACCTGTTTTAATTTGCTCAACGGGCAGCTGAAGGCCGACGTGGGCAGAGTGATACTGAGCGGACAGGACATCACCGGTAAACACCCGCGCGATGTCTGGCGGCTGGGGGTAGGGCGCACCTTTCAGATCACCGCCACCTATTCATCGATGACCGTCATCGAAAACGTACAGATGGCGCTACTGTCGCACCACCGCAAAACGCTGTCACTGTTCAGCAAGGCACGGCGTCAGCACGTCGATGAGGCAACCGCCTTGCTCGAGCTTGTCGGCATGGCCGATCAGGCGCAGCGCAGTGCCGGCATTCTCGCCTATGGCGATCTCAAGCGGCTGGAGCTTGCCATCGCGCTCGCGCACAACCCGGTGCTGCTGCTGATGGATGAGCCCACCGCCGGCATGGC
>CAZNIS010000147.1:2493-11490 GCA_964573105.1 uncultured Granulosicoccaceae bacterium
ATGCTTGAGCTGACTGAGGTTCACGCCGCCTACGGCAAAGCCAACATCTTGAACGGGCTGTCGCTGACGGTAGCAGGCGGGCAGGTCGTGGCGCTGCTCGGTCGCAACGGGGCCGGAAAATCCACCACCATGAAAACCGTCATGGGGCTGGTGCCGGCCAGGGCGGGCAACATCCGCTTTGACGGTCGCGACATTACCGGCATGGCCACCCACTTGATTGCGCGTCTTGGGCTTGGCTATGTGGCCGAGGATCGACGCATCTTTCCCGAACTCAGCGTCGCTGAGAATTTATCAGTCGGCCGCCAGCCGGCGCGCGACAAGCTGCCGCCCTGGACCGAAGAACAACTCTTCGAGCTCTTTCCCAATCTGCAGGAGCGGCGCGACAACAAAGGCAAGCAACTCAGCGGCGGTGAGCAACAAATGCTCACCATCGCCCGAACCCTGATGGGCAACCCCTTGCTGGTGTTACTGGATGAGCCCTCGGAAGGTCTGGCACCGCGCATCGTTGAACAAATGGCAGAGACCATTCAGCGCTTAAAGCAGACCGGACTCACGATCCTGTTGTCAGAGCAGAACCTGCACTTTGCCCGGCTGGTTGCCGACACTGCCTACATCATCGAGAAGGGCGAAGTGAAATTCTCAGGCACCATTGCCGAGCTAGACGCCGATCCCGACACCCGCAACGCCTATCTGTCAGTGTGAGCGACGACGGTATCGACAACTATCGACTGGAGGAGCAGGTCGGTTTTATTTTGCGCGAGGTCTCGCAGCGCCACAGCAGTATCTTTTCCGATCAGATGCTGCCCGATCTCACCCCCACCCGATTCGCCGCCCTCGCCAAGTTGTATGAAAAAGGACCGCTGACGCAAAACGAGCTGGGCCGCCAGATTGCGATGGATGCGGCATCGATCAAGGGCGTGGTCGGAAAGCTTACGGATCTTGGTCTGGTGGCGGTCAGCGACGATACCAGCGATCGCCGCCGGCGACGGGTGCAACTGACCGAAGTCGGACGTCAGACAACGCGCACAGCCATTCCACTGGCGCGCGATATCACGCGCGAGACCCTGGACAGACTAACTGTGTCCGAGCGCGCTCAGCTGCTGCGGCTGCTGGGCAAGCTGCGCTGAGCCCGTCGCGCTCGCGCAAGCTGCGCTACAGGCGGAGTGATCGTTTATCTGCGAATATTGATGACCGTTTGCACGATCGTATCGTTGGCCGTGATCACCTGCGCATTGGCCTGGAAATTTCGCTGTGTGCCGATCATTCGCACCAGCTCCTGCGCCAGATCGATGTTGGATTCTTCCAGTGAACTGCTCTGTATGGTGCCGAGCGTCCCGGTGCCGGGCACACCGGTGACAGCGGCACCGGAATCGAAAGTCTCGATCCAGCTGGTGTTGTGCACCTGCCGCAATCCTCTGGGGTTGTTAAAGTCAGTCAGTGCCAGCTGACCTAACGCGCGCGCATGGCCGTTGGAGAATTGGCCGTAAATAATGCCATCCGGGTTAATGTCAAAGCCGTTCAATCGACCCGCCTGATAGCCATTCTGGTAGACATCAGACACACTGAACGACGGGTTGTCGTACTGCGTGCTGTCGGTTAATTGTACATTGACTTCAACTCGCTCTCCCGGCATACCGATGCGATCAAAGCCGACATCCACACCATTGGTCGCGTCGACACCGTTGATGGTTTCAAGCAGACCGTCGCTATCAAATTCGAGAACATCGCCATCCATACTGCCTATTTTTTCATCACCCTGATAGGTGTGCATTTCCCACACATTGTCAGCGGCCTTGCGAAAATACATGGTCATCAGATAGGACGTGCCGAGCGCATCGTAGACCATAGTCGAGGTAGAAAAATTGTGCGTCTCGCGGTTGTCGACGTCGAATGGTGGCGGTACCAGCTGCTCCGATCCCAGATTAACGTCCAGTACCACGCTGGATGTCTGGTTGGGTGGAGAACTCAGGGTAGAGAGCTGAAGATCGCCTGCGATGGTTGATATTCGGCCCTCAGCGTCAGCCGGAAAGCCCGTCAGGTGATGGCCGAGACTGTTGACGATGTAGCCGTCGCGATGCAGCGTAAAACTGCCGGCGCGCGAGTAGGCGATAGACCCATTGTCATTGAGCCGAAAAAACCCGGAACCCGCTATCGACAGATCCAGTTGCCGGTCAGTGTAGGTGATATCCCCCTGACCAAACGACTGGCGGATGTTGGTCACGCGAACCCCCTGACCCGAAGCACCCTGAGTACTGCCAATATTGGTACTGCTGAACACATCGCCGAACGTAATATCCGAGCGCTTAAAACCGATCGTCGCCACATTGGCGACATTGTTGGAAATCACCTCCAGATCGGCACCCGCTGCCTTAAGGCCGGTCAGAGCGGTTTCAAAAGACATCTAATCATCCCTGTTATCAATAGTTGCCATGACACAACTGGAACATCTCCCGTCCGTACCACATAGCAATAAGGATTCCACAAGGACGACTGCGTCACGAAGCGAGATAAGCGGGTGTTATTGGCGACAGGGCTGGCGCTGTGGCGGAATGGGATGTTTTTTCAATGGTTTACCACTCGGTCTGCACCGCCGGCTCAGGTGTCTTGGCCCGACCCGACGAGTGATGAGCTCTGATTGCTCCGCGCCCTGGCGGTGTCGAGTAGATAGATTCACAAGAACCAGTACGTTATCGCACAAGCGCAAACATGGCCTTGCGGGAATTATGTGTCGGGTAGCCGTCTCCAATGGCTGTTTTGGCGCTGGCGAATCGATATGCACCCGTATCCATGGCACTAAGGAGGAAACCCGATGCCGGATCTATTAGACGTTAAAAAGCTGAAGATGGCCGAGGATCTGGAGCTCAAATCTCCTGTCCCAACGCAAATGATATCGAACGGCGAATTCACGCCGATGCCGCAGACCAAACAGCAAAAACAGGTCGAAGAGCGAATTCTTCAGCTGGCTGATACGCACGGCAAAAAGCAGGGTATGGATCGACGCCGCTTTTTGAGCTCGTCGGCGGGGCTGGCCGCTGGCTTTCTCGCGATGAACGAGGTTTTTGGCCCGGTTTTCGGCGTCAGCGACGCAGAGGCGGCTGACAAGGATATGGCCGACGAGCGCGCACGCTCGCTGGCCGATCAGTTTATCTTCGACGATCAGACGCACATGGTGCACGACGGGTTTGACCAGGAGGGATTGCTGGGTCTTGGCCTGTTTGCGGCAGAAAACTGGAATCCGACCCTGCAGGACGAGGAGCTGACGCTCGCGTACTACAAGTTCGACAACTACATGCGCCAGATATTTATTAACTCGGATACCAAAGTCGCGCTGTTGTCCGGCGCGCCATTCGACGACCCCTCCTGGAACTTTATGTCCAACGAAGCCATTGTCGATACGGTGGCAATGGTTAACAAACTGGCCGGAACGCGGCGCATGTTCGGCCACCATGTGATTACACCAGGCCAGGATGGCTGGATGGAGGAGGTCGACAAGGCGCCGGAGGGTGGTGCGCGCATGGACGGCTGGAAGTCCTATACCATCGGCGATCCGCTGTCTGCCAATACCGAACACCCGTATCGTCTGGACGACGAAGAGCTGATGTATCCGTTTTTTGAAAAAGCGGTCAAGTACGGCAAAACCAATTTCGCCTGCCACAAGGGGCTGATGCCGGCCGACTACGAGACATCCTGGGCGGGCAAATGGCAATACAACACGGTTTGGGACGTCGCCAAGGCGGCCAAAGACTGGCCCGAGATCAACTTCATCATCTACCATTCGGGAATGCGCCCGTTCCTCGAGGACCCGAGTGACGTGCTGGCCGAGTTTGAGGCCACAGGCGAGCTGAAATGGGCAAGCGACCTGGCACGAATCCCCGAAGAGCACGGCGTGACCAACGTCTACGCCGAACTGGGTACAACCTTTGCCAACTCTTGTGTCACGCATCCGCGCCTCGCGGCCGGTATGCTCGGCACCCTGATTAAGGGTATGGGCGTAGACAAAATGGTCTGGGGCACAGACTTGGTCTTCTACGGCTCGCCGCAATGGCAGATTGAAGCCATGCGCCGTATCGAGATTCCTGAAGACATGCAGGAGAAGCACGGTTTCAAACCGCTTGGCCCCGCCGACGGGCTGACCAAACAGGCGCTCTTTGGCTACAACTCAGCGCGATTGTTCGGGCTCGATCTGCGCGCCGATGTCGAACCCATGAAGCGCGATGGCATTGAAACGCTAAAGAGTGAATTTGCAAGCGTTGAAGGCATTCACGACAATGAACGCTACGGCTGGATATCACCAGTCTGATTCAACTTGTAGCGTGATCACTCCGGGCGCGCGGGCGCCCGGATTTTGCATAACGGGGAAATTACATGACACGTCGAACGCGTGTTTCGGGAGCTGGCTCGTGGGGGTGGCTTGTAGTGTTGTTTGGTCTCGCGTCTGTCAGTACGGCTATGGCGAGAGACGGTCTGCAGATATTTGAAGATGTCTGCATGAAATGCCACACGCCAATCACGCAAAAAACCGGCTGGTACGACTACCTGCCGGCTGATGGCTCCAAAGAGATGCTCGCGGTTGTCACCCCGAGAGGCCCCACCCTGAACGGTATTGTCGGACGCCCGGCAGGCATTATCTCAAACTACAAATATTCCAAAGGTATGCTCAAGTTCAGCGCGAGTGGTGCAATCTGGGATCGCGAGACGCTGGATCAGTTTCTTACCGATTCGCGCAAGTTTGTGAAAGGGACTTTTATGATCGTCAAGCTCCCCGCTGATGATCGACGCCTGGTGCTTGACTACCTCGAGAGTGTCGCTACCTACCAACCCTGATTGCGGAGACGACAATGGACTCTGCGGCGCTGTTCAATCCCGACAAAACACTAAGCTGGGTTGGAACTGAGCTGGCAGAGGGCCGGCTTGCCGCCGCCGGCATAGAGGTGTTTTTACATGGGCAGTCGGTGTTGAGCGAGTGCATCGGCGCGCGTAACTCGACTGGCGACCCGGTGACGCCGGACACCCGGTTCTGGATTGCGTCGATGACCAAGCCGATTGTGTCGATCGTCGCTCTCAAGCTTGTGGAGCAGGGCAAGCTCAGTCTGGCTGATCCCGTCTCCGGATTTGTGGCAGGTTTCGGAGACGCGGGGGTTATTACGGTCAATGGCGATTGCGTGCCGACAACGCGCAAACCAACCATTCACGACTTGATGACTCACACTTGTGGACTAACCTACGGCCAGTTCGGCGACGATGAGATTCACCAGCGATACAGCCGTGTCGGCGCCTTCGATTATATGTCCACTAATGCAAAGATGGCCGAGGCGCTGCGTCAGCTGCCACTACTGTATCAGCCGGGAACAACCTTTGAATACGGCATGTCCACAGACCTGCTTGGCCATATCATCGAACGAGTGACCAATCTGCCACTCGACCGTGTGTTGCAAAACCTTGTGTTTGAGCCACTGGAAATGTCCAGTACCAGCTTCCACCCCGATCATGACAATCTTGCCGAGCTGGCACCGTCCATCATCAGGGATACGATAGCGCCGGATTTTAGTCGCAGTCCTTCGTGGTTCTCTGGCGGAGCCGGGTTGTTCTCAACGGTATCAGACTATCTTAAGTTTGCCCGCATGTTGTTGAATGGTGGCACGCTTGAGGGCGTTGAAATAGTCCAACCCGATACCTTTGATCTGATGACCAGGCCGGCTCTGTCTGCAGACATTCAGTACGGCACCTATACCGAGGCGCTGGGTATCTCCGCACCCTGGGAGAAAAACGGCTTGAGCTTTGGTCTGGGATTGGCCGTTCGGATTGAAGAGATTGCGGGAATACCGGGTGGGATGGGCGAGTGTTCCTGGCCCGGGGTGTCCGGGTGCAACTTCTGGGCTGACCGGAAAAACCGTCTGGTCGTGGTATTTTTGACTCACGCGCCACTGCACAGAACGACACACCGCGTGCAGTTAAGGCAGGCGATTTATGGCGGGCTGTCACTTTAAGACTATTGGCTGAGTGCTGCGGGTGATGGCACTGCCTGGCAGTCGGCAATTCGCAGACCCCGGGCACACCGACGACGCCCGACCGCATCGCATTTTGCCGGCAGCGGCCATACCACTGCCCGCAGGGTGTGGCGCTTACGTCGTGATCGCACGGCAGGTAGCATGCATCCAAGTCACTGATGTCTCGCCCATTGTTGGCAAGACTTTTTGCTTGTGAATCATCCATCTATCAGTGATGGTTGACAGATCATTTCGATGGAGTGGCATTGGATAAAATTGGCGAGCTGCCGCTCGTAGGCAGTACATTCGATGTTGGTGGGGGAGACAGCCTTGAGTATTGGCGCTGCATTTTCGGTGGCGTCTGGGGGCCGGTTGAGCTGACGGAAATCGGCGGTGGGAAAATTTCCGGCAGTCTTCGCAGTCGTCACGTCGGCGAACTCACGTTCAATCAAATCGCGTTTGGCAATCAGTTGTTCGAGTGTCTGAAAGGTGATTCTAAATACCGCGACGAGCCCTTCTACTCACTAATTTTCCCGCATCGCGGCTCAGCCGATTGCTTCGTCGGCAATTCGCATATGCATCTGGTGCCAAACAATGCCTACCTGATTAATGTCGATGATTCGGCCAAACTTCGCGTCGAGAACGAATACAACACATTTAACATTCAAATACCGGTATCGGCGCTGGAACATCGTCTTGGCAGGCGCATTGATATTGCGCTGCGCGATATCATTCAAACCGACCCGATCTATCATCTAACGCAAGTTCTGATTCACGAGCTGATTGGAAACAACGGTCAGCTGGAAGATTCCACCGCCAGCTTTTTATCGAGTCAGATGCTCGATACGATTGCATTTTTTCTGGCCGGCGGCAGCGATAACTCGTCTCAGGACACGATCGCAATCAAGGCAATCCGCAGCAGGGTGCTGGCGTTCCTTGACGACAATTTTCACGATGCCGCGCTCAACCCGCAGACCATTGCCTCGTGTTGTGGCATATCGCGCAGCTACCTGTACAAGGTGTTTTCCGACGGCCTGTCGGTCATGGAGCATCTCAAGCGACGACGGCTGCTGGCAGCGCGCAAGATGATCGAGCTTCGATATGAGCGAATGACGCTGACCAGGATCGCGATGGCCTGCGGGTTTTCAAGCTCCAGTGAGTTTTCGCGGTTGTATAAAAAAGAGTTTGGCATAAAGCCCAGCGATACGCCCGAAGTATCAAACCTCAATTAGCTCGTTTTTTACCAGCAATCACCCGTCTCACCCCAAGCGCGGATTCAATCGTGGCGAAGCGCAGATTGATATAAGCTCTCGCACTGTTTGAAACTTGCGGAAGACGACAACTTGCAAAGCGCCGCACACTGGCTTGAACAGTTTGGCAAGATGGCTGCGGCGGGCGTCGGACCGTCTGTCGCCTCGCAGTTTGAAGAACATGGCTGCTGGCGAGACTATCTACCGTTTGGCTGGACAATGCAAACGCTGGAAGGCCGTTCAGCCATCGCGGATTTTGCAAGCGCTAATGGCGTTAGAACCGGTGCTCACGGTTTTGCATTCGATGGCGCGGCCGATGCCGCAGAGGGTCTTTTTAGCTTTTTCACAAAGCTTGGTCGCGGGCGCGGTCATTTGCGGCTTCGCGACGGGCGTTGCCATACCCTGTTTACATCGCTGACTGACATTGATGCTGACGCGGCACCCGTGCCGGATGATCGGCCGTTTGTACTGGTTGTCGGTGGCGGCCAGGCCGGTCTCGCACTCGGAGCACAGCTGAGCGATCTCGGCGTACCATATTTGATTGTCGACAAATACCCGCGCGTCGGTGATCAGTGGCGCTCGCGCTACGACTCGCTGGTATTGCACGATCCCGTCTGGTACGACCACATGCCGTTTCTACCATTCCCGAAAGACTGGCCGGTGTTCACACCAAAGGATCAGATGGGGGACTGGCTGCAAACCTACGCTGAAAAGCTCGCGCTAAAAATAGCCACCAACACAGAGTGCACCCGCGCACATTACAACGAAGCATCGGCGCGCTGGCAAGTAACGTTGCGTAGCCCGACTGGCGAGATCGAGCTTGAGCCCACCCACCTGGTATTTGCGCTCGGCATTTCCGGCTTTGCCAAAGTGCCGCAGTTCGAGGGCCGCGAACAGTTTGCTGGCGTGCAAATGCACTCAAGCCAGTTTAAGGGCGGCCACACGATGGCCAATCAGAATGTCGTTGTGATCGGTGCGAATAACAGCGCGCACGACATCGCTACCGACCTGGTTAAACACGGCGCCCAACCGATCATGCTGCAACGCTCATCAACATTGGTGGTGCGGCAACAGGACTACTGTGAAGAACTGTTGGGCGAAATGTACTCACAGCGGGCGCTTGATGCAGGAGTGACGACAGAAAACGCCGACATCATCGGCGCCTCAATACCCATCCGCCTGCTGGAAGCGCTGCACCGGCCAATCTGGCAGAAGATCGCGAGTGAGCAACAGGTGTTTTATCAACGCCTGACCGACAGTGGGTTCAGAATCGATTTCGCCGAAGACGGCACCGGACTGGGTTTGAAATATCGACGCACCGCATCCGGTTATTACATCGATATGGGTGGCTCAGAGATGGTGTGCGATGGCCGCATCGCCATACGATCAGGCGTCAACGTCGATCATCTTAGCGTCGACAGTGTGGTGCTGGATAGCGGCGAGAGCCTGCCGGCCGACAGTATCGTCTATGCCACCGGCTACGGCACCATGACCGACTGGGTGGCCGCGATCATCGATACCCACACTGCCGACCGGCGACCCCGGCCCGTGGGTGGGAGAGCTTCGCAATATGTGGATGCCGACAGCTCAGCCGGGTCTTTGGTTTATGGGCGGCAATCTGGCGCAGTGTCGATACTACTCGCGGCTGTTGGGATTGCAGTTGGCAGGGCGATATAACGATCTGTCGGAATGTTCTGAGTAGATTCGAGGTCTATCCCCGCAGGCGCGGGGCAGCCATGATGCGAGGCGACTTGTCAGGC
>CAZNIS010000148.1:0-1612 GCA_964573105.1 uncultured Granulosicoccaceae bacterium
GACAGGTCACCTGGCTGATGGCGGCTGCCGAACAGGAGACAGAGCTTTTCAAGGCATTTCGCAATCAGGTGATAACCCGCTATCGCACCGAGGGTCGAGCGCTGCTGGAGCAGGCGATCAAAGCCCGCGAGGTACGTGCGGATACAGCGATCGACATTGCCCTTGATATGCTTTACGGCCCGATATTTTATCGCCTGCTGACGCGCCATGCCCCACTGGACCGACAATTCGCCGATGAGCTGCTGGACAGCGTAATGAGTGGCATCGCAAGCTGACGGCGACGGATCAATCGGTAAAGCGCACCGCCCCAATGTAGGGCAGATTGCGATTGCGTTGTGCGTAATCGATGCCGTAGCCGACGACAAATTTGTCCGGTATTTCAAAGCCGACAATATCGGCCCTGACATCGACCTCGCGGCGAGTGGGTTTGTCGAGCAGCGCGCAGACCATCATGCGCGCCGGCTGGCGCGAGCGCAACAGGCCGACGACGTGATTCAGCGTGTGGCCGGTATCGACGATATCCTCTACCACCAGGATGTCACGCCCCTTGATCTCGCCACGCAGGTCCTTGAGTATGCGAACCTCGCGCGAGGATTCCATTGAGTCGCCGTAGGACGAAGTTTCGAGAAAATCCACCTCGACCGGCAGTGACAGCTCGCGCACCAGATCGGCGATGAACATGAAAGAGCCACGCAAAAGCCCGATCACCACCAGCTTTTCGGTATCCTGAAAATACTCGCTGATCTCCTGCGCCATACTCTCTACCCTTGCTGCGATAGCTTTTGCAGATAGCATGTCATCGATAACGTAATTGTCGTGCTTCATGGAATAAGATCTGCTGGCTGGCTGTTACCAATACCGGATAGCGACGTCCGCGTAGCCGATTCTTGCGGCAGCCGTTCGTTCCTGACAAGATACCAACATAATACGAGATCGCGTTGCCAATTTTTACCGTCGTAACCACAATCGCGACAAATTCAACAGGGGGAAATCCGCTATGACCGGCGTCATTCAGACCGGCCCGAACCGCTATCGCGACGATCCGGGTCGAGACTACGACGACTTCACCGTCGGCGACATCTACGAACACTGGCCGGGTCGCACAATCACGGAAAGCGACAACAGCTGGTTCACCCTGCTGACGATGAACACGCATCCGCTGCACTTCGACAACCACTACGCCGAACAATCCGAATTTGGCAAACCACTGGTCAACAGCACGCTGACGCTATCGATCGTGGCGGGCATGTCGGTCAGCGACACCAGCCAGAAGGCGATTGCCAACCTGGGCTGGAAAGAGATCGTGCTCAAAGCGCCGGTGTTCGCGGGCGACACCATCTATGCCGAAAGCGAAGTACTGGCCAAGCGCGAGTCGAGCTCGCGACCCGGGCAGGGAATCGTCACGGTAAAAACTACCGGCAAGAAAGCCGACGGCACTGTGTTCATGCACTACGAACGCAGCTTCCTGATTGCCAAAAAACAATCGTGACCGAAACCGACCTGCCACTGACCGGCCTGCGCGTGCTGTCGGTCGAACAATACGGTGCTGGCCCCTTTTGCACACAGCACCTGGCCGATATAGGGGCCGAAGTCATCAAAATCGAAACGCCGC
>CAZNIS010000148.1:1712-11421 GCA_964573105.1 uncultured Granulosicoccaceae bacterium
CCCGGCTCACCTCCCACCCGTATGGGGCTGTCGATCGTCGACTACATGGCCGGCGTCACCACTGCGTTTGGCATTCTGGCCGCCGTCATGCAGGCACGCCGCACTGGCGTGGGGCGCAACGTCGATGTCAGTCTGTTTGATACTGCCGTATTCAATCTCAATTATCTGGCCGGCTGGTATCTGAACAGCGGCCAGGCGCAGGGTCGCGAGCCCCGGTCTGCCCATCCGTCGATCACGCCCTGCGCGCTCTATCGGACCGGCGATGGCTGGATCTTCCTGATGTGCAACAAAGAGAAATTCTGGCCGGCGCTTTGTGAAATTATTGGCCACCCGGAGTGGAGCCAGAACGACGATCGTTTCACCACGTTTGCCGAACGGCTGGAGAATCGCGATCTGATCACCGAACTGCTGGACGAGGCGCTATCGCAAAAGACGACCGCGCAGTGGATGGAACTGTTTGCCGGACGCGTGCCGGCGGCGCCCCTGATGGATGTAGGTCAGGCGCTGGACAACCCTTTTCTTCGCGAGCGCGGTCGCGTGCAAAGCATGCACCACGCGAGCGGAGATTCCTTCAACATGCTGGCCACGCCATTGCAGTTTCAGGACACACCAATGCCGGACAAGCCGGCACCGGAGCTGGGCCAGGACACACACGAACTATTGAGCGAGATGGGCCTGAACCCTCAACAGATTGCGCAACTGGAACAGGCCGGCGTCATCAACTGCGGACGCGATAACAATCCGTGAAACCTTTCAGCCTAAGTGATGCCACCACCGACGACACGCCAGCCATCCTCGCGATGAACGACGCCGTGGTCGATCTAACGAGCCCGATGGACGAGCGGCGGCTGGCCGATATCGTGGCATATGGAGCGGCGGTTAAAGTGGCCCGGTACGGTGACACGGTCACCGGTTTTCTGATCACACTGCCGCCCGGCTGCGACTACGATAGCATCAATTATCAGTGGTTTGATGCGCGGTTTCAGCGCTTTCTGTACATCGATCGCATCGTTGTCGATGCGGCCGCGCGCACGGCTGGCACTGGCAATCAGATTTATCAACACACCATCGCCGCCGCCAGTGCCAACCACATGCATTGGCTGGCTGCAGAGATGAATCTCGATCCGCCAAATGACATCTCGATAGCCTTTCATCGGAAACACGGTTTTATCGCGGTCGGTGAACAGCGACTGCCGTCTGGTAAAGCCGTGTCGATGCAGGTACGACCGCTGGACTAATGTGTCACCAGCGGTTCGACGGCGGGCGCTCGACCCGCCGCCACGCAAAACTAACTGATTTTTACATCGCCCATCGGGATGCGAATTTTCTGCCCCGGGTAAATCAGATCGGGATCCTTAATGACTTCGCGATTGGCTTCAAAAATCTTTGGATAGGCCATCGCATCGCCCAGATACTTTTTGGCGATTTTCGATAGTGTGTCACCGGATTCAATGGTGTAGTACTCCACGTTGTCGGCCGGTTGCGGTGCCGAAAGCCCACCGACATCCACATCGCTGACACCCTGTGTGTTGCCGGCGATCAATACCGCTTTTTCCATCGCCTCGGCAGTCGCGGCACTGCCACCCAGTGACACCTTGCCATCGGCAAAGCCGACCGTTAAATCCGACACCCCGGGATTATCCTGTTCAATCGCCGCCTTGATTTTTTCAGGCGCCTCGTCGTCCGAACTGAAGAGCTTCTTGCCCATCGATGACGCAAAATCCAGTAAACCCATGCTCAACTCCGTATTGATAATAATAGATACAGCACTGGAAGCCTGCACGCGCGCGTGCCCGACGGCAAGCGATCAAGCGCAAACTCAGGTGAATTCTACCATCGACTCGTCGGCTACAACTTGAACGGTATGTACAGCGCGAGGTCCGTCCACAGATACAGCAGGATCACGGTTAGCACCATCAACATCAGAAACGGCCAGACACCACGCGACACATCACTCAGACTCGCGCTGGCGACCGACTGAATAACGTACAGATTCAGTCCAACCGGCGGTGTGATCAACGCGCACTCGACCATGATCACCATATAGATGCCAAACCAGATTGGATCAAAGCCCAGGCTCATCGCCGCTGGCAGTAGCACCGGTGTCATGATCAGCACCATTGACAGCGCCTCGAACACTAGCCCCATCAACAGCAGCACTAGGCTGACGACGAGAATAAATGCCAGCGGTGTGTGGATGTGATCGCCGATGAACATCGAAATGTCCTGCGGAATGCGGTACAGCGCAATCGCCTTACCGAAAATCTTTGCCCCTGCCACGATCAACAAAATCGCCACGGTGGTTACCATCGCCTCAAACGCGGCGGCGCGAAAATCGGCAAAACTCAAGGTGCGCAGAAAAACCACCACGATCACGAGTGCTGCGGCAAAGCCTACAGCCGCGGCCTCGGTTGGTGTAAAGGCGCCAGAGTAAATGCCACCGATGATCAGCAGTGCCAGTAGCAGTGACGGAAAAGCTCTGAAGGTCAGCTTCCAGCGATCGGCGCGCGGTGTCTTTTTGCCGGTGGCACCAGGTTGAAAAAAGCGCGCGTGCAACATTGAAAACACCACGAAAAAAAACACCAACGCAAGACCGGGCCCAATGCCTGCCAGAAAAAGTGCGATCACCGATTCCTCGGTGATAAAGCCATAGACAATCATCGGGATCGATGGCGGAATCAGTATGCCGAGTGTGCCACCGGCTGCCAGCAGCCCGTAGACAAAGCGCTTGTCATAGCCGCGATTGATCATCTCGGGGATGGCCACCGTGCCAATCGTTGCTGCCGTCGCCACCGATGAACCGGAGATCGCGGCGAACACCCCGCAAGACAGAATCGTCGCGACAGCCAGCCCACCGGGCCAGTGCCCGACCCAGGCATTGACGGCGTTGAATAGATCGGCGCCGACGCCAGCCTTCAGCAGCACGTTGGACATGAGTAAAAACAAAGGCACGGCAAGCAGAATGAATCCATCCAGTGTCGAGAGGATTGCCTGCGGCGCCATCAGCGGTGAGAAACCGCCGATCACCAGCATGCCCAGACCCATGGTTCCCAGCGCCAGTGCAACCGGCACGCGCGCGAGCAGCAGGGTAAACAGACTGGCGAGAATGATGACGACTGTCACGGCGCTGACTCCGCTGCAACCGGCCCGCGAAGCTTGCCGACCATGTCGATCAGCGCTTGCAGCATCAACAGCAAAAAGCCGACGGGAATAGACAGTTCACTGATCCAGATCGGGATGTCGAGCATGCTGCCGGTCGTGCGCCCACGCTCGAACGAGTCGTAGAAAATCTGAAAGCCGTACCACACCACCACCGCAGAAAAAACTGCGATCACAACCATCACAAACACATGCAGCCAGCGCTGTGTCGCGGGCGGCAGCAAGCGGGCCACGGCGTCGACCTGTATGTGTCTGCCGGCGGCGAGAATCCACGGCATCGCGAGCATGCAACCCCAAATCAGGCAAAGCTGCGACAGTTCGGCTGCCCAGATTGTCGGCCGGGTAAAAAAGTAACGGGCGATGACTTCGTAGGTCAGCATGCCGCCGCAGATGATAAACAGCGTCGCGGCGATGCCGGCCCCGGCGCGCAGGACAAACTGAAATAGTGCCATGGTGATAGGTTTTCAGCAGAGCGGACCCGAGGCTGCAATCGCAGCCCCGGGCGCCGAGGGGTCAGCGGTGTACCTTAAGCCGCACAACCCGTCTGACATGCCCTGGTTTACCGGCCCGTGTTTACAGACCAGAGGAGATAAATCCAGGAATTATAAAGCCTGGGGTTTAGAGACCCTGGGCAGCCTCCAGCAGTTGCGCACCGAGTTCACCAGCGTTCGCCTTGTACGCATCGTAGACCGGCTGACTGGCAGCCTTCCAGGCGTCCAGATCCTCTTCGCCGGGCTCGTATACCGACATGCCCTGCTCCTTTGCGGCGGCGTAGGCATCGGCTTCGATTTCGCTGACGCGATTGCGTACATCGGCCTCGGCGTTGGCTGCCGCGGTTTCGATGATGGCCTTGTGTTCATCGGACAATGAGTTCCAGAACTCGGTGTTGACGACGACGACAAATTCAATATCGGCGTGGTTGGTCACGGTGATGGTATCCATGACTTCCCAGAGCTTGCGCGATTTAACGCCGGACACGCCCGTCATGCCGATATCGACCGTGCCGCGCTGGTAGGCCAGATATTGCTCGGAGCCGGAGATCAGCGTTGGTGCACCACCGGTCGCGGTGACGAAGTCGCCAAGCGTCTTGCCGAATACGCGAACCTTCTTGCCTTGCATGTCATCCGGCGTCTTGATGGCACCACCCTTTGACAACATGATCGCGCCGCCGTAGGCCTGCCACCACAGTACGGTGGATCCGGTGCCCTGAATCGCCTCGTCAATCGGCCCGCGCACTGGCGATCCTTTGGCGACCGCGGCATTGACCTTTTCCGCCGTATCGAACAGGAACGGCTGGTAGAAGATATCGACCGCCGGCACGTCACCGACATAGCGGGTCAAGGACGCCACACCCATCTCCAGCGCACCGGAACCCACTGCGGCCGGCACTTCCTTATCCTTGTAGAGCTGGGCCGAATCGTAGATTTCTACCTCGATCGCACCGCCAGAGCTCTTTTCTACCTCTTCCTCGAACATCACGAGATTCTGCCCCAAATGGCTTTTCAGTGGCAGTTGCAGCGAGATGCGCAGTGTGACGTCGGCGGCCATTGCAGTGCCGGTCATCAGGGTGCCAAGCGCTGCGGCCAGCGCCGCGCCAATCAGTTTCTTTTGCATGGTGTTCTCCAAATCGCGTGTGGAAGCTAGCATGCCGTAAAACTTCGGCGCGAACAATGCCGCCAGCGCGAGTCAATGCGCCAACCTATAGCTCGCGAACCAGTAGTGTTGCATGTCGACGAATTCGACATCCCGAACGCCAACTGGAAGCGAATCGCAAAACTGTTGGCGGTCGGGAAAATTCTTTAGAACCTCATAGCGCTTGCCGGTTTGCGCCACCGTGCGCAGTTGCCAACTATTGCCGTATTCATCGCGACGGGCAATCGGTGTGCTGCTGCCCTCGACGTAACGGTTGTCGAGCATCACCACCAGACTGTCGGGCAGTAGGCGGCTGTGCAGGCAAGCGAGGAAATCCGCTACCTGATCGACATACAGGTGCGAATACCAAAAGCCCGCAAACGCTGCGTCGAAATGACGCGACAGTGAACCAAGCGTCAACGCGTCATCGCAAATGAGCGCGGTGTTGGTCGTGCCCGCCAGTCGCGCAGCCGCCAGCTGCAATACTTCTGTATTGATGTCCTGAGCGACGATCGATTGGCAGACAGGGGCCAGCCACTGCGTCCAGTAACCAGTTCCGCAGGCGATTTCCAAAAGCTTACTGCCGCGAAGTTTGCCGGGCAGCATTTGCCTGAGTTGTTCAAGATCGGCCTGGCGTTCAGGCTTGCGGTAGATCGCGTCGTACTCTCGCGCACGCGAGGCGTAGTAGTCGCGCATGGCTGGCTCCGTAGCGTATTCGCGTCTCACCCAAGGTTATAATACCCGCCCTGCCCGCGCCGCTGGTTTTTGCCTTTGAACATCGACATTTCGCGCCCGTTGCGCAATCACTGGTTTGCCTTGCGTCACGGCCAGAGCCTGGCCAACGTGGAGGGGATTGTGGTCAGCGATCCGGCCAACGGCTGCGACGGCTACGGCCTGACTGACACCGGCCGTGCGCAATTTCAGCAATCACTCGCTCTCGACCGGCGGCAGGCTCTCGGCGCGATCGCACCCGATCACCAGGCGTTGATCGTCTCTTCAGACTTTGCCCGCGCCGCACAAAGTGCCGCGATCGCGGCCCAACTGCTGCAAACCGACACCGACGTGCAAATCAGCAAGTTGTTGCGTGAGCGGTTTTTTGGCCGCTACGAACTGAGCAGTGCCGAGGCCTATGACACGGTTTGGCAGGCAGACAGCAAAGACGCTACCACGGCAACCCACGGTGTCGAACCCGTGATTTGCGTGGCGCGCAGAATGGCGGGACTGGTTGAAATACTGGATCAGCAACACCTCGGGCGCACGATTGTGCTGGTCTCACACGGCGACCCGTTGCAGATTCTTGAGTGTGTCTTCAATGCGATACCGCTGAGCCAACACCGTGAACTGCCACCGCTTGACAATGCCGAACTCCGATTACTGGGCAGCGCGCCGCTTCAGTAACGGCTCCATCAAAGCCCGCTCTATTAATTGCCGCCAGCGACGTCAGGCAGTTTGTCGACACCGAAAAAATCTGCCAGTGGTGATGGCGGACCCAGTGCATAGCCCTGACCATAGTCAACGCCGATGTCGCGCAGCGCCTGTGCGATATCTTCGCTCTCGACATATTCAGCGACCGTGGCAAGCCCCATACTCTGACCGATATGATTGATGGACTCCACGATGGCGCGGGCTCTGGAGTCGTTTTGCATATCGCGTACAAACGAGCCATCGATTTTCAGAAAATCGACGTTCAGCATTCTCAAACAGGTGAACGATGACAATCCGCTGCCAAAGTCATCCAGTGAAAAGCGGATACCCAGAGCGCGCATCCGATCGGTAAATTCTTTCAGGTGGTGAATATTGCGGATCGCCGAGGTCTCGGTAATCTCGAGAATAATCGGTACGCTCGCCGTGTTCAGTCGCTCGACCTGTGTAGCGGCGAACTGAAAAAAATCGGCATCTGACAGCGTATCGCCACTGAGATTGATCGCCACTTTCAGATCGCCGACGACATGGCTGTTTGCCACCAGCCAGTCAACGGTTGACTGCAGGACCCAGCGGTCCACCTGTGGCATTAAACCATAGCGCTCGGCGGCAGGAATAAACTCTCGCGGATACGCCACATCGCCATTTCGGTTGCGCAAACGCAGCAGCACTTCAATATGCGAGCAACTCGGCGGCTGACTTTTAAGCCAGCTGATCGGCTGGCAGTAGAGTTCAAATTCATTGGCGTCGAGCGCCTCGTTTATTCTGACCGCCCACTGCATCTGATCCATGCGCAGATTCAGTTCAGGGTCGTCTTCTGCATGCAGATGCACGCGATCGCGGCCCTGCTCCTTTGCCAGATGGCAGGCGGCGTTGGCGTACTTTAACGCCTGCTCTGCACTCTGCGTCGAATCATCTATCGCAACGACACCGATACAGGCAGTCAGCGCTAGCTGCTGTTGCTGCTCTGTTGTTAGTCGGTACGATGATATCGCCTCGCGCAACGCCGAGGCCACTTCCACAGCAGCGTTGTAATGACAGCCGTGCAGCAGCACGCCAAATTCATCTGCACCGAGCCGCGCCAGTACGTCGCTGGTGCGAAGGCGCTTGCGAATCAGTGCCGCGATCTGCTGTAGCATCAAATCACCAGTGTGATAACCACTGGTATCGTTGATGACTTTAAACTGATCCAGATCAATATATAGCAGCACGTGTTGCTCGCCACCATCACCCACGCCGTCCAACAGTTCGGCAAGCTTGCGATCGAACGCCTGCCGATTGAGCAAGCCGGTTAGCGCATCGCGGCTGGCCGCGTAGGACAACTCACGACCGATGGCGCGCCGCTTTTGCGATTCGGCGGCAAGCTGGCGATTTTTTTCGGCAAGCAACGCCGATTCTCGCTGCACAATCTCAGTCTCAAGCGTGGAACGCAGTCGTTGTTGACGCAATTCGGCATCCGAATTGAAAATCGCCTTTTTTTGTTCGTGATATTTTTTAAAAACCGTCAGTGCCTGGGAGTACTCGCCAAGCTTTTCGTGCAGCTCGGATATTTGTTCCAGGTACATAATTTCCCAGAGCCTGAACTGCAATTGCTCTGCAACCCGCAGCCCCGCCCGGGCGACATCCAGCGCGCGAGCCAGGTCGCCACTGGCCGCGTGATAGGCGGCGACGGCGCCGCGAATCTCGCACTCGAGCCTGCGATCGCCCCGATCGAGCGCCAGCTGCAGGCCAGCCTCAATGTGCTGCCGTGCCGTCGGTAAATCGTCCTGCAACAGGCACACAGACCCGAGCAATTCGTGAATATAACCGCGCAGCAGATAGCTTTCGCTGTCCGGTGCGCGACGACACGCCGATTCGGCCGTTATTCGGGCCGCCGGCAAATCGCCCAGTTGCGCCTGCAGACGTGCTAGGTTGCACATCACGCGGATTTCATCGTGTGGAAAACGGCCGACGGCAATACCCAATGCGTGCTCCAGACACGCATGCGCCTGTTCGGTCTGCCCCTGATAGCGAAACAGCGCCGCCTGTGTGCTGTAGAGATCGATGTGACTTTCGCCGGGCGAAGTGCGCTCGATCAGCGCGAGCCCCTTTTCACTGCAGGCGATCGCCCGGGCCGGGTCGCCAAGGCAGAACTCCACCTGGGCCAATACCGAATGCAGCGCGGCTGCAACGTCCGGCGCATCAGCTCTGCCCAGCATGCGAATCGCGCGCCTGGCATAGGTGCGGGATTCCAGAAAATCGCCTTTCCAGCGCGCGCACCAGGCCAGCGTCCGCAGACAACTGGCGGTCAAGACCGGATGGTCACGCTCTTCGCAAACGGCCAGCAATTCATCGGCCGCGGCATAACAGCGCGCGCAGTCATCCCAGCGTTCAGCCCAGCCCTGCTCGATGAGGTCGGCAAGCAAAGCGACATCCGCACTGTCGATGGTCGCTACCTTGTCGGCATCACGCTGCGGTTGTTGATGCAGATTGTTCATCGTCCACTGCCTCTACTGGCAACCCAAAGATCACCTGACCCACACCGATCGCGGCAGACCGGAGACAAGATGCCCTCTCCCGGCGCAATGACGATCACAACGGCACTATCGGTATTCCCCGATCCAATAACCACTATCGGTGATAGATCAGGCACTTTGAGCGCCTATGCGGCGTGAACGGTTTGGCAAATCCGACCATCTACCCGCTATTCAGGCTGGCAAGCCGTTGTTATGCATCAAAAAATTCCGACTGCGGTAGTATTCCTGTTTTGCCGGACCGGCCAGCCGATTGGTCAATTGCAGACGGACAACTCACTTTGCACACGGGCTGCACACCCGCGATGCCGGGCGATGTGCACAACGAATGCAGCCAGATCATAGAAAATTGGCGCCGCGTACGCCGATAACGCCTAGAATTCCGGTTTCTGTTTACCGGGCTGCCGCCGCGATGACCAACCCGGACGCCCGCACCGGATCCCCACCCATCCCGCCTGGACACAACCCATGGACAAACTCGACCTGGCCACCCTCAGGCGACAGATTCGCGATCATCTGCTGCCCAACGAAACGCAGCTGATCGACTATCTGCGCAGCGCGGGCGATCCCGGCAGACGCCTGCGGCATGAGGCATCCGAGCTGGCAGAACAACTGGTCCACGCGATTCGCGACCACTCCGATCCTGCGCTGATGGAAACGTTTCTGGCCGAGTATGGCCTCAGCTCAGACGAGGGCGTCGCGCTGATGTGCCTGGCCGAAGCCCTGCTGCGGGTGCCGGACGATGCCACCGTCGACGCACTGATTCACGACAAAATCGTGCCCGCCGACTGGGGCACGCATCTGGGCCAGTCCAGCTCATCGCTGGTCAACGCCTCGACCTGGGCACTGATGCTGACCGGCAAGATCATCGCCGATGAACACACCGGTATCGCAGGCATAGTCAGCGGCATGGTGCGACGCCTCGGCGAGCCGGTGGTGCGCACCGCCGTCAACCAGGCGATCCGCGAACTGGGCAATCAGTT
>CAZNIS010000149.1:0-11335 GCA_964573105.1 uncultured Granulosicoccaceae bacterium
AGGGTGAGCGTTGTCAATCAAGCGTTGATTCTCCACTTCGTACTCAGCGGGAGTCGGCTTGATCGCATCCTTAATGTCATAGTAATCGGTCGAAAAATTGTAGATTGCTATCTGAAACAGTATGCTGTCGCGCTCCGCTCCTTGCGGGTTTTCTGTTTCCAGATACCTGGTTAAATCAGCCAGAGTGTTATTGTTTCTCGCTATCGCTTCCAGATTCGATGTGGCGTTATTTTCCGTGAGGTGGTCAAACAACCAGCGTTCCAGCAGTATGGTTTCGACTGCCCGTTCACGAAGCAATGCATCGCTATGGGGTGAGCAACGCTCATGCGGTTCAAGCAGGAGCAATTCACCAGCAGCGATCTTGTCACCTGGAATGACTTCACCATTGATTGTAACAATAGAGGCAGGTGACTGAGCGGCAGCTATTGCAACAGTTAATAGGGTGATTAAAACACTGATCGCAAATTTCATGATCATTTTTCTAACTTCCTTTATGCCCGATACCTGGATTTTCACAGACGAGATGTGCGCCTGCGACTGAAGATCGTTGGCGAAGGGGTCATCGCCAGTATCGTATACTCCAGCCAGTCTACAAAATCTGGCTCAAAAACTCTCGGGTACGCGGATCACTGGCTTCGGTGAAAAATGTCGCCGGTGGCCCGTGCTCTACAATCACGCCGCGATCGGTGAAGTAGATATGATCGGCAACTTCGCGGGCAAATCCCATTTCGTGTGTGACCAGTATGCAGGTCATACCCGATTGCGCGAGATCCTTGATTGCGACCAGTACTTCCTTAACTGTCTCGGGATCCAGCGCGGCGGTGACTTCATCGAACAGCATGACGTCCGGATCCATGGCAAGGGAACGCGCAATCGCCACGCGCTGCTGCTGTCCACCGGACAACTCTCCCGGATAGGCGTCTTCCTTGCCTTCCAGGTTCACGCGTGACAACAGCTCACGTGCTTTGACTTTTACCTCGGCCGGATTCTGTTTCAGCACCTTGATTGGCCCCATCATGATGTTCTGCAACGCTGTTTTGTGCGGAAACAGGTTGTACTGCTGAAACACCATGCCAACTTTCTTGCGCAGTTCGAGTTTGTCGAGTTTGGGATCGTGGACCTCCTGCCCCTCAACCTTGATCGAACCACTTTGAATATCATTTAGCGCGTTGATACAGCGGATCAGCGTGGACTTGCCAGATCCTGACGGGCCGATGATGCAAATCACCTCGCCTTTCATCACGTCCAAGGTGATGCCCTTCAGTACTTCCAGATCGCCAAAGGACTTGTGAACATCTTTCAAGGCAACGATCGGTTGATCTTCTGTCCAGCTCACATGGGTTCCTTACAATTTGACTGCATAGCGCTTTTCAAGCGCAATGGTCATTCGGGCAATCGGATAGCAGTAAAGGAAAAATATCAGCAACGCAAAGCTGTAGAACGGCAACAGCAGCTCGGGATGATTGTTTTCGGCTTCAATTGCCTGGCGGCTCAGTGTGATCAACTCTTCCACGCCGAGCAGCGAACACAGTGGCGTGGCCATGGTTAGAATGGCGTACCAGTTCATCCACGGCGGGATCATTCGCTTGAAGCACTGCGGCAGGATGATCTGCCAGAGTGTTTGTCGCCTTGTGTAGGCGAGCGACTCGGCGGCTTCCCATTGCCCTGACGGCACCGAGTTGACAGCACCGCGAACAACCTCGGATATATTCGCCATGATCGGCAGTGACAAACCGAATGCAGCTTTGATCCAGTCGGGGATCGAGATGATCACGCCGCCGATGACGACCTCATACGGGAAGGCCAGCAACACGATAAACAACAACACCAGCCACGGCGAGTTGCGAAAAGTTTGAGTAACAAAGGCCGCCGGCACACTGATTAAACGAGACGGTGACACTTGCGCCAGCCCCAGCAGCACACCGGCGATGGTTCCCATCAGCATGGTCACCACAGAGATGATCACGTTGAACAGAAAGCCGCCCGTGACTAGAAACGGAATCCATTTAAACAACGCCTGCACGGCGTTGGTGTAGGTATAGCTGGACGCGGCTGCAGCGGTCAGCGGCCAGAGAATGATCACTGCGATCGGCAACAGCATTGCCCACCACGGCATAGATGCGACCCAGCGCGAAAAACAAATCGGGTCACTGCCAATATGCCCGCGATTCACATAGGGCAGCAATACCGGCAAATCGGTTTTTGGCGCGCTGTTGACGCCGGGGATTGAACGCTGCGCCATGTTATTCGCCATACCCCGGAATACGCATTGCGCGCTCCCATTTATTCATGCCCATCACCAGAATACCCACCAAAACGATGAACGAGAAAAACAGTACCAACATAGTGGGATACTGAGCGCTGGGGTAGTCGTTCCAGATGCCAACGCTCTGGTACAACAACTCTGGCACCGCGATACCAATGGCCTGGGTGGTGGTTTTCACCAGATTGACCAGATTATTGTTCAGCGCCGGCAGCGAAACGCGAAACGCCAGCGGTAGTACCACGTCAGTGTAGGTTTGCAAGCGCGAAAATCCCAGTGAGCGCGCTGCTTCCTGGGTGGACTCGGGCACCGCCTCAATACCAGCGCGAAAAATCTCAACGTTGAAGGCGCCAGCGAAAAATGACAGTGAGATGATCGCCCAGCCAACGTTCGAGATCAGTGGCACCTGGGTCCAGCCATCAGGGCCGGTGACAGCCGGCGTGAATTGCCCCAGCGCAAAATAGAAAAACAGAAGCTGTACAAACGGCGGGGTGTTGCGAAAAAACTGGATATAGCCCTGAACGATTCGACGGATCCATTTGTTCGGCGAGCCCTGCGCCCACGCGCCAACGACACCGATCACCATCGAGAAAAACACACAGGCGATCGACAGGTAAATGGTGACTTTCAGGCCGCCGACGATCCGCCACCACTGGAAGCTGTCATAGAAGAAGATGAAGTTCCAGCGCGGGTGGTCAGCGGCCAACTGGCGGAAGAACTCTGTGAAGGCTTCTAGCAATCAGGCATCCTGGATTGAAAGCGGACTTGATATCTCAAGGTTGCAGTAAAGCTGACCGCAAGCCGAGGCGAACTCCCGCAACTGCGGGAGTTCGGAGAACTGGTTGTTACTCGGCCAGCCAGTCCTTGTATTTCGCATTGTGATCAGCGAGGAAAGCGGTGGGCTGAATACCCCATTTCTTTTCCCACTCAATCAGCTGACCCGACTGGTGCCAGTTGAACGTAATACCCGACATGAACTGACCAAACACACAGTCTTTCTCTGCCAGTGGTACCGCCAGTGCCCAGGGGTTGTCGTCTTCGGATTTCAGTGGCATTTCAAATTCGTCGTAGTCGCCAGAGGCGAGATCAGAACCGATGGATGAATCGTCGTAGACCCAGGCGACGCACTTGCGATCGCGCAGTGCCTGTTTGGCTTCGGCGTTACCGGTGAACGCGACCACTTCAACGCCATAGCGCTCGGTGACGATCTTGTTGTAGAACGCACCCTGCTTGCCGCAGACGGGCTTGCCGCGAAGGTCTTCCCACTCTTTGAAACCGAGTTGCTTGGGCGCCATGATGTTGGTGCCCGAGGTGTAGTAGTTGGGCTGTGTGATGCCGACGATCTTGCGGCGATCATCGCGATCAGACATGGTCGCAATAAACATATCGGTCTTGCCCTGCTCGAGAAACTGCATGCGGTTGGAAGACTGCACCGCCACCAGTTCGAGCTCGACTCCCATTTTGTCGGCCACGTCTTTGGCCATGTCGATTTCCATACCGACGATTGCGCCGCTGCTGTCGCGAAAGCCCCAGGGTTTGTAGTCGGCCTTGACGCCAACAACCAGCTTGCCGCGGCTCATGACCTTGTTCCAGACATCGTTGGTGCATTGCGCTGCGTAGCCTGTGCTGGCGGCAAACATGGAGGCGACAAACGTGGTAGTCAGCGCCACCATTGCCGGTTTTTTTCGTGCGTTGAATGTCATTGATATTGTCCTCGGTTGGACCGGTCAGTCGAGCACTGAGCGGAAATTGCGGGGCGACCTGCGCCTTGCCCGAAGGGTATCGCGTGACGCGAGAATTTTCAAACGTAATATTTGCGCCGAAATGTAACATCCGTTACATTGTAAGCATCGCCGTCGACCGCCGGTTTTCCCGATGCAACAGGTTTTAGAAGCACTCCTGCAGCGCCTGCCACAACTGAGCCCCAAACTCGCACGCGCCGCCAAGCTGATCATCGATCGGCCGCACATGGTTGCGACACATTCGATGCGCGAACTGGCGCGCGAAGCAGAAGTCGCCGCGCCGACACTGCTGCGACTGGCGCGCCTGATGGGCTATGACAACTATCAGGACTTTCGCACTGTGTTTCGCAGCGCGATCGAGAACTACAACTTCGAGCAACGCGCCTCGCACTTGCAACAGGCGTCTACCCTCAGCGGTGAAGCATCTATTATTCACGCATTGTCTGACGCAGGTAACAGCAACCTGAAGTGGTTCTACCAGCAACTCGACAACGACGATATCTGCCGCGCCGCCGATCTGATCATCAATGCCGACACTACCTATGTGATTGCGGCGGGCGCACCCTACTGGGTGGCTACCTATTTTCAGTACGTGGGCAAAATGGCTGTACCGCATCTGCGCATGCCACGCCTGGGCGGTGATGGCCTGGTCGAAGGACTGATCCCGATTCGCGAAGATGATGTCATCGTCGCTTTGAGCTACCACCCCTACGCTAAAGAAACCATTTACGCGATCGACTTTGCCTTGTCACAGGGTGCAAAGCTCGTCTATCTGACAGACAGCCTGGCGGCGCCAATGGCCGATCGCGCCAGTGTACTGATCCGCCAGTCCACCGATAGCCCGCAGTTTTTCCCGTCGATGCTCGGCGCTGTCGCCGCTATTGAAACCCTGCTCGCGGTAATCGTCGCACGCAGTGGCGCCGATGCGATTGGCGCAATCGCACACTACGCCGACCTGCGACAACAGCGTTATCTGTAATCATCGCTTCAACGTACACGTCTAACGCCTTTGATCAATCACTTTGAGTGCAAACCGGCATGACTGAATCCAATCTGCCCAGCCACGCGTCTGTCGTTGTCATTGGCGGCGGCATCATGGGCTGCTCGACGCTCTATCATCTGGCCAAGGCAGGTGTACAGGATACCATTTTGCTGGAACGCAACCAGCTCACTTCGGGCACCACCTGGCACTCGGCGGCCCAGGTTCGCGCACTGCGCTCAAGCCGCAACCTCACCGATCTGATTCGCTACTCGATCTCTTTGTACAGTGAACTGGAAGCCGAGACCGGTCAGGCAACAGGCTGGATCAACAAAGGCTCACTGTCGATCGCCTGCAACGAAGATCGCCTGAACCATATCCACCGCCAGCAATCATTGGCGGACCTGTACGGCTTGCGCGCGAATTCGATCAGCGCGGGTGAAGCCAAAGAGCGCTGGCCACTGATGAACGCCGATGATGTGATCGGTGCGGTCTGGTCACCGGATGACGGCAGAGTCAGCCCGTCGGATTTGTGTGCAGCACTGGTTAAAGGCGCACGCAATCGTGGTGCAAAACTATTCGAACACACCGGCGTCACTGCCATTACCACCCGCAATGGCAAAGTCACCGGCCTTGAGACAACCGCAGGCTCAATCCGTTGCAACGCGATTGCACTGTGCACCGGGCTTTGGAGCCGTGAAAACGCGGCGATGGCGAACGTCGATGTGCCACTGTACCCGTGCGAACACTTTTATCTTCTGACCAACCCGGTGCCAGGCAGCGAGCATAATATGCCCACCCTGTCCGATCACGACAGCCATCTGTATATCCGCGATGATTCCGGCGGCTTACTGGTTGGCTGTTTTGAGCCGATGGGCAAACCCATATCACCGCAAACCATTGGCAGCGACTTCGCCTTTCAGCTATTACCCGAAGACTGGCCCCATTTCGAACCGATGATGGAAAACGCACTGCATCGGCTGCCGTGTCTCGCCGATGCTGAAGTGCGCATGCTGTTAAACGGGCCAGAGAGTTTCACACCGGACGGATCATTCCTGTTGGGTGAAACAGCCGAGACTCAGGGTCTATTTCTTGGCTGCGGCATGAACTCTGTGGGCGTTGCCACCGGCGGTGGTGCCGGTATGGCACTGGCGCATTGCATCGTTCACGGTCACACACCCACCGATTTGTACGAGGCAGACCCCAAACGATTTCCCGCCTGCTTCAATTCGGCCACGGCACTGGCCGCACGCGCGCCGCAAGTACTCGGTGAACACTACGCTATTCACTATCCCGGCTATCAGTGGAGCACCGCGCGCAACCTGCGCACCACACCGTTGCATCAACAGTGGCAGCGCCACAACGCGCACTTTGGACAATTCTATGGCTGGGAGCGACCGCTATACTTTGATAAGACTGAAGAACCCGTGCTCACGCTGCAACAACCTGCGTGGTTTGATCAGGTGGGTGAAGAAGTGGAACGCGCGCATCGGGCAGCGGCGGTTTTCGATCTGTCTACGTTCGGCAAGATCGATGTAACGGGTACTGATGCCGAACGTTTTCTGAACCGAATCCTTGCCAACGATCTGACCCGTGAGCCAGGACGCGCCATCTACACGCCCATGCTCAATGAGCGCGGCGGCTACGAGAGTGACTTGACCGTACTGCGTTTGAGTGATGAACACTATCGTCTAGTGGTAGGCACCGGTGCGATCAAACGCGACATGAGCTGGCTGCAGCGGCATCTGCAGAATGAAAAGGTGTCACTGTGCGATTGCACTGAAGACTACGCCATACTTGCATTGATGGGCCCTAGTGCTGCAACCATTGCGAGCACACTCGGCGCTACTGAATTGCTGGCTCTGAAACCCTTCACCCATAGCCAGACCAGCATCGCCGGCTGCCAGGTGCGTGGCGTTTGCCTGTCGTATGTGGGTGAGCCGGGTTGGGAGCTGACCTGCAAGGCTGCCGACGCCAGCAGCATCTATCGTGTATTACAGCAAGCCGGCGCAAAACCGGCAGGCATTTTCGCACAAACGTCCATGCGTATCGAAAAACGCTTTCTCGCCTATGGTCACGATCTGGATACCGATATCAATCCACTGCAGGCAGGGCTTGAATTTACCCTCGACTGGTCGAGTGATTTTATTGGCAAAGCCGCACTGCAGGTCTTGCGCGACACACCGCCAACGACAGGTGTGGTCAGTCTGGTGCTGCAGGATGTTAACGCGACTCCACTGGGCAATGAACCGGTAAAATCCAATGGTCACATTATCGGCAAGACAACATCAGCCGCATTCGGCTATCGCGTTGGCAAACCGGTAGCATTGGCAATCATAGAGGCTCAGGCGATCGATCGGGAAAAGGCGGTAGAAATAGACATCGCACAGCAAGACTATACTGCTGACGTTATTTCGGGCCCCGCGTACCGAGACTGCTAGCACGCACGGACCCATAATAATTATTCCAACGCGGGAGCGCGGGTTTTACGTGTTGGCAATGGACATCTAGCGCCGCCGCCTGCACATCGTTAACGCTGGTCTCTCTACGCGAGTATTTGATCAACTAATTTGCTACTGCGTGCTGTTATGACTCGCATTCACCAGACGGTAGCGTTGCAGGCACCCGAATCACTGATGGGCGGCTAGCTCTGCTGACTATTTGGGAATCAGCAGCGTGGGGTTGCTGGCATTGGCATTTTCGATGACTCTGGCCCAGTATCCAGTCCACCATTCAAACCCACCACCGGTCTCGGCGCCCGTCGACACATAGCCGGTGCCATCGTATGCCCAGAGTACACTTTGTAGAAGGTTCTCCTCGTCCGGGCCGGCCTCGACCAATGTACAGCCGTCGCTGTCCGAGCAGTTGCCGCTGTCGGTGGTGACTCGGAATGTATCAAACAGAGATTGACTGAAAAACGGGCTGCCAAGCATCGCCCACAGGTCTTTGTCAGAAGCACCGATGAGTTGTTTCTCGCCGGCATGAGTATGCCACACCGGGCTGGCGCCTCAGATGCACGTTGAAAGTTGATCACGCAGTATTAAAGTTAGCCTGGCTGACAGACGATTAAGGAAGTAACACGAATATAGCGCTTTTGCGCTAGTCAATTCGAGCTACGTCCATACGCCTTAAGTCACTAAAAAAATATGACAGCCCCTGTCGAAACGAAATGATTACTTGAGTTGCCGACACATTGCAGTCGAGGTTTCACAGTGGGAATCGTATTAGCAAAACGAATAACCGAACATTTATACGATACGGGCATTTTTTTGGTGAATGCAAAAGGTTCCGCGCCAATCACAACGGCCCTTTTTCCGTTTTATCTAACGAGATGCCATCATGCAAACTGCGCATCAAGCAGCTGACTCAATCGCTACCAGACATCAGCAGCAAAACAGATTGATCCATCAGCTCCCGCATTAGATCATTTACCGCTGATGCCGTTACAGGCCCGGCCCGCCGAGGTATCCGTTCACGCCACACCAGGCACTTTTTCAGTGGCTGGTCACAGTGCGTCTGGCCGGGCGCCCCTAGCCGCCCCCCACCTGTACACGGGCTAGGAGTGTCCGGGGCGCTCAGTTGCACGGAACATACATGGGTATTTAGTGGTGGCCGACGAGGTGCGGCCGGCCAGGCTACGATTGTGCGTCCCGGACCGACATCGCCCACGGGGACGCCTAGTCAGGCGTGCTGTGAATAGTTACCCAGCAGTGCACCTTGCCGTCATGTAGACGCGTTGTAACAGATCATCCTGATACTCTGGGGCAAACAACCGGATCAACGGATATTGCCCCTATGAGACACTCCCCCCTGACCATCGCACTCGCAACGATATGGCTTGCCGGCTGTGGATCGGATGACAGTCCCGCACCGGTGACCGAGGCAACCGTCGCACTGAGCGACTACGGCGTAATTCGCATCGATCTCGATACTGGCACGGCACAGACCGCACTCGATGCCGTATTTTGCGACCTCACCACCCCCAGCAGCGCCGCGCTGGTCGATCAGCAGTTCCTGACCGATGCCGATAGCTGCGAGGTGTCGAACGACACTGAGAACAATACCGACGACGAAACCGCTTTGCTCTGCAGCACCGAGCTGCCGGCGCAATCGGTCAGTGCCGGCAGCAATCTGCTATTTAGTTCGGCAGCCGGCAGCTATGCCGATCTCGCCCAACAGATCAGCGTGGACAATATTACCTACTCCACCGATAGCGCACTGCCGCGGCCGCCCAACGGTCTGACGCTGGATATCCCCGGCGACGACTTTCCCGCCTTCACCGCCGTTCAGATACCCGATCTCCAGGATCTGCAGATCATCGCACCGGCAACCGGTGAGCCACTGCGCAGCGATACGACGATCACCTGGAACGCTGCAACCGATGCCGCCAATTCACGCCTGATACTCACCGCCTCGGACGCCGACGTAACCATCGATTGCTCACTGGCTGATGATGGTTCGTTCAGCTTTTCTGCCGCGACTCAGGCCGAGCTTGGCGAATTATTCGCTGCCAGTAACATAAGCATTCGCCGCCAAAACGTCACCAGCCCAACGCGGGGAGACAGCGGGCTTGTGATTATTACGTCTATTCGATAACCGCCCGGGGGCGGCGGGCATCACACCCGCTGCACTCGTACGATCTCAAATATCAGAATGCGGTAATCCGGTGAGGGTTCACCGCGCGGTTGGTTGGTCCACGACTGTTAAAAAACTCGCCAGCCACAGTCAATACGGCATACTTGTCGATGAACTGAACCTGTCGAGAAAAACCAATGGCCGATGGCACGATTTCACTGGGTGATGTCAGATTAACGCTTGAGCAGTTTCACCATCGCGCCCGATGTGCCGCCACCGGACTTGCGCAGCTTGGACTTAAAACCGGCGACACGCTGGCGCTGCTGATGCGCAATGAAATCGAATTCATGGAGGCCACCTTCGCCGCAGCCGCACTAGGCTGCTATCCGGTACCCGTGAACTGGCACTTTCACCCCAATGAAGTCGAGTACGTTCTGCGCAACTGCGAGGCCAGTATCGTCGTCGGCCATACCGACCTGTTACAACAGCTGGGCGATCACTTGCCTGACGGCGTTACCGCGATTCAGGTACTGCCATCGGCAAGCGTGTGCAAAGACCACAACCTGCCTTACCCATCCGCTGATCCGCGCTGGCCGCAATGGGGCGAATGGCTGCAACAGTATGCAGCCATCGAAACCCTGTGCAGCAATCCGCCCGGCGCGATGTTGTACACCGGTGGCACCACCGGACATCCCAAAGGGGTACGCTACCAGCCGCCTGCTGAAAGCAAGCTCGCCGCTATGACCAAAATGCGGCAGGACGTCTTCGGCCTGCAGGCATCGACTCGCGCACTGATGTGCGCACCACTCTATCACTCAGCGCCTTTCAGCTATGCACAAGGCGCGGTGAGGCTGAACGCCGATTTGCACATTATGGCCCGCTTTAGCGCCGAGTCGCTGCTCGCAACCATCGAACGCGAGCGCATCACTCACCTGTATGCCGTACCCACCATGTTTGTCAGGCTTCTAAAACTGCCGCCTGAGGTACGCACGCAATATGATCTGAGCTCACTGCAATGGGTGATACACGCCGCCGCACCCTGTGCCGTCGACGTAAAAGAGGCCATGATCAACTGGCTGGGCCCGGTCATCTACGAAGCCTATGCCGCCACCGAAACCGGCTGGCTGACGATCTGCAATAGCGAAGAATCACTCAAGCATCCAGGCACCGTCGGCAAACCGCTCGACGGTGCGACTGTAAAAGTAATTGGCGAAAACGGACAAACCCTGCCAACCGGTGAAGCAGGTGATGTCTACGGCCGCCACGACGCCATGCCGGATTTCACCTACTACGGCCTCGACGACAAACGCCGCACGATCGAACACGACGGCCTGATCACCGCCGGTGACATCGGCTATTTCGACGAACAGGGTTATCTCTATCTATGCGATCGCAAAATCGACATGATCATCTCCGGCGGCGTGAACATCTATCCGGCAGAAATCGAAGCAGCCATGATCAGCCTGCCGGAAATTGCCGATTGTGCTGTGTTTGGTATACCGGATGATGAGTTTGGCGAACGTGTGGCAGCGGCTATTCAACCGGTTGAAGGCTCCGAGCTTAACGAGCAAACAGTTGCCAGCCAGTTACGAGACAAAATCGCAGGATATAAAATACCGAAGCACTTTGAGTTTGTATCCAAACTACCGCGGCTTGATTCAGGCAAGCTGCTGCGACGGAAACTACGCGATCCGTTTTGGGTGGGGAAGGAGAAGCGGATTTAGAGCTGGCCTCGTACGCAAAATGTTAATACGGTCGAACGTCCGCTTTGTGCCC
>CAZNIS010000150.1:0-9431 GCA_964573105.1 uncultured Granulosicoccaceae bacterium
GACAACTTGCGGATCTTGATCCAGTTGTTTACATAGTTGATCCAGACCTGATCATCCTGCGGCAGCAACATCGCAAGGGCCGCAGGCGCGCGCGCCGCATCAACGGGCACTGGCACCAGGTTTTTGTGCTTGGCGGTCAGTGTGGCACCTTCGAGGTTTGAGGTGACGAAGACATCCGAGCGACCGGACAGCACATCCTGATAGCCGCGTGCCGGCGCTTCCATAGCAGTAATGCTGGCATCCGGAAACCACTCGCGGGTGCTCTTTTCGAGCGTGGTGCCGAGTGTGGTCGCCACTTTGACATCCGGTTGGTTGATGCTGTCCCAGCCGTCGAAACGATCGACCTTGTCAGCCGTGGTGAACGGCAGAATCTGTACTGACAAATAGCTTTCAGAAAAACCCGCCGCCTTCATCCGGGCGGGAGAGATTGAGGCTGATCCGGTCGCGTGGTACTTGCCTGCGACAACGCCGTTGACCAGCGTTTTCCAGTCGGTTGCGACAAACTCTACCTCAACGCCCATGTCTTCGGCCAATCGCGTCATGACATCGATATCGTACCCCTTGTAGGAGTTGTTCGCGGGATCGCGAACGGACATCGGGTTGAAGTCGCCGGTGGTGCCAACTTTCAGCACACCGGAGTCGAGTATTTCCTTCAGTGCCGAATCAGCGTTTGCGGCACCAATCGAGGCGAGCGTCAGCGATGCTAACAGCACGAGTCTTTGAGTAAATTTCATAGCGGGAATGACCTTGTTCAACGAAGAGGACAGACGCCGGCCACAGCCCGATGACACAGCAACAAAACGGGCAGACGACAACTGGGCCGACAGCTTTTCCAATACTAACCTTTTTCCACGGATGTATACTGTTTCGACGCCAAATTGACGAGAACGTTTTGTCCGATCCAAGCCCCGCCGTCGCGGCCATCGAGATGATTGATGTATGCAAGTGGTTCGGTGATTTTCAGGCCCTGAAAGATGTCAATCTGCGCGTCGACAACAGCGAGAAAGTTGTCATCTGCGGGCCATCCGGATCGGGCAAGTCAACCGCTATCCGCTGCATCAACCGCCTGGAACGTCACGAGTCCGGCCAGATCAGCGTGGACGGCATCACCCTCACCGACCACAAATCCAGCGTCGCGGCGATTCGCGCCGAAGTCGGCATGGTGTTTCAGCAATTCAATCTGTTCCCGCACCTGACCGTACTGGAGAATCTCACCCTCGGGCCAATTCGCGCGCGCGGCATGCCTGAGCAGGATGCCATAGCGCTGGCTGAGAGCTATCTCGAACGCGTTCGCATACCCGAGCAGGCCGGCAAATACCCTGGCCAGCTCTCGGGCGGCCAACAGCAGCGCGTGGCAATCGCCCGATCGCTGTGTATGGAGCCCAAAATTCTGTTGTTCGATGAGCCCACGTCGGCGCTGGACCCGGAGATGATCGCCGAAGTGCTGGATGTGATGGCTGAACTCGCCGACAGTGGCATGACGATGATCGTCGTCACCCACGAGATGGGGTTCGCGCGCAAGGTGGCCGATACCATGGTGTTCATGGACGGTGGTCGGGTGGTCGAGTCCGCCCCGCCTGAGCAGTTTTTTGAAAACCCGCGCACCGATCGCTGTCAGGAGTTTCTCAGCCAGATACTAAGTCACTGAACTACTGCCGGCATGACTATTAAATCCCGTGATTGCCGCTACGCGCTGGCGCTTTTGATGATTCCACTGCTGACCGGCTGCGGCAGCCAGTGGGGCTGGTATGTCGTCAACCCCTCGACCGAGCAGGGCCGAGGCAATCTGCAGTTTCTGATCGGCGGTCTGGGCAACACCATTTTGCTGTCAATCTGCGCGCTGGCGATATCGATTGCGCTGGGCCTGTTAGTAGCCCTGCCCGGGTTGTCGCAAAACCGCTGGCTGCGCTGGTTCAACCGGGTCTATGTCGAACTGGTCAGAGCCGTTCCGCTGCTGGTGCTGTTGCTGTGGGTCTATTACGGTCTGCCGATCGCCGCGGGCATTTCGATCAACGTCTTTTGGGCCGGTGTGATTGCGCTGGCGCTGTCCGACAGCGCATTTGAGGCAGAGATATTTCGCGCCGGCATTCAGTCGATCGCCAAAGGACAAACCGAGGCGGCGCGCACCATCGGCCTGAATTATCGCGACACCATGCGCTACGTGATCCTGCCACAGGCGATCCGTCGCATCCTGCCGCCACTGGGCAATCAGCTCGTCTATATGCTGAAAATTTCTTCGCTGGTATCGATCATTGGTATGCAGGAACTCACGCGCAGAGCGAATGAACTGGTGGTCACCGAATACCGACCGCTGGAGATCTACACGATCCTCGTAATCGAGTACCTGATCCTGATTCTGATCGTCTCTCAGGGGGTTCGCTGGCTTGAGCGAAAAATGGGCTCGGATGAGCGAGGGTGATCGCAGTGCAGGACGATAAACACTTCTAAATCAATGCTCTGCCGCCTGCCTGACGAATCAACCAACGTACAAGCGTCGATGTCAAATCGGTGAACATTCATCAACAATTGTCATTCTGTAGGATAATTACGCCATACACACTGTTACCAAACGCCCGCAAGCTGTACTCTACGCAGGTTAGTGTCATAACAGCATAACCGGACAGCGTTGTGCCCGCCTTACTCATCCAACTGAAGAACCTCACCCTTAAGCACGACTGTCTCGCTTGAATATAAGAATCCACAAACTCACTCAAGTGCACACAGGTCAACTGTCATCCGTGATGGGTAGCCATTCATGACCACCATGCTCGTGGCATCCAGCGGTGGGCACTTCACTCAGTTGGCCGAATTGTGGCCGCGCTATGAAGGCGATACCGACGACTGCGTGTGGGTTACCTTTGACTCGCCCCAGACGCGTTCGATGCTGCAGGGCCAGCGCGTAGAGTACGTGCCATATATTCGCCCGCGCGGCCTCGGCTCGGTCATCCGCAACGTGCCGCAGGCTTTCAGGCTGATTCGCAAATACAAAGTTGACAACGTCATCAGCACAGGGTCTGCGATCGCACTGGCCTATCTGCCTTACAGCGCGGTGCGCGGTATCCCGACACACTACATCGAGTCCGCCACCCGCGTGGAAGGTCCATCGGTCACCGGCAAGGCGCTGGCTCGCATTCCGGGTATCAAACTCTACAACCAGCACGAAGCCTGGGCAGACAAACACTGGACGTTCGTCGGCTCGGTATTCGATGGCTTTCAGTCGGAAAAAATCGACAATCCCCCGGATCGCATTCGCCGTGCAGTAGTCTCCGTCGGCACAATGGAAGACTATGGCTTTCGCGAATTCATCGCCAAGCTTGCGGTCTACCTGAAGGATACCGACGAAGTGCTCTGGCAGACCGGCTCCACCGCCGTGCACGATCTCAACATCGACGGCAAGGAAGTGGTGCCGGCACACGAAATGGAAAAAGCCATGCGTGAGGCCGATATTGTCGTCGCCCATGCGGGCACCGGCACCGCACTCACCTCGCTGCGGATGGGCAAACGCCCGATCCTTGTGCCGCGCGACAGCTCGCATGGCCAACACATCGACGATCACCAGTTTCAAACCGCGCACTTGCTCGACAGCATGGGCCTTGCGATCAGCCGCAGGGTCGAAGAACTCACTGCCGCCGATCTGCTCGAAGGCGCAAGCTATCGCATCACCCGGCAAACCAAAGCGCGCCCGCTACGCCTGTAGCCACCTTGCCGCGCATCGGCATCATCTCTGATACTCACGGCCTGCTTCGACCCGAAGCAGTTGAAGCACTTCAAGGCTGCGATCACCTGCTGCACGCAGGCGATGTCGGCAAGCCTGATATCCTCCAGCAATTGTCTGCGATCGCACCATTGACCGCGATTCGTGGCAATGTCGATCACTGGGCCAGCGAACTACCAGACACAACCTCGGTCACACTATTCGATAAAAAATTCTATCTGCTGCACGATCGCAACAGCCTGGATATCGACCCGGTTCAACACGGCATCGACGTTGTCATCTCCGGACACTCCCACAAACCAGGGCTTTGTCTCGGCAACCCGATCTATCTGAACCCGGGCAGCGCCGGTCCACGGCGCTTCAAGCTGCCGATCACGCTGGCGATAGCCTCTATAGAGAACAGCCAAATCGATATCGAGATAATCAGTCTGGTCTGAACATGGTGGAACACAGCGGCCATGCGGTGCTACACAATCGGCAATTTTATCCAGCCGTGAATTGCCGCAAGCCGCGCGGCAAGGCTATTGCTGCGCCAGCAAGTCCATACCCACCATCGACGACTACACAGATCATCGCGCCAACCAGAGACAACCCCTGATGCCTCGTACCAAACCGGCGTTTCTGCTTTGCATAACAGTCGTGGTTTGTACGATTTCACTGCTCACCGCCGCAGTACCTGGCCACGCTATTGGCGACGATGCGGGACGCGAGTTCAAGCGCGCACTGAAAATCATCCACAATACCCAGCTGCGACTGTTTCGCGATTCACCGGCGGATAGCACTGATGCAATTCTGCGCCGCCTGGATGATCGCACCGAACAACTGACTCTCGAGCGCGAGAACGCCGAACCAGACACCACACGCGTAGACGCCATGCGCGAAGTTCTCGCTGAGACAATGGCAAGCTATAACGATGCCTACGCGAATTACATTACCCCGGCCAACCTGAAGAAATACCGCGAGCGGCGCAGCGGCAACTACGTGGGCATTGGATTGAAATTCCGGGTGCGCGAGAACGACTACCCGCGAGTGATCGGCACACTGACGGGCGGGCCGCTGGAACTGGCCGATATTCAGCCCGCCGACAAAATCATCAGTGCCGGCAGCAAGGATCTGAAAGGGCTTCGCAGCAGTGAGGTTGTCAGCCTGCTCAAAGGCGACGAGGACACCACCGTTGAGCTGACCCTGCAACGCGAATCGGCACCGCCTTTCAAACTCACCGCCAAGCGCCAGCACGTCGATCTTCACTATGCGCGATCGGAAATGATTGCCGGTGATATCGGTTACATCAAGGTCAGCCGCTTCGGTGGCAGAACCCATACGCGGGTGCGCAAGCAAGTGCGAGCGCTGCAACAAAAAAATGCCAGCGCATTCGTACTCGATCTTCGCGACAACCCGGGCGGCTCGACTCGCGCCGCACGCGACATCGTGTCCATTTTCAGTGATCGGGATGTCGTCTATTTCGAGCGCTACGTCACCGGGAAATTTCGCAACCAGCCGCGCCACGGCAAACATCTGACCGATAAACCACTGGCACTGCTAATCAACGGCAACAGCATGTCCTCGTCAGAGATTGTCGCCGGCGCCATTCAGGCCCACGAGCGTGGCACCATTGTTGGCGCCCCCAGCTACGGCAAGGGCCTGGTACAACAGATATTCGATCTCAAAGAGCCACTCGGGGGCGCAATCAGAAGCACCATTGCGGTGTTCGGTCGCCCCGACCAAAAATTGATCCACGGTTCCGGTATAGTGCCCGACTACTACATTGAGACCGACGCCGACTTCATGTTTCGCCAGACCGGATCCCTGAATATCAGTGACAAGGCACGGGCCTTCAAACGCAAGCTGCTGGAAGAAACCATTCGCGCGCAGCGACCGGAAGAAGCTGATGCACTGATCGAGGCGCGCGACGAGCAACTGGAAAAAGCACTGGAGATCCTGCGCAGCGAAATTGGCCAGCAATCGGCCAACGGCTAAACAGCAATATGTCGACACCCGAACAACCACCCACGCTCGAGCAAAATCTTAATCAGGAAACCGCCCTGATCGACTGGGACGAATTGATCAAGCACTTTGCGCGTGGCGTTGTGGTGCTGGTATCCCCGGAGCTCGACCTGATCGACGTCGCCGCATCAATGGCGAAAGACAACAAGTCTGAAGTTGAGCAATGGCTGGAACAAGGCATGATCAATCGCGCAAGCGATGACAACGCCCGCGACTGGAATCAACGCAAGCCGCAATTCTGGTGTGTCGTGGCGGCGCCGTGGGTACTGATACAGGAAAAGAACGAAGCATCAGCCGTCCACTGAAATACCTGCAGTCTGAACCCTACCCTCGTTCGCTATAATACGTCGCGACCTCGCCGGATTGCACCGGCGTCCTCATTTGTCAGTCAGGATCAAACGCGATGGACACAAACAACGCAAACCACAGACGCCTGAGACTCGGGCTCGTCGGCGGCGGACTGGTATCGCACTGGCACAATAGCGGAATTCGATTGTCCAACCGGTGGGATCTGGTAGCTGCGGCTTTGTCTTCAAGGCCCGACGTGGCGGCACAACGTGCGCAGGATTGGATGATAGATCCAGCCAGAAGCTACGCAAGCTATAAAGAGATGGCCGAGAGGGAAAGCGCAAGAGAAGACGGCATCGAGGCTGTCGCTATCTGCACGCCCAATCATACCCATCGCGATATCGCCATCACCTTCATGCAAAACGGTATCGACATCATTTGCGACAAACCCATTGCCAACACGCTTGACGATGCACAGGCAATGCAGCAAATGCAAAACGACACCGGCTTGGTTTTCGCCGTTACCCACCCGTACATTTTTCACCCAATGGTGCGCCAGGCCAAAGAGATGATCGCTGCCGGCAAGATTGGCTGCTGCCGTCAGTTTACGATCGAGTACGCCCAGGAGTGGGCCGGCGGCAACAGCACGATAGACGAAGACCAGTGGCGCAAAGATCCCGCCAAGGCCGGCCGGACTTCAACCACCGGTGATATCGGCACCCACGCATTTCAATTGCTGGAGTATGTGTGCAGCGACACCGTAGGCCGCCTGCGAGCCGATTTTCACGTCTGCGGGCCCGCCCGCGAACTGGAAGACACCGCATTTTTTAACCTGCAAATGGCCGGTGGCGCTCCGGGCTCCATGTGGATCACACAAGTCGCCGCCGGTGAATACTGTGGCCTGCGATTTAGAATCTACGGCGACAAAGGCAGCGTAAGCTGGGATCAGGAACACCCGGAACAACTGCGCTTTGCCACCTTTGATCACGCCGAACAAATCATTCATCGCGGCCAGGGCTCGGGCATGATGCCCGGCGCCGAATCCATGACCACGCTGCCACGCGGTCATGGAGAGACACTGTCTGATGCATGGGCCAACATGTACAACGACATCGCCGACACCGTCGCCGCACGACGTACCACCTCCTCCAGCCAGGTATCCAGTCATCTGCCGGGTATCGTCGACGGCGTGCGCGGCATTCGGTTTATTCACGCTGCAGCGGACAGCAACGATGCTGGTGGGCAGTGGGTCACGCTGGAATAAGCTGTTAGCCGATCATTTGCTTAAAGCGAAAAACTTTTGCGCTACGTGCTTGCCAGTACGTCTGCCACCGCCACAACCGCTTGCGTCTCTACCGACCTGACCGCAGCCTCTGCCAACGCCAGTGCCATCAGGCCATCGAGGCCTGTGGTAGGTGGTTCGATCTGTTTATCCAGTGCATCAATAAACGCCGCAATTTCCAACGCATAGGCACGCTGGTAGCGCGTCATGAAAAAGTCCTGCAGCGGTGTACAGGTGTAACCATTGCCGTTAGCCAGCGTGACTCTATCCTGATGAACGTTGCCGGCTGCCAGCATGCCTTGTGATCCGTGCACCTCAATGCGCTGATCATAACCATACACCGCACGCCGCGAGTTATTGATGGCGCACTGCCTGCCGCTTGCGGTGCGCAGTATCACGTTAACGCTATCGTAGTCTCCCGCCTCACCGATCTTCGCATCGACCAGCACAGATGCCGCAGCCTGTACCGTCTCAACCTCTTCGCCCAGCATCCATCTGGCCACGTCAAAATCGTGAATCGTCATGTCGCGGAAAATGCCACCCGAGCGCGCAATGTAATCCAGCGGCGGCGGAGCCGGGTCGCGACTGGTCAATGCCACCATTTCCACCGTGCCAATATCTCCGCGTGCGATCGCTTCGCTGAGTGCATTAAAGTCAGGGTCAAATCGGCGCTGAAATCCAACCATCAGCGTCGCGTCGGTTTGTTTCACCACATCCAGACACTGCACCACCCGATCGATACTCAGATCAATGGGCTTTTCACAAAAGATCGCTTTGCCAGCTTGGGCAAATCGCTCGATCAGGTCAGCGTGCATATCGGTGGGAGTACATATAACAACAGCATCGACATCTGCAGCCCGCTCGATTTCATCAATGCTGCGCACTTCGCAACCATGCGCTTGCGCAAGCGCCTTCGCTGCGGCCTCCATTACGTCGGCAACCGCCACCAGCCGCGCGTTCGGCTCAGCAGCCAGTGCCTGAGCATGTACCTGACCAATCCGGCCGGCACCAAGAACCGCAAATTTAACTGTCATCGTCAGTCACTATCCCGTGGTCAAATGGTATCAATAGAAACCGCCGAGACTATTGAATCACTTGCCTCAATGCAACAACATTGACAGACCATTGAAACCATCCGTGAACCCGGCGGTCAATTCGGGAGGAACCCGATTGACATCACTCAATAAAATTTGGCCATGAACAAATTACCCATCCTGCTATTTGCACTCTTGCTTGGCGGCTGCACCAGCCTGATACGTCCCAACTACACGCAAGAGCTGGCAAAGTTGCGTCCCGGGCAATATCAGCTGGATAAAACGCACAGCTACATATTTTTTCGCATCGACCACCTGGGATTATCCAAAATCATCGGTCGCTTCAATGCGTTTGACGCGAGCCTGGATTTCAACCCGGAAGATATCACCGCGATGCAACTGGACGGCATCATCGAATCCAACAGCATCGACATCAACAACGATGATCTGGAATCGACACTACAGGAGGATGCCTGGTTCGATTCCGCACGCTTTCCACAAATCACGTTCGAGAGTCAATCGATTCAACCACGCGACGATGGCACCATCGACATCAATGGCAATCTCACAATGCGCGGTATCACGCAACCGATCGTCCTCAACACCACCTTCAACGGCGGAGCTGATAACCTGATCACCAGAAAATATACCATCGGCTTTTCGGCTACCGCTCAAATAACACGATCGACCTTCGGCATGGATTCATTTGCCGCCTTCGTCGGCGATGATATCGAAATCGAACTGCACGGTGAGTTCTTGCGCCAGTAGTGCACACGAACTGAATTCTTGCTATTTAACAGGCTGTTCGCAATCCGGCTCTGCCCGCAGGGACGCGCTCACTCTCAATACTACACTGACACCTCTACCTGTAGCTCCAGTTTATCCATCGCCTGATCTATTTGGTATTTGGTCTGGCGCTGCAGCGGCACCATTGGCAACCTCACAGTTTCTTCGCACAACCCCAATCGCGCACAGGCGTATTTTGCCCCTGCCGGGCTAGGCTCCAGAAACAAAGCCTGATGCAGTGGCATGAGTTGTCGTTGAAGTCTGGCCGCCAACGCATAATCATTGTCCCTGCACGCACGCTGAATCGCGGCACACTGTACCG
>CAZNIS010000151.1:0-9338 GCA_964573105.1 uncultured Granulosicoccaceae bacterium
GGCTGAATGGCAGAGTGGTTATGCAGCGGCCTGCAAAGCCGTGTACCTCGGTTCGATTCCGGGTTCAGCCTCCAAATTCCAGCTTGCAAAGCTTGGCACATGACAAGTTGTCGTATCGGCTATGAATACCTGCGACAGGTGGCCTTTCACAGTGCGCCTGGCTGGGCGCCCCCGTCTGCTTCCGCAATAGGAGGTTGCGCGGAACATAGTAATTTATTTGAGCACAACTGACACCCTACGCGGGTCGGCTGGGACGCCCAGGCAGGTGTGCTGCGAATTTGATGTACCGCAAGTAACTCCTCACAGTGCGTCTGTCGTGCTCGTATAGTAGGAGGGCACGCGGAACATAGTATTTTATTTGAGCATAGCTGCGCGCCCCGGCCCGACACCCTAGACGAGTGCGACAGGCGTGCTGTGTGGAGTTACCCGGCCCGGGTGGCGAAATTGGTAGACGCAAGGGACTTAAAATCCCTCGGGGGCAACCCCGTGCCGGTTCAAGTCCGGCCCCGGGCACCATTTAAAATCAATTGGTTAGCGAAATATAAACCAACTACCGCTACTGACCGATTTAGACCAAGTTGACGCTAGGTTGACGGTAAGCGACAACCTTGTTGCTGCGCTCAAATAATACTAAGCAACCAATTGCCTCATTGCCGTCTCAATGGCCTCTAGCGCTTCGGAACGGGCTGGGTTGACTATAGATCCAGCTTGGCCTGCACCGGTGAACGGTCATCGAAGGCCGAGTCTTTTTGCACAGGGACGATCTGGCTTTCCAGAGCGAGAATACTGGCCTGAATGTCGACCAGCTGCTCAATATTGTCTTTGAGCTGCCACTTCGCATGCTTGTTTTGCGATTTTAACGGAAAGGGCTTGATCCTATCGAACTGGAGCATGAACCAACCGAAATAAGCAATAATCATCGCTATCCAAGACCCATCTGTTGCCCCGCACTCCCACCCAGAACAATGCACAGAATCAAAGAAAAGCCATAAGCTAAACCCGATCAGCGCCAAACCGCAAAGGAATAGGCTCCAGTTAACTTTCTCGATTCGCTTGCGACGCTGCCGCTTGAAATAATCTCTCTGGGCCTTCTTGTAACGGGCGTTATCATTGAGTATCAAGTCGCTCTCAGATATCTCCTGTTTCAACTCATCATTTTGTGCAGTCAGCCGTTCTCGTCTTTCCCGTAGCGCTTCAATACGCTGTTTGTCGCGAATGGTCAATCCTGGCGGAGCGTGTGCGATTATAAATGCAACCAGCTCTTCAGCCGCAAGGCCGCGAAACCACTCACCAGAAGCGCGATAGCTCTTGAACTGTCGCAGACAGGTCCGCTCGACAATCAGCGCTTTTTCTCTACTCGAATACTCGAAAGACTTGACCAGGTAGGGCTTACCCTTTTCACTGGCTAATTGCGAACGACGGCGCCAGGGATCCTTCGAGATTCCGACCTTTACATTGGAACCACGTTTCATTACATAGACAATACACCGTTCAACGTACTCACTCTGTGTAGTCATCTCCAATTCACTCGTTAAGCCAATCGCCGCACTAGCAACACAAGACCGCTCGTCATCCAGTTCTTCTACGTGGTTAATCTCTATACAGTTCTATCCTGGATCAATCGAATTGATCAACTCAGCCGTGTCACGATAACTACCAAGATATCCATCAAACGAAAAAGACGGACTGCTGATCGCATTTACAAATTGGTTTGACCAATCTCCGGCTTTTTTCTGCAACCCATCGATTGATGACTCACGGGACAGAACACCTTCAGGACGTGTCGCGTAGTCAGTCAGCACATTGAGCGCTGAATAACCTTGTGGGCCAAGCTCTCCGAAATACTCGCGTGTCGCACGAGATACAGCCTGCCGAAATTTGAAAAGATCACCAGAGCGTTTCTTGTTTTTCAAACTGGCCGCATCAGTTCGAATCCCGAACGCCTTACACGCTATGGGCAGCATTTCCTCTTCCGGAACATAGTATCTTCGCAGATGCTTTAGCCCCTCGACAAGCTCAAGCTCCATTTTCCGGATGTCACCAATATTCTCTGCAAACTTCTCGATTTGCTCGGTATTACGCTTCATGTGCGAATAACTAATATCTACACTCTTGCTACCGAAGATCATTCCGTTCATGCACAGCCAACGGCAAAATCCAATTTCAAATTTCAGCTTCCTGGTTTTATTGTAACTATTACTAATTCGCAGAAATGCTGTCCAACTGTCCTGCTCCCACGGATGGAAACTCGAACCTTTTCGAATCAAGTCAATATGACAAAACGACCGTGACACTGGCATTGTAATATTGAAGCACTCCATATCGTCCCGTTTGATACTGCCAAACACTCTACCCATAACGGACTCAGCCAGCTCATAAGCATCAGCATTCGATATGAGCTTGTACTGATCTGTGACCACTGAGAATGCCGAATCGTTTTCTACGTCAACAACGGCAAAATGTCTTTTCAACTGAGTATACTGTTGGGGCTGCTTTCCTGCCATGTACAACGGACGCAATTCAACAGGAAAGAAAGCCACCTTCGGATCCGTTGGTTTATAATTACTATTCATCACTACCCCCACACGAAAATCAAATCACTATTTGCAGTCACTTCCGGGCTTCAGAGCCTACTGAACCCCCAAAGCCTTAAACACAGCATCCCGAGCATCCGAATAAAAGCTGGTCTGAAACTTGGCAAACAACTCACCTGGAATAGTCGGAATATCACCCACACTCGCCATCGGCAACAACAGACGCTTAGCCCCTGCGTCAGCGGCCACCTGCAGTGATTCTGCCAGGTTCTGCACGGGCACCAGGTTGCCTCCCAGGCTCATGGTACCCAACACGATCAGTTGGGGCTGCAATGGCTTGCCGATCAGGACTGAGCAAAGGGCCACGTAGCTGGCGAGGGTGAGGCCGGTACTTGGGCCGGTGTTGTGCACTTCCACAACGTGCAGGTGGTAATCATGTTCCGCAGGTTTTAGCGATGCCTGCACTTGCATGGCATTGGCGCGAAAGTAGTCGAACCCCACTTTTACCGGCTCTTTGGCCCCTGTGCTTGTCCCCATACCGGATAGTTTCAGCCCGCCACCACCGGCAGTGATTTGTGTTTCGAGCCGGTACAGGCCCAGATGGCCCTGACTGCCATGCGTTACGGTATACAGCGCTCCTGCGGGTAGTGGCTCGTCGGTGATCAGTGTGTCGCCGCCCTGCTCCTGCACGCGAATCATTTTTTCTTCGCTGCTCTCCAGATCAATATAGCTGAAGTGCACGTCGTAGAATTCCATGCCGCCAATGCGCTTGAGCTGTTCTTTTATTCGGCGGCGCGCCTCAAGTGCGTATTCCAGACACTCCGCCACCTCTTCCTTGCCGAACTCGCCGTGGGGGTGCAGCAACTTCAGCAGGCCGGATGTGGTGCGGCGTACGGCGATGGTGTCACGCTGGTTCAGGTCGCGGCCCAGCCGGAAGTAACGATCGATCGCATCACCATAGGTTTCCTTGCGCATTTCGCGAAAGTACTCAGCCAGGTAGTCAACGATGAAGCCGTAGCTGTTGGTGAAAAATTCAGGGCGCATTTTGGGAATTTCCCAACCGGGAATATAGGCGTGAAAGCGATCAAAGAACGCCGAGTCGATCATCGCGTCCGGGAAGGGCGCGAGCAAATGGCTGGTTTTCAGCAGTGACTTCACGTTGTCGATATTGCCCACGAACACCATAGATGCCGCTGCATTGATCGAATCTCTGCCACGCACAAAAGAGCCCGATGCCATGTAGTCCTTCATGATCTGCACGCCATCCTTGTCTTTGAAGGATATGCCGGCCACCTCGTCAAACGCCACCACATCCCACACCCCGACCAGGCCGATCTGCCGGCGCGCGAGGTTGTAGAACAGATTGGCCACCGTTGTCTGCCCACCGGACACCAGGATGCTGTTCGGGCTGACTTCCTTGTAGATATGGCTTTTGCCGGTACCGCGCGGGCCAAGTTCGCAGACGTTATAGTTGTTTTCCACAAAGGGGATCATGCGCGCCAGCAAGTGCCACCTAGCGCGCTTGTCGAACGCGGTGGGTTCAATGCCTGAGGAGCGTAACAACGCATCCAGCCACTGCTCGGTATTGAACTGCCGCCTCCCTTCGCGCAAGTCTTCCATGTCCATATTGGGCATCTGAATCGGCTTGATCGCACGAATAGTGAAAGGCGAGCCTTTTTGCCCCTCTTCGAAAAAATACTCCAGCGTCGCCAGTGCCCAGATGCCACCGACCAACAACTTCTCGTACTTTTTCACCAAATCCGTTGGTACCACCACACCCTTGATGCCCAAACTGATCAAGTGGGCTTCGTACACATCGCGCTTTTCATTCAGCTGCACGCTGACCTTGTCGATGACTTTGTAAACGCCTTTCTCGCGAATCAACGACTTGATCTTCTCGGCCTCGTCCGGCCGTACAAAGTTCTCGCTTAAAATGCGCTTGACCGTCTCCAGCCCCTCGGCGACCAGCTCCTGATCCTGCGAAGCACAGTAGTTGCCAAGCAAGTACTCGAGCACGAACACCGGCACATTCGCGCCTTCCTTCACCAGTTTGGTTAGATCCTTGCGCACCACCTTGCCGGCAAAGTGCTCGTTGAGCAGCGCATCCAGTTCACCACCGGATAGCTCATTGATATCAGAAGTCGTCGTCAAAACTAAAGCTCCGGTCGATCACCACCGGCACAGCGCACAGCTCTCGCTCTGTTTCAGTGTCGTGTAATCGTAAAAAGTAGGGGGTACGCTTGTCGAAGGTCCCCGCACGCAACTCCAGCCTCACTGAGCGTTGCCTGTCTTCAGTGTTAGCGGATGCACTATCAAACACCAGCCGCTCCACCGAACTGACTGGCTGATCGTCCTCATAAAGAGCAACCCGCAGTGTCACCGCCTTGCGACGATCGCTGACCGCTTCCGTTTGAATCAGGTCAAAGCGGCAGCTCGGCGTAGTCACTCTGTGTCGGTTGCCGAGCACCTGCACACCCACTTTGCCGACTTTGGTTGCCGCTTTCTTCTTGCCACTGATCTCGCTAATCGCCAGCAACGGCACCACCACTTCCTGCGGCATCGCACCGCCGTGTACAAAACGCGCGCCACCGGTAAAGTGAAAGCGGTTGGCACCCCGGGGTATCCAGAAATCCACACTGTCAGTAGTCCCAGCGGTCGTTGCTGTTGATCCACAGTGCGCTGCTGGGTTGGCATTCAGGGATTGGCCAATCACATATCGTTTTTTGTGCTTGAGCGTCTTCTCTGGCTTATCCAGCAACTTGCTGCGATCCGTCGCAACCGGTGCTGCCATCTGAAACAGAAAGCCGTGGTCGGCGGTAACCCATACCCGTGTGGCGTTAAGGTCGTCCACGCAACGGCGAACCGCCTTGGCAACCTGATCCAACGCCCGAGTCACTGCATCGAAGGTACCGGCTTCCGTCGATGCCGTATCGCCTACCGCATCAATCTCGTTGTGGTAGATGTACACCACCCGGTGCCCACTCACAAAATCCCGCGCCTCCTGCTTTTTCATTGCCTCCAGCTCCTTGGCCGTGCAAGCAATACCTTGTACCCCGGCCAGTACGTTTGTTCGATTACCGGCAGCGGTAGACGCGCCATCGGCCAGAACCTCTCCACGGGCGTTGTAGTCCAATCGATCGTGCGGCAACAGGCTGGCCATGCCCAGCCCGGTGTAGGAAGGCAGCACGCCCAGCATTCCGGACAACTGTGCCTCATACCGGTAGCGGCCGTTAACCAGATCTCGCAGCTCACTGGCGACTTCAAAACGCATGGCATCGCTGATAATCACAAATGCGCGCCGCTTCGGCGATTCGGCCAGATACGGCGCTATCACACGCTGGTAAAAACGTTGCTGTGGCGGTAGCGACGTTGACAGCCACTGCTGCAAAAAACCCTGATCGAGCAACGCACTCCAACTCACACCCAATGGCTGCTCGAATTGCTGGTCATATCGACCCTCTACAGATTCCGCCAGCGACTTCAGCAGATTCCAGCCCTGGCTCGCCGCTGGTGCGGCATAGGTATGAAAAATTCGATACTGCTGATCAACCTCATGCCACTGATCCCGGTATCCGGCCAGCAGCTCCTCGGCGTCACCCGACTGCAACCACTGACCCACCTGATCAAGCAGATCAAACAGTCGCGCTGCTGCACCAATGGCACGGTAGGCCGCAGCCAGCGCTGCACGCTCGGGCTCGTCACCGTGGGCACTACTCAGCCAGTGGCCTTCACTGCGTACTGAAGCAACCGACAGTATTTCATCCTGCGACGGGCGAACCTCGGCCAGCAGCTCATCGCGCAAACCACCGACTACCATTTTTTCAACGAGCAAAAAGGTCGGGACCGATACGACAACGCGCCATTCCAGCGGCTCCAGGAGCGATTGCATCGCCAGATCCTCAGCTACTACATCTGCAACCGCATCATAGCTTTGGCCGCGTGATGCAGAATCGCGCCATTGGGTCAGAAAAACACTAGCCTGGCGTTGCCGCGTCGGCAATCTAAACTGAGCAACCGAACTCAGCGCTTCTCCCTCAAGGGTACCCAGTAACTCAGTCACCAACAGGCAGCGCAACAAGCCCGCAATCGATGGCTCCTCTGCGGTGTAGCTGAACTCATCTTGCATACACTGCCAGAACGCATCATCGAGCCCTTTCTTGCGTAGGTTGGCCAGTGCGGCCGGCTCGTCGTCCAGTGCGAATACACCGTCAACAACATGTTTATCACACAAGGCCATCAACACATCAAACACGGTGGCTACGGGGCTGCCAGTCAGCACCGCCAGCATCTTCAGATCCAGCGCGCGCTCATCGTCATCGGTACTAAGCAATCCGGTTAGCTTGCGGCGGCGTTCGGCACTCTTTAGAAATGCCGTGCGCGCCCTTAGATGGTCGCACAGCGCCAAGCGGTTGAGGCCCAGCTCTTGCAGCCAGATACTCGCTACATCTGCCTGGAACTGCCCACTGTATAAACGCACATCCAGCAACCAATCGTGCTCTGCCGGCATCCTTTCGCCGTGCGAGTACACCAGGTACTGGCCACGAGTATCCTCCCGCTCCAGTTGCAATTTGGCAGACAACCCACCCACCGCGTTTACATCAAGAATCTGCACATTGGCAAGCTCGCCAGCCAATCCGTCGGTTTCCCCTGCAGTCACATAGTCCGCAAACTCATGATCGCTATCGTGCCAGAACACCAGCCGATGCCCTTCGTTGACGAACTTGCGCGTCAGCGCCTCATCAACTTGTGCCGCTTTCATGGATTGCCCTCGTCATCTATTGCTGGCCCATCCAGGTTCGCTTGCTGTCGGGCGCGTTCAATCGCCCGGTTCAACCGTTCTTCCAGCAATTCGCGTGGCGGCAACGTGGTCAAATACTCGGCGACATGAATACCGTTTGCCTCCAGTTCAAGCAGCTCGATCATTTCCTCCCGCCGATTGGCGCAGAGTATTAACCCCAGTGGTGATGCCTCACCTTCTCTTCGCTCGTGCTTGTCCAGCCAGCGCAAGTAAAGCTCAACCTGGCCCTTGTCGGCTGGTTTGAACCGGCCAAGTTTTAGTTCAATCGCGATCAGGCGACACAGATCCCGGTGATAGAACAGCAAGTCAATGTGAAAATCTTCACCGTCAATCACAATGCGTTTCTGCCGGGCAACAAACGTGAACCCACCACCCAACTCCAGAATGAAAGCCTCCAGCTCACGCAGAATGGCCATCTCCAGATCTCGCTCGCTAAACGTATCCTGCAGCTCCAGAAAATCGAGCAGGTACGGATCGCGAAATACCAATGCTGACGTCACGCGTTCTTCCGCGTGCAGCGTATCGAGTTCATTGCGGATCAGTTGTTCAGGCTTGCGAGACAGTGCGGTACGCTGATAGAGCATGCTGTTGATCTTCTCGCGCAGGGTGCGCACACTCCACCCTTCAACCCGGCACATCTCGCCGTAGTAGTCCCGAGCCAGCGGATCATCCAGTGGCAGCAGCGCAAGAAAGTGGCTCCAGCTCAATTGTCGTGACAGTGTCACGACTTTCTCTTCATCCGGGTACAAGCGCGCCATCTGCACCATGCGGTGCAAGTTCGCCCTATCAAATCCCCGGCCGTATAGCGGCTGCAAATGTGCTGCAACCGCCTGCACTACCTCTTTGCCATAAGCTGCGCGCTGCTCGCCCAGTACGTCAGCATGAATACGGCAGCCCACATGCCAGTACAGCAAAACAACCTCATGATTGACCGTGTGAGCCACACGTTGCCGAGCGCCATCGATCAGCTGTCGCAAATCACCAATCAAACTATCTGGCAGAGGCAGTTTGCTCAAAGCGACTCCGACGCCATGCTATGGATTGCTGTCAGTCTGATGTTCATATCGATATTTCATAACCAAAAACTAAATAATCTCCGGCACCTTGCCATGCACAGCCTTTACCTCTGCCAGCAAATCACCAAACTTCCCGTAGTTGACTTTCACCCCGTCATCCAGATCCAGACTGATACGCTGGTCGGCGAGGTGGCGCAGTTTTTCATCGAAAGCGATTAACTCGATTTGCTGCGTATCCAGTTTGGTCAGTTCTTTTTGCAGCGTCTTCCTGTGCGAGGTAGACGTCGCGGCATCCACATCGGCGCGCAAACTGTCTATTCGTGCAGCCATCTTGCCTTGCAGCGGTATCACGTATTCGGTTCGTAGTCGCGCCAACGTGCCTTCGTTGTAGCGGTGCAGGTAAACCAGGCACTGAAATGCCTTTTTTTTGCCGCTGGAGAACAGCCAGTAGATCGGGCGCTTTTTGTAGGTTTGCAGATGGTCCTTGAAGAACTTGTCGCAGAGGTAGCGGCGCAGTGTTTCGCGGCTCGTTTCGTTTTTCTTTGGTGACAGGTTGCCGGCGAGGAAGGCGAGGCTTTCTTCTAGATGGGCTTCGTCCCAGGCTACTGATATGAATTCGACTACGCGGTTGCAGGCGTCGTTTTCACCGAACCAGTCCGTGTCGGTGATTGCGGCGATACCATCATCGTCTGCCGGGAAACTGGGGTAGCGGTTGGGGTCGAAGCCCTCGTTGCCGCTGTGGGCGTAGATCAAGCCTGGCGCGTCCAGGCTGTAGCGACCCATCAGGCAGCCGATCGCGTACGAGACCAGCTCTTCGATCGTGTCCTGGCGGAAGCGGGTCCACTGCTCTTCCTCGGTAAGCTTACCGCCGTAGCGGTAGGCCGGGTTCACCGTGAGGGTGATCTGCTCGATGGGGACGTCTGGGGTGAGCTCGCCGGCCAGGCCGTAAGCATCGATGAAGAGGCGGTTATTCTCTTCTTCGTAGCGCTT
>CAZNIS010000152.1:0-9327 GCA_964573105.1 uncultured Granulosicoccaceae bacterium
CCTGGGGCTCGCCACATCGATCGTAAGCGCTGCGTCCTGGCCAGAAAAGCCAATCACAATGATCATCGGCTTCAACGCTGGCGGTGGCACCGATCTGGCTGGCCGCGCCCTGGCGGCCGAAATGTCCGACATCCTCGGGCAGCCGATCGCGGTGGTAAACAAACCTGGCGCCGCCTCAATGATCGCAGCCGGAGAAGTCGCCAAGGCACGCCCGGACGGCTATACCCTCTGGTTCGGTTCGGCCGGCACCTACGTAACGAAAGAGGCACTCGGTCAGGCGCCGACGCCCTATGGCGATGGCCTGGAGATCATCGGCCTGTCAGGCACACTGGTCGCAGCGCTGGGTGTGCCGAAAGGCAGTCCGCTAAAATCGGTGGAAGACATCATCGCCGCAGCGAAAGCCTCGCCTGGCCAACTGCGCTGGGCGCACAATGGCGTGGGTGCCGCATTTATGGCCATGGGCCAGGGCTTTGTCACCGCGAATGAACTCGACGTAGTCGGTGTACCTTTCAAAGGGGCCAAGGGCCTGCGCGAGGCATTGATCGCCAATCAGGTTGATTTTGGTGTAGTGAACGCCGGTGACCGTTTGCGACTGGGTGAAGATAAATTCACTGTGCTGTCGGTCATTGCAGCAGATCGATCACAGGTGATTGACGATGAACTGCCGACGCTGACTGAGCAGGATATTCCGTTCGTCGAAATTCCCTCTCCGGTTGGGTTGTTTGTTCCGGGTGGAACCTCAGATGAAGTCAAATCTGCACTTGGCAAAGCGATGGAAGAGGCGACCTCACGCGATAGCTTTGTAGAGGGCATGGCAAAACTGTTTATCCCGGCTACCTACATGAACACAACTGATGCGGATGGCTACGTTAAACAGTTGCAGGAAAACATTCAGACAATACTTCCGAAACTGCGCAAAAAGAAGTAAACCTGAAACTCGCTGAGCCACTGAGCATGAGTCAGCCCGGCAACTCCCGACACCGCAGATCTGTTCTGGATTGTCTACCTGCGCTCGCGTTTCTGCTATTTGGCGTGGTAATGGTGTATGGCTCCATCACGATGGAGCCGAGCTTCAGCGGCACCAATGAACATCGCTGGGTGCCGCTCGGCATGTCCGTTTTTGTCAGCCTGTTATCTGCGTGGATTTTGCTGCGTCAATGGCGCGCCAGCGATAGCAATCCGGATGGCGAACACATAGACGCCGGCAATTTGTTCTTGCTGGTATTGCCCTGCATCGTGCTGTTGGCAGTCTACGCCCAGGCCTATACATGGTTTGGCTACGCCGCTGCCACTTTTGTCTGCGGCATCCTGATTTTCCGGCTGTTTCAAAACAGCTGGTTATCCAGCGTGTTGCAAAGCGCCATCGCAACGCTGATTTTGTATTTCTTGTTCTTCAAGTTACTCAAACTCTATAACCCGCCCGGTCGCTGGCTCGATCTCTCGCTTCCTTTTTGATATGACTGATCTGCTCAACGGGTTTGTCACCCTGTTCACAGACCCCATGGCGTTGCTGTTCGTGTTGGGGGCGGCGATTGCCGGCGTATTGGTTGGCGCCACCCCCGGGCTGACATCAGCTGCTGCCATCGCCATGCTGGTGCCGGTTACACTTTACATGGAGCCGCTGCATGCGCTGGCTGCCCTGGTTGTTATCGCCAAGGCCGGACGCTTTGGCGGGTCTATCGCTGCAATCATGTTCAACACGCCGGGAACCGCAGCAGCGGCGGCAACCACCATCGATGGCAATCCAATGAGTCGCAGCGGCCAATCCGGCAAGGCGCTGCGCACTGCGGCGACAGCATCGGCGATTGGTGATTTCATCGGCGATCTGCTGCTGATTTTTGGCGCCGTCTGGATTGCCAGTCTGACCGAAAAATTCGGTCCGACGGAATACTTTGCTATTTATCTGTCTGCATTCCTGGTGATTTCGACGGTTATTGGCTCATCGATCATCAAAGGCCTGATTGCAACCGGAGCCGGCATCGTCGTGGCAATGATTGGCCCCGACGCGATGGAGGGCACGATCAGGCTAAACTTTGGCCTGTTCGATTTGAACGCCGGCCTGCATCTGGTGCCGCTGCTGATTGGTATGTTTGTCATCGCCGAGGTTTTAATTCAGCTTGAAAATCAGGTCCGATCGAAGGGCACAGCACAAGTGCTTGGCAAGCCGGTACCGGGTGGCGAGCATCTAACCCTTCCGGAAGTTCGCCGGATTCTGCCAGTCATTGGACGCTCATCAATCATTGGTTCACTGATCGGTATCCTGCCCGGCCTCGGGTCTTCAGTTGCTGCATTTGCGGCCTACGGTCAGGAAAAGGCCCGTTCAAAGCAACCTGAGGCTTGGGGCCGTGGCTGTATTGAAGGTGTGGCCGCCCCCGAAGCCGCCAATAACGCCGTGTCCGGACCATCGATGATCCCTCTGCTGGCACTTGGTATCCCCGGCTCGACGATTGCGGCAATCATTCTCGGGGTCTTTCTAATACACGGCATTCAGGTAGGGCCCGGAATATTCGACAATCCGGAATCCAGACAAATCGTGTTTGGCTTTTTCGCGGCCGGATTACTGGGGATTTTGATTTATTTCATTATCGGTTTTTTTGGTGCCGGACTGATCGGACGCCTGATCGCTAAAGTGCCGGTCAATATTCTTTTTCCATGGATTTTTCTCACCTGTTTCGTCTCGGCCTATGCCGCCCGAACCAACATCTTCGATGTATTCGTGATGTGTGTTGCCGGGCTGTTCGGTTACCTGATGCGCAAGGGCGGTTACTCGACTGCCGCATTTCTCATCGCTTTCGTGCTGGCAAAAGAGGCCGAGTTCCGATTCAGGCAATCGCTGGTGTTATCCAACGACGGCATACTGATTTATTTACAAAAACCGGTTGCACTGAGCTTTCTTGCCGTGGCGCTCGGCGTCGTTGTTTTCCAGATCCGCAAAAACCACGTCAGTAAGCGCGCAAACGAGACATAACAATGACTACCAAAGCCTCGAAGCCCAATATTTTGCTGATCTACGCCGACCAGATGCGCTACGACTGCATGTCACCGGCCGGTAATCCTGTGATTAAAACACCTCACCTGCAACGCCTGGCCGATGAGGGCATCACCTTCGACAACGCCTACACCAGCTATCCGCTGTGCTGTCCTTTTCGCTCTTCGATGATGACCGGCAAGTACGCACAGAATCACGGTATGACGCAAAACCATTTTCCGCTACGCGCGGACCAGGAATTTCTGGGTGAACGGATGAAAGCTGCCGGCTACCAGACTCTATACGTGGGTAAGTGGCACCTGGAGGGTGGGCCAAAGCCCGGTTTTGTACCGCAGAACAGACGCTTTGGATTCGATCAGTTTGTCGGATTCAATCGCGGGCACAGCTACCTCGACGGTATTTTCTATCGCGATACAGATCAACCCTATCGCTGCCGCCGATACGAGCCCGACTATCAGACCGATCACATGATCGAATTCATCAACAATGCCCACAAAAGCGCACCCGATAAGCCGTTTATCGGTTACCTGTCCTATGGCCCGCCGCACCACCCGAACGACATGCCCGGACACTGGCGCAGTATGTACAATCCCGCCGAAGTGCCATTGCCAGTGGGTACTTTGTCGGCTGAGGAGCAAGTCAGGGTTCAGCAAGCGCGGGTGGACAACGACTGCGAAGGCAATATGAAGGCAGCACTGCGTTCGCGCTGCGCCTATGGCACCAAACAGCCTCTGGAGCCAGAAACCGAAGACGAGAAGCGCACGTTTATCGCCGAGTACTACGCGATGATCTCGAATATCGATTACAACGTCGGTCGCCTGATGGGCCACCTGGATCAACTTGGCATTGCTGATAACACGATGGTGGTTTTCTTTTCAGACCACGGCGATATGCTGGGCGAGCACGGTTATTATTGCGGCTACAAACCGCAGGGTTATCGCGCCGCGATGCAGGTACCGCTGCTGATTCGCTATCCGCAAAAACTATCTGGCGGGCGCCGCAGCACGGCGATGATTGATGTGGGCATCGACACCCCTGTGACGCTACTGGATATCGCAGGGGCCGATCCCTTCAGCGCCGCAGACGGGCAATCCTATCTTGCAGTACTGGATGGCAGTGATCAGCATCGCGACGCGATCCACTATCAGACTTTCAGAATGAACGACGGTGCAAAAGGGGAATTCACCCCGGTGCCCGAGCGCGGTATTCGCACCGACAACTGGCTCTATGTTCGCCAGCCCAACCGTCGCAAACTATTGTTCAATCAAAAGACCGATCCACACGAGCTGCACAATCTCATCGACTCCAACAACGACGATCATCGAAAAGTCATGGATGCATTTGATCAACAGATCGATGAGCACATGCGGCAAACCGGCGACGACTGGCAAATCGCTGCAGACTTTCCGCCACCCGGCTTTTTAACCCATGAACAGGCGAAGGTTCATTTGGAAACCGAATTGCTGCCCATCGCCATCGAGGTGCCCTGAGCACTTGCCAGGCCGATTGCAGCCGTGAAAATTGACAACGCCGATTTCAACTTTAGCTTTATCCATCTTTTCACCTTGCGAGTGAACGTCTGGTCGCTTCGCAATGTAGGGGGAATCAATGTCCACTGATGACAGCAGTGAAAGCCAGCCCAACGTCCTGTTGATCTGTACCGATCACTGGGCGGCCGAGCATTTGGGCTGCGCCGGCAACGAGGCGATCCTGACCCCTGGTCTGAACGAAATCGCCGCCTGCGGGGTGCGCTACACCAACGCCTACTCCGAGTGCCCGGTCTGTATTCCGGCGCGCCGCACACTAATGACCGGCATGTCGCCGCGCTCACACGGCGATCGAATATTCAACGACGGGCTGACTTTCCCGCAGGTCACTACGCTCGCTACCGCATTCAAACAGGCTGGCTATCAGGCGCAGGCCGCCGGCAAGCTGCACGTGCACCCACAGCGCGATCGTATCGGTTTTGACGATGTGATACTCGATGACGAAGGACGGCCGCAGTGGGGCGTGACTGATGACTACGATATATACCTTGGCGATCAGGGCTATGCCGGCCGTCAGTTCGACCACGGCATGTCGAACAATCAATACCACTGGCGCCCCTGGCACCTGGATGAGGCTCACCACGCGACCAACTGGGCGGCACGCGAGATGGCGCGCACGATCAAACGCCGTGATCCAACCCGGCCGGCGTTCTGGTATCTTGGCTTTCGCCATCCTCACCCGCCACTGGTGCCGCCACAGACCTATGTCGATCTCTACGATCGAATAGAAATAGATCGACCGCGCACGGGGACATGGTCACAGGCCGACTCATTGCCCTTTCCGATACAGGCTTTGCAGGCGCGCCACAATTTGTACAGCAGCGAACAACTCATGGAGGCAAAACGCGCCTTCTATGCACTGTGCTCGCAAATCGATCACCAGATTCGATATCTGATTGGCACGCTGCGACTGGAAGGCATCCTCGACAACACCATCATCCTGTTCACCTCCGATCACGGCGATATGCTGGGCAATCACGGCATGGTCGCAAAACGGGTTTTCTACGAGAGCTCGGCAAACATACCGATGATATTGATGCCGAATAAAGGCAACCCGCGAGTAGCGGAAGGCCAAACCGATGATCGGCTAGTCGGATTCGCCGACGTGATGCCCACCTTGCTGGATCTGGCCGGCATTGACATACCCGATACAGTAGACGGGCAATCCATGCTGGCACCGCAGCGTGAGTATATTTATGGCGAGTGCGGTGAAGACGACCACGCCAGCCGCATGATTCGCGAAGACAACTGGAAGTTGATCTGGTACCCGACCGGCAACCACTTCCATTTGTTTAACATTGAAGAGGATCCGCACGAGATCAGTGACCTGGCACGCGATCCCCAATTTTCCGCAACCCTCAATCACCTGAAAGCGCAACTCAGAAACGAGCTGTACGGCGTCGATCTCGACTGGGTAGACGATGATCAGTTCATTGGCGTGCCCGATCGCGATTATCACTGGGCACCGCACAGGAGCCTGAATTCACAACGCGGCGACAGCTGGCCACCCGGACCAGTGGTGGACATCCCACAGATTGAGTGGACCAGAGAGCGCTCGAGCTGATTCAATTGAATAACGGACAAACATGACTCAACCCAATGTCCTGCTAATCGTTACCGATCACTGGCCCGCGGCACTGCTGGGCGCAGCCGGCCATCCAGCGGTGCATACACCGGTACTCGATCAACTGTGTCGAAACGGCGTGCGGTTCACCAACTGCTATTCCGAAACGCCGGTGTGTCTGCCCGCACGCCGTACCCTGATGACCGGCTGCACCCCACGACAGCACGGTGATCGAACCTTTCAGCCATACCGGCCAATGGAAGCCGGCCTGACGACCATCGCGCAGTGCTTTCGTGAGGCGGGCTATCAGGCTTACGCCGTCGGTAAAACACACACCTATCCACAGCGTGACCGTATCGGTTTCGACGATATACAGCTCGACGACGAAGGACGCACGCTGTACGGCGTGACCGACGACTACGAGACCTATCTTGGGGACAAAGGCTTTCTCGGCCAACAATTTGGCCACGGTATGTCGAACAACGCCTATCAGGCCACCGCCTGGCATCTGCCAGAGCACGTTCACGCAACCAACTGGGCCACTGACACCATGGCGCGCTATGTGCGCCGCCGCGATCCCAATCGCCCGGCATTCTGGTATGTCGGCTATCGGCACCCGCACCCGCCACTGGTGCCACCGCAACGCTTCCTCGATCACTATGCAGATATAGAAATCGATCTACCCTTTGCCGCCGACTGGTCGCAGGGCGAACTGCCCTACAACCTGCAGGGTGTGCAGTCGCGCAACGTTTACTCCGAGCGCGAGGCGCGTTGGGCGCGGCGCGCATTTTACGCGCTGTGCACGCACATCGATCAGCAAATCGGCGCGTTGATCGGCACCATTCGCGAGGAGGGTATTCTCGACGAAACGATCATTATGTTTACCTCCGATCACGGCGACATGCTGGGCAACCACGGCATGTGGGCCAAGCAAACCTTCTACGAGGGCTCATCCAATATCCCCATGGTTTTAATGGGAGAAGCCGCCGACCAGCGGCTCCCGTTCGGCACCACAGACAATCGAATCACCGGACTGCAGGATGTCATGCCCACCTTGCTCGGTCTGGCGGGTATCGATTCACCTGATCACATCGATGGCCGCTCGATGGTGACCGATAAACCGCGCGAGCACATCTATGGCGAGTTTGGTGAGCAGGCACACAGCTCACGCATGATTCGGGATTCCCGGTTCAAACTGATCTGGTATCCCTGTGGCAACTACGCTCAACTGTTCGATCTGCACAACGATCCGAACGAGATGATCAACCTCGCCGACGACCCGAAACATGCAGGGACCAAAGACCGCCTGTTCGCACTGCTACGCAGCGAGACCTACGGCTCAGATGAAAAATGGTGGGATGGCGATTCGCCCATAGGTGAACGCGGCCGCACATTCAACCCCGGCCCCAATCGCGGCCTGTCACTTACACGCGGCAATCAGTGGCCGGTGCCACCCATCAACAAAAAAGGCGATATGGTGTTTTTCCCCGAAGCACCTGCGCGAAAGGACAGCTAAATCCATAAGTAATTCTTGGTGGTTTGCATAGCGCTCTATGCTGGTGCGACGATTCCAGCACGCTGGCTGATCCCCTGGCGCCCCATGGGAGCAAGGGGCAGCAACTCAGCCGATTCTCCTGGTATGTCTACTGTCGTCGTACGTCTGGACTGCACACACCCACAATATGGCAACGATACCGCCTGCGGCACCAGCAGCCTGACAGTTCCTGCTACTATCTTGCGCCAACAGGTACTCGCCACAGCATAGCTGGCAAAAACACCTGTAACCTCTTGTTTGATGTTCAAAAGAACGGTCGGTACACCCAGATTCACGAACTCCATGCTGCACACACCGCCCCGGTTCGACATACCAAGCCAACGAGTCACTCCATTTTGAATAAAGCAGAAAAACGTTATAGGGATTTGTTTGCATGCTGATGACAAACAAAACCGTGATTGTTACTGGTGGAAACTCAGGGATCGGCAAAGAATCGGCAATCGCATTGAGCAAAATGGGCGCGCACATAGTCATTGCATGTCGGGAGACGGCGTACGGCAATGAAAAACCTGTGGACGAAGTGATTGATGAGATAGAACATCTGGTACCTGGCGCCACCTTGTCGTTCATTCCACTCGATCTAGCGTGCCTCGCGTCCGTTCGCAATTTCGTACAACAATTTACCCGGCAGCATGACCAGCTGGATATACTACTCAATAATGCCGGTGTACTCAGCATGGTTAAAAAACAGACGAGTGACGGATTTGAGTTGACGATGGGCACCAACCATCTAGGCCCATTTCTGCTAACCAATCTACTGTTAGAGCGACTAACCAGCACACCCAACTCACGTATTGTCAATGTGGCATCGAAAGCACATGCCGGCGGCAAAGTGTCTTTCGCCAATAACACTATCGAGACACGATGGCCCTACAGCGGGCTGGCCGCCTATGCAGACTCAAAGCTTGCGAATATCTTTTTCACCCAGGAGTTGGCTGAACGATTGTCTGGTACCACCACTACGGTTAATGCCTTACACCCGGGTGGGGTCGCGACGAATATATGGCCTAGTGCGAAGGGGATTATCGGTATGATTCGGCGACGAATGATGAAAAATATGAGCACCCCGGAAAAAGGCGCGCGCACCTCGGTTTACCTTTGCTCATCACCTGAAGTGCAGAGTGTAACCGGTAAGTATTTCTACAAGAAAAAGCAGTTACAGCCTAATAAAAAAGCACAAAACAAAACTATTCAGCGACAACTTTGGCAAGTCTCGGCAGAGGCGACTGGATTGGACGATTGACGAACCGATAACACTGAAACCCCAATTCACCTGGAATCATCCGTCGTCTTCAGTCCATCTAACGAATGGAGAAAACGGTTATCGCGCAATCTTCTCTTTCTTCTTTTTGGATGAGTCTCCACAATATCGGAAGAAAGTGCTCACGTCATCCTTATCTCTGTCTAAAGAACAGGGTCCACCGATGTAGCGCGGCCTATCCAGCCAGGCGCGCTGAGAAAGGTTGTTTTCTGTCTCAATTCAGGTATACATAGACTACCTGAGAATTCCTATAACCAGGTCATACTCATCTTCCTGATGCGTGGATGCCGATCCAGTCGTTGAGAGTACGTGGGAGGGCTGTGAATCACATGAACAAGATTACGCTGGTATCCATTTGGGATGTGCGCCCGGACATTAGCGACGATCAGTGGCTAAGCCTTGTGGACAACC
>CAZNIS010000153.1:0-9262 GCA_964573105.1 uncultured Granulosicoccaceae bacterium
ACCTTGGGATCGTTGAACGGAGGGTGCAGCTGGTTGTAGCGGAAGGTGTACTGGTTGCCGAAGGGGTTCAGATCGACGAGTTGAATGTTCGGATCCTCTTCCATCAGCGGCAGCAGATCGTGCGCCGGCGATTCGATCACGTCGATCTCGCCCTTGGACAGCGCGTTCATCTTGGTCTGCTGGTCGCGGATAACTTTCCAGACAACCTTGTCGACGTGTACCACCTTGCCACCGGCCAGACCGTCGCCCGGCTCATCGCGCGGTACATAGCCTTCGAATTTGGCGAATTCAGCTTTGTCGCCCGGCTTCCACTCGTCTTCCAGGAAGATGTACGGACCGCTGCCGATGTATTCAGTGATCTGGTCGCCCGGCGGGGTCGCGGCGATGCGTGCGGGCATGATGAACGGCACGTTAGACGATGGCTTGCCGAGCGCCTGCAGGATCAGACCGGTCGGCTCGTTGAGCTTGAACTGGAATGAGTTGTCGCCGGTGGCAGACATTTCAGCGACGAAGCCCATCATCTTCTGGCCCATCGCATCCTTCGCGCCCCAGCGCTGGATCGAGGCGATAACGTCGGCACTGGTGACCGGCGCGTCGTCGTGGAACTTCAGGCCGTCACGCAGCGTGAAGTCATAAGTCAAGCCGTCGTCGGAGATGGTGTAAGTGTCAACCATCTGCGGTTTGACTTCACCTTTGGTGTTGATGGCAAACAGCGTGTCGTAAACCATGTAGCCATAGTTGCGCGACATATACGCCGTGGTCCAGATCGGATCGACGATCTTCAGATCCGAGTGCATGTTGACGTTCAGCACTTTCTCGGCCTGCGCCGCGCCACCGGCCAGCAAACCGGTTGCGAGTACGCTGACCGCCAGCCCGCGTTGTACCGCGCGTCTGATGGATTGATTCAATTTCACTGAATGCTCCTGAGTTGGGATTCACGAGTGCATTGCCAGCCCGGTTCGGCGCTGCCGGTGGGCCCGAGTCCGACAACACGGTAAATGCCGCGACGCGAGGTCTGCGACGCGACACTGCCGCTCGACTATATCGCAATTTTTAACGATGAGCCGCACTTATACGACTTCACTGGAAGACGGTCAGAGAGCATGGTCTCGAAGGCAAGCAAACAGGCCGTGAATCTATTGACGGGCAAGGCGATATCTGATACCGACAATTAAGGAATCTCACAGCAACACAGGCCCTGCCACCGCGCCTGCGCCTATAATCTGGCCAGAGCCAAAGCCGGAACTTTCATGTCCTCGTCAATCTTCTCTACGCACAACGCCGCGCTGATCACCGGCGCCGCCATGGGCATCGGCCGCGCGGCGGCAGTCGCCTGCGCCAAAGCTGGCATGCGAGTCGCCGCCATCGACTTGCCGGGGCTGGATCTCGACTCGCTGGACAAAGAACTCAAAGCGTTGGCAGAAAGCCCGGAGCACATCTTGTGCATTGGCAGCGATCTTTCGGTTCAAGGCAGCGTCGCGCATATCTTTGCGCGCGTGACCGAGCAACTGGGCAGCGTAAACCTGCTGATGAACAATGCGGTTTCTCGCGAGGGTCGCACTTTTGACGGCTCAACAGACGAGTGGCGAAGGTTGTTCGACGTGAATCTATGGGCGCTGGTTGAAGCCAGCCGCCTGTTCATGCCGGAGATGATCAAGAACGGCCAACGCGCGGCGATTGTCAATGTAGGCTCGAAACAGGGCATCACCAATCCACCCGGCACGCCGGCCTACAATATGTCAAAAGCGGCGGTGAAAAGTTTTACCGAACAGCTCGAACACGCGCTACGCAACGATGACAACAATCACGGCCACGTCACCAGTCACCTGCTGGTGCCCGGCTGGACCACCACGGGCAAGAGCGAACATAAGCAGGGTGCGTGGCTGCCTCACCAGGTAGTGGAATACATGATGGCCGCCATCGATCGCGGCAGCTTCTATATCATCTGCCCAGACGATGAGGTATCGAACGATATGGACAACCGACGGATTATCTGGGGCGCGGAAGATATCACAGAGGATCGCCCGCCGCTCTCGCGGTGGCATGCAGGGTTCAGAGAGGCTGCGGATAAGGCTTGTTCATAAACACACCGAATAACCCTCCCCGAACAACCGTAGGGGAGGTAAGCCTAAGCGCACCTACCAACCATGCCGCATTCGGCACGCGCTTTGGCTTACGGCCCCTACGAAACCTGGCACAGGACATCACAACACCTCCAACAACTCATCAATCTCCGCTTTAACCTTATCGATCGACTGCTCCTTCACCGCACCAGAACCGCGTATACCGATTGGACCGCCCATGATGGCTTGCCAACGTTGGATATTACCGGCTGTCACGTTATCTGCGCACTGTTCCATCAAATCGGTATACCACGGTATCAGCGACCGCTCGAGCCTGCGCTCGCCGGTGTAGCCAAAAACATCGAACGGCGTGCCGCGCAGTTTCTTCATTCCGGCAAGCGCTGACAAAGGTTTGGACAACCAGCCTCCAAATTCACGCTTTCCAGGACGATCACGCGAGTCTTTGCGCGTCAGGAGAAACGGTGGCGCCATGTGATAGCGAACCTCGAAACCGTGTTCAAACTGTTATGCCAGCTGCTCCCTGAATGCGGTATCGCTATGCAGACGGGCAACTTCGTACTCATCCTTATAGCTCATCAGTTTGAACAGCGACACCACAACAGAACGACAAAGACTTTCGCGTTGTTCGACCGGCAAGCCGGCAACAGCTGCGCTGTTGGCAAACTGTTCTATGCGCTTTCGATATCGCCGCGCGAAACGAACACTTTGATAATAGATTAAAAAATCAGACCGCCTGGCGAGCAGTTGCTCGAATCCTGTTTCACCATCACCCTTAACCGCAGACTTGGGCTCAAATGCGTCGGGGTAGACCGCCGCAATTCGACCGATTTCAAACGCTTTGTGAATTTGCTCTACCGCCACACCATTGAGCTCGATAGCTTTTTGCAGTGTTTGCAGTGCAATCGGCACCAGGCCATTTTGCCAGGCGTAGCCAGTAGCCAGGCAGTGGCATCAAAGCCATAAAATAAGGTGTAAATCATGCACCTTGCTGGCGATGTTTGCACCCATACAAAAGGAAGCTGGGCGAGATAAAGTGCCGCATTGCCCGAATCACAGATCGATCAAACGGCGACCGTTGAGGTGAAACACCTGGATTCATAGCAGAGAGTGGATGCGGCACAACGACAACCGGCCGCTGCATTCTGCGGGCACTGGATCCCACCAGCGGAAAAACGACGGACCGATGGTGCGTTGCTATCCGGAGGACAAACACGGTGATTCGTGGCATGCGAACTTGTGTGGCATCCGGCACAACCCACAGTTGCTGTGTGCTTACGTGGTAACGCTGCCATTTGGCTGTTTGTATGTTGTTTGTTTGGTGTTTTCAGCGGCTGTCACCGCGTCATGAGATGCTCGATATGGGAGCTGAAGTGAAATATAGTGCTTGCACGATAACCATTCCCGGTTGATCAACTTACGTCAAATGGACCTTCTGTAGGGTAGTCAGGCTCGACTATATAGCTTTGCTAATGACGAGCGTGACAAGCAATGTTGCTGGAGGTACTGGATGATATCGGGCTAACTCAGCAGTACCAGTCTTCGACAGCTAATTTCGAACGCCAACGGGCGGATTATGACTAGTTATAGTGCCCCTTGATTTCCGCCACAGGGATTCGAATGCGGATCGAGAACAAGTCTCTGTAACTATTGCAGCTGCAATGCCTTTATATTGCCATTTTCGGGAAAGCATGTTGCTAAGGTTAGTGCATCCTGCTGTCTCCTAGCGAGAGCTCTGCTGTTCCTGCTGGCTTGAGTTTCTACCTCTTCGCTGATCAGCTGTGTATAAGTTGATTGTAGTGGTTATATTACCGATTTTTCGAATTCCTGCCTATGCTAGCCTTCGTCTGCCGAATCGCTATTCGGATCAAACGCGCACGCGGATTTACTACTTTTCAACGCGAACAGGGGATCGAATGAAATTCAATGTAAAAGTATTGGCAATGCTGTCGACAATCACATTCCTAAGTGGTTGTGAATACATTGAAACTATTAACTTTACTGGAACCCTTCGGCCCATCAGCGCTGAGGTGTTACAAGTCATCGAAGCGATTACCGGCTCCTCGCCTGAAGTACCGGAGGGTGCGATTGTATCGTCTGACAATCTGCAGCTATCAATCAACTCTTCTGAGTGTGTAGAGGAGGACAATGGCATAGTAAAGGGGGCCACTGGCACTCTGGTTCTCGACGACAGGGAATACGAGATCAACTCTGTGATATGCGGTAAACCCCTCTCTGAGCCGCTGGATCTTGACCTCGATGACCCATTCGGCTTTCTGTTGCTGGTTGACACAGTCTTAGTAGCCACGGCAACACCACTGGATCCTCTACCTTCAGAGCTTGCAGGCGTGCGCATCAACGTCAATCGTTTTTTAGATAACGTGGCTGACTTTGACCCAGCGCTAGCCCCTGTTGCCGGATTGCAGTTTTTTACTCTGAACGAAGATTCGGGACAAGCCATTGGCTCGATTGGAGATTCGAACGAAACCTTCGCGAGTGGCATTCTGAGTGAGGGCCCTCCTCCAGCGCGCCCGGCTATCGTGCAGGCGCAGCAAGATCTCGTTGCACTGGTCGCTGGCCTCGCTGGTCCTGTACAACACATACTGCGTCGTGCATCGCGCACGCTGAACTTCGCCGCCAGCGATCGCTTCTGGTTGTCAGATACGGAGCTGGCCAGCCGCCATGGTCGATTTGTATTTCACTACGTCGCTTTCGCAGTGAACAACATTGAGCGTATAGCTGATAACACGTTCGACAATAATCTTATGTCAGAACTAGATGCCATCAGTTCGTCATTGCTGGATACATCGCGTCAGTTGGCCGAGCAACGCCTGACCGCTGCCACTGAAGCTAATGTCGATAGTCATGCACTGTATCGCGCAAATCGAGCTTTAGAGCATGGTGATCTGAGTCGCGCTCACGATCAACTTAGATCTGCTGTACTTCTATATGGCAAAACGTGGCGAGTGGCCAATCGATCGCTGCGTTAGTAGACCCTGGATTATTCATAAAGGGTGAAGAATAGCGCGAAGACAAACTCTTTTCACAGTGGACTATGCGACCGCGTCAGAATACTTACTGATATTTGCAAGGATGAAAAATTCGCGGTGTAAACAAGGACCAAGCGAGAAATCGTAAATTCATGAACTTTCCGGGCTGGACAAGGGAAAATCTGGAGTAAAACAACAGTACCGCCGTGACGCCCAACTCGTGTGCAACGAGTTGGGTGTTCAGATCGAGTGGCCGCACCCTGCCGAATTCCGTGACAAGGGATTCTATGAGCCCATGGATGTATGGGGCGACGACGAAGACAATCTCTAAATGACCGACCAGAATCCGACGCTAAACTGTCGATCACCATGGCGGGCGCTTCGGGAGCTGCCGCCCCGTTCTCAACCATGCTTGCCAAAGTTATGGCTGCTGACCATGCGGCCGATAAGGTTCGTGTGAACACCTTGTCCCCGGGTGCGGTAGAGACGGGAAGAATGGAATTTCGATTTGGCAGCATGGAAGAGGCCCGACGAATTTCGGGTCCGTTGCATTTGTTAAAGAGACTTGGCTATCCATCAGAGATAGCGGCGGCCATTTTTCTGGCCAGTGATGCCTCAAGCTTTATGACCGGTGCTGATCTCGTGGCTGATGGCGGTTACACCGCTGTTTGAATGGACCGCTGTATCTTTTCGAGCGCGCAGCTGACAGTGCCAGTGATGATGTTGTACATGGTGCACGCTTGATAGTGGCGGTATGCAGCGGTGGGTTCCAAAATCCCCTGGTCGGATTTGGGGCCGTGTCAGTCCGATCTGTCAAGAATCACGCTAATATTCGGCATTAATATCGGCCGACTGGGTACTTGAGCGCACAACATCAACAGCTTTTGCGAGATCGGCGATGTACTCTGCCATACTGGGTACGTGCAGAGGTATAGGAAGCATAAACGCTATTTTTTCGCTATCACCAGCACTAACCGACGAGCTGCAAGGGTCAATCTGATCATATTATTTCGTCGAACTTCCCTCGCTCGCACACTGATCTTCGGTTTCTCACCGGCAGCATTCTGAATTAGCCTACAAACTCCCCGTTCCTCACTCCCAACAGACAATACCCCGCCTGCCAGCTAAGCGACTCTATGCCGGCGATGGAATCAGTGAACTCGTATTTACCCAAACAACCCAAACGGCGGTGGCGCTCGACTGGGTGGCAAGTCTCCCGCCTGCTGTCGATTACCTGTCTGCTTTGCTTCCACGTGTGACAATATCTGCCTGATCACCACCGGGTCTTCGATACACGCGATTATCCGCACACCTCCTCCACAGTGCAGGCAAACTTCCACATCTATTCCGAATACCCGTTTCAGCCGTTGCGCCCAGCTCATTCCCCGACGCTTTGCCCTACCCTCTTCCTCCTCATCCGTTTGAATCTCAGACCTGATGCCCATGTTCCCTGGCGTCACCCGATCACGCCAGCTGCTGTTCGACGGAAGGCCGCCGCGAGCGAACACCCCATGGTAACGTGCCAGATTCACTCCAGGCTTCGGGATCAGCGCCACCAATCTTGCAATGAAATCCAGTGGCGGATGGCCGCCCCGATCGAAGATCATGTGTCGGAATGCCGCCCAGTCGTCCCATCACGATACGGCGTCTTCAGCTCGTAGCGTACCTGACCGTTCTGCGTCAGCGACAAGCGCTCCTCTGATACCGCCGGGCGACTCACATAGCGACACAGCCTTTCCAGCTTCTTTCGCTGGCCCTTTTTGGTGGATACACCGGCATGTAGCGAAAAACCTCCCGCCTTGCCCGCCTCCAGTCGCACTTCCTCCCGTTGCGCTGCTGCTAAACTCTGCAGTCGATACACTGGGCGACCTTTGTGTAGCCCCACTGCTATGCGATACGTGATTGAGGAGCCGGTTAACTCTTCTACCGCCCCACCCTCTGTCAGTCCCTCTGCCAGACAGCTATTCTCAGCATCTTGCATCAGATAGCCTCGCCGCGTCAGGTAACGCCCTATTCGAACATGCGCTACGCAACGACGATAACAATCACGGCCACGTCACCAGTCACCTGCTGGTGCCCGGCTGGACCACCACGGGCAAGAGCGAACATAAGCAGGGTGCGTGGCTGCCTCACCAGGTAGTGGAATACATGATGGCCGCCATCGATCGCGGCAGTTTTTACATTATTTGCCCTGATGATGAAGTTACCGCCGACATGGACAACCGCAGAATTATCTGGGGCGCCGAAGATATCACCGAGGATCGCCCGCTGCTGTCGCGGTGGCATGCGGATTTTAAAGAGGTGGCGAGTAAGGCTTGCTCGTGACTCGGGCGGATTGTACGTTGGGTACAGCTTGCGTCGGTTGGGCAAAGCTTGCGCAGCTTGTGTGCCCAACATTGTGCGTTAATGTTTCCCTCACGGCATTGTTGGGCACGCGGTCTTAACGTTTAGGGCTGGTTTTTGGGGTGTTGCCGATCTTCAGGAAACAAAAACGATTACGTTGGCTTTGCCCTACCTACGGGTGCCCAACGTGCGGATTTGGCGTTTCCCTTACGGCATTGTTCGGCACGCGGTCTTGACGTTCAGGGTTGGTATTTTGGGTGTTGCCGATCTTTAGGAAACAACAACGATTACGTTGGCTTTGCCCTACCTACGGGTGCCCAACGTGCGGATTTGACGTTTCCCTCACGGCATTGTTGGGCACGCGGCCTTGACGATTAAGGTTGGATTATTGGGTGTTGCCGATCTTCAGGAAACAACAACGATTATGTTGGCTTTGCCCTACCTACGGTGTTTATGTTTCTTTTAACAGCTGCGCTATTTCCTCTTTCACGGTGCTGATGGCTTGTTCTTTTACCGGGCCATAACCACGAACTCCCATTGGTGCCTCCAAAATCTTCTGCCATCGATCAACATTTTCGTCCGTCACCGTGGCGATACATTGTTGTGCCAAATCGGTGTACCAGGGAATCAATGATCGCTCGAGCCTGCGCTCGGCGGTGTAGCCAAATACATCCATTGGTGTGCCACGCAGTTTTTTCATTCGGGCAAGCACATTTAATGGCTTGCCCAGCCATGCGCCAAATGTACGTTTCCCCGGTCGGCCGCGGGCGTCCTTTTTTGCAGGAATAAACGGCGGCGCCATGTGGTACTGAACGCTGTAACCGTCTTCAAATTGACTGGCCAGATTTTCTTTGAACGCGGCGTCGCTGTGCAGTCGCGCCACTTCGTATTCGTCTTTGTAGCTCATGAGTTTGAATAGCGATGCGGTGACCGCGCGACTCAGTTGATCACGCGACCAGGCGGGCAGGCTTGCGATTTTGTCGCTATTGGTAAACGCCTCAATCTGCTTTTGATAACGCCTTGCGTAGCGTGCGCTTTGATAGTCTGTCAGGAACTCGGATCGCCTGCTGATCATGGCATCGATTCCGTTGTCACCCGCTTGAGTTACATCTGGCGCAGACTCGAACGCGTCCGGGTAGGCTGCGGCTATTCGACCGATCTCGAATGCACTGTGATTTTGCTCTACCGCCACACCATTGAGCTCGATAGCTTTTTGCAGTGTTTGCAGTGCAATCGGCACCAGGCCATTTTGCCAGGCGTAGCCCAACAATATGACGTTGGCGAATACGGTATTGCCAAACAATTTATCGGCAAGACGATTGGCATCGACACACGGCAGATCAGCCGTTCCGGTGGCGTGCTCAATGCTGGCGATGCGCGCATCAATGGCGAGGCTGGCATCGCGGTGGCGCACGATGTCACCGGTGGGCATGGCGGCGGTGTTCAGTACGGCTCGCATCCCTTTCCGGTAGCTGCGCGAGGCTTTGGGGCTCGATGACACCACGATATCGCAGCCGATCAACGCATCGGCGGCGCCATCATCGATCCTGACTTGATTGACTGATTGCGGATTCGCGCCCAGTCGCACATAACTCAACACTGGACCGAATTTTTGCGCAAAGCCGGTAAAGTCTAAAACTGATACGCCTTTGCCTTCCAGATGTGCCGCCATCGAAATCAGGGCGGCCACAGTAATGACACCAGTGCCGCCGACGCCGGTAATCATCAAATCATAAGGGGTGTCGAGCTCGACGATAGATGGCATCGGTAAATCGTATTGACTGATGTCAAAGTGGTCTGTGGCGGTGGCACGTCTGCGCCCTTCAACTGTGATGAAACTTGGGCAAA
>CAZNIS010000154.1:0-3463 GCA_964573105.1 uncultured Granulosicoccaceae bacterium
AACGGAGTTGTCCTCCCACCAAGCGGTGGTGGGACCTGGTCTCCGACCGGGGAACCAGTCTATCGAGCGTTCCCGTACTGGCATGTTCGCGCAACGGAGTTGTTCTCCCACCAGGCCATGAGCGCGAGAAATCGTGCAACCGTAGGGGCCGTAAGCCTAAGCGCACGTACCATTTGATACGCTGTGGCAGGTGCGCCAGGGCTTACCAACCCTACGGTGATTCGGTGTGCTAATTGGTGTTTTTCCCACACCGCATGCTCGGCGCAACAAAGTTGTCCTTCCACCAGTGCGGTGGTCGGACAACTCGTCCTATCGACTGCGCAAATCTAGAACGCCTTTTGCGTTCCCTCGCGCCATTTGTTGCTCGGTACAAAACCGGTGCGCTCGGGTTCGCGCGGGGCAGGTACCCACAGCGCGCGATCGGGATGCATGCCGGCGCCGTAAACCGCTGACACGGCGGACTGGCGCATACGGTTTAGCAATCGCGTATCGACTTCGCCGCAGGATGGATGCATGCCGCCGTTGTCCGCTACGGCTTTGTCCCATGCGGCTTTGCGTTCGGCCAGTGTCGCGGCGTCGTTCAATGCGGTGCAGTTGAGCTCGTTGGTGTTCAGATCGACGATGATTTCGTCGCCGTCTTCAACGAACGCGATCGGTCCGCCCAGTGCTGCTTCGGGGCCGACGTGACCGATCACCAGGCCCACTGAACCGCCCGAGAAACGGGCGTCTGTCATCAGGCCGACGACGATCTCCCGCTCGCGGCACAGGGTGGTGATGCGCGAGGTGGAGTCGAGCATCTCCGGCATACCGGGTGCTCCGCTCGGGCCTTCATAGCGTACGATCACCATGTCGTGATTGCTGAAGCTGTCGGGCTGATCTTCCAGTGCGTCAAGCAGTCGCTGTTCGCCGTCAAAAATTCTCGCACGGCCCTTGAAGGTGTTATCTTCCAGTCCACCCTCGACGCCGGCGAGTTTCAGCACCGCGCTGAATTCCGGTGACAGATTGCCACCCAGCACGCGCAGGCCGCCGGTGGGTTTGTAGGGTTTTTCAACCGTGTAGATGACGGTGCCATCCGGCGCCGGCGGGTTCAGCCGTGCGACTTGTTCGGCCAGTGTCTCGCCGGTGCAGGTGAGGGTGTCGCCGTACAGCAGGCCGGCGTCCATCAGTTCTTTGACGATCGCCTGCACACCGCCGCAGTTGTCGATATCGACCATCGAGTAATTGCCGTAGGGGCGTGCGTCGGTCAGGACCGGCACCACGTGTTGTGACAGATGGTTGAATTCCTCCGGCGACATGATGTCATCGGCAAAGCTCTTGAAACCGGCGGCGCGCGCGATCTCAGGCGCGTGCAGCAGCACGTTGGTGGAGCCGCCGACAGCCATTGCGACAATCACCGCGTTGCGGATCGCATCGCGGTTGACGATATCGCGCGGGGTGTGGCCGCGCTCGATCATGCCTTTGAGGTATGTCACCAGTTGCTCCGGGAATTCGTTCATCCGGCGCGGGTCGTCAGACGGCGGTGCGACCATGTGCAGCGGCTGCATACCGACCACCCCGATGAAGGTTTGCATGGTGTTATAGGTGAACATGCCGCCGCAGCTGCCATAGCCCGGGCAGGCCTCTTTGGCAATGCGCTTTTTGTAGTCGGCATCCGGGTGGCCTGCGACCTGAAAGCCGGTGACGATGTCGATCGGGGTTGCGGTAACCGAATCGCGGCCCGGGTGAATCGGCCCGTCTGACATGATGATCGCCGGGCGGTTGTGTTCCAGAATCCCCGCCAGCGTGCCGACCGGTGGCTTGTCGCAGGCGACCACCGCGATGGTGCCCTCAAGGCCGGTGGCGCTCAAGTGTTCGCAGACCGTGTCGTTGGTGACCTCGCGGCCGATCAGTGAGTAGCGCATCTCGCGTGTGCCGTTGCGCATACCGTCCGAGGTGGCAACCGTGTATTCCGGCTGCACCAGGCGCATCGGGATCTTGCCTTCTGCGGTGCCTAACCGGCCGCGCAGATGATCGTGAATTGCCTCCACCTTGCGCTGTACCCCGATGTAGCACTGGCTGTCGCCCTTGGTGCCGATCACGCCAACCGACGGCTCGTGCACCAGTTCAATCTCGGTGCCGAGCTCGCGCGCGATGCCGTAGGGCTGCGCACTGCGACCGGGGTTGTTGTCTATCAGAACGGGCTTTGATTTATCGGCCATCGGTGTTTCCTGGGGCTTGCGAGGTAGCGGTTCGAACCGTCGATTGTAACGCGCTGCCGGTACGCTGCACAGTGGCAGGGCGAGCGGCGGTTTTGCTCAAATCTGCGAGCAGACTCTGGAGCCACCAAAGCCACGGTGGGGCCTGGTCTCCGATCGGGGAACAAGTCTATTGAGCGTTCCCGTATGGCTTGTTCGTGCAACGGAGTTGTCCTCCCACCAAAGCCGCAGTGGGACCTGGTCTCCGACCGGGGAACAAGTCTATTAGGCGTTCCCGTATCGCCTGTTCGTGCAACGGAGTTGTCCTCCCACCAAGCCGCGGTGGGACCTGGTCTCCGACCGGGGAACAAGTCTATTAGGCGTTCCTGTACAGCATGTTCGTGCAACGGAGTTGTCCTCCTACCAAGCAGTGGTGGGACCTGGTCTCCGACCGGGGAACAAGTCTATTGAGCATTCCCGTACGGCCTGTTCGTACAACGGCGTTGTCCTCCCACCAAGCCACAACAGCAAACACCCGCGCAACGGTAGGGGCCGTAAGCCTAAGCGCACGTACCATTTAATACGCTGCGGTAGGAGCGCTTAGGCTTACCAACCCTACGATGTTTCGGTGTGAGATTCGTTGTGTTCCAGCCGAGTGCATAATGACACCATACCGGCGTCGCCATCGTCAGGCATTGATATCAAACAAATACGATTGCCGTTAGAAGGCTGTCGGCCGATTGATAGGGGGCAGGTGTCGATTGGCCAGCAGGGCTGCTGGCGAAATCCAGGCAACCGTCGATCTGCATCATCGGCGCCGGATCCATTGTCGGCGGGGGTATCGTCGGGCGCACCTGGGCCCGACTATTAGCTATACGCTATGCCTTGACCTTCGCCACTGTCACAGTGCGATCGATCGGTTGCGTCGGGCGCTGTGTCAACGGTGCCTGGCCGCGGCCGCAACCTGGCCGGTCGGCGCCAACGCCGGAGTCACTGTCAGTGCCGTCACCAGCCTGTTTTTCGCCTTCGCCGTTCCAGCTTTGGTCGCAATCGGTACGCTGTTGCGCCATGCTGGCTGCCGGAATGGTGGCTGCGCCAATCAGGAAGGCACCGCCGGTGCGAATAAACTGTCGCCGGCTGGTTCGATCCTGAACCACCACCAGATCTTTGTCAGTTGGTTTCACGGGTTGTTTTGTCCACGTTGCCGTTTGGCTGAAAAATCACGCTAACAGGCAATAATTGGCGGTGTCAAGCGCTTGACCGAATCAACTCATTCGCCGAAACAGGCC
>CAZNIS010000154.1:3563-9217 GCA_964573105.1 uncultured Granulosicoccaceae bacterium
GCCATATCCAGCAAACCTCGGCAATCCTGTTTTGCGTTCAGTGTGAAGTTGTCTCTCAGGTGCGACAGCGCCGATTGAATGTTGTCGGTGCTGAACAGGTTTGGCGCTAATCCCGCTGCAAGCTCGCTCACTGCTGCATCGCCTCTATCGTTATTGTCCTGCCAGGCCTCGCGTGGCACTGCGCGTCGCAGATTGGTGTCGCGCTCGGCATGCATGGCAATAAGCTGTTGCAGCAATTCACTGACGGTCACTGGAAAAACGCCCAGCGTAATGTGTAGTGACGGTGCATCCGCGTGCGCCTGCGCGTCATGCACAAAACCTCTGGGGATATACAGGCAATCACCTGGTTGAAGGGCAATTTCGGTATTTTTTGTGCCCGCGCGTGATTGTTGCGGATCGTGTTTCTGATGCTCCAGCGGCAGTTCAGCACCACCAGAATAAAAACTAAATGTCTTGCACCCGCTGACCTGCAGGATGAAAACATCGTGTGTATCGTAGTGCGGGTTAAAGCCCTGCTGACTGGCCGGTGACAGATACACATTGGCCTGGCTGGGCATCTGCAGTGCCGCCTCGGTGTCGCGGCACAATTGTGCCAGGCCATGCAGTAGATTGTGCGCGTGTGAAAGCACAAGTGTGGCGCCTTGCCCGTACTGTGCCATCGCCCTTAGCGCAATCACCCGATTGTTGTCATCACAATAGTCTTGCGCCGTGATGGTGCGATCTGACTGCGTCAGTTGTACACCGGGGTAAGTCAGCGGTTGAGTAGAAAACAAGTCCTCAATCTGTCGGGTGCAAAGCAGATTGGCAAAGTGATTACTGTCGGCTCGGCCGATGTGCAATGGTTGCGCTTCCCAGTGTTGCTCCAGGAAGTTCTCAATCGTCAGTGGTGCAAGCACCTTGTGCAAAAACAGATTGTCAACCAAGCTCAGTCGCACCCTGCAAAATGAAATTCACCAACGCTGTGCATCCGGTTCAATCGAATGCTATTCACGCTAACGCCTCACTGCAGGGGCATTATAGTGCCAGGCACGGCGGCCTGGCACACCTGCGCCCGACAGTTTCAGCAGTCGCCAAGGGTGACGGTGGCGATGCCGCGATCGCTGAACACCGAGTTAATCGGTTGCGCGCCCGCCACGCTCAGGTTCACCTGGCCACTGGCAATCTCGCTACCGGCAACGCGAATATTGCCAAGCGCAGAATTTTTCAGTGTGTCGTCCACGTCGATAGTAAAGCTTGCGCGCTCGCCAATCGCCAGTTGCGCAATGGTTATTTGCAGTTGCGTGTCGCCGTCTCGCACCTGACCTTGCAGTGCAACCTCTCCGTCGCGCACTTCAAATGGCTGATACACCTCGACACCGGCTCCCGCGCCGGTGGTGTCGAAAATTAACTTACCGTTGCTGTTGGCCAGATCGATGGCCACCTGCAGGTCGGTGAGCGCACAATCGCCGGTATTTTCGAATACAAACCGATCCTTGGGTGCGCTCTCGATGAACCGTATCTGTACATCGGCGCTCGCGCCGCTTGCCAGCAACAGGCTGCCGATCACACTCGAGATCAGTCTTGACATGTTTGGGTCTCCATCAGCATGGTTGTCATGTCGACAGAATCGCCCGACACCTGTGACCATTTTGTGATAACCGAGTGTCGTCGGTACGCCATCGCCGTTTACCACGCTGAGGCAACCGGTTTGTGCCCGCGATGGTGTCGCAGTTAAAGTGCAGGGCAGTTTCCAAGCGACAGACAAACGCAAATGACCTCACCCCGGCGAATCGGCGAGAGCCGCTACCCCCATCTGTTTCAACCACTCGATCTTGGTCCGGTCACGTTGAAAAACCGCGCCGTGATGGGCTCGATGCACACCGGACTTGAAGAGGTCGACAACGGCTTTGCGCGTCTGGCCGTGTACTACGCTGAACGCGCGGCTGGCGGTGTGGGGATGATCATCACCGGTGGTATCGCGCCCAACCCCGAGGGCGGTGTCGGCGCCAAGCTGCAAACAGATGAAGAGGTGGTGATCCATCGCCAGGTGACACAGGCGGTGCACGCGGCAGACCCCGATGTCAAAGTCTGTATGCAGATTCTGCACGCCGGGCCGCTGGCGGCGGGTTCACCGGTGGGACCATCGGCCATCAAGTCACGCATTGCGCGAAAGACGCCGCGGGCGCTCGACGCTGCCGGAATCGACAAACAGCTGGCCGACTTCGCACACTGCGCTGCACAAGCCAAACGAGCCGGTTACGATGGTGTCGAGATTATCTCCTCGGCTGGTTACCTGCTGTCGACCTTTCTGCTCGCCTCAACCAATCAGCGCACCGATGAGTGGGGCGGCAACTGGCAAAAACGAATGCGTTTTCCGGTTGAAGTGATGCGACGCGTGCGGCAGGCAGTGGGTGAAGACTTCATCGTGATCTTCCGTGTACCGGCAATGGATATGATGCCGGATGGTATGTCGTGGGACGAAGTGGTTGAGCTTGCACAGGCTGTGGAGCGCGAAGGCGCCACGATTATTAACTGCCACTTCACCTGGCACGAAGCCACGGTTCCCACTATCGCCACCATGGTGCCGCGTGCGGCATTCGCATCGGTCACCGAACGGCTGAAAAAACACTTGCAGGTGCCGGTGATTGCAAGCAACCGCATCAATATGCCGTCGGTCGCAGAAGCGGTGCTGGCACGCGGCGCGGCAGATCTGTGCGCAATGGCAAGGCCTATGCTCGCCGACGCCGAGTTCGTCAACAAGGCAGCCGAGGGCCGGGAAGATGAAATCAATACCTGCATCGCCTGCAATCAGGCGTGCCTTGATCACACCTTTACCCAACGACCCACCAGTTGCCTGGTGAACCCGCGCGCCTGCAACGAAACCTTGATTCACTACCACGCACTTGCGCGAAAAAAGCGCATCGCGATCGTCGGCGCCGGGCCAGCCGGGCTGGCCTACGCCACGGTTGCATCGAGCCGCGGACACGGTGTCGTCCTGTTTGAGGCGGCCGGTGAAATCGGTGGTCAGTTCAATTTGGCTAAACGCATACCGGGAAAGGAAGAGTTTAGCGAAACACTGCGCTACTACGCCCGCATGATCGAGCGGCACAACGTCGATCTTCGTTTGAACACACTGGCAACCGCAACCAGTCTGCTGGCAGAATCGTTCGACGAGATCGTGATCGCCACCGGCATCACCCCGCGTGTGCCGGATGTTGATGGTATCGATCATCCCAGTGTTGCCCGTTACATCGATGTGATCACCGGCGCACGCGCCGTGGGTAGTTGCGTTGCGATTATGGGTGCCGGTGGCATCGGCTTTGACGTGGCCGAATTTATCACCCACAGTGGTGAATCCGCCGCGTTGAACATCGACAAGTTTGGCGCAGAATGGGGCGTGGATTTTCAAAACCACCCGCGTGGCGGTGTCACCGGTGTGGTGCCACAGATAGAGAAGGCCGAACGTGAAGTATTTCTGATGCAGCGCAAAGACGCGGCACTGGGCCGAAGCCTTGGAAAAACTACTGGTTGGACGCATCGGCTAACCCTGAAACGACGCGGTGTCCGATTGATGCCCGGCGTGCAGTATCAAAAAATTGATGATCACGGCTTGCACGTGCTGGTTGCCGGTGAGTTAAAGACGCTGCCTGTCGATACCGTGATTGTCTGTGCCGGACAAGAGCCATTGCGGGAACTCTACGATCAACTTCGCGATCGCAACACAGAGGCGACACTTGTGGGCGGTGCATTCGAGGCGGCAGAGCTCGATGCGAAGGCGGCGATTGATCAGGCAACCCGTTTGGCGGCGGCCGTCTGATGATACCGCAGCAATCTGTTGTCGGTTGACTGTCGTGGCGTGATTTGCCTGATTCGGCCGTCTTTCAATCCCCTGATCCACACCGGTCCACACCTCGATCCACTGGCAAGTGCCATGTGATCCCGTTCGCGGGTGTATCAGTTGCCATTGCGCAACACTCGCGCGCAGTGCCTGGAATTCACCCTCTTGGGTTATTGCTTATCCACACCGTCTGACTAGTATCGATGACTACTCCGAATGGTTGCTGCGCCAATAATCGTGCGACGGGGAGTGTGGTATTCGGTGAAGCAATTCAGGATTGATATGTTGGAACAGCAAAACAACGGCCTTGGTGAAACGGAAACTGCACTGTCAGTACCTACATTACTCGACGCAATGGCGTCGCCAATGGGGTTGTTTGGTGAGAGTGGTGAAATCAGCTATGCAAACCGTGCGTTGAAACAGTTGATTGCCGAGCGGGACTGGCTTTGGATTGTTGATCGACGCCTGAAATGTCGCGGTCTGTCGATAGACGATTTTAACGCCAATACCCGCGATCTGATCGATGGCAATGAGTTTCAGGCATCGATGGTACTAAAAGGCACAGACAAGCGACACGCGCTGTTGGTAGGTTTCAATCTGGTGGCTGGCCAGCCGCTGGCGTTGTGTACCTTTGTCGATCCCTTTAAAACTCACGCGCCCGAAGCATCGGAGCTAAAAGCGCTCTATGGCTTAACAGAAAACGAGAGCCAGGTAACCGCATTGATCGCCGTAGGGCTCGATTACAAGGAAATCGCGGCGCACCGCAATGTCGCGCCGGAGACGATCCGCTCATACACCAAATCCATTTTTCGAAAGCTTGGTGTGAGTAGCCGCGCCAATGTCGTCAGTGCGGCACAGTCGGCGACACTGCCGTTGCGTGTTGTCGATCGCCAGACGTAATCGAAACAATATTCCCGCCACAGTGTCTGAGACTGTCTGCTGGAAATGCTGCCAATCCACAGACAGTAACTGTGTATGCGTTAATTTCGCTATTGGATTGCTAACACCGGCGGCGCGCCGGCCCGCGCAGGTGACAGACGCACTAACGTTGTTCAGCAGGAGGCCACTGCCTGTCGCCAGAACAGCGACAGACATGACCAGGGTGATCGCTGCACGCCTGATAGGTACGCATTGACCGCGTGCTGCCGAAAAATTGACAGCCGGTGCTGTCAGGCACTATCTCTGACGACCTGTCACTTGCCCTTTAGCACTTTTACAAAAAGCCTGTGCCGAAATATAACCCGGTTAGGCAATCGGTGAAGTGTTGCCCGCCAGGGGTATAAAAACGGAAAAATGAACCAACTTTTTGGGTAATGGCTGGTCACAGTTATAAGTGATTAAACACGGCAATTAGCCCAACGGCAAAACAATCAGCCCAACTAAACATTCATAGCAGAGGGAGCCAGTATGACTATTGAAGCAACTATCGAAAAACCGGCTGTACTCGATATCGATGCCGCATTGCGCAGTCCGGTGGTGCGCCAGGTAGTACACGAGATAGCCGCCCAGTTAAGGGCGCGTATGATATCGAATGCGCTCAGCCGTGCGCGCAACAAACAGGAAAAGCGCCAGCTGCTGGCAGCCTATATCGCCGGCTGAGGTCGCCTTGCTTTAACTGTCGGTTTTCAGCCGGCCGGCACACCGGGGTACGCGTATAGAATCCGCAGTTGTCTGCTGCAGGTGGTCGTACTGTAGAATGCCGAATAGGCACCAGCACCATCGCACGTGCGCGATGTGCAACATCGGTATCAGACACTAACAGAGGGTTTGCTTTGAACTACGTCCATCTCGTTGCCATACTGGCGATTGCCCAGTTCATCTTCTTTGCGATCGAAGT
>CAZNIS010000155.1:0-9106 GCA_964573105.1 uncultured Granulosicoccaceae bacterium
CGATTGGCAATTAATATCTTGCGGAACATGGGCGGCGACTCTACATGCGAAACACGCCGAAGCGTGTGTCGTCGATCGGGGCGTTTAAGGAGGCGGACAGGCTCAGATACAACACATCGCGCGTTTTGGCAGGATCAATAATGCCATCGTCCCACAGCCGCGCCGAGGCATACAGCGGATGCGACTGATGCTCGAATAGTTCGAGGGTGGGCTGTTTGAATTCGGCCTCCTCATCTGCCGACCACTCACCGCCCTTGCGTTCGATCGCATCGCGCCTGACTGTCGCAAGCACGCCGGCGGCCTGCTCGCCGCCCATGACAGAGATTCTGGAATTGGGCCAGGTCCACATGAATCTCGGACTGTAGGCGCGCCCGGCCATGCCGTAGTTGCCGGCACCAAACGAGCCGCCGACCAGCAAGGTTATTTTAGGCACGCTCGTGGTCGCCACCGCCGTGACGAGCTTCGCGCCATGGCGGGCGATGCCCTCGGCCTCGTATTTTTGGCCAACCATAAAGCCCGTGATGTTCTGCAAAAACACTAATGGTATTTTACGCTGCGAACACAGCTCGACAAAGTGCGCCCCCTTGACAGCGGATTCGGAAAACAGCACGCCATTGTTGGCAATGATGCCAACCGGAATACCGCCCACATGGGCAAAGCCGCACACCAGGGTGGCCCCAAAACGCTGCTTGAATTCATCAAATCGCGAGCCATCGACGGTGCGTGCGATCACCTCGCGGATATCCCAGGGTGTTTTCAAATCAGCCGGGACTACACCAGGTATTTCACATGGGTCGTAACGGGGTGGTTCGCTGTCTTGCAGTTGCACAGTGGCAGGCTTGCCTGCGTTGAGATTGCCGACTGCACGCCGCGCCAGTGCCAGTGCGTGGGTGTCGTCATCGGCAAGATAGTCGGCCACACCAGACAACCGCGTGTGCACATCGCCGCCACCGAGATCCTCGGCGCTGACAATTTCACCGGTGGCCGCTTTTAGCAAAGGGGGGCCTGCGAGAAAGATCGTGCCCTGCTCGCGCACAATGATGCTGACATCGGACATCGCGGGCACATAGGCCCCGCCGGCCGTGCAGGAACCCATCACCACAGCGATTTGCGCAATGCCGGCGGCCGACATATTGGCCTGATTGAAAAAGATGCGGCCAAAGTGCTCGCGATCGGGAAAGACTTCATCCTGATTGGGCAGATTGGCACCTCCGCTGTCGACGAGATACACACAAGGCAGGTGGTTTTGCTGGGCGATTTCCTGAGCGCGCAGGTGTTTTTTTACCGTCATCGGGTAATAGGTGCCACCCTTGACCGTGGCATCGTTGCACACCACCATGACTTCGCGCCCGGCAACCTGACCAATACCGGTGATGATGCCGGCGCAGGGCGCATCGCCGTTGTACATGTCGTGTGCAGCTGTGGCACCAATTTCAACAAACGGCGAGCCGGCATCGAGCAGATTGGCCACGCGATCGCGCGGCAGCATTTTACCGCGCGACAAATGCCGTTCGCGCGAGCGCTCACCACCACCGGCGGCTGCCTGTTCAGCGGCGGCCGCCACCTGATCCAGCGCCGCCTGATGAGCTGCCGCGTTTTGTTTGAAGCTCTCGGCGTTTGTCGAGAGCGATGATTGCAGAACGCTCAAGCTGTTATCCGCATCAGTTCGCGACCACACAGCATGCGTCGAATTTCGCTGGTGCCGGCACCGATTTCCATCAGCTTGGCATCGCGCATCAGACGACTGACCGGCGAATCATTCAGATAACCAGCCCCACCCATCGCCTGTACCGCCTGCACCGCCTGCTCCATCGCTTTTTCGCTGGCGTACAGCACCACTGCTGCGGCGTCCTGTCGCGTCACCTCGCCACGATCGCAGGCCGCTGCCACCGCATACACATAGGCGCGGGATGAATTCATCGCCGTGTACATATCGGCGATTTTGCCCTGCATCAGCTGGAAATTGCCGATCGGTTCGTTGAACTGCTTGCGCTCGTGCATATACGGCATAATCGCATCGAGACAGGCGTGCATGATGCCGACACCGATACCGGACAACACCACGCGCTCATAGTCGAGCCCGCTCATCAGCACCCTGACCCCTTTACCTTCGCCACCGAGTACGTTCTCAGCCGGTACCTCGCAGTTGTCGAAGATCAGCTCACCAGTGGTCGAGCCGCGCATGCCGAGCTTGTCGAAATGCGCCGACGTGCTGAAGCCCTTGAAAGATTTTTCGATCAGAAACGCAGTAATGCCTTTTGGCCCACCGGAATCGGTTTTGGCGTAGACCACCAGGGTGTCGGCATCCGGGCCGTTGGTGATCCAGTATTTGTTGCCATTTAATACGTAATAGCCATCCTTGTAGGTGGCCTGCAGCGTCATCGACACCACATCCGATCCAGCGCCAGCCTCGGACATGGCGAGCGCGCCAACGTGCTCGCCGGATATCAGCTTGGGCAGATACTTCTGCTTTTGCTCCTCTGAGCCGTTCAGCCGGATCTGGTTGACGCACAGATTCGAGTGAGCCCCGTAAGACAATGACACCGAGGCGCTGGCACGCGCCACCTCCTCAACCGCCACGGTGTGCGCGAGATAGCCCATGCCGACGCCGCCGTACTCCTCTTCCACCGTGACACCGAGCAGCCCGAGCTCACCCATCTCCTGCCACAGGTGCATCGGAAACTGGTTGCTGCTGTCGATCTCCGCCGCCAGCGGCGCCAGCCGCTCCTGAGCCCAGCGGTGCACGGTTTCGCGCAGCGCTTCAATCTCGTCACCGAGGGCAAAATTCATCGAGGCGTTGAACATGGGCAATTTCCGTCGATTGATTAGCGATGTGTACTCGCAGGGGCGTGAGTCACGCTTGCGGGAAACCCGGGATTGTATCGTGTGCGTTGCAACCGGGGTAGATGTCGCGATTGCATGTCGCGTCAACCTGGTCGGAAAAACGCAACAATCCTGCCGCTGTCAACCGCCATGTAAGACAGCAGGCAGGTCAGCCGCAGCAGCTACCGCCCGTGCGCCGCCCGATGATCGTACGCACCTGTGTTTCGGTCAGCGAGAATTTTTGCGCCAGCCGGCGGATGCTGGTGCGCTGATACTTGTGTTGCATCAGCATGCAGTAGATATCCTCATCGCTTATGGGCTTTTGATTGTCTTTGCGCAGATAGCGTTGCCGGGTTCGTCCGGTCATGGTTACCGCCTCATCGTTGCCTGTGAAACCGGCTCGCGCTTCAGAAGCATTGCCGTGCCAGCCCGGAAAAGTACCAAAAATATAAACCACGCGCAGCCAAACCTGCCGCCGACCCAGGCTTGCAGTCGACAAACACCGGATGAATGCGATTAAATTGTCGTTGTTACCCGCACACCAGATACGCACGAATGACACAGACAACCCCCATCAGCTACCCCGACCTGCCTTCTTCAAGCTACCTAGATTGCCGTGGCGAAACAAGCACTCCCGGCGCGATGCCAAGTGGCAAAAAGGCCTGGCTTCGAAGTGATATTGTAGACAGTGACTGGTTGTTTCCGTTCGGCGAGCAGGCACAAACCGAGATCCGCACCGCGGCCGATTTCATCGCCGAGCACCCGGTCGCAGGCTTACAGCGCAAACCAGCCGATCTGCATCTGCCACACTGTCGTAAGCATTTCGAGCGCCTGCGCGCAGCACTGACGACAGGCACCGGTTTTGCCGTAGCCGATCGGCTGCCGGTGGATGACTATCCGCTCGACACAATGGTTGAGCTGTACTGGATACTGGGCCAGTTGATCGGCAATCCGGTAGCCCAGAAACGCAACGGCCAGATGATCTACGACGTTCGCGATACCAAGCGCGCTTTTGGCTACGGCGTGCGCGGCTCATGGACCAATGTTGAACTGAATTTCCACACCGACAACGCGTTTGGCAAAAGGCCACCCGATTTCGTCGGTCTGTTTTGCCGACACCCTGCGGCCGAAGGTGGCGTAAGCCGGTTCTGCAGCCTTTATGCGGTTCACGATGAACTTGCAAAACGTTATCCGGAACAGTTGCAGCGACTGTATCAACCCATGCTTTTTGATCGCCAGAAGGAACATGCCGAAGGCGAACCGCCCGTCACTCTGGCGCCATTTTTCAGCTGGCGCAATGGCAGCCTGCGTGCACGCGCCAACCCGTCACTGGTGCGCAAGGGTTATGAAGTGGCCAACGTTGAGATCGAAGCGGATCTGGTCGCGGCGCTGGCAGCGGTAGATGAGGTTAGTCAGGCACCGGATCTGTGGTTTGAAGCCGCCCTTGAAAAAGGACAGATTCAATATCTCAATAATTCGGAAGTTGGCCACTATCGCAGTGAGTTCGTCGATTTCGAGGAAGAAGAAAAACGCCGCCACCTTTTTCGCCTGTGGCACAGAGAAGAGGGCTCGGCCTGCTACGATGGTGACTACGCGTAGTCTCCCGCGGTTCACTTCGCTCACAGATCCTTTCACTAACTTCGTCCAGTCGCAGCGAAAAAAGCTTAGCCTCCGAATTTTCGGCTCAATAGTCATAGATTTGACACAACTGGTACGTTTAACAGTCTGCCAAAGTATTGATCACCGTATGGCATTCCGTTCGAGACTGGATTCGTAACACTGTAGTTGCCTATCTTTCGTTACAGTCTGCAAAAGATAATTTGGAATCCGATCAAAGATCGACTTGATTTCATCTCGATAACTATCACCAGCGACCGTGATTGGTCTTACTCTCAACATCTCAAAGATCAATAACAAGTTTGGTTAGCACTACTCTACTGCTGGCGCCAATCTGGACATTCATACCCACAGATTGTCTGACAAGCCACTTTTTTAAACCTGGTTGAGGTACCAGCGACAACTACACCTCGACAACCAGGGGATTGGCAACTCCAAACTACCCGGGCTATTTTTACGGATACGTGACAAATGAATATTCAACAGAAAGTTTCGACGGGGCACACCTATTGGCTGGTTTCAAATCAATTGAAATGGAAAACGTTAGTAGCAAACTTGCTGATGTTTCTTTTGCTTCTACCGGGTTTGGCCAGTGCCAATTCGAATGATCAGTGGAGCGATGAGTTTGTTTCCACTGTGCTTGCCGGTGGAAATGTACAGGCTTCAACAACAGGAAAAGACGGATCAGTTTACATCGGTGGGACATTCTCAGTGGTCGGCGGGAAGGTTGCCAATCGTATCGCCAAATGGGATCCGGTCAACGAGCAATGGTCCGCACTCGGCAAAGGGTTGAATAACTCAGTACTGGCACTGACCACAGGCAGCGACGGGGCGATTTATGCCGCTGGGGACTTCACCTCAGCCGACGGCTCACCGGCGAACCGTATCGCCAAATGGGATCCAGATACACAGCAATGGTCAGCGCTCGGTGGCGGGTTGAACCAATCAGTAGTGGCGCTGACCACGGGCAGTGACGGGGCGATTTATGCCGGCGGGTTCTTCACCTTTGTCGACGGCTCACCCATGCGCAATATCGCCAAATGGGATCCGCTCACAGAACAATGGTCCGCACTCGGCGACGGATCGCGACGCGTGGTACGGGCACTGACCACAGGCAGCGACGGCGCAATTTATGCCGGAGGGAGCTTCACGTCAGCCGACGGCTCAACCGCGAGCCAAATTGCAAAATGGGATCCGACCACCGAGCAGTGGTCCGCGCTCGGCGAGGGATTGAACAGCTCAGTAAGTGCACTGACCACGGGCAGCGACGGCGCAATTTATGCCGGCGGGGGCTTCACCTCAGCCGGCGGCTCAAACGCGAGCCGAATCGCCAAATGGGATCCGGTCACCCAGCGATGGTCCGCGCTCGGCAGAGGGTCGCGCGGCGCGGTGGGGGCACTAACCACGGGCAGTGACGGAGCCATTTATGCCGGTGGGCAGTTCAACTTTGCCGACTCGGCAGGGAACCGTATCGCCAAATGGGATCCGGTCACAGAGCAATGGTCTGCGCTCAGCGGCGAGTTGAACCGCTCCTCAGTAGCAGCGCTGACCACGGGCAGTGACGGCGAGATTTATGCCGGAGGGAGCCGTATTGCCAAATGGGATCCGGCCGCCGAGCAATGGGCTACGCTTGGCGAGGGACTGAACAATAAAGTTCAGGCACTGACCACCGGCAGCGATGGGGCGATTTATGCCGGAGGATTGTTCAGCCACGCCGACGGCTCAGCCGCGAACCATATCCAGAAATGGGATCCGGTTGAAGAGCAATGGGTCGCGCTTGGCGACGGCTTGAATAACCAGGTTCTAGCACTGACCACGGGCAGCGACGGCGCGATTTACGCAGGAGGGGCCTTCTTTTCAGCCGACGGCTCAGCCGCGAGTCGTATCGCCAAATGGGATCCGATCGCAGAGCAGTGGTCCGGACTCGGCGGCGGGTTGAACGATACAGTCAATGCACTGACCACGGGCAGTGACGGCGCGATTTATGCCGCAGGCCGTTTCAACAGAGCTGACGGGGCCGCCGCGAGGCATATCGCCAAATGGGATCCGGTAGCCGAGCAATGGTCCGCGCTCGGCGACGGGTTAAACAGCCCTGTACGTGCACTAACCACAGGCAGCGACGGGGCGATTTATGCCGGAGGAGACTTCTTCTCAGCTGACGGGTCACCCGCCAACCGCATCGCCAGATGGGATCCAGTCGCAGAGGAATGGTCAGCGCTCGGTGACGGCTTGAACAACAGAGTATTCGCACTGACCACGGACAGTGACGGGGCGGTTTATGCGAGTGGGTTTTTCACCTCAGCCGACGGTTCACCCGCGAACCGTATCGCCAAATGGGATCCGATCGCCAAACAATGGTCTGCACTCGGCGACGGGTTAAGCAGTTTAGTAGGGGCACTCACCACGGGCAGCGACGGGGCGATCTATGCGGGGGGGCATTTCATCTCAGCGAACGGCTCGGTCGCGAACCGCATCGCCAAATGGGATCCAGTAGCCGAGCAATGGTCAGCGCTCGGCGACGGCTTGAACGACATAGTATGGGCATTAACCACGGGCAGCGACGGGACGATTTATACAGGGGGAGAGTTCACAATAGCAGGCGGGAAAGTTTCGCCCTTCATGGCACGATGGGTTCCAAACACTGCTCCTGAAATATCAAGTCTTTCTACCGCTACTGTCCCAGAAAACCAAACTGCAGCAATAGATGTCCAAACCGACGACGACTTTGGCAGTGAGGGCTCCGGCCTGACTTACAGCAAAACCGGTGGAGCGGATCAGGCTCTGTTTAGCCTGGATACCGGTAACGGGGTATTAACCTTCACCACCGCACCCGACTTCGAGGCACCCGCCGATGCCGATGGCAACAATGACTACGAAGTCCAGGTCACCGTCACTGACACCGGCGGACTGACAGACTTGCAGAACATCGTAATAACCGTTACCGATGTCGATGAGAATGCAGCACCGGTCATCTCCAGCAGTGCAACTGCATTGGCCGCAGAAAACCAGACCGCAGCAATTGATGTAATAGCCACCGACGACAATGACAGTGAAGGCTCCGGCCTCACCTACAGTAGAACCGGTGGCGCCGATCAGACGCTGTTTAACCTGGATGCCAGTAGCGGTGTTCTAACATTCCCTAACGCACCCGACTTCGAATCACCTGCTGATGCCGATGGCAACAACGACTACGAAGTGCAGGTCACCGTCACCGACACAGGTGGCCTCACGGACGTGCAGGACATCGTAATAACCGTTACCGATGTCGATGAGAATACAGCACCCGTTATCTCCAGTAGTGCGACAGCATCAGTTGCAGAAAACCAGACCGAAGCGATTGATGTAAAAGCCACCGACGACAGTGACAGTGAAGGCTCCGGCCTCACCTACAACAAATCCGGTGGTGCAGATCGGGCTCTGTTCAACCTGGATGGCAGTAACGGCGTTTTAACCTTCGCCGACGCACCCGACTTCGAATTACCCGCCGATGCCGATGGCAACAACGACTACGAAGTGCAGGTCACCGTCACTGACTCAGGCGGACTGACGGACGCACAGGAAATAGTTATAACGGTAACCGATGTCGATGAGAACACAGCCCCGATTATCTCCAGTGGTGCCACTGCATCTGTCGCTGAAAATCAAACCTTGGCAATTGATATACAAACCACTGACGACAATGACACCGAAGGATCAGGGCTCACCTACAGCAAAACCGGTGGCGCGGATCAGGCCCTGTTTAATCTGAATCCCAGTTTTGGCGTTTTAACCTTCGCCAACGCACCCGACTTCGAATCACCCGCCGATGCCGATGGTAACAACGACTACGATATCCAGATAACTGTCACTGACTCCAGCGACCTGACGGACGTGCTGGATCTCACCATTACCGTGACGGATGACCCGGACGACAACCCGATCCTTTGCAATCCCCAAGTACTAAGCCGCTCTGTCAACCCCGGCTCCTGGCACCTGTTGCACCTGCCCTGTCAGCCACCCACCAACCATCCAGACGGCACGGCTTATACACTCGGGGATTTGTTCGGAACACAAATCATCGACGATTCACAGTGGGCCGCTTTTTATTTCGACACGATGGTTTCAACACCGCGCTATCGCCAGTTACTACGTGGCGATCCGATTCCTCCTCAGGGCTTCTGGTTTATTTCTCTGCAGCCTTTAACGCTGACGCTCCCTGCTAACAGCATCGCTAAACTATCGGCAGATGTCAGTTTCTGTGGCGACCCGAATGAGTGTGCCGTACAGTCGATCAGTCCGGATACAGCCTGGAACCTGCTGGGCAATCCCTTGGATGGCATTGTGCGATATAGCAACGTCCTGCTGACCAACATAGACACCCATTGCCAAGAATTTATTCCCTGTTCACTCGATTCAGCCAACAACGACCCGAACATATCATTGGAAGCTTTCGTCTATGACACTGGACTGGGAAAGTATCTCCAATTGGGCAGTACCGAACCACTACAACAGATCACTCTGCCCTGGAGCGGCTATTGGATAAATTTGACCGGTGACAACATCAACCAGCCCTGGCAGCTATACCTACGACGCCAGGACAGCCAGTTGATGTTCGTCACCGACGAAAAAGTTCGCGGTGACATTGCAGGCATTGAAGAGGCCAATAACCTGTGCCAGCAAGCTGCAG
>CAZNIS010000156.1:0-8994 GCA_964573105.1 uncultured Granulosicoccaceae bacterium
GGGCTATGTCGATTTGCAGGTCAATGGTGGCGATGGCGTGATGTTTAACGACAACCCGTCTGTCGACACACTCACGCGCATCGCCAAAGCACACAGCAATTTGGGAACTGTCTCCCTGCTGCCCACACTGATCACTGACTCCATAGAAAAAACTACTGCAGCAATTAACGCCACGCGCACAGCTATTCAACAAAACGAACCAGGCATCGCCGGCCTGCATCTGGAAGGACCGCACCTGAGTATTGCCCGCAAAGGCGCACACGATGTCGACTATATTCGGCCGATGACCGAACGCGATTTACAGGAACTGTTGGCCGCAAAACAACATCTGCCGGTGTTGAAAGTCACCATCGCGCCAGAGAACGTTACAACAGAGCAGGTCAGCACATTAGCACGCGCAGGCATACTGGTAGCGCTGGGCCACACTGACGCCGACTACCAAACCTGTATGACCTACGCCAACGCCGGCGCCCGATGTGCCACCCATTTATTCAACGCCATGAGCCAGCTTGGCAATCGCGAACCAGGTCTGGTGGGCGCGGCACTGGACTGTGGCAATTTATCCGCCGGACTCATCGCTGACGGCATTCACGTGCACCCTGCCGCCATGCGCCTGGCCTGCAGCGCCAAGGCCGGGCCGGGTAATATCTATCTCGTGTCTGACGCCATGGCAGTGGCCGGCAGTGATCTGGGTGAATTCTACCTGGGCGGACGCCGCATCTCACGCAATAACGGCAGGCTCACACTCGACGATGGCACACTGGCCGGAGCCGACCTGGATCTGACCACAGCGATCAAAGTCCTGACAGAGCAATCCGGTTTGTCACTGGATTATGCGCTGCGCGCCGCCACCGACGTGCCAGCCCGACTGATTGGCAAGTCAGTTAAGCTTCAACCCGATGTGACGCGACTGGATTCGCTGATAAGAATTGATTCATCACTGACAGGCGCGCAAAGACTGGGTTAGCGCTATTGCCTCGCGAACGACGACTGTATCAATCCCAACCCCGCCAGCGCGAAAAATCCCGCCGCCGCAGCATCGATCCAGCGCCGCACGCGCTGATACGTCAGCATCATGCCGGGCAGCGAAAAGACTACTGCGTAGATGATGTAGACCACCACACCGGCAAGCACACAAGCGCCTGTTGCAAGCGCAACAACAGCCCCGTCCGATTGCACATCCAGCCCCACCGACAGCGCGGCGATCCAGGCCAGCACCGCTTTGGGGTTCGATAGATTCAGCAACAATCCTTGCACAAACCCATTGCCATGCTCCATACCAATACTGTTTTCCTGTAAACCCTGCGTCGCCGAGACAGCAGAACACCAGGCGAGCCACAACAGATAGACCCCGCCGGCAAACTTCAGGATCGATAGCAGATAAACCGATTGATGCAGCAGCAGGCCCAGGCCGCTCGCAGCGATAATGCCCCAGAACGCTAACCCACAAGACAAGCCGGCGCCGTAGTTCAGCGCAGCCTGTCTACCGTGTGCCATCGCAACCAGTGCGGTCGACACTGTTGCCGGACCCGGTGCCACAGCGACGATAAAAAAGGTCAGAACAATTGAGAGCAGCGCAACGGTGGACATGATGGCAGGTGAAATCGGATTACCAGTGAAAGACAGCACCATGATACATCGCAACTGCCAGCGTTATGTCCAAATAACAACTGATGAGCGGCGGTGAATCACAAGGCCACCACGGAGCCCACACAACACCTGCAACTCGTACGGCAACCGAAAAACAAGAAGCCGGCCTGCCTTAAAGGCCAGCCGGCTCTGTATTAGCAACATCACCAGAGTTACCCGGACGTTACACCCGGCAACGCTTCCTGCACGGTTTCAGCTATCAGAAGCCCGGGTCGGCAAGGCTGATCATGTCCTGGCCTTCACCCAACAGGATCAACTTTGCATGCGCTGGTACACCGGCCTGGTTGAAAACAAACAACATGTACAGACCTGGCGGGGCGACATTCGGGTTTGCCGGGGCCGTGATATCCAGCGTATTGCCGGTTTGGTCGAAATCCAGCTCCATGTAGCGCTGACCCATATCATAGGAATGCGTCACCGAACCGGCACGCACGAACGAGACCTTGCTGATTGGAGTTTCACTGGTTACAGTCGCATTGAATTGGTTGCCGTAATCAATATCGCCAACAGTGTTAATCAACGGACGAGTGGCAAATCGACCATTCGCATTAAACAGATAGGGCGGGATAAAAATTTCCGCGTTCATATTGATTACCGGGCCCGGTGGACCACCACCCGCGACGAGCACGCGACCATTGGGCATCAACATAGCTGTGGAGTGATAGAGCCGAGCCTTCCTCGCTTTGGCGGTCAGCGACCACTCGCCGCTGTCCGGGTTCCAGATTTCACCAGGGAAATCGCCAGAATTCGTTGCCGCCCCGGTTGCAATACCGCCGCTTAAAAATACCTCACCATTCGCCAGTATCGTCGCGTTCGCATGTTTACGAGCAATGGTAGTGGGTGATGTACGCTCGACACTGACCTGATCGCCATTGATGTCGAGCACTTCGGCGCGCTTATTGGTCGAGACAAAAAGAATTTTGCCGGGCTGAAACATCGCCGCCGGAGAATTCGGCGCACCAAAGCTACCGGGAAAACGGCCCAGGTTAGTCAGCGAACCGCCGTCGTCAACTGACAACTCGACTAGTCGATCCTGCTTATGATCCGCTATCACCACATTGCCGTTGTGACGCACCCAGGAACGCGGGTAGTACCACACTCGATTGAAAAAAGCCTGATTGGTCGCACCGGGCAATACTTGCCACTGTCCGCTGGACGGGTCGAATACTTCAGGCACTGGCGGTATAGACACTTCGGTGGCACCACTGGCTGTCTTGTTGCGATACTCACGCCCTCCCAACACCAATTGCCGACCATCCGGCAGGGTGAGCAGTGTCGGATACCAGCGCGGAAACACCATCGATGGCCCGTTTGTCAGAATGTTGCTGCGATAGTCGAAAAACGTGGTCGCGTCGATGCCATCATTTTTCAGTGTCTGGTCATCCACCTGATTGCCGTCGCCACCTGATATCAGCACGTTGCCATCCGGCATAACACTTTGCGCACTACAGAACAGATTGGTCTCTATTCCTGTGGGAGCAGTTTCGTGGGAATTGGCGCCCTTGCCGCGCCAGCGCATCCATTTGTCGAATGTGAAGGCGGTTGCATTCTGCGCATCCGGATTCGTGCCGTAGGTAAGCACGGTATTATCCGGCATCATCGCCATGTGAATCGGGCTGACTGGCCAGTTGAACACGCGCGTCCATGCCCCCTCCTGCTTGCGTATCGCCCTTGCCGGCAGTGCCGCGCCAATCTGTGGCTCCTCGACGATGACGCCGTCACTGTCGATCTCGTAGTCACCCGGGATATAGGCCAGTGGCTCGGATTCGGAGTTACCGTCGTCCAGTGGACCGATTTCGTTGTCGAGCTCAAGCTCGTATATATCGTCACCTGATGCAGTGCCTGTCACCAGCGTGCCTGAGTCACAGCCGGCGATCAGCGCAGTAGTCAGAATCAGTGGCAGGAAAACAACTGCGCGCGTGGGCGCACGGCGTGAAACAGATGACAGGACTTCAGACACGCCACCGATGGGTGCGCCGGTCAGGGTAGTGAGTTTTCGCATAGCAACCGCGTCGATGTATGGGAGGGTCAAACCTGTATCGACAGCTGCCAACAGCCGCTTGAAAAACGTGGCGCCAGCGGTTCAATTGTGCAAAAAAGTAATAGAAAAGAGCACAACTTAATACAGAAAACTCATAACACTGACCCTGAACTGGCAGAGCATCCCGCCTGCCGCATCTGATCAGTCAGACGCAGCAACAGGCTGTGTCAGCGACAGCAGGTTGCCGTCCGGGTCCCTGAACCACGCGACCATGGCACCATCCGGTGTGGTCCATACGCCCAGTTCATCTTGTGGCAAAGACGGGTATCGTTCAAACTTCACACCCCGCTGGGTGAGTCGCTGAACCGTGTCGACAATTTCATTCACTTCCCAGCCAATTACCGTATAACCGGGTGCCGCCACGGACTCGGCTATCTGAATCCTCAGTGTGACCCCATTAACGTCGTAGACCAGAGCAAATGGCGTGATCTCATTTTCTGTCAGTTCAAGTATCGATGAATAGAAAGCTCTGGCCTGTTCTGCATCTGCGGTAGCTGCAAATGCCACCAGGCGGGAATCAGACAACATAGCCATTCTCCTTTTGCCGGATGTGACTGCCTGATTGGCCTGTCACACACCGAATGCGATCCGCTATTGCGGTGCCAGATCAAAACCTGCCAGATCCTCACACCAGTCGGCCAGCGCAAGCAAATGCGATTCGTCATGCGCGCGCCCCATGATCTGCACACCCAGCGGCAGGCCATCGGCGCTCATCGCGACAGGATAGGTAACCGCCGGCAGACCAAGGTAACTGCTCGGTACATTCATGATCCGCTCACCGGTATGATCAAGACCCTGCGGAGCCGCCTCTGCCGCCGCAGGACACAACATGCCGTCAACATCGGCAAGTGATCGCTGCATGTCGGCGAGCGCATGGCGCCGGTGTTGTCTGGCCTGCAAATAGTCGGTGGCGGAAATGGTATGCCCCTCTTCGATCAGTGCCTTGATTTTTGGCGGATACAGCTTCGCGTGTTGCTGGTAGTTGTCGCGATGGCTGGCGGCCGCTTCACTGGCCATAATAATCTGATGATACTCGGGCAACTCGGCGAAGGTGTCCGGCAGCGGGCGCTCGACTATCTCCACACCGCCATCGCTCAATAACTCACAGTGCGCCTGCATGGCTGCCACCATATCGCTGTTGGCGTTGTCTTCAAACAATTCGCGAGCCCGCCAAAGTCGCACAGGCTTGACAGCCTGGTGACTATCGTTGTCGCCAGTACCTTCACGAAGCACGCGCCACAACAAAGCGGCATCGGCGACGCTGCGTGTCAGCATACCTACGTGATCCAGCCGCCACGACAACGCGATTACACCAGCGATATCGATACCGGCATGTGTCGGTTTGATGCCCGCCAGCCCGGTGAAACTGCACGGGCGAATCACCGATCCGGCAGTTTGCGTACCCAGCGCCGCCAGACACATGCGATCTGCCACAGCAGCCGCAGAGCCGGAACTCGACCCGCCAGGGGTATGCGCTGCATTCCAGGGATTGGTGGTAGCCCCGGCATCACCCATCGCAAACGCCGTGGTCACCGTCTTGCCAAGCACGATAGCACCGGCCTCGCGCAGCCTGGCAACCGATGCGGCATCGCGCTCGGCGGTGCGCCGCGGATAGGCGCGCGTACCTGCCGCCGTCGGCATGTTTGCCACATCAAAAATATCTTTAATGCCAAGCGGTATACCATGGAGCGCGCCGGTTGCATTGCCCGCTGCCGTCTGTTGGTCGGCAAGTTCGGCCTGCGCCATCGCTGCATCGGCATCCAGATGTGCCCAGGCCTTGACCACCGATTCACGTGCCTCGATTCTATCCAGGCACGAGCGCACTAACTCAGCGGATGACAGCTCACCGCCAGCCATTTTCGCACGCGCCTGCGTGATCGTTAGCTGATTGACGTCAGACATAAATTTTCCTCCAAACCTGAATCCCACTTATCAGTGCCTGCGCAGCGGCAGTTGTCGCCTGGCGCAGTTGTTTGCACAGAGCGATTGACCGGTCGCCTTGCAGCCGCCATGGATACCTGTCACCTTACACCGCGCACGTACCCGATCGGGCTCGAGTGAATAGCGTGCAATCAGGAGAACCCATCTCAATGGCCAGCACAATCACAGACAACGCATTCGGCGCTTTTTGCACCGCCAACCCGGTAGCACTGGCACCGACCCAATCCGGCGTCCTCGACAACCACACTACCGCGATCAAGGACGTGATGGATATCGCCGACACCGTCACCGGCTTTGGTCAGCCCGACTGGCTGGCGAGTCATAGCCCGGCCAGCAGCCATGCCGCTGTGGTGGAACGGTTGCTCAACAGCGGCGCGAGCATCGTCGGCCGCACCATCTCCGACGAGCTATCCTACAGCCTGACCGGGGAAAACGCACACTATGGCACGCCGGTCAATCCAGTCGACGCATCGCGCGTCGCCGGCGGCTCCTCCAGCGGGTCGGTGGTTGCCGTCGCCGCGAATCTTGCCGACATTGCGATCGGCACCGACTGCGCGGGCTCAGTCAGGCTGCCCGCCAGTTACTGCGGCATCCTCGGCATGCGTCCAACTCACGGCGCAGTACCGGCCAGCGGTGTAATTCCGTTTGCCCCATCGTTCGATACCGTCGGATGGTTTGCGCGCACAACTAAAACGTTGCAGGCGGCTGGCCAGGTGTTGCTGGATGTGCCCGCGTCAAATGGATCTCCCGCCCGCCTGCTGATTGCAGATGATTGTTTTAAACTGGTTGAGCGCGAGATCGCCGACGCGTTGCAAACGCCAGTCAGCCAGGTAGCGCAACACTTTGCCAACACGCAAACGGTTACCGTCGCTGCCGATGACGCAGGGCTTGGCCCGTTTATGGAGTGTTTTCGCACCATCCAGGGCTACGAAATCTGGCAGAGCCTTGGCAGCTGGATCGAACAGCACAATCCGCAATTCGGCCCCGGCATCAACGAACGCGTGGCTTTTGCAAAAACGGTCACCGCGAGCCAGGCAGATGACGCGCGACACTTCAGACAAACCGTGCAACAGCACCTGGACAAACTGATTGGCCCGGGTGACGTACTCTGCCTGCCCACCTCTCCCAGAGTGGCGCCGCTCAAAGGCACCTCAACCGACACCATGGAAGTGACCTATCGCTATCAGGCAATTTGCCTGTTGAGCATCGCAGGCCTTGGTGGACTGCCTGAAGTCACCCTGCCACTGGGCAACTGCAATGGCCTACCCGTTGGTTTATCTCTGGTTGGCGCACGCGGCAGCGATCACATGCTGCTGGATCTCGCCCGAAAAATCCTGCCATAACTGGCACCTGACGAAAGCAGACTAACCGGACAGGCACCTGAATGAAGATCACCCGCAACTATCACACGCACACCTACCGCTGTAAGCATGCCACCGATGATGTGACTGACTACTGTCGCGCGGCCCTCGCCCAGGGCCTGGAGGTGCTGGGGATTTCTGATCACACCGCACTTCCTGATGATCGCTGGCCGCATATAAGAATGCCTGTCGCGGAACTGCCCAACTACATCGCAGCAATAGATGCCGCTATCGATGCCTTCCCGGAGCTTAAAATTCTAAAAGGTGCCGAGTGTGAATACGCGCCCGAGTACCACAGCTTTTTCGAAGATACGCTACTGGGTCAACACCGGTTTGCGTACCTGATCGGTGCGGCACATTATTTTCCGCTCGACGGCGAATGGGTTGGCAGTTACGGTGGAGCAGATACGCCAAAAGGTCTGCGCGCCTACGCCGACTACTTTATTGAATCGATGGAGTCAAAGCTGTTCGCATTTATGGCGCACCCGGATCTATTCGGTAACTGCTACCACCGCTGGGACGCCAACGCGATCAGTGCGTCAAAGGATATTTTATCCGCTGCAGAGTCACTGCAGATCCCGCTGGAAATAAATGGCTACGGGTTGCGCAAACCGAAAATTGCTACCGAGGATGGCCTGCGCTGTATGTACCCGTGGCTGCCGTTCTGGGAACTGGCAAGCGATTACAAAATAACCGTCATCGCCAACTCAGACGCACATCAACCGGGAGACGTCAGCCGCAACATCGCAGAGGCCACCGCGATTGGTCGCGATCTGGGCTTGTCGTTTGCCGATCTGGGTTATCTGGAGCAATCGAGCCAGTAGCCCGCAACAACTACGCGATGAGACTTTTTACAAAGCTACAGAATTCATCGGCGACCACCTTGCCTGCTTGCCCCGAGCGCCTTGCGCGCGGATAAATAAACAGTCAGCCGTATTTCAAAATTCGTCTACCGGGTAAAACGACTGCGACGTGTCGTTGATAGCACGTCGCAGCCAGCTTCGCCGCTACTTCAACGACTCTATTTTCCCGTTCTTCAAATCCGGGATCTTGGTATCAAAGCCTTCCTTCACAATATCACCAATTTTGAGAAAACCGGACGGACGGCGGGTTATCTTACCGACACCTCCGGAAATCTGATCAAGCTCATCTTCTGACAGCTCGACATCACTGACTTCGGTTACATCTTCCGGTTTTTTGGGATCGCTCATCTTTCAACACTCCTTGGTAACAACAAATTTTTACGGTGTACATGAGTACACCCTCCCACAACATATTCAACCTGAAACCATCCTGGCGGATATCTGAAACGCGTCCCGGAAGACACGTTACAGCCAGAAGCCACCACTATTTAAACTTGTCGATGGTGCCGCCTTTTAACGCCGGTATTTTTCCATGGTTTCTTTCGAGATCACCATTTTGTTTGCCACGACTGTCAGTTTCTGTATAAGGACGGCGGGTCATCTTGCCAACACCGCCGGAAATCTGATCAAGCTCATCTTCCGACAGCTCCACATCACTGACTTCGGTTACACCTTCCGGATTTTTAGGATCGCTCATCTCTCAACACTCCCCGGTAACATTAGCGTTTACGGTGTATTCGGTTACACCTTCCCACAACAGATTCTTGCACACTAGACCTGCACACCCAATCGCTGACACTGGGTATTGACAATCTCACGCTTGCGGTCCACAACTTCAACTACCCGTGAATCGTGCACGTCTTTGGGATCAGTAAACAACGTTTTGCACAATTTGTCGTCACCGCTGGCCCTGTCCACCAGAGATTGTGCATCGCTACTCAACAATAAAATATCAACTAACGTTCGCGACACCGGGCCAGATCGACCGATCAACCCGTTGATCACGTCACCTTTCGCGGCAAGCGCCAGCAGATTCTGATTGACTCGGCCGAACGATTCGTCATTCATTTTCGTGGCCAATGTCACCAGATCGGGCTTGACCAGCAGACAGTCAATCGCATTCAAGACATCTGCCCGA
>CAZNIS010000157.1:0-8671 GCA_964573105.1 uncultured Granulosicoccaceae bacterium
TGCGACTGCGAATGGCCGCACTCAAAGGCGCTCAAGTCAGCCTGATCAATTCGCGTGTGTACGACATGCACTTCGATTGTCTTGCGCAACTGGCGGGTCCGGGGCAACAGCAACTCGCGCACGTTGCCGCAGTGGCACTGGCTGCCGGTAGCGATCACGGCTGGGTGCGAGACATCGCCGGTAACCTTGAGGTTTCCGAACAGCACCGCGCCATCGCGCAGAGCCTTGCCAATGGCAAAGCTGCCACCGTGCTGCTGGGCAATTCGTCGGTGATGCACGCGAACTACGCGGCGTTGCGCGCGCTGGCCAGCGCGATCGCCGAGCAAACCGGTGCGCGACTGGGATATCTACCCGAGAGTGGCAACACGGCCGGGGCCTGGCTTGCCGGTTGTCTGCCGCATCGTGGCGTTGCCGGCAACGCTCGCGACAATGTCGGGCTAAGTGCCGGGCAGATGCTAGCCCGTCCGCTCAAGTGCATGTTGCTGATGGGGACAGAGCCGGGCTTTGAACATCCGGATAGCGCCCAGGCGCAGCAAACCCTGAAGGCGGTGGATAACAGCATTGTGATCACCAGTCACGTCAGCAAGGTAATGCTCGATCACGCTGACGTGATCCTGCCGGCGGCCTGTTTTGCCGAAACTGCAGGCACGTTCGTTAACGCCAGTGGCAACTGGCAGATGTTCAACGGCGCCGTGGCGCCGCCAGGCGAAGCGCGGCCCGGCTGGAAGATCCTTCGCGTGCTTGGCAATCAACTTGGAGCCGACGGTTTTGACTATCAGTCCGTCGACGACATTCGCGCCGAACTCAAGAATCACTGTCGCGATCTGGCGCTCGACAATCGACTGTCGATCGATGCTGATCTGTTTGCCGATCACTCGGCGGCGGGTGGCAACGGTGAACTGATTCGCAATGGTGACTTGCCGGCACTGCGTGCTGACATGCTGGTTCGCCGGGCAGGCTCGCTGCAGCGCTCAGCCGACGCGCGTCAGGGGGTGATTGCGCTGAACGCCAGCGATCTGGAACGGCTCGGTTTGCAGGACGACGCAGTAGTCAATGTCGAACAGCACGGGCAGACGATCGTGCTCAAGGCGGTTCGCGATGATGGCGTCCCGGCGGGTTCCGCGTGGTTGCCACTGGGCGGGCAGGACGTTGCCGGCTTCGGGGCGCTGGGTGCGCCGCTGCGCGTCACAGGGAGCTAATCGATGGGTTTCTTCGACAGTTTGCTGTACGTCATTGTCACCGTCCTGAAAGTACTGCTGATCATGGTGCCACTGCTGTTGAGCGTGGCCTACCTGACCTATGCAGAGCGCAAAGTCATCGGTGCTATTCAGGTGCGCAACGGTCCGAATCGCGTCGGCTGGAAGGGCTTGTTGCAGCCCATCGCTGACGTACTCAAGCTGCTGACCAAAGAGGTCATCGTCCCGACCAACTCGCATCGTTTCTTGTTTCTGATTGCACCTATTTTGTCGCTGGCGCCGGCGTTTGCAGCCTGGGCTGTGATTCCATTTAACGATACTGCCGTGCTCGCCGACGTCAACGCCGGGCTGCTCTACGTGCTCGCTTTGACCTCGCTGGGTGTCTACGGTGTGATTGTCGCAGGCTGGGCGTCTAACTCGAAATACGCTTTCCTCGGCGCCATGCGTTCAGCGGCACAAATTGTCGCCTACGAAATCGCCATGGGCTTTGCACTGGTCGGTGTGTTGATGGTCAGTGGCAGCCTCAACCTCGGCGATATCGTCCGCGCCCAGGAAGGTAATTTGTTTCACTGGTTCTGGTTGCCGCTGTTGCCTTTGTTTCTGGTTTATTTCATCTCCGGTGTAGCCGAGACCAACCGCGCGCCCTTCGATGTCGCCGAAGGCGAATCAGAGATTGTCGCGGGCTTTCACGTCGACTACTCGGGAATGGCCTTCGCGCTGTTCTTTCTCGCCGAATACGCCAACATGATCATGATCGCGGCACTGACCAGCGTGCTGTTTCTCGGTGGCTGGTTGTCTCCGGTCGGCTTCCTGCCCGACAGCATGATCTGGTTTTTCCTCAAAGTGGCGTTGATGCTGTTTTTCTTTCTCTGGTTTCGCGCCACGTTTCCGCGCTATCGATACGATCAGATCATGCGATTGGGGTGGAAAGTTTTCATTCCGGTGACCATCGTCTGGATCGCGGTGGAGGCGGTGGCCATCTTGTTGGAAATCGAACCCTGGTTCGCACTGCGGGCAGCCTGATATGACTGGAAACGTTAAAAGCTACATCAAGAGCTTCATGTTGCTTGAGCTGCTCAAGGGCATGAAATTGACCGGTCGCTATCTGTTTGCCAACAAGATAACCATTCAGTATCCGGAAGAAAAAACACCGCAGTCGCCTCGGTTTCGCGGTCTGCATGCGCTGCGTCGTTACCCCAACGGTGAAGAGCGCTGCATCGCCTGTAAGCTGTGTGAGGCGGTGTGTCCGGCACTGGCGATCACCATCGAGTCCGAAGAGCGAGACGATTCCACCCGTCGCACCACGCGCTACGACATCGATCTTTTCAAATGCATCTTCTGCGGCTTCTGCGAGGAGGCCTGCCCGGTCGATTCGATCGTCGAGACGCGCGTGTTCGAATACCACTTTGAAAATCGCGGTGAGCAGATCATGACCAAAGACAAGCTGCTGGCCATCGGCGACAAATTCGAAGCGCAGATCGCCGCCGACCGCGCGGCCGACGCGCCGTATCGCTAAAGGGGTCGGGCATGGAATTCAAAGTCTTTCTCTTCTGGGTGGTGTCGCTGATTCTGGTCGGTGCCGCTGTCGGCGTCATCACCACGCGCAACCCGGTGCAGGCAGCGCTGTTTCTGGTGCTGGCGTTTTTCAACAGCGCGATTATCTGGATGTTGATGGAGGCGGAGTTTTTGTCCATCACACTGGTGCTGGTCTACGTGGGGGCGGTGATGGTGCTGTTCCTGTTTGTCGTGATGATGCTCGATATTAACCTGTCGCCATTGCGGGAGGGATTTACCCGTTACCTGCCGCTGGGTGGCCTGGTGGCGGCATTGATCGTCGGCGAAATGGTGCTGCTGATCAGCAACAAGTGGTTCTCTGCCGAGAATTTCCCGGCGCCAGTGCCCAAGCCAGCGGAGTACAGCAACACCGAGGAACTGGGCATGGCGATGTACACCGACTACCTGCTGCAGTTTGAGATTGCCGCCGTAATACTGTTGGTTGCGATCATCGCGGCGATCGCGCTGACGATGCGACGTCGACCGGACACCAAGTATCAGCGACCTGGTGAGCAGGTGCAGGTACGTAAACAGGATCGGCTGCGAATTGTCAGCATGGATTCCGGGAATCAGGAGTCGAAATGATACCGCTCTCGCACTACCTCACCCTTGGCGCGGTGCTGTTCGGCCTGAGCGTGGCTGGCATTTTTCTGAACCGCAAAAACATTATCATCATCCTGATGTCCATCGAGTTGATGCTGCTCGCGGTGAATATGAACTTTATAGCGTTTTCACATTTCACCGGCGACACAGCAGGGCAGGTCTTCGTTTTCTTTATTCTCACGGTGGCTGCCGCAGAAGCTGCGATCGGCTTGGCTATTCTGGTTGTGCTGTTTAGAAATCGGGGCACGATCAACGTGTCCGATCTCGACGACCTGAAGGGGTAGTGATGAAACTCTTGTACATACTCACCCCGCTGGCGCCTTTGGCGGGTGCGATCGCCTGTGGCTTTTTCGGGCGAAAACTCGGACGTACGAACTCGCACCGGATCGCCATTGCCGGGGTCGCGATTGCATTCCTCTTCTCGCTGATCGCGCTGATTCACCAGCTGGGTGATGACGCCAAAGTCTTCAACGAGACCATCTATACTTGGATGGTCTCCGGCGGTATCAAGTTTGAGGTTGGATTTCTGGTTGATCGCCTGACTGTGGTGATGATGACGGTGGTCACCAGCGTGTCGCTGATGGTGCACATTTATACCATCGGCTACATGCACGACGATCCAGGCTATCAGCGCTTCTTCAGTTACATCTCGCTGTTTACCTTCGCCATGTTGATGCTGGTGATGGCCAACAACTTCATGCAGCTCTTTTTTGGCTGGGAAGCCGTGGGGCTGGTGTCCTATCTGTTGATTGGTTTCTGGTACAAAAAGCCTACCGCGATTTTTGCCAATCTCAAGGCGTTTCTGGTCAACCGTGTGGGCGACTTTGGCTTCTTGCTTGGCATCGCCGCGGTGCTGATGTACATGGGCAGCCTCAACTACACCGAGGTGTTTGCCGCCGCTCCTGGCGTCTCCGGGCAGACGATGGAGATCATCCCCGGCGTTGCCTGGTCGGTGATGACCGTCACTTGTATTTGCCTGTTTATCGGCGCGATGGGCAAGTCGGCACAAATCCCGTTGCACGTCTGGCTGCCCGACTCAATGGAAGGCCCGACGCCAATCTCCGCATTGATTCACGCAGCTACCATGGTGACGGCCGGTATTTTCATGGTCGCGCGTATGTCACCGCTGTTCGAAATGTCCGAGACCGCGCTGAGCTTTGTGTTGATCATCGGTTCGTTGACCGCGCTGTTGATGGGCTTGATCGGCATTGTGCAAAACGACATCAAGCGCGTGGTTGCCTACTCGACGCTGTCCCAGTTGGGCTACATGACAGTCGCGCTTGGCGCATCTGCCTATGGCGCGGCGATTTTCCATCTGATGACTCACGCCTTCTTCAAGGCGCTGCTGTTCCTGGCGGCCGGCAGTGTGATTATCGCGCTGCACCACGAGCAGGATATTCGCAAGATGGGCGGACTGAAAAAGTACATGCCGATCACCTACTGGACTTCGCTGGTCGGCACGCTGGCCCTCATCGGTTTTCCGGGTTTCTCGGGGTTCTTCTCTAAAGACGCGATTATCGAGGCGGTTCACCACTCGCAGATCACCGGTGCTTCATTCGCCTACCTTTGCGTATTGCTCGGTGTGTTTATCACGGCGTACTACAGCTTCAGAATGTTTTTCCTGGTGTTTCACGGCGAGACGCGAATGGATGAGCACACGCGTGAGCACTGCCACGAGACGCCAAAAGTGGTGACCGTTCCATTGATTCTGCTGGCGATTCCCTCTGTGATCCTCGGCGCAATGACGATCGGCCCGATGCTGTTCGGTGGTTTTTTTGGCGATGCGATACAGGTGGCTCCTGAACACGATGTACTCGCCGCACTGGGTGAGAACTACCACGGCCCGTTTGCGTTCGTCATGCACGGGTTTGCAACTCCGGCCTTGTATCTGGCGCTGGCAGGTGCCGTAGCAGCCTGGTACATCCATCTGCAAAAACCTTCTATCGCCACCTGGTTTGCCGAGAAATTTTCCGCGGTGCATCGCGTGCTCGACAACAAATACGGATTTGACGCTTTCAACGAGAAAGTGTTTGCTGGCGGCGCCCGCGAGGTGGCGGACCGGCTCTGGAAAATTGGCGATGTGAAATTGATCGACGGTGTCATGGTCAATGGCACCGCAAATGGTATCGGATTGATTTCAACGATTATCCGCACGTTGCAAACCGGCTACCTCTTTCACTATGCGTTTGCAATGATCGTTGGATTGCTGGCGTTGCTGTCCGTTTTTATCTTTAGCGCTTAGAACGACACTGACGATGCCAATCTTAAGCATAATAATCTGGTTGACCATTCTGGGTGGATTCGCCGTGTTGTTTGCCGGCGAAGAGAGATGCCGCGGCGTGTCCTTGTTCGTCGCAGTGGCGGCCTTTCTGGCAAGCCTCGGGTTGTATTCCGGGTTTGATACCAGCACCGCCGACATGCAGTTTGTTCAGAGCGTGCCGTGGCTGCCGGCGTTCGATATCAACTACGCGCTCGGCATTGATGGCATAGCGCTGCCGCTGATCATGCTCACCACGTTTATCAACATCATTGTCGTGATCTCTGCGTGGCGGGTGATTGAAGACAATCTGCCGCTGTACCTGGCAGCTTTTCAAATCATGACCGGCCTGATGGTCGGGGTGTTTGCTGCCACCGACGCGATTCTTTTTTATATCTTCTTTGAAGCGACACTGTTGCCGATGTTTCTGATCATCGGGCTGTGGGGTGGACCGCGGCGCGTCTACGCGACGATCAAATTTTTCCTGTACACCTTTCTCGGTTCAGTATTCATGCTGATCGCGCTGATCTACCTGTATCACGGATCTGGAAGTTTCTCGATCGCCGACTTCCACCAGATGCCGTTGACATCGGGCGCGCAAACGTTGATTTTCTTCGCATTCTTCATCGCGTTTGCGGTCAAGATTCCGATGTGGCCAGTGCACACCTGGTTGCCTGATGCGCACGTTGAGGCACCCACAGCAGGCTCGGCAGTGCTGGCGGCCATCATGCTGAAGATGGGTGGCTACGGATTTTTACGCTTCAGCATGCCGATCGTGCCGGATGCCAGCATGCAGCTGGCGTGGCTGATGATCCTGTTATCGCTGATTGCGGTGGTCTACATCGGCTTTGTCGCGCTGGCCCAGTCTGATATGAAAAAGCTGATTGCCTATTCTTCGATCTCCCACATGGGTTTTGTCACCCTGGGGATGTTTATCATGTTTGGCATTCTTGCCGATGCGGCGCCTGAGTCCGTCGGCACCGCGCAACTCGGACTCGAAGGTGCGATGGTGCAAATGATTTCGCACGGGTTTATATCGGCGGCGATGTTCCTGTGTGTCGGCGTTATTTACGATCGCATGCATACGCGCCAGATTGCCGACTACGGCGGGGTGGTGAATACCATGCCAGTGTTCGCGGCATTTATGGTTTTCTTTGCGATGGCCAACGCCGGACTGCCAGGTACGTCAGGCTTTGTTGGCGAGTTCATGGTCATTCTGGCCAGCTTTAAGGCCAACTTCTGGTTTGCGTTTCTGGCCGCCACTACGCTGATCCTCGGTGCCGCTTATACCTTGTGGATGGTCAAGCGCGTGCTGTTTGGCGAGGTAGCGAACGAGAACGTTGAAGCGCTCAGCGACGTCGACAGACGCGAGACCATCATGCTCGCGTTGTTGGCCGTCATGGTGTTGTTTTTTGGGTTGTGGCCGCAACCGATGGTGGATGTCATGCACGCAACCATTGAAAATCTGGTGCAGCATGTCACCACATCCAAACTCTAACCGGCAGAACGACTTTGGATAATCTGGCTCTTGTAGGTCCCGAAATATTCTTGCTGTGTGCTATCTGCGGCATCCTTGTCTGTGATCTCTACAGCAGAGAGGGGCGCCGGCTGACCTATGCGTTGTCGCAGGTAGCGCTGCTTTGCACGCTGGTGCTCACCTGGGCGGCCACGCCTGATGTCAGCGCCACCGCTTTTGGCGGCAGCTTCGTGATGGATACGATGGGCTCGGTTTTGAAGAGCTGGATCGTGATTGTCTCGATCGGTGTGTTGCTGTACTCACGCGATTACGTGAACGATCGCGGCATCACTGCCGGTGAATACTACACACTGGCGCTCAGTGGCGTGCTCGGCATGATGATCATGGTGTCTTCAGCTACCATGCTGACGCTCTATCTCGGTCTGGAGCTTTTGTCGTTGTCGCTCTATGCACTGGCGGCGCTGAACCGCAATGACGTTCGCTGTGCCGAAGCGGCGATGAAATATTTCGTTCTCGGTGCGCTGGCGTCCGGTCTGCTGCTGTACGGTATTTCGATGATCTACGGTGCCTCTGGCAGCTTGGTATTCAGCGATATTGCTGCAGCGCTGGCGGCTGACTCTTCAAGCTCTGCTGCTGTGTTCGGGCTGGCGTTCGTGGTGGCCGGCATCGCGTTCAAGTTTGGCGCAGCGCCGTTTCACATGTGGGTGCCTGACGTCTATGACGGCGCACCGACCTCGGTCACTTTGTATATCTCCGCCGCGCCAAAAATGGCTGCGTTCGCGCTGGCGATTCGCTTTCTGGTCGACGGGCTCGGTACTGCACACGACAGCTGGCAGAGCATGCTGGTAATCCTGGCGCTGTTGTCCATCGTGCTGGGCAATCTGATCGCAATTGCGCAGGTATCGATCAAGCGCATGCTCGCCTATTCCACCATCTCTCACGTGGGCTTCATTCTGCTCGGCGTGTTGTCCGGTCAGGCCGAAGGCTACTCGGCGTCAATGTTTTACGCGATCACTTACGCGCTGACCAGCATGGCGGCGTTCGGTGTCATTCTGGTGATGGATCGCAACGGCGTAGACATCCATTTACTGACCGATCTGCGTGGCCTGTTCCGACGCAACCCGGTGTACGCGTTTGTCATGATGGTCGTTATGGTGTCGATGGCCGGGGTTCCGCCGACGGTCGGTTTTTACGCCAAGCTCGTGGTGCTGAGTTCGGTGGTGTCTGCCGGGCTGACCTGGCTTGCGGTGATCGCAGTGGTGTTTTCGGTCGTCGGTGCGTTCTACTACCTGCGCGTAATCAAGTACATGTTCTTTGATGATCCCATCGAGCCCCAGCCGGTATTGGCACCGCTCGATGTCAGTGCCGGACTGACCGTGAACGGCGTTGCCCTGCTTATGTTTGGCCTGTTCCCGGGCTGGATTATGGCGGCCTGCATCGCTGCATTTAGCTGACACTGCCGGCGGGAAAATTTTATCGTCTCAATGCTTGTATTATTGATGCAGAGCAACTAGAATCTTCGGATCAGTTGCGGGGTGGAGCAGTCTGGCAGCTCGTCGGGCTCATAACCCGAAGGTCGCAGGT
>CAZNIS010000158.1:0-8637 GCA_964573105.1 uncultured Granulosicoccaceae bacterium
AACACGGGGATCGTCACCTTCAACGTGCTACCGGATTTTGAGAGGCCGGGTGGCGTGGCAACTGACAATACCTATTCGGTTCAAGTATCGGCCAGCGATCAGTATGGCAACAGTCAGGTAGCGAACGTGTTGATTACCGTAACGGATGATGTTGCAGATAATTGTTCCCCTGCTGAGCACAGTAGGATGATTTCGGATATCGACACCTGGCATCTGCTTACGCTGCCTTGTGATCTGCCAACAGATGCAACGCTTGCAGATCTTTTCGGCGACCAGGTATTGTTGGACAATGAGTGGTCGGCCTGGCGCTATGATGAGCTGGCGGGCGGGTATGAGCAACTGACCGCTACGGATCCAGCACCCGATGCTGGTTCCGGGTTCTGGTTTATTTCTACTGAGCCCGTGTTGCTTAGTGCTCCAGATGGTAGCCAGAAAGCTAAAGGAATTGACTCGGACAATTGTATTGATAACCCCTGTTATCGGCAATCAATCGACTACCAAACGAATTGGAACCTGCTGGGTAATCCCGCGACAGAAAAGCTTCGCTATAGTGAAATGCAAGTGAGTAATGAATCAACAAATTGCACCGAGATCATGCCTTGCAATATTGCAAACCCCGTTGATTCGAAAATATCGTCTGCAATGTTCGTGTACAACAGCTTTGCAGGCGCCTATCGATCGGTCGATAGCAGCTTGCAGCAAGTGTTGAAACCATGGGATGGGTATTGGGCGATCTTTTCCTATGATGGGGAACTGGCTCAACCCTGGCACTTATTCAGTACCGAATATCTTTCCCAGTTCGTCTTTGTTACGGATGAGAGTTTCACCGGAAATTTGGGTGGCCTTAGTGGCGGCGATGATATCTGTCAACAGGCCGCTGATAATGCCGGTCTGTCAGGTAGTTTTAAAGCATGGATGAGTGCCGGTGATACTTCGCCGTCCAATAGCTTTACTCAGAATGAAACGCCGTATATTCTGCTGGATGGAAGAGTTGTTGCAGATAGTTATTCCGATCTAACCAGTAGTCCGCCAGAATTCCCGATCAATATTACTGAGAAATTGGGAGGCGAAATCGATGATACCGTTTGGTCTGACACTTGGCGCACCGGTGGTGCCGTTTTCGGACAGTCATGTAATAACTGGACTTCCACTGCCACTGTATATCCCGGGGCCTTTGGAATAACAACGAATCATCCAGAATATTGGACGCATCGGAACTTCACCGCTGATTGTACTGAACTTAAACGGTTATATTGTTTTGAGCAGTAGTAGTAGTTGTTTCGTGAAGGGCAGTTATTCGTCTGGTATATAAGCTGTATTGGTGCCGAATTTTTCCTTTTCTGGGGGATTCGATTCGATCGATGCCAAACTCCTGCAGTAGACCCTGACTAATTCAACAAGTAATTCGCTCAAACAAGAATAGCATTAGGCATGGTGCGTCGGTTTTGTACGCCGTAATGACTCAGGTGGCTGTTCTGGGACGCTGTGGGTTGCTGCGCCTGGTTAGCGACGCCTTGTTAGGTGCCACCAAATGCCTCGGTCCAGACCCATCCTGGCAAGCAAATGGGCGAACTGCCTTCGGGCGGCTTTTTCCAGTTGTTCCAGTTTGCGGTGGCTTCGATGCCTGACGAACGTTTTGGAAGCAGCGTTGAAACGACTATAAGGTATTGAAATGTATAAAGATAAAATTTTTTAAAAAAAATTTAGCGCAATTGTCGATTGACCCCTGGGAATCTCGTCTTACCTGCTGAGAGCAATGTTGCTCTCTTCAAACAGGATAAGGAGAAACACCCATGACACTCACCACTATCGCCCTTCTGGTCGCCGGGATAATCGCTGTGCTGCTGCTCGTTTGTTATGCATTGCCTTCCGCTACGACAGTGACCCGAAGTGCCGTGATCAACGCCAACGCTGATACCATCTACCCGCTGATCGCATCGAGCCAGGGGTTTCAGCGTTTCAACCCCTATTGCGATGCCGATCCCGAGCTGACGATCGAGCTGTTCGGCCCGGAAAATGGCGTCGGCTCCGGTTTCGCTTTCAACGGCAAGGAAGGTAAGGGCACACAGACGATTATCGAGGCCGAGCAGAACAGCCAGGTAACCATGCAGATTGACCTTGGCGCGATGGGCAAACCGATTCAGACCTTTCGCCTGGAAGATCAGGGCGACGGCACCAGAGTCACCTGGTCGACGCGCGCTGACTTCGGTATTAATCCTGTCGGCCGGGTGTTTGGGCTTTTTCTCGATAAAATGTTGGGCAAGACGTACGAGCGCGGTCTGGTCAATCTGGCGAATGTTGTCGCTGTCAGCTGATACTACAAAGTTAATCCGAAAACACTAATTTCTAAGGGGAAACACAATGCGATACACATTCTTACTCTACAGTGACGAATCTCAGTTTGCCAACGTGACCGAAGCCCAAATGGCTGAAAGTCTGAAAGCCTTTGGCGAATACATCGGCGCACTGCAGCAAGCCGGTGTATTGATCGACACCGACTGGCTGCAACCCAGTTCCACCGCAACCACGCTTTCTCTCACCGGTGGTACCAAAACCGTTCAGGATGGTCCGCACGCCGATACCAAAGAGCAGCTGGGCGGCACCTTTGCCATTGATGTGCCGGATCTGGACGCGGCACTGGCCTGGGCTGAGAAATGTCCGGCAGTTCACTATGGCACGATAGAAATACGGGCCTCAGCCATGCCCCAAGGCGGCAACCCACACGCCTGACAGGTGAATTCCGGGCAACAGGAAACTCGCGCAGCGATCGAGCAGGTCGCTCGCGAGTCTTACGGTAAGTGCATCGCTGTGATCTCCAGTAGGACTGGTGACATCAGCTTTGCAGAGGATTGCCTTGCCCATGCGTTCGAGCAGGCGCTGCGCCGCTGGCCCGAGGCGGGCATTCCTGATCATCCGGAAGCCTGGCTTATAAAAACAGCCAAAAACTGGAATATAGACAGAGCCAGAAGCGCTGAATCAAGGCTGACTACCCATTCAATAGAGGAACTGGATTCCATGATTGCCCAGGGTGATGATTCAACGAAACTACCCGATCAACGATTGCAACTGCTGTTTGTGTGCGCACATCCGGCGATCGATGAATCGATCCGTACGCCGCTGATGCTGCAAACCGTGCTGGGGATTGAGGCGCGTGATATCGCACGCATCTTTGTTATCCCGGAATCGACCATTGCGCAACGGCTGGTCCGAGCCAAGCGAAAGATTAAAGTGGCCAATATCCCGTTTTCATTGCCCGAGCAGTCGCAGATGGCAGAACGGCTCGACAGCGTATTGGAAGCCGTTTACGGTGCCTATGCCATCGCCAGGGCCGAAGAATCCGATGATGATCTGGTGCATGAGTCCCTGTTCCTGAGCAGCCTGCTGGCTGAACTGCTCCCCCAGGAGTCTGAGGTGCTGAACCTGCATGCGCTGTTGTGTTTTTCCATTGCGCGGCTGGATGCGTCGGTGGTGGACGGATGTTACGTACCACTGGAACAACAGGATCGATCACGATGGGATTCATCGCTGTTGCAGCGCGCGAAAGTATTTGCGGCGCGCGGCCGCCAAACAGAAACGGTTGGGCGATTTCAACTGGAGGCCAATATTCAGTGGCTGCACAGTGCAAGCGAGGAAGAGATGGATAACAAATGGACGATGATCGCCCAACTACACGATGCATTGAACACCATTAAGCCATCGCTGGGTGCTGCCGTTTCAAGGGCAGCGGCGATTGGCAGGGCGACAAACGCAGGTGCCGGGCTGGCTGCGCTTGCACAACTGGAACCTGAAGCTATTGATCGGTTCCAGCCCTATTGGGCGACGAAAGCCTATTTGCTATCACGCGCCGATCCCGTCGATGTTGCCGGCGCAATGCAAGCGTACGATCGCGCGATCGAGTTATCCAATAGCGAAGTCGTCCGGGTTTGGCTTGCCGATCAACGCGAATCGCTGGTGTAGCGTCCTGGTCAGAGAAAAGCGGGTAGAGCTTGACCCTGCACGTCGCTATCCATCACTTGCCTCCCAATTCTCAACCTTCAACCCATCGACGCGTTGAAATTCCCGTTCATTTGCAGTGACTAGCGTTAGATCCTCATATAGCGCATGAGCGGCGATGAAAAGATCGTTTGCCCCGATCATCTCACCGGCCATTTTGAGCTGCGCGCGTATTTGCCCATAGTGCACATCAACCGGTTGCTCCAGCGGAAGAACCTTCAGGGCCGATAGCGCTTCCTCAACACGCTTTATCCAGATTCCAGAAGCATGGATTGCAGCCCCGAATCTCAATTCACTGGCTACAACAACACTGCAGCAGATCTTGTCAGTACCCACCTGGCGTATACGTGTTCCAACCGATCCGCGCGGGTCCCGCATCATCGCTGACACCGCATTGGTGTCGAGCATATAGGTTATCGTCACGACTCAAACCTCGGCTCATCAAGCGACCCTGTCAAGTCATCGTCAATGTCGGGAAATGGCTCCTCGATCGGTTCCCAGCTATCGAGCAGGGCTGCCAGTCGGTCCCCCTTGACCGGCTCCAGTATTAATTTGTCACCTTCCTTTCGCATGATGGCCTCAGTGCCAGCCATCTCGAACTCAACCGGGATACGGACGGCTTGATTGACACCGTTTCGGAACAGCCGAACCTGCCTTTCGTTTGACATAGCATTGCACCGAGTAATGTTACAAACATATGGCAATAGCATATGGCAAGACTTGGCATCGTTCAAGTGGCTAAGCGTTTACAAGCGCTTTGACTGCAACTTGAAGACATAAAAGGTATCTGATCCTGAAAACAGGCGCCGGTAAGTGGCAAGGTTTGCAGATGCGAACCATGTGTCGCGATTCCCTTCGGTGGTGGGAATGTAACTGCCCACGTGCCGTTTGAATGGTATTTTTCGGCGCACTTTCAGTGCGAGCGGCAGGCGTTCGCTGTAACAATAACCCGTCTCTAATATTCACTTTTCGTCTGGTAAACGAAGGAGCACATGATGGCCGAAATCGAACGCGAGTCGATGGAGTACGATGTAGTGATCGTCGGCGCGGGGCCTGCCGGCTTGTCTGCGGCCATCCGCCTGAAACAGCTCGATGCTGATCTGAGTGTGGTAGTGCTTGAGAAAGGCTCAGAGGTCGGCGCCCACATATTGTCCGGCGCTGTGCTCGATCCCTGCGGTCTCGATGCACTGATGCCCGACTGGAAAGAAAAGGGCGCCCCGCTGAACGTGCCCGTCAAAGACGACAACTTCTACATGCTGCGCGAGAGCGGGCAGTTTCGCATCCCCAACTTCCCGATGCCGCCACTGATGAACAATCACGGCAACTATATCGTCTCGATGGGCAATGTCTGTCGCTGGATGGCCGAGCAGGCCGAGGAACTGGGTGTCGAGATTTTCCCCGGCATGTCCTGTTCAGAGCTGGTCTATGGCGACAACGGCGAAGTGAAAGGCATTGTCGCTGGCGTGTTCGGCCTTGAGGAAGATGGCTCCATCGGTGAAAACACCGAGCCCGGCATGGAGCTGCACGGCAAATACGTGTTTTTGTCTGAAGGGGTGCGCGGCAGCCTGTCCAAGGAAGTGATTGCCAAATACAAACTGGACGACGGTGTCGAGCCGCAAAAGTACGGCATTGGCATGAAAGAGATCTGGAAGGTCGATCCTGCCAAACATCGCGAAGGCTCCGTCACCCACACCATGGGCTGGCCGCTCAATTCAAATGCCGGCGGTGGATCGTTCATTTACCACCTGGAAGACAATCAGGTCTACGTTGGCTTCGTCGTTCACCTGAACTACAAAAACCCGCACCTGTTCCCCTACATGGAATTCCAGCGTTTCAAACATCACCCGATGGTGGCCGAGTTGCTGGAAGGGGGAGAGCGAATCTCCTACGGCGCGCGCGCAATCACCGAGGGCGGCTGGCAGTCGATGCCAAAGCTGGTGGCCCCCGGTGTGGCCCTGCTGGGCTGCTCAGCGGGTATGGTCAACGTGCCGCGCATCAAAGGCAACCACAATGCCATGCTCTCCGGCAAGGCCGCGGCAGAAGCCGCCCACGATGCCATCAAAAAAGACCGCCAGAGTGATGAGCTGTCCGAGTACGAGGCCGCCGTGCGAGAAGGCGACATCGGCAGCGACCTGAAAAAAGTACGCAACGTCAAACCACTGTGGTCACGCTATGGCCTGGTTGCCTCACTGATCGGTGGCGGCTTCGACATGTGGACCAACACCTTCGGATTTTCGCTGATGGGTTCATTGAGCCACGGCAAATCAGATGCAGAAGCCACAGAGCCCGCATCGCAGCATCAACCCATCGACTACCCCAAGCCCGATGGCAAACTATCGTTCGATCGCCTGACCAACGTCAGCTATTCCTTCACCAACCACGAAGAGAGCCAGCCGGCCCACCTGAAACTAAAAGACGCCGATATCCCGATCAAAGTAAACCTGCCCCAATACGCCGAACCCGCACAGCGCTACTGCCCGGCGGGCGTGTATGAAGTGGTAGACGAGAAGTTCGTGATTAACTTTCAAAACTGCGTGCACTGTAAAACCTGCGACATCAAAGATCCATCGCAGAATATCAACTGGACGGTGCCGCAGGGGGGTGATGGGCCGAATTATCCGAATATGTAGTGATGGCTGTTCACGGCACGTCTAAATGGTGTCCCGGACGTGCCCTATCGTAGGGGCCGTAAGCCAAAGCGCACGTACCAACTTGCTGCCAATCGGTAGGTGCGCTTAGGCTTATCAACCCTACGACTTTTCGGTGCTGGCCATTCGTTCTGTTGAGTGCATATGCTGTTCAGGATAGGAAGGCCTACTGCACTCATTCCCCGGTCGGAGACCAGGTCCCACCAAGGCTTTTCGTGGGAGCACGACTCTGTCGAGCGAACAAGTCGTGAGGGTTTTTCTATGCTAACTCGGCAAAGGACAGGGAGCCGATCATAGCGCGGAACAAACAGTCAACAGTTGATGCCATCGTAGGGGCCGTAAGCCAAAGCGCACGTACCAACTTGCTGCCAATCGGTAGGTGCGCTTAGGCTTATCAACCCTACGACTTTTCGGTGCTGGCCATTCGTTCTGTTGAGTGCATATGCTGTTCAGGATAGGAAGGCCTACCGCACTCATTCCCCGGTCGGAGACCAGATCACACCAAGGCTTTTCGTGGGAGCACGACTCCGTCGAGCGAACAAGTCGTGAGGGTTTTGCTCTGCGAACAACAGAAAGTGACAAGGAACTGATCGTAGCGCTACAAAGCTGCTAGAACATTTTAATGGCCGATAGAAAAATAACCAAAGGTTTGGTATTTAATTCAGTTGAACAGGATCCCGGTGTGGCAGAGCAGCTACGGATTAAAGCGGCATTGATGGACTGCATTAGGCATTACATAGAGAGCGAAGCAATTACCCAACAGGAAGCAGCGGATCGCATGGGAGTGCAACGTTCACGAGTCGTTGATCTTTGTCGTGGGTATATTAGTGTGTTCTCGATAGACGCCCTGGTTGCAATGGCAGCTCGTGTGAATCTGCACCCAGTTAAAGTTGCGGCTTAGTGGAGCCGCAGGTTCATTAGGCTTGTTCGAAAAAAGCATCCTATTGCACCTTAGAACCGTCGAAAATCTTCCAGTGGAAGACCGTTTTGATCTACATATACGTTTGAGCTCTCAATTGCATCCGCGTTTTCAGACTTCCAGCGATTTGTTTTCGCTTCTCGAACAGCTGCCTTGACACCATTCTCGGCTGCCCTGGATAAATTGATATTGAGCGCCCGCGCCTCACGCAAAAGTGAATCATCGATAGAAAGGTTCGTCGGCTTTTTGTATGCTCTGCTCAATCTTTAAGGCCCCGTCTGTCTATCCAATAAACATGTGCATAATAAATGCACATAACAGCAGTATGCCCGAAGCTCAACCAATTCGGCCATATTTTTGGGCTTAATCATTAGAAGGAACTTCCTGCAGCCTTCTCGTCTCAAGTCGATCCCAAAAACAGGCGGTAGCTGGCGTTGCGAAAAGCAAAAGCCTGAACGCATAGGGTGCAGAGCGCGCGAAGGACGCGGAGGGAAATTACTGCGCCGTGATTATGGAGTGTTGCTTCTGCGTTGATCAGACATTCGGATACTCCCACCAAGCACCTTCCCCGGTCGCAGACCCGGTCCCACGGTGCTTTTCGTGGGAGTGCGACTCCGTCGAGCGAACAAGTCGTGAGGGATTTTCTCTGCAAACTCAGCAAGGGACAAGCCGTCGATCATAGCGCGGAATAAACAGTCACCAGTGGATACCATCGTAGGGGCCGTAAGCCAAAGCGCACGTACCAACTTGTTGTTCGGGGAAGTACTGCGCCCACATTCGTTCCCCAGTCGGAGACCAGGTCCCACGGTGCTTTTCGTGGGAGTGCGACTCCGTCGGGCGAACAAGTCGTGAGGGTTTTTCTATGCTAACTCAGCAAGGGACAAGTAGTTCATCAGAGTCGGCGACGGAACAGCTCAAGCCACAACCGCCCGATAATCGGCAAACACATCGCCTGGCATTGGATGATCCAGTCGTCAGGCGACAGTGAGCAGGCGCACACCTTGTGGCGGACCGGTAGTCAGCTATCCGCTGTTTCTTTCAAACGTGTAGCGGCTTCCCAGAACCCGCCGCGATCGC
>CAZNIS010000159.1:0-8479 GCA_964573105.1 uncultured Granulosicoccaceae bacterium
CACCCGGTTTGTGGTGGGAGGAACGCCGTTGCACGAACAGGCTATGCGGGAACGCTCAATCCAGACTCAACAAACCATCAATCGCCAGCCGATACCCGTCAATACCAAACCCGGACACCACCCCCTTTGTCACGCGACCAATATCCGAGATGCGACCGCGCACAGCTGGATTTGACATGTGCAGCTCGTAGACGGGAAAACTCACCTGCGTGATCGCGGCACACAGCGCTGGATAGCCAGTTGTAAATCCGGCCGGATTGATGATCGCACCATAGATGCCTTCGGCGTGCGCTTCATAGAGTTTATCGATCACCGCCCCTTCAGTGTTTGAGTGAAAGATCTCCAGGTCGATACCGGCGTTGGCCGCATAACCCGTTATCGCGGCATCGTATTCCGGTAGCGTCAGCGGGCCGAATATTTCTATCTGGGCGATGCCACGCATGTTCATGCCGGCGCCGTGGATGACGAGGATTTTTTTGGCCATGGTCGGACTCTGTGTTCGAGCGATGATGAGCGTGATCATACAGAAGTGCCGAGACTCTACAACCGAGCAACCGCACGCCGGAGTACCTGGCCCGGCTTTTGCCGCTATGTTATGACATCACCGACGATTGGCTCCAAACCCAGCACGCTGGTTAAGGCCAGCCGCCTGTTCATTTGCCGGGTTAAGCGCTACATTTAATTCGTGGCGTACCGTAACCACGTCATACGCTGCCTTTGCGCGAAATCTGATCAACGGCATACCTGCACCGGCCAATGCCTGATTGAGAAAAGCATCGCGATCCTGCGTTTGACGACGGCCATGGCTTTTGTCGTCCAGCTCGATTGCAGCCAGCACCTCGAAACTGTCGCGACGGCACAACAGAAAGTCTACATGCTTTGACGAGATACGATTAAACGCCTTCTGCCACTCGCTTTTATTCATGCCACGCGCTGGCGTGACGATGTCTGCCACGCGCACTTTCGCAAAAACCAGTTGTTCGTCGTTTGCCGCATCCATGAGTACTTTCAAAAATGCCAGCTCGCCTTCGCTGACAAGCGGCTTTTTCCGATACTTGTGATCAACAACGCCAGCTGCCGGTGCAAGAAATCTGATCAGTAGCGCCGCCAGCAATAAAACGACAATCAAAAGGATACCTTCACTCACCATTCGACTCCCGCTGACAAACCACAGGCGGGCATATCAGATAAAAAATCTGCGATTCCGAACAATGAAAGACAGGTGAACAAACGACTGGGCAAAAAAATGATACTACGCAGGAGATACATACAAGACTTCCGGTTATTTCTACAACGAATGCTACCGTAGCCTTATCGAGCGGGCTGTCGCGAACTGTCAGACTAGTTCATCAACCTGTAGATGGACGCACAGGAACCGGCTCTTTGCCAACCTCATTCAACGCCGGCGCATCAAACCGCTCCAGATACTGCACCGCCCGCGGCATTGCGTTGTGCAAGAACTGTTCAGGCCCTCGCAACCAAAGCCCGTCAATCTGCCGCGATTCGGCCTCCGAAATCAACACTCGCATCGGCAGATCGATCAGCGTGGCGTCCCAGCCAGGGTGACGCTTGCGTGCCTTGTTGCGATAGCGATCGACGTAGTCCGGCCAGCGGGAATAACCGTGGTAGTCAAAGACCGATTCATCGCTGACGCAGACGATATGATTACCGCTAAAACCCGGATCAGGTTTGATCCAGACAGGCGTATAGCCACGGTCGGAATAACGGGTGAGAAATGCATGGGCCAGTATGTGGCAGGCACCGCAGGCGAAGAATACGCGATCGGGCAGGTTCCAGCGTTTGACCGGATCCTGCTTGAAGTTTTGCGTTACCGGGAAGTACATGGCCGCCTCAACCGACCCGGATGCATCAACCCACCACTTTCGGAAATTCCGGTCCATCCAATGGCTGACCAGTTTTTAGGGTCAGTCCTTTGAACGGTGGTGAGCCTTTGCCGCCGCGATCGACGAACACCGCATCATCCCCGACCCAGCGCGCCGAAAACGCGCGGCGGCGATTGCTCTGGCCGGTGTTGGCGGCGGCGCCGTGCACGATGCGAAAGTTGAAGGCGACGGCGTCGCCGGGTTGCAGCGCCCACTGCAGCACGCGGTACTGATCGATGTTGCCATCGATATCGGGCAGCTCTTCGTAGTTGTCGTCTTCGTACAGGTTACTGCCATCGAAACGCTTGGGCCGGTGATCTTTGCCCCAGCGATGCGACCCTGCGATGCAGCGCAGTGATGTCTCCTGCGGCACTTCATCGAGCGGCACCCAGAAGCTGACGCTCTGGCGCCCATCGGTGCAGTAGTAGGGCTGATCCTGATGCCACGGGGTGACGATCGAGGTGCCTGGCTCTTTTACCAGCACGTGATCGTGAAAGAAGCGCCCGCTGTTCGATTGCATCAGTCGCGCGGCAGTGGCGGCGGCCGGCGAGTTGAACACGAAGTCGCGAAACTCGTCGATTCGCTGCCAGTTGCACAGATCCTGGAAAAAGCGCGCGCTGCCGTCTTCGGGTTGATAGGAGCGCTCGAGCGGGCTGGGATCGCTCATCAATTGCGCAACACCGCGCTGTAAAGGTTCGACCCAATCGGCAAACAGTCCGGGCAGGATTACCGCCCCGTCGACCGCATATTGCTCGACGATAGTGTCGCTGACTGTTGTGTTCATAGTGCCTGCCTTGGGAGATTGCGCCAACCCTATGAAATCCGGGAGCAGCCGTCAATTCAACACGGCGCTATTATGGGCCCGTTGCTTCAGGACGCACAGATTACGTATTCCCCGCAGATTGGGGTTACCATACTCTCAAGGCGCGCTCGTCGAAAGACGCCACCAGACCCGGATCGCCATCGACGCCGCGTTGCAGGAGCCACTAGTATGGAAAAGAAGTCGGGACAATTATCCACTGGTAGCGCAGTTCGACTGCACAATGAGCCCTGGCTGTTGACACCCGGGCCGCTGACAACGCCGGCAAGCGTCAAGCAGGCGATGCTCAGAGACTGGGGCTCATGGGATGGCGACTTCTGCGAGCTGACCGCCGAACTACGCGGCGAGATACTCTCTATCGCCAATGCATCACCGTCTGATTTCGCCTGTGTGCCGATGCAGGGCAGCGGCACGTTTGTCGTCGAGGCGATGCTCGGCAGTCTGGTGCCGCACGACTCGAAAACTCTGGTGCTGGCAAACGGCGCTTACGGCAAACGCTGCGCTGAAACCCTGGGCTATCTGGGCCGTGACCATTTGGTGTTGGACAAGGGTGATTACCTGCCGCCGCGCGGAGACGAAGTGGCACAGATGCTGGAAGCCGACCCCGCCATTACCCACGTGGTGGCCATTCACTGCGAGACCAGCTCGGGCATTTTGAACCCGATCGAAGAGATTGCAAAGGTGGTCTACGAGGCCGGACGCCACCTGTTGATCGATTCCATGAGCGGTTTTGGCGCACTGCCACTGCGCTGCGGCGATATCCGATTCGACGCCTTCGTATCATCGGCCAACAAATGTATCGAGGGCGTGCCGGGCTTTGGCTTTGTGGTGGTGCGAAAATCGATTCTCGAGGCCTCGCAGGGCAACAGCCACTCGCTGAGCCTCGATCTGCATGCCCAGTGGACGTACATGGAAAAGACCGGCCAGTGGCGCTTCACACCACCGACACACACAATCGCCGCGTTTGTCGAAGCGCTGCGACTGCACCGTCTGGAAGGCGGCGCACCGATGCGGTTGGCGCGTTACACGCGCAACCGCAACGTCATGGTCCCCGGCATGCGTGAGCTTGGCTTCGAAACGCTGCTGCAGGACGACTGGTTGTCTCCGATCATCGTCACCTTTTTCAACCCTGCCGATCCGCGCTTTGAGTTTCGCGCATTCTACGATCATCTGAAACAGCGTGGCTTCATTATCTACCCCGGTAAGCTGACCGTCGCCGACAGCTTTCGAATCGGCTGCATCGGTAAAATGAACGATAACGTGATGCGGGAACTTGTCGCAGCTGTCAGCGATACACTTGCTACAATGCGAGTATCAAAAGCCACTGCTCCAGCCAGCGCACTGCGTGAACGGGAAGTACTGGCCGCACGTTAAAACCACCCTGTAGGAACATCAATGGCTGATAGTGTAAGTGTCAATGGACGCGACTACCCCGCACCGACCCGCCCGCTGATTGTCGTTTGTCTGGATGGGTGCGAACCGGAATATCTCGATGTGGCACTGGCTGCAGGTCGAGTGCCGGCGCTAAAACGCGTGATGGAAAAAGGCCAGTCACATCTGGCCCACAGCGTGATTCCCAGTTTCACCAACCCCAACAACATGTCGATCGCGACCGGCAGACCACCATCGGTTCACGGTATCTGCGGCAACTTCCTCTACGAACCTGAAACCGGCGAAGAAGTGATGATGAATGACGTGCGCTTTTTGCGTGCACCGACCATCTTCAGCCACTATTACGACAACGGCGCCAAAGTTGCGATCGTCACCGCCAAGGACAAACTGCGCGCACTATTGGGCTCGGGGCTGAAATTCGACGACGGTCGCGCTATGTGCTTTTCTTCGGAACGCTCCAACACCACCACCAAAGCCGAACACGGCATCGACGATGCCGCCAGCTGGCTGGGCTGGGATGTGCCGGACGTCTACTCCGCACGTTTAAGCGAATTTGTTTTCGCCGCCGGAGTAAAACTGCTGCAGGAATTCCGGCCGGATGTCATGTACCTGACAACCACCGACTATGTGCAGCACAAGTACGCACCCAACGATGAAGACGCAATCGCCTTCTACGAGATGTTCGACGGCTACCTCGATCAGCTGGACCAAATGGGTGCCGCCATCGTCATCACCGCCGACCACGGCATGAAGCCAAAACACCTTGCAGACGGCAGCCCGGATGTGGTCTACATCCAGGACCTAATGGACGAGTGGCTGGGTACAGGCGAGGCGCGTGTTATTTTGCCGATTACCGATCCCTATGTCGTGCACCACGGCGCGCTGGGTTCTTTTGCCACCGCTTACCTGCCAGATGGTGCCAACACCGCTGATATCATCTCGAAACTCGCAGCCATTGATGGCATCGATGTCGTCATCGACAAGGCCACCGCCTGTGAACGCTTCGATCTACCTGACGATCGCATCGGCGACATCGTGCTGGTTTCGTCAGAAAACAAAACCATCGGCACGTCCGAACATCGCCACGACTTATCCGGCCTGAACGAACCATTGCGATCACATGGCGGCTTGAGCGAACAGACCGTGCCGTTCATCGTCAACACCCCGTTGCACGATCTTCCCCAGGCGCCGCAATTGCGCAACTACGATGCCTTTTTCTATGCCGCCCGCGCGGCCCAATAGGCGGTGAGCACTGATATGACCAACAACAATAATTCAATCCGCCACGAGCCAATGCGCATCGCCGGCCGCAAGGTCGACAGCGATGGCGTGATCGAGGTGCACTACCCGTTCACCGATGAAGTGATCGGCACCGTGCCAGCCGGCAAGGCAGAACACGCGCGCGAGGCGTTTGATATCGCCGCGAAATATCAGCCTAAACTGACCCGCTACGAACGCCAGCAAATTCTGTTTCGCACCGCAGAATTGCTGACCGCACGCCGGGATGAACTATCTGACCTGCTGACCCTGGAACTGGGTATCTCGAAAAAGGATTCGCTGTATGAAGTGGGCCGCGCCTACGACGTATTCACGCTGGCGGGTCAGATGGCGATCAACGACGATGGCGAGATTTTCTCCTGCGACCTGACACCTCAAGGCAAAGCGCGCAAGATATTCACCATGCGCGAGCCGCTCAATGCGATCTCCGCGATCACGCCGTTCAATCATCCGTTGAACATGGTGGCGCATAAAATTGCACCGGCTGTCGCGACCAACAACTGCATGGTGTGCAAGCAGACCGAACTCACACCGATGACCGCGTTGTTACTCGCCGATACCCTCTACGAAGCCGGCCTGCCGCCAGAGATGTTTTCTGTCGTCACCGGTTGGCCGCAGGAAATCGGGCCAGAGATGATCACCAATCCGCACATCGATCTGATCACCTTCACCGGCGGTGTGCCCGTAGGCAAGATGATCGCCGAGACCGCGGGTTATAAACGTACCGTACTGGAACTGGGTGGCAACGATCCACTAATTGTACTCAACGACCTGGATGACGACGATCTGGCCAAAGCCGCCGATCTGGCCATCGCCGGCGCGACCAAGAATTCCGGTCAGCGTTGCACAGCTGTCAAACGCATACTGGCGCAAGAGAGCATCGCCGATCGCTTATCAGAGATGCTGCTGGAACGCGCGCAGAACCTTAAATTTGGTGACCCGATGAATCCAGACACCGATCTGGGTACCGTGGTCCATGCGCAAGCCGCAGAAACCTTCGAGAACCGCGTGCATCAGGCTGCCGAACACGGTGCAAAAATCCTCTATCACCCGGGGCGACAGGGCGCACTGCTGCCACCCATCGTCGTCGACCATGTACCGCACCAGTCCGAGCTGGTACTGGAAGAAACCTTTGGCCCGGTCGTGCCAATCATTCGTGTACCCGACAACGACGTAAAAGTAATGGAGATATCAAACTCCACCGCCTTCGGCTTATCGGCCGGCGTATGCACCAACAATTTTCATCGCATGAAAGCCTACATACAAGGCTTGAACGTCGGCACCGTCAATATCTGGGAAGTACCCGGCTATCGCATCGAAATGTCACCGTTCGGCGGCATTAAGGATTCCGGACTCGGCTACAAGGAAGGTGTGATTGAGGCGATGAAGAGTTATACCAATGTAAAGACGTGGTCGATGCCCTGGGATTGATTTGTACTTTGAAAAGCGCAAAGTACCAAACGCTTTTTTCCTGCCTCGGGCAGGGTATGTACTTTTGAAAAGCGCAAAAGTACCAAAACGCTTTTTACCTGCCTCGGTTGTGGCTGTCGCCACTTTGGAAAGGTTCATCGCCGGCAGGGCCGCGCTGAGGGCACATCCTTGTGCCCACAGCGCTATGTGCGACGTCCTGTCGCCCATACCCCTTGTCGATGAACCTTTCCAAAGCCCTCGGGATGGCGGGAACAGCAGCACGGCTCGTGCTGACACACGTTGCGATTTACACGTGCAAACCTGCGCTGGTTTTGTGGGAGGAGACCCCGGTCCACGAATAATATGGAGCGGGTGTTTCTGTGCACTGTTGAAGTTCGATGGAAGCGTTGCGGTCAGGGTTGTCACTTACCGCCATTTGTAATTTCGCACCGCGACGCATCGACAACAATGCCGCATTGCGCTGTCGACGCACTCCCTGCTACCGTTCATCGCACGTGAGCAGCCAATCGGCGACTCAACTACTCATCAACAGCCGTGGCGCACCGCAAGATGACTGACTCCCCTTCCCGCACAGACAAACCCAATGTTTTATTCATTACTGCCGATCAGTGGCGCGGTGATTGTCTGTCGGTGGGTGGGCATCCGCTGGTGCAGACGCCGCATCTGGATGCGATCGCGAGTGAGGGTGTGCACTTTGCCCGACACTACGCAGGGGCGGCACCCTGCTCGCCTGCTCGTGCGTGTTTGTACACGGGTCTGTACCAGATGAACAACCGGGTTTGTGTCAACGGTACACCGCTGGATCGTCGCCACGACAACATCGCTAAAGCGGCGCGCCGTGCGGGCTATGACCCGACATTGTTTGGCTATACGGACCAGAGTCCCGATCCTCGTGGCCTGGATGCTGACGATCCATCGCTTAAAACCTTTGAGGGCGTGCTGCCGGGGTTCACCTGGCGGCTGTCGACCAGTGATGAAAAACCTTCCTGGCGCTCGTGGCTGATCGAGCAGGGCTATGCTGATGCGCTGTCACGTGATGTGGATATCCCTTTGAGTGGCGTCGACGACCCTCCTACCGGGGAGCCGCCGGCATTCGCCGCTGAACACACGGAGACTGCCTATGTAGCCGATGATTTCATTCGCTGGCAGAGTGAACAGGACCACACGCGGCCCAATGGCGTATCGCCCTGGTTTGCGCACGTGAGTTTCATTCGACCGCACCCGCCTTTTATGGTGCCAGAGCCCTACAACCGGATATTCAGCCCCGACGACGTGGCCGCTTTTTGTGGCAAGGGCAAGGCCGCCACTGCCGCCCAGCATCCGTATCTGGACTTTCTGATGGCCAATCAGGTGAAAGGGCATTTCATGCAGGGTGCAGAGGGACTGGTGCGCGACTGGAACGATCAGGATCACCGCGTGATGGCCGCGGTCTACTACGGCATGATCGCTGAAGTGGATGCGCAAATTGGCCGCATGGTCGAGGCCATCAAGCGCAGCGGCCAGTGGGATAACACACTGCTGGTGTTCACCTCCGATCATGGCGAGATGATGGGCGATCACGGGTTGCTGGGTAAACTGGGCTATTTCGATCAGGCCTACCACATTCCGTTAATCATTCGTGACCCGCGCTATAAAAACGTGCCACGGAGACGAGTTGATCAATTCACCGAAGCCG
>CAZNIS010000160.1:0-7937 GCA_964573105.1 uncultured Granulosicoccaceae bacterium
TTTGGGTGGCTCTCTTCCCTCACGACTTGTTCGCGCGACGGGGTCGTCCTCCCACGAGAGGCCCCTGTTGGACCTGATCTCCGACCGGGGAATAAGTTTGGGTGGCTCTCTTCCCTCACGACTTGTTCGCGCGACGGGGTCGTCCTCCCACCAGGTACTGGCAAGACCGCTTGCTAACTCAGATCAGGCTGCAGACGAAAAAAAGGCCCACATCCAATGTGAGCCTTTTTGAGCTTCCTGCCCGACTAACTATTTGTCCAACCCTGCAAGCTTCACCACCATTCCGCTCGATCCCTGGCTCCGGTCCGTGAGCCGACTTCCTTGTTGAGCTGGATACAGTATGGCTCTGTCACGTGATCGGCGTTGTGCTGTGTTACCCGGCTGATCGGGTAATTTTCCCGATTGCGTGTTGGAGATGAATGCGGATAGATGAAAGCATCAATCAGACGTATTTGATTGCATATATCCCCCCGTAGTGAGGCAGGCTAGTGCTGAACGGCTCTATAACTGCCGGGTGCCACGCCCTTCCAGGCGGTGAATGCTCGGATAAAAGAAGTTGACTCGCGATAGCCCAGCAGAAACGAAATCTCACCCAGGGAGAGTTGTGAACGATTCAGATAGTGATCGGCCAGATCGATCCGAACCGACTGCAGTACCGAGTGATAATTTTCCGATTCGTCCGTCAGCTTGCGCTGCAGTGTACGCTTGCTGACGGCAAGCTTGCTGGCAACCGCCTCTATCGAGCTGTTGCCAACGGGCAACAGTTCCACGAGTGCCGCACGTACACGTTCAACAGTTGAGTTACTATCGTTGAGACTCGCCAGCGTTCGACTCAGGCCTTCTTCGAAATAGTCCCACATCGCTGCATTGGCTGTAAGAAACGGCCGTGCCGCATCATGCGCGGAGAACTGTATCTCTGTGCTATCACCACGTATTGGCTTGCAGCCAAAATAATCCCGATACAACTCCAGGTTACTCGGGAGGCTGGTTAGCACAATTTGGCGCGGGCGAATGTGTTCGCGCGTAGCCAGACGGCTGAGCTGAGTGAAAAACACCATTTCACTTAGTTCCAGCGAAGCCGGCATATCTCTGTTCAGGCCGTGGCAACTCAAGCCAAGCGACGTAGCCGTATCACCAATCTCCACAGTCATTGCCATCGGCCCGATCAATGGCTTGTACTGCTGAATCCGCAGAAGTGCGGTGTTCAGATCGGGGCTGCAAATCGATGCAAATATCGGCGCATCGAATGCCTCCACCGACAAGTGCTCGGCGAGCAACAATGGTACCTCGCGATCACCTGCGGCGGCCTCTAGCCCCTGCCAGAATCTAAAGTACTCAATGATCGAGAGCGAAGCATTGGGCTGATGAAACAAATCGGCAGGCAATTTTGCATGAGCGAGAATGGCCTCGACATCGATATTCATATCGCTGAGCAGCAGTTTCCAGCCGGACGCTACTTTGAATCGATTGGTGTGTTTCATCTCGCGGCGCAGTCTATTTGTTATGCCTGGGCAGATTTTTCCATTGCCTTGCGGGATACATTCAGCAGAGTCTTGCGAGGCATCAGTGGTGTTATCCACTCCAGCATGAAGCGCAGGCCGGTTTCGTTAAAGGCAACCAGCTTGCCCTTCTCCATTGCATCATAGCCGCACTCGGCAACCGAGCGCGCCGACTTGGCGTTTTTCCACAAGTCCACGCCCTCGAGATTGCCCGCCGCAACAAAATCTGTTGCCACCGCACCGGGACAGAGCGCAGTCACGGTCACGCCTTTGTCGGACAGCTCCTCTGCTACGGCCTGACTGAAGGATGTCACGTACGCTTTGGTCGCGTAATACACCGCCTGCAGCGGCCCGGGCATAAAAGACGCTGTAGACGACACATTCAAGATGTGCCCGTGACCGCGTGCCGCCATTCCCTGCGCATAGTAGTGACACAGGTTGGTCAACGATACGATGTTCACCTGCATCATGCGCTGATCATCCGCCAGATCGCGTTCGTGAAACTTGCCATGCCCACCAAAGCCGGCGTTGTTGATCAGCTTATCGATCTGCAGACCCAGCCGCTCAGTTTGCTCGAAAATCCGCTTCGCTGAATTGGGGTCAGACAAATCCTCGGCAATGACTGTTACCTGTACGCTACGCTGCGTGGCAAGCTCACTGGCGAGCGCATCCAGTTTGCCCTTGGAGCGCGCAACCAACACCAGATTGCCGCCCCGCTCTGCGTGAATACGCGCAAGCTCAAGCCCAATACCACCGGAAGCACCGGTCACCAATGCTGTGTTTGACATGACTACCTCTGAATAGAACGGGAATTGTGTAGCTCCAATATTAGGAATCGAGGCCGCCCTGTTCACTCGCAGATCGCGCCAAGTCGCTGGCAAAGCGTGCCACTCACTTCAGACCCCTGAGGACAATCTCCGATTTAACCTGCCCCACGTTGGAAAACGGCAGCAGCGTGTCATGCACAAAGTTGGCGAAGGCCGTCAGGTCTGCGCACTGCACCAGCAGCACATAGTCCGCATCTCCGGAAACCGCAAACGCATCCAGTATCTCTTCAGATTCCGTGACCAGTGAGGTGAATTCCCTGGCACTGTCTTTACTGTGTGACGCCAGATTCACCCGTACCACCGCGCGCAGACTGCGCCCCATCGCCTGCGGATCCAGCCTCGCGTGGTAGCCGACAATCACGCCGCTGGCCTCCAGTGCAGAGCGCCGCCGCGAGCACTGCGATGTTGATAAGCCAACCTTCTCGGCAATGCCCGCATTGGTCAGCGCACCATCAGCTTCGAGCGCGCGCAAGATAGCAAAATCAAATTTATCGAGTTTTTTGTGCATATATCATCCTAATTTACACAAATAGTACTCCAATAGAGCCATTAACAGGATTTTTTGCACACAATAGCCGCATTCAATGCACTAAGATCACTGTCGATACATGAAATAAGATCGACAGGAGCTTTCCATGGGTCCTTTTCCGCACCACGCGCCGCGAGCCACCATCACCGCCGACAATCCAGCCGGAACAGATGGATTCGAGTTTGTTGAGTTTGCTCACCCCGATCCGCAGTCATTGCGCGATACGTTTTCGCGCATGGGCTACACCCACGTGGCCAATCACAAAACCAAAGCGGTCGAGCTCTGGCAACAGGGTGATATTTCCTATTTGCTCAATGCCGAGCCAAACACCCATGCAGCGGAATTTATCGACGCACATGGTCCGTGCGCCCCATCCATGGGCTGGCGCGTCGTCGACGCGCAGCACGCATTTGATCATGCAGTAAAAAATGGCGCCGAGCCCTATGAGGGTGACGGCAAGGTGATGGATGCACCGGCGATTATCGGTATCGGCGGATCACTGATCTACTTCTTCGATAGGTACGCTGATCAAAGCGTCTACAACGACGAGTTCGACTGGATCACCAAGGCCCATCCGATCGGCGAAGGTTTTTATTATCTGGATCACCTGACGCACAATGTATTCAAAGGCAACATGGATGTCTGGTTTAAGTTCTACGGCGATCTGTTCAACTTCAAAGAAATCCGCTTTTTCGATATTCAGGGTAAGTTCACCGGCCTGTACAGCCGCGCACTCACATCCCCCTGCGGCCGCATTCGTATTCCGATCAACGAAGATCGCGGCGAGACCGGACAGATCGTCAACTATTTAAAGAAATACAACGGCGAGGGTATCCAGCACATTGCAGTCGGCGCTCAGGATATCTACCAGGCGGTCGACGCGATCGCCGATCGTGGAGTCACCTTCATGCCCGGTCCACCAGATACCTACTATGACCTGTCACACGAGCGCGTGAACGGGCACGAAGAACCCATCGATCAAATGAAAAAACATGGCATCCTGATCGACGGTGAAGGTGTATTAAACGGCGGGGAAACAAAGATACTGCTGCAGATTTTTTCTAAAACTGTCATCGGGCCAATCTTCTTCGAATTCATTCAGCGCAAGGGCGACGATGGCTTTGGCGAAGGCAACTTCAAGGCGCTGTTTGAGAGTATAGAAGCCGAAGAGATGGCCAAAGGCGAGTATGGTGATCACAAGGATGGCAAAGACGCGGCGTGAGCCGCCCTTAAATGACCTGCCATTAAATACTTAAGCTCCACTCGTATTGGCGCTCTACTACCTCGTAGCGTGTGCGGATTGCATGGCACCTGAAACGCATCGCCTTCGAGCACCATGGCGTAGACCTGAGCTAATATCCATAGGCCACAAACAAGACGACGTAGTAGAATGGATGAATCACTGGATGCGTGAAGGCTTGCTCGCGTTTGCCAGGCTGCTTCCGAGTGATACGCCCTTCTGCTTTGCCAATGCACCTGGCCTTGCTGACGTGTGCCTGGTGCCGCAGCTATATAACGCGCACCGTTGGGGTACCGACCTGATCGGCCTGGAACGCCTGACAGATATCAAACAACGCTGTCTCGCATTATCGGCATTCGACAAAGCCCGGCCCGAGCAACAAGCAGACGCGCCTTCGTCGTAAGAACTCCGAGACACGCTCGAATGACAAAACGCCTGAATTCCTGGGTAACGTCAGCCAATACCGCTGATACCGACTTCCCGCTCAACAACCTGCCCTACGGTGTGTTTACCGGGGCCGACCGAAGCGCTCACTGTGGCGTTGCGATTGGCGATCAGATTCTGGATGTCACCGCAGCAGAAGACGCAGGGTTGTTCAAGCTCGTACAACCCGGTGTTTTCGCCGCTGGCTCATGGAACACATTTATGGCGCTGGATCACTGGTCAGAGTTTCGTCAGAATCTTACTCAGGCGCTCAGTGAAGGCAGCCCTGCACAGAGCCAGCTCGAAGCGCATCTGGTTGCACAGGCCGATGTGCAAATGCTGATGCCGTTTACCGTCACCGAATTTACCGATTTCTATGCCGGGCGGCACCACGCGACCAACGTCGGCACCATGTTTCGCGGCCCTGAAAACGCCCTGCCACCTAACTGGCTGCATATACCCATCGGCTACAACGGGCGCGCCTCATCGGTGGTGGTATCCGGCACCGACATCACCCGCCCCCGTGGTCAATTGAAAGGCCCGGACGACGAGCTGCCCCGCTTCGCCCCATCGGCACGCTTTGATCTTGAGCTCGAAATGGGGGCTATTGTCGGCAGACCTTCATCGGGCAGAATTTCCGTCGATCAGGCCGATGACAATATCTTTGGTTATGTACTGTTGAACGACTGGTCCGCACGCGATATTCAAGCCTGGGAATATCAGCCGCTAGGTCCGTTTCAGGCCAAAGCCACAGCGACTACCATCAGCCCCTGGATTGTCACCAAAGATGCGCTGCAGCCTTTTCGAACCAATACGCCCGAACGAGAGTTTGCACTGCTGGATCACTTAAAAGATACCAGCCCGATGCTCTACGATATCGCGCTGGAAGTGATACTTGCCACGGCAGACGGGGCCGCTTCCACGATCGCCAAAACCAACTACAGTGAAATGTACTACTCCGCCGCCCAACAGCTTGCCCACCACACCTCATCGGGCTGCCCGATGCGCGTCGGTGATCTGCTTGGTTCCGGCACCATCTCCGGTCCGGATAAAACCAGTCTGGGGTCGATGCTCGAACTGAGCTGGGGTGGGAAAGAACCGTTGGCCCTGTCCAATGGACAGACACGCAGCTTTCTTGAAGATGGCGATCAGATAACCCTTACGGGTGCGGCACTTGGCAGCGACTACCGGATCGGGTTTGGTGAGTGTGCGGGTAGAATCGTCAGTTGTACTGATAGTTGAGAGTCCTCGCCACCTGTCATTGTTGCCCTGGGTCTTTCCTGCATCGCCGCAAACTTGTGCGCTTCGCACCGCTCAGCAAGCCCCAGGTCCTGGGCTGGCGGCGCGGTACTGCTTGTTAATAATCTTTACATGGGCATAAGCAGCCGGCAGCTGTGTGGTTGAATCGGGCCCAAACCGCTAAACTAGCGGTAATGAAAGGTTATCTGATTCAGCTGCTGATCGATGCAGCGCGACGTTTTGTGCCGTTCAAGGACTGGATTGGCGAACTGAAAAACCCGGACGTGCTGCGGGCGGATATCTTTGCCGGCATTACTGTCGCACTGGTACTGATCCCCCAGTCCATGGCCAACGCCCAGTTGGCGGGCCTGCCACCGCAAATCGGGCTGTACTCGGCGTTTCTCGTGCCCATTGTGGCGGCGCTGTTCGGTTCTTCACGCCAGCTACAGAACGGGCCGGTCGCGATCATCTCGCTGATGACTGCCGCCGCCTTAATTCCGCTGAATCTATCGCCTGAGCAATATATCGCCTATGCGGCAATGGTCGCGATTATGGCCGGTGTCATGCAGCTGGTGCTGGGCTTCCTGCGCTTAGGGATGATGGTGGATTTCTTGTCTCATCCGGTGGTGATTGGCTTTATCAACGCCGCGGCAATCGTTATCAGCAGCCTGCAGCTAAGCAAACTGATGGGGATCGAAAATATCTCCGGCAGTCACTTATACGAAACACTCTGGAATCTGCTGCTGGCCATCCCGGATCAGACGCACCTGCCCACATTGGCAATGGGTTTGTTCTCTATGGTGCTGCTCTATTGCTTCAAGAAGTTCACACCGCAGCTACCCGGTATCCTTTTTACCGTCGTGATAGCAACGGTTTTAGCCTGGCTGCTGAACTTCGAAAGCATGGGTGGCAAGGTGGTCGGCAGCATTGAAAGTGGCCTGCCATCGTTCATCATGCCAACCATCGACCCGCGCGATATCACATCACTCATCATGCCATCCTTGATGATTGCGCTATTGAGCTTTGTGGAAGCCTTCTCCATTGCCAAGGCCGTGGCCTCAAAAACACGGCAGCATCTGTCGGCCAATCAGGAAATGGTCGGCAAGGGGCTTGCCAATGTGGTCGCCGGTGTCACCCAGGGTTATGCCGTCTCCGGTTCATTCTCGCGCACTGCCGTCGCCTTTGATGCGGGTGCCAAAACCGGTTTTACCGCTATTGTCTCTGGCATTATTGTCGGTGTAACACTGCTGTTTCTCACCCCGTTGCTGTATCACCTGCCAGTGGCCACGCTGGCCGCTGTGATTATCATGGCCGTAATTGGCATGATTCACTTCGAGCCTTTCAAGCACGCCTGGAAGGTGAACCCGCACGATGGCGTCGTCGCCTTCGTCGTGTTCGCCGGCACCCTGATTTTCGCTCCACATCTGGAATGGGGCATCTTTATGGGCGTGGTGCTGTCACTACTGTTTTATATTTATAAGACAATGAAGCCGCATTTTGCGGAAGTCTCACTGCATGAGGATGGCACGTTTCGGGATGCTGAAATTTTTGGAATGGAAACCAGCCAGACCATGGCCATTTTCCGCTACGACGGCGATCTGTATTTTGCCAATGCCAGTTACCTCGAAAAACAGTTGCTCAACGCCGTCGCCGACAAGCCTCAGCTAAAAGTCCTGGTGCTGGATCTGGAAGCGGTAGACCAGATTGATGTCACCGGCGAAGAGATGCTGACGCATATGTCAGAACGGTTACAGGAAGCAGGAATCGATTTTATGATTACCCGTGCCAAGTTCAAAGTCACCGACGCACTGAAACGATCCGGGTTGTATGACCGCATCGGCGAGGAACACTTTTTTGGCAAACGGTCGTTTGCGATGGAGGCGATTCGCGAGAAGTATGGGGATGCGGTGGATATGAGTCATCTGGAGGCGCATCGGCCCAAGGAAGCGGGTGAAGAACAATAAAGAAGGCAAAAGAATTAATAGAGTCGTGGTGTCATATTCTCGTGATTAACTAGCACAATCTGCTGTATCAATAAGGCAATCTTACTGACTAAGCAGGGTCGTTTAGAATAGGACCTGGATCGCCAATTGGCGACGCTGGACTCGTACACCTGTAGCCATAGAGATATTGCGTGGAGTTCACCGATTGCCGATGTCGTGACGTGACGCGACGCGACG
>CAZNIS010000161.1:0-7919 GCA_964573105.1 uncultured Granulosicoccaceae bacterium
TCTCCATGTAACGGATCTGCACAGACGATGTATGCGTTCGCAGCAATCTGCCTGCATCGAAATAAAAAGTGTCGTGCATCGCCCTCGCCGGGTGATGCGCCGGTATGTTTAGCGCTTCAAAGTTGTAGTAGTCGTTTTCGACCTCCGGGCCTTCCGAAATACAGAAGCCCAGATCGCTGAACAAAGAGTTAATACGCATGAATGTGCCGGTAACCGGATGAAAGCCACCGGTGTGCCGGCCGCGCCCTGGCAGCGTGACATCGATCGCCTCACTGCGAAGGCGCTGGTCTAGTGCTTCGGTCTCCAGAGCCTGTCGCTTTTGCTCGATTTGCTGCTGCAGCGATCGCTTACCTTCGTTAATGCGCTGGCCAGCTTCCTTTTTCTGCTCCACCGGAAGCTGCCCCAGAGTTTTCAACAGCTGCGTTAACTCGCCTTTCTTGCCCAGAAACTCCACTCGCACGGCATCCAGAGATTTCAGATCCTGAGAGGCATCGATGACCTCGGTTGCCCGGGCAATCAATTGTTCTAGCTGTGTCTCGTTTTGCATATCGTTCATTGCTTTTTGACTGTGTGCGGATGCGGTACAACACGATGCAACCAGATGGCTATTCGATGTGTGCGGTATTGTGTCGTCGTGTGCCGTGACATCAGGTTGTGACCACTGATGCGGGTAGCAAGTCTCGAATACAGCCTGGGCGATAGTGCCTCGCAGAAACAAAAACGGGAAAAGACACGGTGTGTCTTTTCCCGTCGGCTGAACTCAAAGTTCGATCGACACTCCGCCGATCGACAGCTACTGCCGCTTACGCTGCAGCCTGCTGTTGAAGCCCCGCTTTCGCCTTCTCCGCCAACTGGCTGAAGGCAGCCGAGTCGTGCACGGCAATGTCGGCGAGTACCTTGCGGTCGATTTCGATTCCAGCCTTGTTCAGACCGTCCATAAATCGACTGTAGGACATGTCGCACTGGCGCGCTGCGGCGTTGATGCGGGCGATCCACAGAGCGCGAAACTGACGCTTGCGCTGCCGGCGATCTCGATACGCATACTGCCCGGCTTTGGTGACCGCCTGTTTGGCGACGCGAAGTACCTTGCTGCGCGCACCGCGGTACCCCTTGGCCTTTTTCAGGATTTTCTTGTGTCTGGCGTGCGCCTGCACACCGCGTTTTACTCTTGGCATGTCAGCGCTCCCCTAGTTGTACGGCAGCATCTGTTCAACCAGGCCCTTGTCGGCCTCGTTCAACAGTGACTTGGCGCGAAGCTGACGCTTGCGCTTCGAGTTTTTCTTGGTGAGGATGTGGCGCAGGTGACTTTGCTTACGCTTGAAGCCGCCCCCACCCGTCCGCTTGAAGCGCTTCGCAGCGCCCCGGTTGGTTTTCATCTTTGGCATGTGAACTCCCGTTCAGTAAGTTGTATTTTTGATACCCGATTGAGTCGGAGTTGTACTCAATGCGGGCCCGGTGAAAGTGGCACTCAGGTCTTTTTGGGCGCCAGCACCATCACCATCTGTCTGCCTTCCAGTTTCGGGTACTGCTCTACCGTACCCAACTCTTCGAGGTCTTTTTCGACCCGCTGCAGTAACTTCAGGCCGAGATCGCGATGCGCCATCTCCCGCCCTCTGAACCGCAGCGTGACTTTGGTCTTGTCTCCCGCTTCGAGGAATTTGACCAAATTGCGTAGTTTAACCTGATAGTCCGCCTCTTCGGTACCCGGTCGAAACTTGATTTCCTTGATCTGGACCTGCTTCTGCTTCTTTTTCGCGCTGTGTTGCTTCTTGTTCAACTCGAATTTGAAGCGCCCGTAGTCCATTATCTTGCATACGGGTGGCTCGACGTTGGGCGATATCTCGACCAAATCCAGCCCTGCCTCTTCAGCTGACCGAATGGCATCGCCGATCGATACAATACCGACCTGATCGCCGTTCTCACTGATCAGACGCACTTGCGGAACCTCAATTTCCTGGTTCCGACGATTCGCTTTGGGTGCAGCTATTGACTAACCCTCCAGTTGGGTGCGACCCCGGGTCGCAATTTCCTGATTGAGCCCGTTGACGAGCGATGAAATATCTATGGGTCCGAACTCGCGCGCATCCCGGGTGCGCACTGAGACCATGCCGGATTCGGTTTCCTTGTCTCCGATCACTAGCATGTACGGGACCTTTTGCAGCGTAGCCTCACGGATTTTAAGACCAATCTTTTCATTTCTCAAGTCAGTTTGCGCTCTGAACCCTTGATCCAGCAGGGTTTTTTCCAGCTTTTCACTAAATTCCCGCTGTCGGTCGGTGATATTCAGAATCCTGACCTGATTCGGCGCCAGCCACAGCGGCATGCGGCCCTCGTGATGTTCGATCAAAATGCCAATGAAACGCTCGAACGAACCGAGGATTGCACGGTGCAGCATCACCGGTGTCTGGCGATCGCCACCGTCGTCGATATAGCTGGCGTCGAGCCTGCCGGGCATTGAAAAATCCACCTGCAGCGTGCCGCACTGCCAGACCCGGCCGATGCAGTCCTGCAGGGAGAATTCGATCTTCGGGCCGTAGAATGCCCCCTCGCCCGGCAGCTCCTGCCAGGGCAGCCCCTTTGCATCGAGCGCATCGGCCAGTGCCTTTTCCGCCTTGTCCCAACTCTCGTCGCTGCCGACGCGGTTGGCCGGACGGGTCGACAGTCGGTAAATGACGTCGGTGAATCCGAAATCGTCGTAAATCTGGTGCAGAAAATCGATGAACTCCGCGCTCTCGGACTGAATCTGCTGTTCGCTGCAGAAGATGTGTCCATCGTCCTGAACGAAGCCGCGCACTCGCATAATGCCGTGCAAAGCGCCTGACATCTCGTTGCGATGACAGGAACCAAATTCGGCCAGTCGCAGCGGCAACTCGCGATAGCTGCGAAGCCCCTGATTAAACACCTGCACGTGGCATGGGCAATTCATAGGTTTGATCGCGAACTGCTTGTCATCAGACGACAGGCTGAACATGTCATCGCCAAACTTATCTGCGTGTCCCGAGCGCTCCCACAGCGACATATCAACAATTTGCGGGGTGCGAATTTCCTTGTAGCCGCGCTCGATCTGACGCTTGCGCATGTGTTGTTCGATGGTCTGGTAGATCGCCCAGCCCGGCGGGTGCCAGAACACCATGCCCGGCGCCTCATCCTGCAAGTGAAAGAGATCCAGCGCCTTGCCGATCTTGCGGTGATCCCGCTTCTCGGCCTCGGCCAGCCGGTTCAGATAGCTTTTCAGCTCTTTCTTGCTGGTCCAGGCCGTGCCATAAATGCGTTGCAACATTGCTTTGCTGGAGTCACCGCGCCAGTAGGCACCGGCCACTTTCATGAGCTTGAAATGCCCCAGCCGACCCGTGTCCGGCACGTGCGGTCCACGGCAAAGGTCAGTGAAATCACCCTGCTCGTATAACGACAATACCTCGCCGGACGGAATATCGCCGATGATCTCGGCTTTGTAGGCCTCGCCGAGCCCGTCGAAAAACGACACTGCAGCGTCGCGCTCCATGACGCTGCGCACGATGGGATGTGCCGCCTTCGCAAGCTCCGCCATGCGCGCCTCGATGGCTTCGAGGTCCTCAGGTGTAAACGGTCGCTCGTAGGAGAAGTCGTAATAGAAACCGTCCTGAATCACCGGACCGATGGTGACCTGCGCGTCCGGATAGAGCTGTTTGACCGCCTGCGCCAACAGGTGTGCAGTCGAGTGCCGGATCAGGTGCAATCCATCATCATCGCGTGCAGTGACAATCGCAAGCGATACATCCTGCTCGATCGGCGTGGTGAGGTCTACCAGGGTATCGTCGATTTTGCCGGCAAGCGCTGCTTTGGCAAGCCCGGCACCAATGTCAGCGGCCACGTCAGCAACCGTCACCGCGGATGAAAACTCGCGCTGACTGCCGTCGGGAAGAGTAATGGTTGGCATGGTTAAATCCTGTCAGTGGTGACCCTTACGAGAGGCCACTTGGGGAGTGCAAGGTAGGAGTGGTAAGTGTTTAAGTATAGAACACAGTCCGGACGCTGCTTGCACCCGGAACAATGAAGTATGACAAGAGGGGAAATTGGTAGGCGCGATTGGATTCGAACCAACGACCCCCACCATGTCAAGGTGGTGCTCTAACCAACTGAGCTACGCGCCTGCCGAACCACGAAGTGTACGCCACTGGCTGCGATCACGCAATCCAGCTGTGCAATTAAATCCTTATCTTCCTTCCGCACACCCAGACCCGGGCCGTTGTGTTGTAATAGTGGTTTTGGCCCTGATGCAAAGCACACTAGACTCCCTGACCGCCATCTCCCCGGTCGATGGCCGATACGGCTCCAAGACTGCCGCACTGCGCGCTGTTTTTAGCGAGTATGGACTGATTCGCTACCGCGCGATTGTAGAGATTCGCTGGCTGCAGACACTCGCCGCCCACTCTGGCATTGCCGAATTGCCATCCTTGTCGGCCTCAGCGCAGGCCGACCTCGATTCACTGGTGAAAAATTTCTCCGAAACTGACGCTGCACGAGTCAAGGCGATCGAGGCGACGACCAACCACGATGTCAAAGCGGTTGAATACTGGCTTCAGGAGTGTTTCGCGAATTCACCGGAATTGCAGGCGACACAGGGGTTCATTCATTTCGCCGCCACGTCTGAAGACATTAACAATCTCGCCTATGCACTGATGCTGCGCGATGGGCTGACGCAACATCTGCTGCCAAGACTCCAGACCCTGGTCGAAACGCTCAGCACACTCGCGACTGAGTACGCGGACACACCGATGCTCAGCAGGACACACGGTCAGACCGCCTCACCCACGACGATGGGCAAGGAACTGGCAAACGTGGCTCAGCGTCTGCAGCGACAAATCAGACACCTGCAACAGGTAGAGATACTCGGCAAAATGAACGGTGCGGTGGGCAATTACAACGCCCATGTCAGCGCCTACCCCGACGTCGACTGGCAGCACGTCGGTCAGCAGTTCGTCGAATCACTGGGCCTGACGTTTAACCCCTACACCACGCAAATCGAGCCACACGACTATATGGCAGAGCTTTTCGACGCAACCGCACGCGCTAATACAATTTGCATCGATTTCGCCCGCGATGTCTGGTCGTATATTTCGCTGGGCTATTTTGGCCAGAAAGTCGTCGCCGGCGAAGTCGGCTCTTCTACCATGCCGCACAAGGTTAACCCGATCGATTTTGAAAACGCCGAGGGCAATTTTGGCATCGCCAATGCGCTGTTCGGGCACTTTAGCGCCAAGTTGCCGATATCCCGCTGGCAACGCGACCTCACCGACTCAACCGTGCTGCGAAACCTAGGCGTGGCCTTTGCCCACACGACGATTGCACTGGATTCGCTGCAAAAAGGTATCGGTAAACTGGAGCTGAACACCCACAGGCTGAGCGAAGATCTGGAGCAATCCTGGGAGGTGCTGGCCGAGCCCATCCAAACAGTGATGCGTCGCTACGGCATCGACAATCCTTACGAGAAGCTCAAGGCACTGACCCGCGGCAGCCAGATCACCGCCGAGACACTGGCCGAGTTCATCGATACGCTCGATTTGCCAGCCGCGGCGCGAGACGATCTGCAGGCCCTGACCCCCGCCCGCTATACGGGCCTTGCGAGCGGGCTTGCTCGCGACAATCAGGGAGCGCGCAGCGATTGACATTCGCTGGCCAGACGGCCTCACCACACAGACATTTCTGGATCAGTACTGGCAGCGCCAGCCGCTGTTGATTCGCGCGGCGTTTGCAGATTTCAATAATCCGCTCGACGCCGACGAACTGGCTGGCCTCGCCTGCGACGACGACGCCAGTGCGCGTTTCATCGAGCAGCAAGCCGACGGTCAGTGGCGCATGTGTCACGGCCCGCTGGACGACGATTTTTTTGCCTCGGTCAGTGGCAATCGCTGGTCGATTCTGGTGTCCGACGTGGAAAAACTGCTGCCCGATTTCCAGACCTGGTTGCAGCCCTTTCGCTTCATACCGGACTGGCGCATAGACGATCTGATGATCAGCTACGCACCGGTGGGTGGCTCGGTAGGAGCGCACGTTGATCAATACGATGTGTTTTTGCTGCAGGCCGATGGCGTGCGCGAATGGCAAATAGAGGATCATCCGCGGCCTGCTATCAATCAGGGCACTGGATCAGCCATCTCACTGCTCAGCGACTTCAAAGCCGATCGCACGTTTCAGCTCGAGGCCGGCGACATGCTCTACCTGCCACCGGGCTTCGCCCACCACGGCATCGCCGTCGCCGAGCCCTGCATGACCTGGTCTATTGGATTTCGTGCCCCGAGTGCGGCGGAACTCATTCCCGCGCTGATCCACAATCTGTGCGAGACACCGGCCGCACAGATGCGCTTTGTCGACCCGGCACGAGCAAGTTCCACGCACCCTGGTCGCATCGAAGCCGAAGATTTACGCCAGCTACGCGACCTGATTCGTGCCACCCTCGCCGCCGATGATCAAACACTCGACGGCTGGATCGGACGCGCGCTTAGCAGCGGCAGCGATCCGAATCCCGAAGACGAGCCAGCGCCTGTTGCAAACTCAGGCGCGAGTCTGGTTCCGCACTCGTACAAACACTTCTTGTACATGCAGCATGACGACCACACCCGACTGTATGTCGACGGCGAGATGTTTGACTGCAGCGCGTCGCTGGCACAGGCAATTTGCGATCGGCAACTGCTGCCGGTTGAACTGATTGAAGACGCGAGCGAAGCCGATCGCGAGCTGATTGACACGCTGGCCGCCCGCGAGCTGCTGGTACCCTGTGACGACCGACAGCACTGAAGGCGAGCGGGCAAACATGACCCGAATTCAGATACTGGTTTGTCTGGCGCTGACTGCAAGCGCCCAGATGTCAACGGCCGCCATCGAAGCCACGCGATTGATGGAACTGGCTGACAGCGTTTGCGCACAACCCGACTCCGCGACGATCGCGTTCGACGAAACCACCGCCGAACGCAGCGAAATAAGCTTTCGAAATAGAGTCATCGGAGATCGTCTCGATTGGCAGAAGGGCGCAGACGCGATTCAGATAGAACTGCTGCAACTGCCGGCACGCCCGCGGCAAACTGTACTGACCTACACCACCCGGGACAAACCTCAGATCCGCCTCGCGCTGGATCAGGACTGCAACCTGGTGCAGGCCAGACGAATCGCTTACGACGATGCCGGGCGCGCGGTGAAAATCGAACATCTGGACCACCAGCTCGCCGCTAGCGACAACTTCGACTGGCTGAACCCTCCGCTGCCAGACAGCCCTTCAGCGCCTGCCAGCGGGCCACGCATCGGCCTGCTGGATTCCGGCGTCAACTATCTGCTGCCGCACATCGCCAGCAGGCTAGCCCGGCGCGATGACGGTCGCCTGGTGGGGTTTGATTTCTGGGAAATGGACGACACCCCGTTTGATGCCAACCCGGCCCGCTCAGCATTTCAGGTACAACGCCACGGTACGCGAACCGCCTCGCTTTTGCTGGCTGAAGCACCGAATATCAAGCTTGTACCCTATCGCTACCCGCGCCCGGATATGTCGCGTATGACGCAGTTGGTCGAGCACGCCGCGGCCAATGAGGTGCGCATTATCGGGATGCCGCTGGGCAGCAGCCGTTACGCAGACTGGGCCGATTTTGCGCGCGCCGCAGAAGCCCATCCGCAGATTCTATTCATCGCCTCGGCCGGCAACAACGGGCGCGATATCGACGTGTCACCAGTGTACCCGGCCGGACTGGAAATCGACAATCTGCTGGTTGCAACCTCGGCCAGTGATTTCGTCACCCCGGCCGACCGAACCAATTACGGCCGGATTGCCGTGGATTATCTGCTGCCGGCTGAGTCAGTCAAAACGATCGACTACGACGGCAGCGAAGTCGTGGTGTCCGGATCGAGCTATGCGGTGCCGAGGCTGGTGGCGCTGGCCGCGAGGCTGCTTGGCG
>CAZNIS010000162.1:0-7617 GCA_964573105.1 uncultured Granulosicoccaceae bacterium
CTGCTGAAGCTGCTGAAGCTGCTGAAGCTGCTGAAGCTGCTGAAGCTGCTGAAGCCGGCGATGATACAACCAGCGACGACCAGGCGAAACCCGCCTAGCCGAGCGACTCCACCCGAATTCGCATGATTTTGTCGTGAATGGTCGGCAGGGCTTCAAGCTCGGCGATGGCGCTGTCCATACTGCCCTCGACAATTTTTCGCGTCAGCAGGATGACCGGCACCCGCGTTGAGCCAGACTCTGGCTCCTTTTGAATGATCGCCTCGATGCTGATCTGCCGACTGGCGAGAATACGACTGATATCCGCCATCACACCGGGCTGATCCTCGGCCGTGATACGCAGATAAAACGATGTCTCTACCTCGCTCTGCTGCAACATCGGGGTACTCGCCAGCGCATCGGCCTGAAACGCGAGATGCGGCACTCTGGCTGCATCCGAGCCGCGCACTACATCAATAATATCTGCCACGACGCTGGACCCGGTGGGCTCGGCGCCGGCGCCGGCGCCATAGTACAAGGTGGGACCGACTGCATCCGCCTGCACCAGTACGGCATTCATGACACCGTCGACGTTCGCGATCAGCCGGCGTTCGGGGATCAGTGTCGGGTGCACACGCAACTCGATACCCGCATCGGTCTTGCGCGCAATGCCCAGGTGTTTAATGCGATAGCCCAGCTCGCCGGCAAAGGCGGTGTCTTCGCGGGTGATTTCACTGATGCCCTCGGTATAGACCGCCTTGAAGTTCAACGGTACACCAAACGCAATCGAGGCGAGGATTGTCAGCTTGTGGGCCGCATCGATGCCTTCCACATCAAAGGTCGGGTCGGCCTCGGCGTAGCCGAGCGCCTGCGCCTCGGCCAGCACATCGGCAAAGTCGCGGCCCTTGTCGCGCATTTCGGTGAGGATGAAATTGCTGGTGCCGTTGATGATGCCGGCAAGCCACTGGATTTGATTGCCGGACAAACCTTCGCGGATCGCCTTGATCACCGGAATACCGCCGGCTACCGCCGCCTCGTAGGCGACATCGACGCCACTGCTGCGTGCGGCAGCAAAGATCTCGTCACCATATTGCGCGATCAGCGCCTTGTTGGCAGTCACCACATGTTTGCCCGCTTTGGCGGCCCGCAGCAACCACTCACGCGCCGGCTCGTCACCACCCATCGCCTCGACCACTACGCTGATTTCGGGATCGTCGAGAATGCTGTCGGGATCGGTCGTCAGCGCCACATGTGACAGCTCATCCGGCAACTGGCGGTCAGTGTTGCGCACCAGCGCCCGGGTGGCGATCAGTTCGCACCCCGTGCGCCGACTGATTTCCGCGGCATTGCGAGCCAGCACAGTCGCCGTTCCCTGCCCAACGGTGCCAAAGCCGAGCAGACCAATTTTCACCGGTTTCAAATCCTTCAATGCTCCAGAGCAGGTAGGTGTGAGAGGCGGGTTGTCGTCGCGTTTACAGCTGTGCCGACAATGGCCAGCGCCGCTGGTGACAAACGCGATATTATACGCGATTGGCAACGACTCGCTGACAATGAAATTTACTCAGGAAACCACTGACGGGGCGCTGACCTTCGGCGACTATGGCAACGGCCAGTTGAAGGTCAACGGGCAAACGCACAACACGGGCTTGATCATCTTCCCCGATCATCTGCACCAGCCGTGGCCGGTCACTTCAGTCGAGAGTCTGACCATCGATCAGTTGCAGCCGCTACTGGACCGCAAACCCGATGTCGCACTGCTCGGCAGCGGCGCGACCCAACAGTTTCCGTCTACCCGCCTGCGCCGCGAACTGGCGCAACTGGGTCTGCAACTGGATGTGATGGACACGGGTGCGGCGTGCCGCACCTACAATCTACTGGTGTCCGAGGGGCGCCACGTCGGCGCCGCTATTATCTGCTTCTGATTCGACCCTACTCGCCTTCGAGCAGCGCCTCCCAGTTATAACCACTGCCTTCGAGGATGCGACGCAGCTTCTTCAGCGCCTCCATCTGAATCTGACGCACGCGCTCGCGGGTCACACCCAGCTCCTTGCCCACGTCTTCGAGTGTCGTGCGCTCGTAACCGTGCAGTCCAAAGCGTCGAACCACAACCTCGCGGTGCTTGCCTTCCAGCTTCATCAACCAGCCGTTCAGCTCCTTGTGGATCGTCTCGTCCTGCAGGCGGTGCGCCGGATCGGGGTTGTTTTCATCGGGAATGATATCCAGCAGCGGTCGATCGCCATCGGGACCCAGCGCCACATCGACAGAGGCGACGCGATCGCGCAGGCCGAGCAATCGCTTGACGTCAGCAACCGGCTTGTCGCACTCCGCGGCGATATCCTCTGCGGTCGGCTCTTTGTCCATCTTCTGCTGCAGCCGGCGCTCGGCTTTCAGATAGACATTCATTTCCTTGACGACGTGAATCGGCAATCGAATCGTGCGAGTCTGATTCATCAGCGCGCGCTCGATAGTCTGGCGAATCCACCAGGTAGCATAAGTAGAGAATCGGAATCCGCGCTCAGGGTCGAACTTTTCGACCGAGTGGATCAGCCCGAGGTTGCCCTCTTCGATCAGATCAAGCAGCGTCAGCCCGCGATTCAGGTAGCGCCGCGCAATCTTCACCACCAGACGCAGGTTGCATTCGATCATGCGAGCGCGTGCGCTCTCATCGCCAGCCTGCGCCAGACGTGTGTAGTGCTTTTCCTCGTCGGCGTTCAGCAGCGGCGAGTGCTCGATCTCTTTGAGATACAGACGCGTGGCGTCCATATCGCGCGCTCGCGCCTTACTGCTGGGGGATTGCTCCTTGGTGCGCTTTAACTGAGCGACAAAATCCTCTTCCTCATCGGACTCCTCTTCCGAGTCGTCCTCTTCGAAAGTCTTGTCTACCAGTGAATCGCGCAACTCTTCATTGGCGCTATGTCCGCCGGCACGTTCCTCACTGCTGCTGTCGCTTGCGCCCCACTCTACTAATTGACTCTGGCCCATTGGTTTCTCCGCAATTTATCTATTTAAATTTTTGTGCGAAGTCTGATCCGGTACTATGCTTTATGTGCATACGAGCCCATCGTTGCGCTAAAGCGTTTCCCGTCCGCGCCGGTCATCCGGCGCGACAATCATCTTCTGGCCGTTAGTGACGCAATTATCGTGCCAACTGTCTCCAGCTATAGTGCAGGAAGATAATCAACCGGGTTGACCGGCTCGCCATTATGGCGAATTTCGAAGTGAAGTTCGGTTCCCTGAGCCTGATCAGATCCCAGTATCGCAATTACGTCACCCGCTCTAACCTTCTGATTTTCCTTGACAATAATGTCATTCACCTTTGAGTAGGCAGTCAGGTAATTGTCATCGTGACGCAAGATTACCAAATTGCCATAACTCGCCAAATCCTTGCCGCTGTAAACCACTTCACCGTCTGCTGCCGCTTGAACACCGGCGCCTGGTCCGGCATCGATATCAACTCCCTGACGGTTGATCTCGGCCAGATCGAACTCGCGCACAATCTTGCCGACCGTGGGCCAATTCCACTTGCTGTCGGTTTTAACTTGCGCCAGGTTCTTGGCACTGTCGGGGATACTGTCCGAAATTTTGACACCCTGTGTCGGAAAATCGGCGCGCACTTCCGCGATGATGGTCTCTTCACCCTCCGGTCGTTCCGGTGAAGCCGGCATGGCGTCAGCGAGCTGGCTGGCAATGGGTTCGGCGGGCGGCAGCTGCGTCACTTCGCGGCCCTGCTGATCGAGAATTGGCGCCACCTTCGATTCACTGACGAACTGCGGGTCATCCAGCAACGCATCGCCGGCGACGGTGTCATCGACACTGGCTTCAGTAGCGGGTTGATACGGCTCGATTGCCCTGCCGCGATAGTAATCGCTGTCGCCGCGCGCAATCGTGGCCCTGGAGCCGCGATCGAGCAACAACACCTGGCGGGGCGTCAGCAGATCGCTGTCCAGATCATTGACCTGCATCAGCACATTCGGATCGAGGTGATAGCGCGAGGCGACAGACTCCAGCGTATCACCGGGCTGAACCACATAGGTCTGACTATCGAAGCGGACGTCGGGCATCGGGACTTCGATAGTGTCCAGTATCCCGCAACCCCCAAGTGTAAAGAGACTGGCGGCGCCGAGCGCCTTGGTGACGTTTGCGTAGTTCATTCTGTACCTTGCGTTTAGCGATATCAGGGCAGGAACGACTACCAGTCAGGCAATGGCAGAGTGCAGACTCTGCCTGCCACCGCGGCCGATTCGCGCGATGACGCAATGTACTGTTGTTGTGCGACTGACTGAAACTGGTAGCGATCCAGAATCGCGACGGAGTTGCGTGAAAAACCCATCGCTGGATCAAACCATAATTGATGATCCGAATAATCGCAATTAAAACAACAGCAAACAAACGGTTGTTAATGCTGTTTACTACTTTATCGTAACATTTGACATACAATCCGATTGGCAGTGCTGATTGGCCGTTTGCCGCTAGCAGGTACCGCCCAGAAACGGCACAAATCGAACAGGTTCAATCGTTTCGACCGCCGGCTCCTGTTCTTCCAGCCGGGTCACTACCACCAGCTGCTGATCGTCGTCACTGGCGGAATCGCGCATCACTGGACCGATCAGCACACCGTCGGGTCGCAACTGATCAATCAGCTGCGATGGCAGCTCCTGCATCGCAGCTGTCACCATCACTACATCAAACGGCCCCTCGCCAAACCAGCCATCGTAGCCATCGGCATAGCGCACACTGATGTCGCGCTGGCCGAGGGATCGAAATCGATCCGATGCGCGATGCGCGAGATTGCGAATTCGTTCCAGCGTATAGACCCGGCAGCCAAGATGCGCGAGTACCGCGGCCTGATAGCCAGAGCCGGTACCAACTTCCAACACACGCTGCAGCGGCTGACCAGCGCCCAGGGTTTTGTCGATCGCAAGCTGCGTCATTCTGGCGACCACATAGGGCTGCGAGATGGTCTGCCCCTCGCCGATCGGCAGCGAGCAATCATCGTAAGCCCGCGATGAGATCGCCTCGTCTACAAACAGATGGCGCGGCACCTGTTGCATCGCATCGAGTACCAGATCATTGCTGATACCCGATTGACGCAGGCGTTCAGCCAGACGCGCGCGAGTGCGCATGGAGGTCATGCCGATACCGCGAATACGCGCTTCCATGTTCATGCCTGCCGCCCTCCGAGCCAGTTCTCAATAGTGGATAACTGCCGATGGTGCGACATATCGATATCCAGCGGTGTCAGCGACACGTAGTTGTTATGGATTGCGTGAAAATCGGTATCCGGTGCGTCGTCCTCCGCCTCGCCGACACCGCCGATCCAGTACACCGTCTGGCCACGCGGGTCGCGCTGCTCGATCAACTGCTGCGAGCGAGTGCGCCGCCCCAGCCGCGTCGCGCGCCAGCCAGCAATTTCAGCTCGCGCACACGAAGGGATATTGACGTTCAAAATCGTGTTGTCCGGCAGCGGATTGGCCAGCATGTGCTCAACCACCTCTCTGGCCGTGATCGCCGCACCCTCATAGTCGAATGCACCGTCACCACTGAGCGAGAACGCAATCGATGGCTTACCGATCTGCCTGCCCTCAAAGGCGGCTGCGACGGTGCCGGAATAGATCACATCATCACCCAGGTTGGGGCCGTTGTTGATGCCGCTGACGACCAGGTCTGGCACCCAGTCCATCATGCCGTTCAGCGCCACCAGCACACAGTCGGCCGGGGTGCCGTGCACGGAGTAGACATCAGAGCTTTGCTGCGTCACCCTGATCGGGTGGGTCAGGGTTAATGCGCTACTGGCGGCACTGCAGTTGCGATCGGGCGCAACCACACGCACCTCGCCAATGTTTCTCATTTGTTCAGCGAGCGCAATCAGCCCGTCGGCAAACCAGCCGTCATCGTTTGAAACGAGGATTTTCATGCTTATTATTGTTGTTATTGCCAGCGATGTTTTTCTGGTGAGGGATGTTATCAAAACCGCCTTTCGGGTCTTGTCGCCACGTGCTCATACGCAGTAAATTTCGTCCAGCATGGTGGCTTCGTAATCCCCACGCGCAGACCATCTGGGCCGCCAAAATCAGTCGTCGACCCAGCGTTGAAACCAATCGCGAGCGACTCGACACGCCGGATGGCGACTTTCTCGATCTGGACTGGACGCGCGACTGCGAAGGACCGCTGGTAGCCGTTTTTCACGGGCTTGGCGGATCGATCCACTCGCGCTACGCAAGCGCGGTGCTGAAGATGTTGGCGGATAACGGAATGCAAGGCGTGCTGATGCATTTTCGCGGCTGCAGCGAAGAACCCAACCGCAAGGTGCAGACCTACCACTCTGGCCATACCGTTGATATCGATTTGGTGATTCGCACGCTGCGCGAGAGATTTGCCACGCGTCCACTGGCTGCCATCGGCTACTCACTGGGTGGCAATGCGCTACTCAATTATCTGGCGCGCGACAACCCGCTGGATTTTGCGATCTCTGTATCGCCGCCGCTGGTGCTGGCCGAGGGTGCGACACGGCTGGAAAAGGGTTTCTCGCGCATCTATCAACGCACGCTATTGGAAGAATTGAAACGAGGCATCTTAAGGAAACTCGCGATGCGGCCTGAGTTGTCGAAGCACTATCCGGCGGATCTGGATACCTTGAACACGTTCCGCCTGTTCGATGACAAACTCACCGCACCACTGCACGGCTTCGAGGGAGTGGATGACTACTACGCTCGCGCGAGTGCGCGGCAATACCTGAAGGATATTCGCACACGGACACATGTGCTGTTTGCGAGAGACGATCCCTTCTTCACTGAAAATTGCATTCCTCAATCCAGCGAACTATCGGATCAGGTGACGTTTGAGCTCTCCGAGCGCGGAGGACACGTCGGCTTCGTCAGCGGCCACTGGCCCCTGTTGGGCCAGGATTGGATGACGCGGCATTTGCACCAGCTGCTCGCCAACGCGTTCGGCAGCAACCAGCCGGGTGCCGCAGTTAGTTGACCAGCTTCACCACACCGCTGAAAGCTTTGGCGGCGACACTCTCCAGATGAGCCAGCAGAATGGCCTGGTCTTCATCGCGAATGTCCCGGAAAGCAATACCGGTGAAATAGCGAAGTGTCTTGGTCGCCCCCGGAGATTCCCCGGCATTGACAACCTCGGCGACCACCTCAATGGTCTGACCGGACGGGAACAGCCTGATCGCGGTCTGCAACCGCTCGCCCACGTCGTAGGGCTCAGGATGGTAGAACCGCATGCCGCTGCCGCTCAAACTCACGACGTGCGTCGGATGGATCGGCAACTGTTCGGCGAGATTCGCCGCCCGTTCATCCTGCTCAGGTATCACGACCAGCGCAATCGCGTCTGACACTCGCCGAAAGGATCGCTTCTCAAACTGATTTACCGCTACATTGGCACTCATCGAACCAGGGCTCCTTCATCGGAATGTTGCACACAATTTTGACAGCCAGGCCGCCAGGTCTCGCGACCCGCCATTGTTTCGGCTGCCAATCGGGATGCTTTAGCTAAAGACCCTGCCCAAATGATTGAAGAATGAGCAGTTCAGGCATAAACTGCACTGCAAGCGCCCCTAGCTCAGCTGGATAGAGCGTGCCCCTCCTAAGGGCGAGGTCGCAGGTTCGAATCCTGCGGGGCGCGCCACTT
>CAZNIS010000163.1:0-7216 GCA_964573105.1 uncultured Granulosicoccaceae bacterium
TACCACGATTGGACCGTCTGGAAAACCGGGCCCTGGGGACAGGGGCCAGTGTTGCCGCAGGCGCTGAATATTCTGCGTGGCAGCGGCATTGAAAACATAACTGCCGACAGCGCCGACTTTGTCCACACCGTGACCGAGGCGATGAAACTAGCCTTCGCCGATCGCGAAGCCTACTACGGTGATCCGAACGACAGCGACATACCCCTGCAGCGGTTGCTGGACATCGAATACGCGAACCATCGCCGTGAGTTGATTGGCCCCGATGCATCGACCCGACAACGCCCCGGTGCCATAGCTGGCTTTGAAAGGCTGGCCAGAGCGGCGATCTAATGCGATGCACGCGATCGTCAGGCGGGAGACGGTGCCGACGCCGGCGAGCCGACTATGGCCCATTTAACTGAAAAGCGTGGCGACAGGGTGCATCTGGATGTTGTCTCGCCAAAAAAAAGCCAGAGCTATCGTGCTGCGTACTGTTGAGGCTGGTTGGTCCCCATCACATGGCGTGGGCGTGATTGCTTTGTGGGGCGGTACGCTGTCACCGGATGGACGAATCCGAGAGCATTGCGCTATGACAGGCGGCTGGAATATTCCTCGCGCTGGTCGTCGGGACGCACCATGGCGCCTATATCCTATTTCTGGAACGACTGGGTACCGATCTTGCGAAGGCGTAGATACTCGCGATCAAGTCGCGCGATCTTTTTCGCGCTAGATTCGATGAGTATTGTAACCCTGACGCAGATTGTTGAAGCAGATCGGCGGGCCTCACCACGCCGATGATCAGAAATTAAATCAGCATCGCATGCCGCGTCCGGCCAATCCGCCGGACACGCAAACGAGTAGGGTTGCGATCGATTGACTGGCCGCCGATGCGGGAGGGAAAGGCCACGACGATCTTCCTTTGCACTGTCATCGAACCGTGATTGTCAACGTTGCCGGAACTGGCATGTCTGATTCCGTAGAAAAAGTGCCAGTATCAATTCATGGTAGAAGCGGCTCGCCTGGCTCTGTTTTTTTGCTGTGTCGTGTCAGCCGTCGACGAGTAGGCAATGCGCTTGTCAGTCGCTCCAGGCTCTGACCCCTCTGTCTGACCCTGACCCGTTTGTGTGATCAGGTGGGTTCAATAGGTATCGGTATTCAATTAGTACTCGTAGTTAAAAATGGTCTCTCTACATGCAATTTAATGTATACGCAAGTGATTCTGCTGTCGATTAGGAAACCTGCACTGGAATAGAGACCAGCATTTGAATTGGCTATGGTAATGTTGCGGTTTTAAACGCCTAACAATTGTTCGCTGGAGTACATTGAGCTAACACAATGCCGGACAAAGAACGCCAGTCCACTGCCACAAAAGCCGCCGTTGACGAACTCAAACGTTTGATATTCAGCGGTGAACTCTCTGCTGATTCGAATCATCTGGAGAGCGAGTTGGCTGCGCGTTTGGGGATGTCTCGCACACCCGTGCGCGAGGCGGCGCTGAGGCTGGAATCACTCGGTTTACTTCAGGTTCGGCCGCGAAAGGGGGTGCGCATATCCGCGTTGTGCGAACAGGATATGCGGGAAATCTATGATTTATTGATCCGGCTCGAAGGCCACGCCGCGGCCCGCGCAGCGATGGCGGGTTACTCACTGCGCGAGCTCACCGGGCTGCGGGGAAGCCTTCGCAATATGGAAGCAGCCCTTTGGATTGATGATCGATCCGCCTGGGCACTCGCAGACGAGGAATTTCACAGTGAGTTGGTGCGCCTTGCTGGTAACTCGAGACTGACCAGCATTGTTTCGATGCTGAATGATCAGTTGCGTAGAGCGCGAACTACAACGTTGCATCTACGTACTTCACTGGCGCGCTCGAACGAAGATCACCAGCAGTTGTATCGTGCTGTCAGGCTGGGCGACAGTGATCTGGCCTGCGAGCTGTTAGTGTCGCATCGTCAGCGTGCGGCCGGATCGCTGATAGAACTGGCGCAACAGATGGGACTCGAACGCGTGTAGATTTTTCATGCATGCACACGTAGATCCACTGCCATGGGATCGGTTGATTGCCGTAGCAGGCAGTGCAGGCAAAAGTGTATTGCCCGACGACACCACTGTGGGTTTTCTGTGCGCCTACGATGTATTGTCACCTGCACCAGGGCACTCTGCGTATCAGTCTCAACGGTGCCGTTGTGCACAAGGCCGGTTAGAGAATTCCCCGACTTTGCAGTCTGCCCAGCTCATCCATCAGCGGCTGGTTGGCGTAGCGCTGGAGTGACAGATCGCTCGCATAGCCTGGTACCTCGGTACCCAGAATCGACTGCGCCAGCAGTTCACCGGCAGCGCATGCGGCCATGCTGCCAAATCCTGACATCGCAGTGGCGACGAAATAGTCCGGCAACGCGGTGGCACCAATCAGTGGCCAGTTCTCGCGGGTAAGCGTATAGAAACCACCATAGTGGCTAAAATCTCTGGGAAAGCCTCGTAGATAGGTTTTTAGCGCTGGCTGCAGGCGGCTCGCACCGCGCAATACGATTTCCGGAAAGTGATCATCGAGCACCGGATCACGGGCCGGTGCCGACGGCATGGCGTTGTAGGCCCAGCCGAGTTTAATTCTATTGCTGTGGATGCCACCGTCGGGTCGGCAATGAATCGAGCCCGGCATCGTATTGGCGAATCTGGCGAGTTCCGGATCACTGGCAAGTGCTGCGCGTTCGTCATCACTCCATTCAATAAGTTGCGGGTCCAGATCAATGGTAAATGGAAGCTGCCGCTGCACTGCGGCCTCTCGATCGGCAAATGCAATCTTTTGCTGCAAGGTGTTTTCGATCGGCAGCGTGACATCCAGCATCTGCGAAACATGCTGGCTAAACGGGCCGGCGGCGTTGACCAGTATCCCGGAATTAACTGTCAAGGGTTCGGCCCCACCGATCAATATGGCAAAGCGCTGATCTCGTTCGATGGCGTGCACAGTCGCGGTATGCTGTGTACCGCCGCTCTCCCGGAATTGCGCCAGCATTAAGTTGCCGATCTCGTGAGTGGAAATACTGCCGCCCTTGCGAATATGTACAAGCGTTTGTAGTTCCGGGTCAAATTGCTCGTAGCACTGGCTGATCAGACTGGAGGATTGAATAATGTCGACACCGTCTGTCTCTGTCGCAAGGGCGCGCTCGTAGCTTGCCGAATCGCTATGGTCACGAAGGTCGTGGTGACCAAAAGTTTGCCGAAGGTTGTCCAGCAGGTCTGAAGGATTTGAATCTCGGGTGGCGAGCAGGTACCCCGAGCGACTGACCACGACGTTGTGACCGGCATGTTCGTTGAGCTCGCTAAACAGCTCAATCGAGCGATCCATGAATTGCTTCATCACCGGATGCGGCCACCAGTTGCGATAGTTTTCACCAGAGGCGGCAGACGTCAGTGACATCGGCTGGGCCTGATCGATCAGTGCGACACGCAGTGCAGGCTTTAACTGTTTTAGAAAGTACGCCACAGCGATGCCGACACTGCCGGCGCCAATCACTGCAACATCAGTGTCGATAGTTCGCATCTATTCAGTCGGGTAGGGCAGATAGCCGCGTTGTTCTACTTCAGGAAAATAGTCGCCGTGGCGCACCCAGCGCGAGCTGTAGCGATGGGGATTCGGGTAGTGTTCCCATTCGCGCCGTTGGCCGCGTGCGAGCGATCGCATTAACAGCTGACGAATGCGCTGGTTCGACATGACCTCTTCTTTTAATGTGGCGAGATCCCAGGTGGCATTGACCTCATCGAGCATGGCGCGGGTGGTGTCCTGCCAGTCGGGCAATGGGGCCAGGTTGGTCAGTTCGTTGGGATCGTCTGCCAGATTGTAGAGCTGCGTCGGGTAGGCCAGCGAGTGGACGATTTTCATATCGCCGCGGCGAAGCATCACGCGCGGGGCAATGGTGGCGCCGTCCAGGTGCTCGGCATACACCGGGCCTGTGTCTCTTGATTTTGCGCGATCCAGCAGACTACGTCCCTCGAAAGGCGTGGCGATCGCATCAGCGGGCAGGCCAGCTGCCTCGCTGACAGTGGGCAGAATATCCAGCAGCGATACCGGATTCGCTACCCGCGACGGCAAGGACTGGCCGGGCCAGTAGAGCATCATCGGTACGCGCAGCGCCGGGTCGAAGAGGTTTTTCTTGAACCACAGCCCGCGTTCGCCGATCATGTCGCCGTGATCTGAAGTAAAAAGTACCAGGGTGTTGTCACGCATGCCGCAATCGTCGAGTGCTGCCAGCAGCTGGCCGAATTTCTGATCAATGTCGCTGATCATCGCGTAGTAGCCGTGCCGCGCGCGGCGGTATATGTCGTCGGTGACGGTGAATTTGTCGAGGCTGTAGTGATAGTGGAGCGAGCGACTGTGAGGATCCATGTCGGCAAGCGGTATCGGCGGCACGCGAGGTGGGTCGATGTCATCGTCGTGGTAGAGATCCCAAAACCGTTTGTTCGACACGTAAGGGTCGTGTGGCTGGGTGAACGACACGGTCATGAACAGCGGTCGCTCGTCACCGTGTCGGCTGCGATCGTACAAATGCTGGCAGGCGCGATGAATGACTTCGTCGTCGTAGTCCATCTGCATCGAGCGCACCAGTGGTCCTGCCTCGGTGATCGTCTCAACGCTCGACACGCCGGGTGCCGGGCCGTCGGTGGTGCTGGCCTCCGGGTCTGGCAGGTCGTCATAGGTGAGGGGTGGTGTCCAGGAGAAGTCGGCCGGATAGATCTCGGTGGTGAGTCGATCCTCGTAGCCGTGGTGCTGGTCAGGGCCGACAAAGTGCATCTTCCCCGACAGGCACGTATAGTAGCCAGCGTCGCGAAGATAATGTGCCAGAGTGGGTGTGCTGGCGGAAAACTCGGATGCGTTGTCATAGGCGGCGATGCGCGATGGCAGTCGCCCGCTCATCAGTGCGAATCGCGACGGTGCGCACAGCGGATAGTTGCAATAGGCGTTGTCAAAGGTGGTGGCGCGTGTGGCAAAAGCGTCGATATTCGGGGTTTTGGTGACCCGGTTACCATAGCTTTGCAGGGCAAACGCGGTGAGCTGGTCTGCCATCACCAAAACGATGTTGGGTTGCTTGCCCATTTGCCTGGTGTTCGCCTAGTGTTGGAGGATCTGGCTCAGGAAGAGTTTGGTGCGCTCGTTAGCCGGATTTTCGAAAAACGATACCGGATCATTTTGTTCAACAATCTCGCCTTGATCCATGAAGATCACCCGGTCTGCCACACGTCGGGCAAAGCCCATTTCATGCGTGACGCAGATCATTGTCATGCCTTCCTCGGCCAGCGACACCATCACATCCAACACTTCTGAAATCATCTCCGGATCCAGCGCCGAGGTGGGCTCATCGAACAGCATGATCTCCGGACTCATACACAGTGATCGTGCAATGGCGACGCGTTGCTGTTGACCACCGGATAGCTCGCCCGGGTATTTCCCAGCCTGTTCGGGAATATGCACCTTTTCCAGAAAACCCATCGCGATGGCCTCGGCCTCTTCGCGATTCTTTTTACGTACAAGGGTTAGTGCCAGTGTGCAGTTCTCCAGCACAGTCATGTGCGGGAACAAATTGAATTGCTGAAATACCATGCCGACCTCACGGCGGATTTCATCGACATTGGCGATGTCGTCGTTCAGCTCGGTGCCGAGCACGTTAATCAGGCCGCGTTGGTGATCCTCCAGTTTGCAGATGCAGCGAATCAATGTGGATTTACCGGAACCGGAAGGGCCGCAGATGACGATTTTTTCGCCGACCGAGACCTCGAGGTCAATGTCTTTGAGGACGTGAAAGTCGTCAAACCACTTGTTGACGCCTTGCATGGTTATCGCAGGTACGGTGCGGTTATCAGCCATTTCCGACTCTCATTCGGTTTTCCAGATAGGCTCCGTATCTCGATAGTGAAAAGACGAAGGCGAAATATATAAGACCGATGAAAACCAGCACCTCGATGTAATGGACTGTCCACTTGCCATCGCCGTAAGCGGCCTGGCCAGACGCCAGAATCTCGAAGAAACCGACAATGGTGACGATCGAGGTCTCTTTGAAGGTGATGACAAATTGATTGACGATCGATGGCAGTGAATTTCGAAATGCCTGTGGCAGCAGAATACGACTGACGCGCTGCCAGTAGTTGAGGCCCAGCGTCAGGCTCGCCTCGTCCTGTCCTGCCGGTATCGCCTGCATGCCGGCGCGCAGGTTTTCGGCCTGATAACAGGCGAAGAAAATCGCAAACCCTACAATCACGCGGTAGAGTTTGTCGCCCTGCAGCCAGCCGGGCAATACAAACGGGGTGATGACCGCTGCGGCAAACAGAATGGTCAACAGCGGCAGCGATCGAAAGAAGTCGATAAACAATCCGGTGAGTGTGGCGACCGCCGGCAATTTGGAGCGGCGGCCGAGTGCCAGCAGGATCGACAGCGGCATGCCAAGCAGTGATACCGAGGCGAAGATAAAAATTGTCAGCGCAAGACCGCCCCAGCGCTCCGGAGTAATGTCGGTCAGTCCCAAAACGCCGCCGCGCATCAGGATGTAAAAAACACCAAAGCCGCACACCCACAGCAGGCCGAGCCGGGTCGCGCTCCAAAACCATGAGAAACAGGAAGCGACGATGGTGGCGATCATCACCAGGCAGGCGAGTGTTGAGCGCCAGTGCTCTTCAAACGGGAAAAGGCCGAACAGAATAATTCGGTGGCGCGCATCGATTACTGACCAGCAGGCGCCTTCGGCCGCTTTGCACAGCGCTTCATCTTCGGCGCGCCAGACGCTGGATACAAATGCCCAGTCGATAATCAGGTGGGCGAGATACAAAATCAGCAGAGCACTCGCCAGCGTGATGACGCTGTTGAGCGGGCCGTTGAACAGGTGCTGCTGCAGCCGTGCTGTCCAGGATGGTCGGGGCGGTGGCATTGGCAGGCCGCCTGAGGACATTAGCTCTTCACCTCGTAGCCTTTGATTGCGATTCTGCGATTGATGGTGTTCATCACGAAGGCAATACTGAGATTGATCAACAAAAATCCGCCCATCAGAATCGCGAGCAGTTCCAGCGTCTGCCCACTTTGATTGATGGAGGTTGAAATGATCATGAAAAAGTCAGAGAAACCCACCACTAGACCAATGGTCGTCGCTTTCATCAGTTGCACGTATTGGTTGGTCAGTGAAGGCAGGACGCCGCGCACGGCCAGTGGCAGTCGAATGCGACTGAAAATGTGGAACGGGGACAGGCCGTTGACGAA
>CAZNIS010000164.1:0-7021 GCA_964573105.1 uncultured Granulosicoccaceae bacterium
ACCGCGGCCCCGCCGGCGATGGATTTGACCAAAGTGGCGACAGCCACACCGAAGCAGGCAAAAAGCGTTTGGTTACTTTGCGCTTTTCAAAGTAACTCAGCGCGCGGGACGCACCTGGGCGGCCGCGCAAGAAAAAAGGCATGGATGCCAAACCATACGAGCAACCAAAAGAACAAACCAGCGGAGCAAAAAAACGAAAAAAGCCCAGCGCAGCGTCACACCCCATGTCCCCGAGAATACCCACTAACCCCAGGCGAACACCACCCACCAAGCACCCCGTGCTCCACTTCATAAACCTCAACCAACAACGGATAACAAGGCGTCACATTATCCGAATGACTACTCCCACAATTACCACCAGGACACGCAGACAGCGCACCCAATAGATCAATCTCCGCAAAAAACTCAATATAGTCACCCGGGCGCACAGGACTTGCCTTCATAAAGTACTGGCTGGTATCCAGTGTGAAGCCGGTGCACATGAAGACGTTCATGACGTCGTGGATGTGGTGTTCGACGTCGGTGACGGGTTGGTTCAGTTTGCGTGCGAGCGCGCGGCTGAGGTTGGAGTGGCAGCAGTAGTGGTAGTCGGTGTTTTTCAGCATATGGTTGGTATAGGGGTCACAGCGGGTGCCGATCACGTCGTGCACGCTGGCGCCGTCGGCGTCGCGGCCGTACCAGTCGAGGGTGTCGTGGGTGATGGTGGCCATGGGGCGCAGTCCGGGCAGGCTGCTCCAGAGTCGGTCGCCGGTGCTGATGTGGCTGGCGTGCAGTTGGCGGGTTTTGCCGCTGTAGAAACGTTCGGCAAGGTTGTTCGCATTCCACAGGTTCAGATCGCCGACCTGCGAACCCTCGGTGCTGACGATGCGAAATAATTGGCCGGCTGCGACTTCAAAGGTTGCGGCATCGCGCGGTTCGACACGCACGGTTTTAATGTGCTGCATCTGCTCGCGCAGGGATGAATAAAACGCTTTATCGAACGCTGGCAGGCTGTCGACTTCGTAGCAGATGACGGGCGGCTGGGCGCGTCGGGCGTCTGCATCCTGTGGTGGTGCGTTATCCGGGTGTCGGTTCATCGGTGGGCCTGCGATGTTGTTTGTTACTGATACAAGGAGAGTGCGCTTTGTGGTCTGCTACAAGGGTGGCGCCGGTTTGAGGGTGACCGGCGTGTCGTTGATGTGATTGGTGATATTGGTGAAGAAAATTGTGCTGACGGCCATGGTCAGATCGACCAGTTGCTGATCGGTGAGGCCGTGGTCGCGGGCGTTCTGTAGTTGTGTGTCGTTTATCGGGCCGGGCTTTTCAAAGAAGGCACGTACGATCGCGAGCATTGCATCGAGTCGGGCATCGCCGCTGGGTGTGCCGCGACGCACGTTAAGCTGCTGTTCGGCATCGATACCGAGTGCGCTTGCCTTCATGGTGTGTACGGAGAGACAAAAATCGCATTGGGTGCGCTGGCTGACAAATAGCTTGATGCACTCCAGCTCTTTGGCTGACAGTGATCCGGCTGCCAATGACTGCTCCATCTGCCGGTAGGCGCGTATCGCCGGTTCGCTGTTGGCGAATTGCAGGTAGACATCGGATAGCTTGCCGTTCATGCGAACGGCTTCCAGTACGGCCAGTGTCTCGGCCGATAGATCGTTTTCGTCCCGGGTGATCAGACGTGCCTTGCTCATGGCTTTTGCTCGGTTGTTTGAGGCTTGCGCTGTGTTACGCGCGGTTTGCGCGAGTGTAGCGAAAAAGCGCCTGACGTGATGGTGTGTTGAGGACCTCTGTATGGATGGTGGATCAGCAGGGTGTTGAAAAACTATTGCGCTCGGTCTGACCGGGCTGGCGTTCCAGGGCGTTAAATTCTCCCTGGAACGCCAGCCCGGTCAAAATGCTCATTTATAAACCATAAACTGGATCGCCAGCCCGGTGCGCTTTTTCGGGCTGCGCGCCCCGGTCATTTGCCTACTCAGCCCTTCGCTCATGACGTTTTTCAACACCCTTTTAGCCTGCTGTCCTGTCGCCGCGCGAACCTTGCTGACTATCGCGCGTCAATTGGCAGTGTGACAGTCACTGTGGTACCCGCGCCGGGGTTACTCTCGATAGCCAGATCACCACCGTGGGCGCGAGCAATCAGCAGACACAGATGCAGGCCGAGGCCAAAACCACCGGTGTTGCGGGCGCGGGACGGGTCGGCGCGATAGAAGGGTTCAGTCAGATGTTCCAGGTGTTCGGCACCAATGCCCGGCCCGTGATCGCGGACGATGATTATCACGTTGGCCCTGCCCCTTGCTTGCACGGTGACCGAGGGATTGGCTGCGGCGCTGCCATCGGACATGGTCGCACCGTGCGTCAGCGCGTTGCCCAGCAGGTTGCGCAACAGCAGCCGCATTCGCGTCTCGTCCAGCTGCAGCCCCGGCAACGCGGACAGCGCGGGATCGATGCTGACATCGACCGGCGGATGGTGCATGTCTTCCAGTACCGAATCGAGCAACGCAGGCAGATCCACTTCGCTGCGATCGAGCACTGAGTGCCCCCCTTTGATCCGCTCGCTTTCGAGAATTTCACCGATCAGGGAACTCATTTCTTCCAGGTCGCCGGCGATGCGATCCCGGTTGGACGACTCGGGCAACATCTGCACCGCGACCTTTGCCCGTGTGATCGGCGTGCGCAATTCGTGACTGGCCCCGAGCAGCAGTTGACGTTTGGCATCCAGCATCTGCTCGATGTCGGCCGCCATGGTATTAATGCTGCGTGCCAGGGTGCCCAGATCGTTGTTGGCGCGGATCGGCACGCGATAATCGAGCTCGCCACTGCCCATGCGCACCACCCCCTGCTTGATATCCTGTACCGGTCGCAACATGCGCCGCAGTATCAGATAGCAGCCCAGTAACAGACACAGCAGCGCACACAGCGCAAACCCGGTGACATGGGCGCGCCCGGGCCCGCGGTGGCGGTGCAGCACTTCGTAGTAGACGGTGTAGTCACCCAGGCGACTGCGCAACACAGAGCGATCGTCGAGCTCGCCAAACTCTACTCTGTGCCCTTGACCGCGATGCGGGCGATGTTTGCGCGATGGCCGCCGGTGAAATTCCAGATGCTCCCTATCCAGCGGTTTGCCACTGGTAGAGTAGCGCAGGTCCGGTCCGTGGACGTAGATATTGATCGGCAGCCGATCGGCCATTTCGCGCACGCGTTCAAGATCGGGTGGTACGCCAATTTCGGCGTTGACGAGATCCAGGTACTGTTCGAGGTGAGGCCGGATGGTGAAGCGCCACTGCGAGCGAAACCCGTGTGCAAGCGTGGCTATTAACAGTGCGGTGATCAACAGGCTGACGATCGTGAAGAGCAACAGCAGACGAGTAGTTAACGAGCCGCGCAACCGCTGCCAAAGTCCGCTCATTTGGCAGCACCAACAAACGCGTAACCGGAACCGTAAACGGTTTTGATCGGCTTTAACGGTTTGAGCTTGGCGCGCAGGCGACTGATCAGAATATCGACCGAGCGGGTGAAGAGTTCGGTATCGGTACCTTTTAAATGATTGAGAATATCGTCGCGGCTGAAGTCCACGCCGGGTGATCCCGCCAGCAAAAGCAACAGCTGATATTCCATGGTGGTGAGTTCCAGCGCGCGGCCGGACACTTTCACGGTGCGTTGCCGCAAGTCGATTTGCAACCGATCAAATTCCAGTACTTGTGGTGTCTCCTCGCCTGCCGCCGCAGGCTGTTTGCGGCGCGAGATGGCACTGACACGCGCTACCAGTTCGCGAGGCTCAAACGGTTTGGCCAGATAGTCATCAGCGCCGATCTCAAGCCCGACCACGCGATCGGTCAGTTCACCGCGCGCGGTCAGCATGATGATTGGCACCTGGCTGAACTGGCGAATCGTGCGGCACACTTCGAAGCCGTCCATCTCCGGCAGCATGACATCAAGAATCACCGCTTCAAACGCTGATTCACGCAATTGCCGCAAACCAGCCGATGGCAACTGTGCAGCACTGATACGTATATCGTACATCGCACAGTATTCCTGCAGCAGCTCGGCCAGTTTTTCATCATCGTCTATCAGCAGAACGTCTAGCATGGGCCGCCCCTGTAAGCTGCCAGCAGTATAAACGCAGCCTGTTCAGCGCTCTATGGTTGCGCTGCGCACAACCACGTTATCGATGCTCAAAAAGCGCCGTGTCGCTGCTGCAGTATCTGGCGAAACTGCGCGCGCTGCCGGCTGTCGAGGGTAGCGAGCCAGCCTGCGAAACGGGCCAGAGTTGTACTGTATAGACGTTGTGCGTCAGCAATATTCTCATGACCGGATGGCGCCGGCGGCAACAGATCAAAACCATCAAAGCGGATCACCTGATCGGCTGACCGTTGAGCCGATCGCCTGTTGGACTGACCAACCAGTTGTTGAAATTCTGCCGCAAGGCCAGCCAGCCCCCGCTGTTGCGAGCGATTCAGTTGCAGGCGTCGGCTGAGCTCTTTTAGTCCAGCCGGCAAGGCGGATGCGTCGGCGTTGTGGTCATGTTTGGAAAACCGGCGCCACAAGCGGCCAAAGAGACCGGGCTTATGCTGTTGGCCTGACCGCGGCCCCACTGTTTCAAAGCGCATGATTGACTCCCGTTACGAATAGGTTGCCCCGGCACCATGCGGCCGGGGCGGTTGTTGCCAGTCAATGTCTATTGATCGGCATCGCGGTGGTGACGACGGTGGTGGCGACGCCCGTGACGGCCTTTGTGCTCGGCGACGAACTCGGCAATCTCGGCTTTCTGCTCAGCATCGAGGGTGTCGAGAAACCCGCCCAGCGCATTGATCACGTCTGGCGCGACACCATTGACGGCGGCGGTCTTGCCGTTGATCAATTCAAGGGCGCGGGCCTGATCGAAGGTCTCGGCGGCGATCAGTTCGCTGGCCTGCTGGTGCACGCCTTTCACCTCGCCCTTCATCGTCTCGCGAGCGCTGAGCAACTGATCCTTGAGTACGTCCAGCGCTTGCTTCTGCGTGCTGTCCAGGTCCAGCTCACCGGCGATGTAGCTGACCATGAAATCGGCGCGCTTGGCCGGATCACCCATGCGATGCTTGGCATAGGCCACACTGCCGCCTGCGATACCCAGGGTCAGTGCGACGGCGGTAATAATTTTGGTAGAGCGTTTCATTCGGTTGTTTCCCGTGTGTTTGCCCAATCGGCAGACATAGTGTCGGCCAGCTGGGCTGAGCATGCTTTGCGCTCGGGTACCGGGATGTAACAACTTGTAACTGGCCGCGCAGCATCTTGTAAACGCAGGCTGCGGACGCGCTGTCGGGCCATACCGGCACGGGGTTTGCCAGTGCTTTGAATGGCGCCGCGCCACTTGACGAATCCCCGGCCGCGGCATACTCTAGAGCTCTATGTCAAATCACCACGACAACCGTCTGCTACTTACCAACCCGGCGGCCGCCAGGCTTCCGGGTTAAGCATTCTGCGCGCGCCTCCCCGGCGCACTGTCATAAGCAAACGGTTTGGTGACGAGATGAACAACTCCCACCCTGTACCCCTTCAATCTGCACACGGCCAGCGCGGGCTTCGTGTTCTTTTGCTCGCACGGGTGAGTTACGGCGTTCGACTTACTCAGGCTGCCTGAAGCCTCAGGTAGCCACAATGCCTCGATCCCAAGCAATTCACCCAGAACCATTCGGAAAATGAACATGAGCATTGACCCTTCGAACAAATACCGCCCGTTCCAGCCCATCGATCTGCCCAATCGCCAGTGGCCGTCGAAAACCCTGACCCAGGCGCCCGCCTGGTGCAGTGTCGATCTGCGCGATGGCAATCAGGCGCTGGTTGAACCCATGGGCAGCGAGCGCAAGCTGCGGATGTTTCGCATGTTGCTGGATATTGGCTTCAAGGAGATTGAAGTTGGCTTTCCGGCCGCCTCGCAAACCGATTTCGACTTCGTGCGCCACCTGATCGACAACAACCTGATCCCGGAAGATGTCACCATTCAGGTACTGACACAGGCGCGCGAGGAGCTGATTGCCCGCACATTTGAGTCTTTAAAAGGTTGCCATCGCGCCATCATGCATTTGTACAACTCCACATCCACCGCGCAGCGCCGGGTGGTTTTCAATATGGACCGCGATGGCGTAAAAAAGATTGCCGTCGACGGTGCCAAACTCGTCGCGGAACATGCTGCGCGCAACCCGGATACAGAGTGGGTGTTTGAATATTCGCCCGAGAGTTTCACCGGCACCGAGCTCGACTATGCAGTTGAAGTGTGTGACGCGGTGATGGATGTGTGGCAGCCAACGCCTGACAACAAAGTCATTCTGAACCTGCCGGCAACCGTCGAGATGTCTACGCCGAATATTTACGCCGATCAGATTGAGTGGTTTCTGGCCAATGTCAGCCGGCGCGACAGCGTGATCTTAAGCCTGCACCCGCACAATGATCGCGGCTGTGCCGTGGCGGCCGCGGAGCTTGGGCAGATGGCGGGCGCCGATCGCGTCGAAGGCACGCTGTTTGGCAATGGCGAGCGCACCGGCAACGTCGATCTGGTGACCATGGCGCTGAATCTTTTCAGCCAGGGTGTGGACCCACAGCTGGATTTTTCAGACATCTACGAGGTCATGCGCACCGCCGAGCACTGCAACAAGCTGCCAGTCCATCCGCGCCATCCCTACGCCGGCGAACTGGTATTCACGGCGTTTTCAGGTTCGCATCAGGATGCGATCAAAAAGGGGCTGGCTGCACACAGTGCATCGGATGATGACATCTGGGACGTGCCCTATCTGCCAATCGATCCGGTGGATGTCGGGCGCAGCTATGAAGCGGTAATTCGGGTCAACAGTCAGTCCGGCAAGGGCGGTATCGCCTTTATTCTTGAAAAGGATCACGGGCTCGAACTGCCACGACGACTGCAAATCGAATTCAGCCGAGTGATTCAGGGCATCAGTGATCAGACCGGCAAGGAGATCGAGTCGGATCATATCTGGCGCGCGTTCAGTAGCGAATTTCTCGAATCGGGCTCGCCATTGAAGTTCATTGAACACCAGACTTCCGC
>CAZNIS010000165.1:0-7005 GCA_964573105.1 uncultured Granulosicoccaceae bacterium
GGTGGCTGCAGTGCGGGTAGGGTGAGCTTTGCATTCCTCGCTGACGCGTCGGGTTGCCTGTGTTGCTATGCGTGCGGTGTTGGGGAATTGCAGTGCGGGCAGGTGGGGATTGCATTCCTCGCTGACGCGTCGGGTTACCTGTGCAGTGTCTGTTTGGCTTGAAGTTGTTAGGCGCGCAGTACGGGTTGTGTGAGAAAGTTGTCTATAACTGCAATGGCATTGTGTCCTGGCTCGCCCAGTTCGTTTGCTTGCTGATAAATCAGTGCCAGTGTCGTTGCGGTGAGTAGTGCATTGTCACGGTGCCGGCGGGCTTCCTGGTGCTTTTGTTTTATGTCGTAGGTTATGGACTTGGGATTGTCTGGATCCTTGCTGAGTCGGCTTTTGAGATTGTCCAGCTCTTTGCGAGTGAGTTCATGCACTCGATTCAGATACTCGGTTGATCCGTTTCGCTGATCAGAATCGATGATCGCGATGGCGTCTCTGTGCAGTCTTTGCCCGGTTCGTTCCGGAGTTGGGAAAAATGATCTGAATAGGCCTGGCATTGCGGGGTTCGCGAGTGGTACGGGGTTACCTTAGCACAATTGGGCAGGCGTCTGATTGGTTAAACTAGCCCCAGGAAGCTACAGAGGTTTCAGGTTGAACGGTGCCTCGCTGGGTGGTGTGACATATCGCGATGCACAACAGCAAAAAGGTATTTTTACCTCCAAAATCAACGCTGCGAGTACCATACTTTGTTACTGACTCTTCAATAATATTCAACCACTAAGAGGTACCGCCGTGAAAAGGGAAATTCTGGTTCTGCCATGGATCGCAATCGCGCTCCAGGTATCTGCTGTCTCCGCTCAGTCTGATAGCGTGCAGTCTCTGCCCGTTTGCGCCTCAGCGTCGAGTGATCCTGATGGTGATGGTTACGGCTGGGAGAACGAGCAAAGCTGTATTGTTGCCAGTTCGGAGGCCGAAGGTATTTGTGAGGACCGCGGCGATTTTCCATGGGGCTGGAACGAGACGACGCGTTCTTCTTGCAGGCTGGGTGTGCAAACCGAGGCGACCGCCTGTGTGGATGATGATGGAGATGGATGGGGCTGGAACGGTATTGCCAGCTGCATCGTTGAATCGTCGCAATGTGAAGATCGCGGCGGTTACCCATGGGGATGGAATCCCGTCACCCTGTCGTCCTGCCGACTGGACCAGCCAGAGCAACCATCGCCACCTGCAGAGTGCGCAGATACCGACGGGGATGGTTCAGCGGCGTTGAACATCTTCGATGATACCGGCGCCATCAGTGCCGTAGGCGCCGTATCCATCGATGGAATTGTCTACCTTACCAGTACTGCTGCAGATACCGGCAATGAACCTGGCGCCTACAATCCGATTACCGGCGAAGTGATTGTTCTCGATGACATTTTCCCAGGCGTGGTGTCAAGCTTGCCGTTTGAATACACGGTTGTCGATGGCAAACTCTACTTCACCGCGCGTGACCTGATGACCCAAAGGGATTTCTGGGTATATGATCCTGAAACCAGAGAGGTGCCTCAGCTGCTGGGCTTATTCCCTGACAGAACACAGAGCTTTACGATACCGAGTCAATTGACTGCGCTGGATGGCAAGCTTTACTTTACGTCCGATGAATTCGAGATCGGCCTGGAGTTGGCCATGTATGATCCTCAAACCGGAGTGGCTGGTCCGGTTGTCGATATCTTTGAAGGCGAGGTCGGCAGTGACCCTGATTCTTTAACCGTTGTCCAGGGCAAGCTCTACTTTACGGCGAATGACGGCATAAACGGTCGGGAACTGTGGGTCTATGATCCAGCAACGGGTGAAAGCACCATGGTTGCCGATCTCTCGGCGAATATTAACGGCAGTAGCCCCAGCCAGCTGTTCGTGGTCGACGACAAACTCTTCTTTAACACGCGCTCAGGCGGTCAGACGCGCGTGTACGATCCACAGAGCGGGGCGCGCCCCGCCTTGATCGAATACACGATCGATGGAAGGCAGGCCAACGGCACGCTAATCGGCGCAGCCGCGGGTCTTTTGATTGTGCTGGTTGACGATGAAGCAAGAGGCGGCGAGCCATGGGTCTATGATCCCCAAACCGATTCCATCAGCCTGATGGCCGACATCAATCCCGGCCCGGAGGGCAGCCGAGCCTATGGCTTCGTTGGTCTGGACGATGCTATTTATTTCAGGGCAGAGGATACATTCGGCGATTTCAAATTGTGGGTGTTCGACCGAGCCACGATGCAACTGCGGCGATTCATTGAACCGGGCCTCGGCTTCCCAACTGATTTGGCGGTGGTTGACGGACGCTTCTATTTCTCTTCCGGGTCTGTGGGTCCCGCGGATAGAGATACCCGGGTGTACGATCCGAAGTGTGAATAGTGTGTGATTAGGTAAATCGGTTGTCCATAGTGATTGCAAATCACGGGCAATCCTTAGCAACCGATTTGTCTGACAGTAAGAGTCGGATGACAACGATAGCCCGGTTCGCGTTAAGATAAGCGCTCACCGAGTCGTCCAGACACACAATGAACAGCCTCGACAATCAGAATATCCTTATCACCGGTGCCAGCAGTGGCATTGGGCGTGCGTGTGCGGCGCTCTTTGCCAGCGAACGCTGTAATTTGATACTGGTTGGCCGTCGTCCGGAGCCGCTGGAAGAAACTGCACGGCAGTGCCGCGAACTGGGTGCCGCGAGTGTTGCAATCGAGACCGTCGATCTGGAACAACCAGACGACGCCAGCGCTCTGGGCGCTCGCGTACTCGAAATGCACGGCCACGTCGATGTGCTGGTGAACAATGCCGGGCACAGTTCCAAAGTTCGTTCAATTCGGTATATCGACGCACAGGAGTGGGAGTCGGTATTCAGGATCAACATCGATGCCGTTTTTCGGTTGACGCAAGCGTTGATTGAATCGATGGTGGCGCGGGACGCAGGTACAGTCATCACGGTCTCCTCTATGGCTGCCTTGAAGCCAGGACTGCTGGGAGGCGTGGCCTATGGGGCGGCGAAGGCCGCATCACTGAATATGATGCAGGGGCTCACTGCGGAACTACGCGATCACGGCATTCGGGCCTGTACCATCATCCCGTCAGAAGTCGACACGCCAATCCTTGACAATCGGCCATTGCCGCCCGATCAGGCGGCCAGGGACACACTGATGCAGCCGGAAGATGTAGCCCAGGCGATTATGCTTTGTGCCCGGATGCCATCCAGAACACTGGTTGAGCAAATCGTGTTAAGCCCGGCCAGAAGCCGTGATATGAGCGCAGAACTGACTGTTGCTGCGGCGCCTCCTGGCAGCAGTCCATAGCAATAAGCCAATCAGGTGAAACAGGTGTGCGGTTTATGCGTCACTGGCGCTTGAACTGGCTCGATACAGCCTGTCAGGGGAATTTGTGCCCTGCGAGTTGATGCAGATCGCAATGAAATCGGGGTAGCAGCGGCCCGTTTGGCCCGTTGCACATCAGGGCGGTCTACTACAGCGGCAGAAAGCAGGCAGGCATCCGGGCGGAAGAAGATAAATCTGCTCGATTGCCTGTGTGATGCTTCAAGTGAGAGACAAACATAACGCTATAAAGAGCCATTTTTACTTTTCGACTCACATAGAGTAATGTGCCCGTCAGAGTCTCTGCATTCGATGAGACTATCAGCTAATTTGGCGGTGAGTAGCATGCGTTTATTAAAAAACCTTTTCCTGTTTTGTTCACTTGGCCTGTCCGGGATTCTACATTCACAGGAAAAATATCCCACCAGCGACCTGACTGACTTCGACATTTCCGGGGTCAAGCTGGGTATGTCGGTTGCAGAGACCATTAGCGCGCTCAAAACCCGCTTCAATGTGGATGACAATGAGATTGAGGTCATGCGATATGATCCATCCACAGTGTACAAAGTTCGATATAAACAGGACGATATTGATCTAGCCGTCACCTTCTCTACGTTTGTATCTCTGGATGAACTTGTCAGCAGTCACGTCAGCAAGATTATATTTCGTTCCAATGATAGCCGGAACAGTATAATTGATGAAGCCACCCATAAAATTGGCAAGCCAAGCTTTGAAGAAAAAGCCGGTACGGGCACAAACTACTTTTGGTGCACCAAGCTCAAGTTCTCGGGCAATAACGCATCCTGCAATCAAATCAGAGCGACATTGTCAATCGAAGGCGAGTCAGTAAAACTACACACGGTTATGTTGCTCGAGTTGCCACAGGTCAGAGAGCGAGCTTTCAACTCAGAGCCTGCTACTGAGCCGTATTTGCCAGAAAAACTATATAGCCATCCAGCCAATCAAAGGCAATCACCATCAGAGAGTACCGATTCAGTTGCTGGAAGTGAGGCGTGCCCGGGGCTATGGGGTAATTTCGTTGACTGGTACAGCCGAGCACATATTCTAGATAAAGATCTAACGGATGAAGATATAGATTGGTTCAATTCCGCTGGTTTTGTATCCAGCTACAGGTACGCCTTTGCACCAAAGGCAGAGCGGCCAGCCCCGGATATTTTTTACCACCTGAATATCGCACCTGCACTTAGCATTCGGGTAATCGCCGAGGCAGCCATTGTGTGCGACAGTGACAAAAAGCATCCGTACCCCACAAGGTTCATTATCTTGCGGTACCTTGACAAGAATGGTGCGCTCGGACAGCTCTATCTGAGGAAAGGAGGAAAACACAAATACAGCGTGCACTTTTCGACCAAGACAGACAATAACTACATGCAACATGCCGTCAGTAACAATTTCTTTAAGCCGGTGCCAGAGAACTTTCAGTCGCAGGTCGCGGCTGCCAAAGCCAAGCTGTTATCAGGCAGGCAATAGGCAGTTACAGTGTCATTGCATGTGGCAGATTTTCTGCTGGTTATTGGATTTAAACGATACCCTGGTTTATTGGTTACCCATAGCAGGCGATGCCTGTCTATCTGTAGAAGGCGCTCTACCATGTGTACACGAATCGTGCAGCTAGCTGTTTATATCGAACATGTGCAATTTATCCGTCCGATAAGAGGGTAATGCTGTGATGGAACAAGTGCATATTTGGCTGGGGCAGTTTGCGTCCGAAGATCGTATGCACCAATACATGGCCGAGCACGAAACTCTTCATCCAGGAGAAAACGAGACCAATAGTGACGCTGCTTTAAACGAATTCATCGCAGATCAGGGGGCCAACTCTTACGATCATGATTGGATTGAATATTTTTTCAGTCCTCGGCGCAGCGTAAAGTCACTACTGTCTAAATGTTCCTACTCTGAAACGTTCAAGCGTTCCGCTGCTGATGCGGCGACAAAACTCGATATAGGAAATCCAAATACCGTCATCATATTGGATGCCGGTGAGGTCAGTCAGCCTAAATCTGCAAAAGGTAGTGGGTACGAACTTGTTTATGTTGGAAAGTATCAAGCCTATGTAGAGGGGGGTGATGCTGCCGAGGAGTTGGAGCGTTACAGCCTGGATCTCAGCGGTCAAAACCTTACCTCTATTCCGGACCACGTATTTGAACGCACGGAACTTGAAAGTCTGAATCTCTATAATAATGAGTTAACAGAGTTGCCTGATGCCCTGTTTGATCTGGTGAATCTGGAATCCCTGACGATATCCGATAATAATATCACCAGATTGCCCGGGTTGTTTCAAAAGCTTGGGAAGCTTGAATCACTACAGGCTGGTAGCAATTCGATTGAAGAAATTGGCGAAGGCATTACGTCGCTACAAAACCTGAACACGCTCAATTTGACTGGCAACAGAATCAGGATTGTCCCCAGTAGTATTGGAAAATTAACATCGCTTGAAGCCTTGATGCTCCCGGGTAACAATATTGAATACCTGCCCGAGTCTATTGTGCAGCTGAAATACCTTGCGCAGCTGACGTTGTCGGGCAACCGTCTAAAGGAACTGCCGCACGGCATCGATAGACTGCAGCATTTAGTCTACCTGAGTGTTGACAACAATAAACTAGCTCAATTGCCGGAAAATCTGGGATTACTTGCGAAATTGGGGAGCCTGGACATTGCTGGTAATGCGCTAGGGAAGTTTCCTGTCAGTCTTTGTCGGCTGCCTAAATTGACTCATCTTGATATGAGCAACACAGGTATAGCCACGCTGCCAAATGAGTTTGCTAATTTGAAGTCTATCAGAGTGATCATGAACGGCGGAAAAGGGTTTGAGAGCTTGAGTCCGGAGGTAGAAGCTCTTATCAATGATAAAGTCTATTGATGCCTGACCGGGCAGGACCGCAGAGTCGAGTACCTGGAGGTAAATGATTTTTTGGCTGGAATGATTCAGGCGCAGACGGTTTGCTCTCTAATAAATGTGGGATTAGGGCAGATGCTTATTAATCCGTCTTTGGGAGCCCAATGAGCGTATTAAGTACTTAACGAGAAATAGAATGAAATACCTTTTAAGCTTCCTATGCTGTGTTTTCACACTTGGTGTTTTCGCAGCTGTGGAGGAGGATACTTGTAAAAAATCCTGTTCCTCATCGAGCGAGGAAATAGTGACGTTTATCGTTCCTTCAGGCGAGGAGGAAAACTACCAGCGTCAATTGGCGGAAAACATGGTAGAGATAGAGAAGATCGTTGACCAGGGTAGAGATCCGATTTTGAACATCCTCGCTGATATGCCACTTCTGCAAAAGTATGAATTTGAAGATAATATAGAGTTGGCGTTTGGTAGAGAGGATTACGCTGCCGTTAGAGGTCTTCTGACCAATGCGTCGTTACTAATGACCTACGACGGCACTGGCATGTCTCAGCTTGTGATTCACCCGTATCAACCTCGTAATAGTGCCGTCAAGCTGATTGAAGCGCTTTTAGAAAACGACCTGGATCGTTTTCTGTCCGAACTGGAAAAACAGGACGGCAGTATCGATGAATATGTCTATGTTTCAGGTGCATTTGAGGAAACAGCACTTGAAGTGGCGATTCGAACAGGGAACGAAGACGCGGTCACGCATTTGCTGGATAAAGGGGCAGATCCTAAAGCATCAAAAACGGGTCCCTGGGCGACGCT
>CAZNIS010000166.1:0-6679 GCA_964573105.1 uncultured Granulosicoccaceae bacterium
GATCGCTGGCGGAAGAAACTCCGCGAGAATAATTGAGGCAAGGCTTCGCCATAATCATTCCACGATGGAAAGCCGACGCGTGAGCGAGGCAACAGATACCTTGCTCACGCTGCGGGCTACCAGTTCAACGCCGAGTACACAGATAACCCGACGCGTCAGCGAGGCAACCGTTACCTTGCTCACGCCGCAGGCTTCCAATTAAACACCAAGTCACACAGAAAACCCGACGCGTTAGCGAGGCTACAGTTACCTTGCTCACGCTGCGGGCTTCCAGTTCAACACCATGCCCACAGACAACCCAACACGTAAGCAAGTAGAATATAGACTCCCGCCCGCCATCAGTGACAGAGCACTGCAATGTGTTAATACTGTTGCGTGTCGATCCGACGCGCAATCAACCAGCAGTAGGCAACCACTAAAAACCAACGCAGGATCCAAAAGACCATGAGCGGCCTGACGAGCTGGCAAAAGCCCACTAACCACAATCGCATGATCGACTACCAGTCTGGCAAGCGATCAGGCGATCCGGTTGAGCTCGCCTATTACGGCAGCTCGGCCTTCAAAATCACATCGCCCTCCGGCATCACGATCATGATAGACCCGTGGCGTAACATTCCGACCGGCAAGTGGGACTGGTACTTTCACGATTTTCCGGAAACTGCAGTGGACATTGGCGTATCCACCCATGCGCATTTTGATCACGACGCACTGCACCGGCTCGACAGCAGCGTCAATCTGGATCGTTTGATTGGAAGTTTTGAATTTGCCGATGTGAAAATCACCGGCATCGCTGATAAACATGCGACTGATTCATCCGATGCTACCTATGACTTCCAGATGATCAACCGCTATTTCGGCGGCCAGAAAGTGTTACCGCCGGACAACAGCCGCAGCTGGGACAATTGCATTATCAAAGTGGAGACCGGTAGGCTATCCATCGTGCACTGGGGTGACAATCGCCATAATCCGCCAGATGATATCTGGCAGCGCATCGGTGACGTGGATATCCTGTTAATGCCAGTGGACGATTCACAGCATGTGATGGGCCACGGCATGGTGGCAGAAATTATTGAGCGCATCAGACCAAAGGTAGTCGTACCACATCACTACTACATCTGGAATGTCGTTCAGCGCCAGAGCACATTATTACCTGCATCTCAATGGCTGCAGTCCCAGCCTTGTGTCAATCACCTGGATTCAGCGGTGCAACGCTATAGCAGGGATCGGTTACCAGCAGAAAAGAGAATTGATCACTTCGGCGATTTCGTCGCGTTTGATGTCGACGCCTGGCACCGTGATCACGGTATGCAACCCGGCCAATAGGTTGGTGCTGTCCGGCACGACGTTCCGCAGGTGTTGAACATCGCACTTGTTGGTTGTTTACTTGATTACGACTTTACGTCATGACAATATGTAGTTTTCCACCGTCGGTCATTCGTATGCGCCATCGCTTAACTCATCTCGCCTCTCTGCTGCTTCTCGTGTTTGTTGCAGCGGCGACTACCTCACATGCCGCGACCACCCAACTGGGCACACTCAACAATCCCGTATCGCTCAGTCTCAGCACATTGGCGCGTTGCGCGCTCGATGACAGCGGCGTGGTCTGCTGGGGCGATCCGGAAGTTGCAGCGGTGCCGCCTCTACAGCAGCCGGTCGAGGTCGTCACGATCTTTCGTGGCGCCTGTGCGCTCGACAACACAGGGCTCACCTGCTGGGGGCCGGCGTTCGAGGCGGACGGGCTGTTTCATCAACCGCTCAACAACCCCTCATCGCTAAGTGCCGGCAGCAACATCTGCGTGATCGATGACGGGCAGGTGAAATGCTGGAGACGAAGCGTGAATGGCATGATCCCGCAGACTGACATACCGGCATTGCAGAACCCGGTCTCGGTCAGCGCCGGCGGCTCGCTACACAACTGCGCGATCGATGACACCGGTGTGGTGTGCTGGGGACTCAACGATGAGGGCCAGACGACAGTGCCGAATCTGCAGAATCCGCGCATGGTCAGCGCCGGTCAAAAACACAGCTGTGCGCTGGATGATACGGGTGTGGTTTGCTGGGGCTGGTTCTACATCGATCGCATCCGTTTGCCGGTAACACTGCAGAATCCGACATTCATCAACGCCGACGGCCGCGGCGCCTGCGCGATCGACGATACCGGCGTAGTGTGCTGGGGCAATCCGAGCCGCCCTGAAACACGCACAATCGAAGATGTGCCGGCCAGTCTGAACAACCCGTCTACCGTTGCCGTCAATGGTGCAAATGAAGCTTGTGCAATTCAAAACGAAACGGTGACCTGCTGGGGCAGCAATGCGACCCCGATGCCGCAATCTCTGGTTGCCCCTGTCGCGATCGATGCCGGTAATGAACATGTCTGTGCGCTCACCACCAATGACGTGATCTGCTGGGGGCCGGACAACACCTCCGGCAAGCTGAATGTACCGCCACTGCAAAATCCGTTTGCCTTGAGTGTTGCGGCCGATCGCGCCTGTGCGCTGGATGCTACCGGTGCAGTGTGCTGGGGCTTTAATCACAGCAACATCAACAACGCGCCGCCACTGCGCAATCCAACGCAGATATCCGTTGGGCAATTTCACTCCTGCGCGCTGGACGATACGGGCGTGGTGTGCTGGGGATGGCGGAATTTTCGCGGTGTACTGGATGTACCTGTGCTGCAAAATCCCACTCACGTGGTCACCGGCATCGATGAATTTAACTGTGCGATCGACGACACAGGCCTCGTCTGCTGGGGTGATGATCCGGGTGAACCACCCGCACTGCAAAATCCACGTGCACTGTCTGCCGGTGTCGATCACCTCTGTGCACTCGATGATACCGGCGTGGTCTGCTGGGGCGAGCGCTATGCCGGTGAACCACCGCTGGCGGTCACGCAGGTGCCGACGCTGCAGAATCCAGTCAAAGTGGTGGCGGGTAACAGCCATAACTGCGCCCTGGACGACACCGGCGTGGTCTGCTGGGGCGAGCAGGGCATCAGCGTCATCACCATTCCGGGCAGCCTTGCCAATCCGATCGATATCACAGCCAGCGGCGAGACCGACAACATCGGTCCCCTGCTGATCGACGACACTTTTTCCTGTGCGCTGGATGCCAGTGGCGTGCTGTGCTGGGGAGGCAATGCACCCACCGGACGCCGCACCGCAACCGCAAGCATTCCGCAAAACCAATGCGACTACTCGGATGCCGCTCTCTACGATGGCTGGGGCTGGAACCCGGTTACGCGGGAAAGCTGCGCGCCGCTATCTCAACCGGTAGCCGTGAGCCAGTGCGACTACACCGACGCGGCCAGCAACGGCGGCTGGGGATGGAACGCCAGCCTGAACCAAAGCTGCCCGCCCGAGTCGGGCAGCGCACCGGCCGCCTGCATCGACACCGGTCTGATCGGTGATGGCTGGGGCTGGAATGGGACATCGTCCTGTCGAATCGACACCGTCGTTGCATCCAGTTGCGTCGATACGGACCCTGTCGGTGACGGCTGGGGATGGGATGGCGTTCAAAGCTGTCGTGTCGACGGGGAGCCAGTATGCGAGGACAGCGATGGCGACGGATGGGGCTGGAATGGCACCAGTTCCTGTATCCCCTGATCACTTGCAGCTCGAAAACTTTGCGTAAAAAACCAGGTGCTGCGAATGCACTCGCCGCACTGAACGCCACCAGTGCTGTCTACGTTCAGAGAGTGTTCAGACATTCGAGACTACAACTACGCTGCACCGCAAAGCAAAGAACAGGGGATACACCATGATCAAGCGAATCAAAGCCGCGATTGGCACGATCGCTGTCGCAACGCTACTGGCATTCGGCGCAGGCACCACGCCAGCACTGGCCGATCATCAATCACACGGACAATGGCAGCGCAGTGATTCGCAACGCCGCCCGGGCAATCAGGGCCCGCGCTATGTTGGCAACCAGAATGGCTGGCGACAGAGCCAGCGGCACGGCAATCGGCACCACGGCCATAATCGCCACCAACCGCATCACCAGCGCCATCACAACAATCGCCACCACTACGGACACAATCAGCGCGCTCAGCGTCACGGATACCGCCACCGTGGAAATCGCCATCACCACAGACACCATCGGCACTATGGTCACTATGGCTATCACGTCAACGGACGCGATATCGCCGGCGCCATCATCGGTGGCGTGGTGATCTATCATCTGGGGCGTTCGCTTTTCGGTCACCACTAAACGCCCGGCCCCCGAGCGCTGTCGGCATGCGCCGACGGTGCTATCCAGCACGTGTCATCGATATCTCATCGAGCATCGAGTGCGCTGTCGGATTCCAGCCCAGCTCATCGCGGGCGCGCATCGCTCTGACGCGACTGTTCGACCCCATGGTATAGCGCGCACCACCCTCACCCCAGGCGGCGATCGCCTCGTCCACGGACATGGCTCGACTGCCTGCACCAAAACCCAGTGCATCGCTAATCGCACACGCGGCCTCGCGCATGCTGTTTTCACCATTCTCGGCAAAATAGAACGCACCGGCCTGCCCCTTTTCCAGCGCCAGCACATACAGCGACACCAGATCGTCGATGTGCACGTTCGACCAGACATTCAACCCCTCACCCACGTGGCGGCCGATGCGATGCTCGCGCGCCTGCTCAACCAGCCACGGCACCTGAATACTGTCCGGTGACAGGCCGCGGCCGGTGCCGTAGATCAGGCTGGGGCAGATCACCATCGACCGCAGACCGGTTTGCGCTGCCGACAGCACGCGTGCGTTGATCGCAACCCGACCGGCGCGCAACGGCAATACGTCAAACGGTGTGGTTTCATCGAACACCTTGCCCGCGAATGCACCGTCGGCGAGATCTGCGACGATACTGGTGCCACTGGTGTGAATAAAGGTTTTGTCGCTGCCGGCGATGGCGTCCAGCATCGCATCGACACACCCTGCGTGCTCGGCGTCGGCGGTGTTGATGATCACGTCGGCCGCGCGTGCGGCTTCGGCCAGTGGATCGGCATCGTCAAGCGTGGCAACAAGCACCTGCATACCTAGCGCGCGAAGTTGCCGTGCGCGATCCTGATTGCGGGCCAGGCCGACAATCTCGTGACCGGCAGCGAGTAACGGCTGCGCCACGGATCCACCAATATAGCCACTGGCTCCAGTCAGGAAAATTTTCATGCGTTGTTCTGAGGTTACCGATTGGTGCGTAGTATGATCGCACAATCAGCAAGGTTAATACGGAAATCGAACCATGCGTCTGCACCCCATGCTCACAGAGCCCGTTCAGTACATTGGCGACGCGCTGCGCAACATTGACGATACCACTGATCGGAGCGACGGCCTGCGCGATGAACAATTGTGGTCGCTGCTGTTAATGACGAGTTTGTGTTTGCTCGGTCTGAACTACCTGAAAAACTGGACCAGCCTGCAGGCGTTTATCGGCATACTGGGTGACTTGTATGGTGTTGATGGCCGACTATGGCAACAGGCGTTTCGCGACTACGAGTTCCGCGGTCTGCTGCAGCTAGGCTGGTGGTGCCTGATGCATATCCTGTTTTGCCTGCTGATCCCGTTTTTATTAATCCGGTACAGCTACAAACGCCAGTTGCGAGAGTTTGGCTGGCAATGGGGTCAGGCTCACCGGCACTGGGCAGACTATGCGCTGCTGACACTGCCCATTCTTTTTTTTATTGCGCTGGTGAGCTTTCGCCCCGACTTTACACGAGAGTATCCGTTCTATAGTGAATCCAATCGATCCTGGCTCGACCTGCTGGCCTGGTGGTCGCTGTATATCATTCAATTTATCGGCGTGGAGTTTCTGTTTCGCGGTTTTCTGCTCAACGGCTTGCGGCCACGCTTTGGCAGCTACGCGATCGCCATCATGTGCATCCCCTACATGATGATTCACTTTCCCAAATTGTGGCTTGAAGCGACAGGGGCGATTTTCTTTGGGTTCTTTCTGGGTATTCTGGCGCTTCGTTCACGATCGATATGGGGTGGCGTACTGGTACACGTGACAATTGCGCTGAGCATGGACACCGCGGCGTTGATTCAAACCGATCGATTGCCGGTATCACTGTTTCGTCTGTAGGCGGCAGCCGATAAAACGTCCCATGGCAGCGACAATACAATCCGCGTGCCGCACTCGCTGACAATCGTCTGCAGCGTGCCGCCGAGCCGGGTGGCCCGCTGATCCATATAATGATGCGAACTACATTCGACACCACAGTGGAAGATGTATTCAGCGCCATCGCGCAGGCGCCCGATGTTAAAAATAAATTTCATTCCCGCAGCCGTGACACGCGATTCAAGCCGCGGGCGGATTTGTCCCAGTGCAATACCCGGATCATCGCCAAAGGTATCCAGCGACTGCACCATCAGGTACAACTCATCGTGAATGGCCGTGAGGTTGTCGCGCAAACTGTGGTCATCCAGTTTGCGCTGTTCCAGCGCCGCGCACAGCAAACCCAGTTCACCGCCGATGCCGTCGTGCATGTCGCGCATCAGGCGCGCGCGCTCCTCGGCCAGCGCCTTTCTTTGATACTTTGATATAACCACCACAGTGCACACAATGATCGTTGCGCGCGCGGGCGATCCGCCAGTAGTACTGCGCCAGCACCAGCAACTTTGGCAGGACACAGAGCTGATCTACAAACTGCACTTTGCCAATGGTGCCAGTGTCAGACCCGGCACCTATACCCTGCGCTCTGA
>CAZNIS010000167.1:0-6438 GCA_964573105.1 uncultured Granulosicoccaceae bacterium
GCCTAGCTCCACCAAATCTCGTGCAAAAAGGCCCGCAATGCGGGCCTTTTTCATTTGGGTTATTGGCTTTCGCGACGCTGCCTACTTGTGCAGGCGTTCCAGCTCCCCTTCGATTGCCAACAGCTTGGTCGCGATGCTCTCGGCATCCACGAGATATGTGCCAGCGGCCACTGCGGCCTTGATGGCTTTTACTTTCTCTTTATCCACTATCGATCCTCTGTCGCATTCTTGCGATAGCTCCCGGACTCGGCGGTTGTGAGTGGCGGGATTCATTTTAATTATTGTGTTACCGCTACCGTTGGAATCAAGCGTCTGCTCCTCCGATAGCACCTCGGCTACCTGGTCTACATCCCCGACGCCGGGTTGGCCCGTGACTGGTTGTTCTTTCATTTTGTCACGCCCCGGTTTTGGTTGCTGCTTGTATCGGGAACAAAGGTAGCGGCCGGCGTTTGAGGATCTTGATTCCCCGGCGATGCGCTGGATGTGTGTCCCGGTCAAATGGTAACGCTTTCATGGTGAAAACACCTGTCAGTCGGGCGACCTGCTAACTGTAGTTCATTGGCACGAAAAAAACAGTGGTCGCGACAAACACAAAATCGCACTGGTTTCGCCAACTGGCTGACGTCCCAATTTCATTCTTATGTGGGTGTTCGGCCGTAAGCTCAATGTATTGGTCTTTTGGTATTGAGTCACATTGGCCCGGGAATCGATCGTTTGCTTGTGCAATCGTAATCGGAATTCCCTGTTGCGACCGTCACCGGAAGTTTAAGGTGTCGGGTTGATTGCTGAACCAATTAATTTGCTGCTTATGGTTGCTGATCCCGCCAAACAGAAATTGCCGTCTATACTCATCTGGATAACTTACATCAGCGTGTTTCTGTCGTTCTATCGGCTGCGGTAACACCGAACACTTGACTCAACCGGACTTATCGATGGGGAAAAACAAGCAGAACCAAATCCTGGTCATCGACTCTGACAGCGATCGTGCGCAGAAGTTGCTGCACCAGCTTGAGTTTGTTGACTACGATGCGAAAGCAGTCAGTTCACCCTCGTTGCTTGATGGCTACCCCGGCATCTCAGAGAAGCTGGCCATTATCATCGGTAACTGCCCAGGCATACTCACTCACGTTCAGAAAGCCCGTGAAGACCTGGATCCGTGCCCGCCATTTATTCTGGTGTCCGGCACAACACCACTCGATATGACCGCAGAGCAGGTCGAAGCCAACTTCCTCGGTTGCATCACTGCTGATACTCGATTTGCGGATTTGTCCAATATTCTGCATCGTGCCGAAGTTGAAAGCGGCCGCGTGACCACGCCGGCCGCCAATGAATCAGCGGCGCCAGCGCCCAGCACGACCAGTAACTCGCCGGAACTCTTTCGCAGCCTGGTGGGTAACAGTCGCGATGTTAGACGGGTTCGCAAAATGGTTGAGCAAGTCGCGCCGACCGAGGCCACCGTGCTGGTGCTCGGCGAGTCCGGAACCGGTAAAGAAGTGGTAGCTCGCAACATTCACTACCATTCGCAACGCCGATCCAAGCCCTTTGTGCCAATTAACTGTGGCGCGATACCAGGCGAGCTGCTGGAAAGCGAGCTTTTCGGACACGAGAAAGGCTCCTTCACCGGCGCGATTGGTGCGCGTCAGGGCCGTTTCGAACTGGCCCAGGGCGGCACCATCTTTCTCGACGAGATTGGCGACATGCCGCTGGCGATGCAAGTCAAGCTGCTGCGTGTGCTGCAGGAGCGTTCGTTTGAGCGCGTCGGCAGCAACAAGAGCATCAAATGTGATGTGCGGATTGTGGCCGCCACCCACCGCAATCTGGAAAAGCACATCGCAGAGGGTAAATTTCGCGAAGATCTGTACTACCGGCTGAATGTCTTTCCGGTTGAAATGCCGCGCCTGAAAGACCGCGTCGAGGATCTGCCGCTGTTGATCAATGAGCTGATCACCCGGCTTGAGCACGAAAAAAATGCGTCTGTACGTCTGACGCCTGCCGCAGTGATGGCATTGTGCAACTACGACTGGCCAGGCAATGTTCGAGAGCTTGCGAATTTAATGGAGCGCTTGACCATTTTGCATCCTTACGGCGTGGTCGACGTCGATGATCTGCCGGCAAAAGTGGTACCGACCGCAGCGGCGCGCGCTGCTGCCTCAGACAGTCAACCCGTCGCTGCCGACCCTGCCGCGCCCGCAGCCGCACTGGAAATGGCAGCCGGAGTGCCAAATCTCTCTGTACTTAATGAGCCGCGTTTGCCCAGAGACGGCATCGATCTCAAGCAGCACCTGACCAATATCGAAGTCAGTCTGATTCAGCAGGCGCTGGATGATTGCAATGGTGTGGTCGCACATGCCGCCAAGCGATTGCAGATTCGGCGAACGACACTGGTAGAGAAGATGCGCAAATACCAGATCCACCGACCAGAAGAAGTATCCTGACTTCAGCCGCGGTACATCCAGCGCGTGATGTCCGCGCGCTTTGGCACTGGCTTGGCACACTGGTTGCGCATTGAGGGAAACTCCAATGTGGATGATGCGTGCTTTCCGAACACGAAATTCTTGAACTGCTAGGGCGGCTCAAGAGCTCAAACGAGCCTGCGTTTGCGGCTCAAACAGAGGCGTTGGGCCAATGGCCGGTGCTGGTCGCCAGTGGTCTGTGCCTGAACCTGCAGCGCGTCGCCGAAGCAGAGTTTGCGCGTCACCCGGAGCGTATCTCGATATCGGCTGGCAGCCATGATTGCGACGGTCGCGACACCCGTGCGCTGGCCGATATTTGCGCCGACTATCGGCTGGTTCATCACGTCGATATCGGCTTTGACCAATGCAGTTTACTGGTCGCCTACGACACGCGTTGTCTGCAAGTGCTGGCGCTTCTGTGCGGCGATGACAATCTGAACGGCTTCAGTGCGGCATCTGCCTACGATTTCTCTCTTTCGCTGGTCGATTGTATCGAGGCTGGCAGTAACCCGACGCGACATCCCGCAGGCTTCCTGGCGCTGGAATTCGAAGAGTCCATGCGATGCGAGGCTGGCTGGTGCCTGACCATATCGGCAGGTGGTATCAGCGGGTCGCTGTACCTTGGCCTGGTCGGTCTGCCTCCAACCGCAGTCAACAGCCCGCGTATTGTCGAGGACACCCGGCGACTGGAAATTAGCCTCCGCCCTGAGACAATCAGCCGTTGTCAGCGATCTGGCGAGCTCGCCATCGTCTTCACCGCCAGAGCATCAAAGCCCTTAAGCTGCAGTGTCGCGCCCGTTGTTGAGTTGGGGGGCGCATCCCGTCTTCGCGAGTCGATGGTGCGACAATCCCTGCGATTGTCGATGGCTGATGTCTACGTGCTGGCACTCGAGGTGCTTGGAGTGGGTGATACGCTCACACTGCAATGCGATGCCTGCTCAGTGGCACCAGAGGTGATAGCGTCGGGACAGATTGAACTGGCAGACAATGCCTCGCTGCGTTGCCTGTCAATCGACTCCCTTCCGCTGCGCGATGGCGAGCTGCTGCGTCGCGGCGATCAGTTAGTCTTTGTTGGTGGGGATGACGGCAAGTGCTGAATGTCTGGCGCAATGATTTAGCTTAACGCCTCCAATAATCGTTTAAAGCACGTCTGCTGCACCTGTGGGTGTGGTCGATCATCACTGGGCTGGTCATTCACAGTAGCGACGTTTGTTCCGAGCAACTGCACGCTCCGGACTCGCAAGTACTCATGTATTTCCGTGCGTCTTGCTATTTCACTCGCACTACAGACCCACGCTGAACCGCCATCTTAAAAACGTTTTTGCCGGCGTCATACGCCGAACAAGGACTATCCGAGCGAGCGATACCGGGTTGGGACTCATCGTAGAGTCTTGGCCGAACTATTCGACACGTTGCGCTGTGTCCGCGCGTGCCTGGCGATAGTGTCAACAATCATCGGACTGCGGTATTCGCAACAGACGTCGGCCGCGCGATCTATGTCGTCATATCTGGGCCGCAGCGCAAGTGTTGACTCGTGTGCAAGGCACACGATGTGTGTGCCGTCGTCGGCAGTGTTGTCCGCACAAGTAACCCGATCAGTAGTTGTTTATTCACACCGAAAAAGCGTCGGATTAATGCATGCGCAGGCACGATTGTCGAGTCTTTCAATCGCCGTCTTGATGCGCGTCGTGAACGGCGTCAAACCCGCCGTCAGCATTGTGCTGACACTGCGCAAATACTGTGGCGAGCCTGCCTGGATGTGAAGCTGGAACCTTGTCTCGAAAGGTGGACGACCGTGTTCGCAAGTGCCGGATTAGGCACGAATTTTTTCGTCACTTTAGGCGCTGCAGTTCACCTTTCATGGCGCGTTCTAACAGCTAATCCACTATGTTTCACGTTTTGGATAAGCGCATAAATCGGCCTAAATCCATGGCCTGTCGATTGCTTTGATACAAGCAAGACTGAATGCGTCAACCGCTATTCGAGTTTGATTGACGGCATCCTTGTTTGTTCATTTCTTTTATTGGAAATGAATTGGAAAAGTTTTAAATGTTTGAAGTTTTCCGGAAACAAGTCGATGGTTTTAATAGCACAAGGGAGGGTTTCCCGCGAGGTTTTACAGGGTAGTTGCGATCCGGATGGGTCGAAAATTATAACAAAGAGGACCGATGCATGGTGGCCAGTGACTTGGCACTGGATGTGACTGAGAACGTGAGTGGTAACCCGGGTGCTTGTCAGCCAGTGCAGGTATTGGCGGTAACCGGTGGCAAAGGTGGAGTAGGCAAATCTAACATTGCGGTAAATCTGTCAATAGAGTTGGGCAGAGTTGGTCGAAAAGTGCTGATCCTGGATGGTGATCTGGGAATGGCCAATATCGACGTGCTCTGTGGCCTGAAGCCAAACGGTACGCTCGCAGAAGTTATCGCTGGTGCCATGCGCCTCGACGATATTCTCATCCGTCTTGACGACAACGTCAGTGTGTTGCCAGCAGCAAGCGGTGCGGCAGCCATGACTGGCATGAGTGCAGCGGAGTACGGTGGATTGATTCAGTACTTCAGCGAATTGAGAGAGCCAATAGATACATTGGTGATCGATACACCTGCCGGCATTTGCAGTCAGGTGACATCGTTTTGCAGAGCGGCAAGGGAAGTGCTGGTGGTGGTTTGTGATGAACCGACCTCGATCACTGATGCCTATGCAACGATCAAGGTTCTGAGTACCGAGTATCAGGTAGAGCGTTTCAACGTGATAGTCAACAGAGCAAAATCCTCACAACACGGAGTTGAATTGTTTGAAAAAATTGTCCGCGTTGCAGAAAAAAATATGGATGTGACGTTGAACTACCTCGGGTCCATACCCGACGATCCGCAACTCAAACAAGGTGTGTGGGAGCAGCGTCCTGTGGCTGTGTCGTACCCGCGTTCTCGTGCATCGCTGGCTTTTCAGAAGCTGGCAAGAAAGATTGATGGCTGGCCAGAGCCGACACAACCCCTGGGTCATCTCGAATTCTTTATCGAGAGACTCGTCAGCTTCGGTACCAGCGCAAGGTAATTGTTTGAATGAATGCTCATGCAATGTATAACGATGTGGAGCGAGTTTCGTCTGACGAACTGGTTACTAAACATGCCAAGTTGGTCAAACGAATCGCTTTCCATCTGATGCATCGACTGCCGCCGAACGTGCAAGCCGAAGATTTGATTCAGGCCGGTATGATCGGTCTGATCGAAGCATCACGACAGTACGATCCCACGCAGGGTGCAAGTTTCGAAACCTATGCCGGTATTCGCGTTCGCGGCGCGATGCTGGATGAGATTCGCCGCTCGGACTGGACGCCGAGATCGGTACATCGAAAATCTCGTGAAGCCGCTGAAGCGCTGCGTGAAATTGAACAGAATACCCGCAGTGATGCCAGTGACACCGAGGTGGCCGAGCGCCTGGGAATTACCCTAAGCGCTTATCACCAGATCCTGACCGAGAGTATGTCCGCGCACATATTCAGTTTTGATCAGCCCGATGAGAACACCGGCGAGACAATTGCACTGCCAGAGAGCAAAGAGACCGGACCGTCGGAGCAGATGCATCAGAACAGTTTTAAAGAAGCGCTGGCCAAGGGCATCAAAAACCTGCCGGAGCGCGAGAGCCTGGTCATGTCGCTGTACTACGACGAAGACCTCAATCTGCGTGAAATTGGTGAGATTCTGGGCGTCAGTGAGAGCCGGGTGTGTCAGATCCATGGCCAGGCACTGCTGCGATTGAAAGCCCGCTTGAGCGAGTGGACTCGACCGGATTGATCGGTCAGACAACGCCCCGGTAACTGACTGCCCCGGCGGTCGCCAAAGCGAGCGCTGAGCACGCGAAAGACGAATGTTTTTTTCGGTGCCCGGTTGACAAGCACTGTGCGCAACTCTATAGTTGCGCGCTTATGTTTTTCCTGTGTCCCCTTCGTCTAGAGGCCTAGGACACCGCCCTTTCACGGCGGTAACAG
>CAZNIS010000168.1:0-6430 GCA_964573105.1 uncultured Granulosicoccaceae bacterium
CCGTTGAGGCAACCGTGTATAACGCCTACGCGGCAATGTGTGAATAGCGCCAAATTGCATATTCCGGATAAAGGTGAACACCGATTCCGGCGGAACGTGAACACCGATTCTGGTTCAATGTGAACACCCATTCCGATTGAAGGTGAACACTTTTGGTCGATTTCCGGAATGGGTGTTCACCATCCCGGAATGGGTGTTCACCATGAACTGGAAACACACTTAACGCATTGATCTTTCAACCTCTTTGGGTATCGTCCCTCGATTTTTCGAGGACACGAGATGCCCGCAGCGAGGATATCAATGCGCAAGATCAAAGAAGTACTACGACTACGCTTTGACGCCGGGCTATCAATCCGGCAGATTGCGTCGGCGGTGAAGCTCAGCACCGGGGCGACACAGGGGATAGTCAAGCAGGCGGAATTACTTGAACTGGGATGGCCACTGCCGGCCGATCTGAGCGAGGCCGACTTGGAGCAGCGTTTCTATTCTGACGCTCGTCGTTCATCCCGTGTTGGATTCGAGGTTCCCGACTGGCCGGTGGTTCAGCGTGAGATGCGTCGTAAGGGTATGACGTTGCAGTTGCTGTGGCAGGAGTATTGTCAGGCCAATGCCGGGCGCAGCTACAGCTACTCTCAGTATTGCGAGCGCTACAGCCAGTGGCGCAAGAAGCAGCGCCGCTCGATGCGTCAAAGTCACCGGGCCGGTGAGAAAGTGTTCGTCGACTATGCGGGTCCAACGGTTCCCATTGTAGACCCTCAGACCGGCGAGGTTACTAGTAACGCGAATATATTCGTGGCCGTGCTTGGCGCGAGTAATTACACCTACGCCGAAGCGACCCGATCACAAAGTTTGCCGGACTGGCTTCAAAGTCACGTGCGGATGTTTGAGTTCTTCGGTGGAGTCACAGAGGTGGTCGTGCCCGACAATCTCAGAAGTGGCGTGAGCAAAGCTTGTCGCTACGACCCGGATATCAATCCCAGCTACCAGCAGTTCGGCGCTCACTATAGCGTGGCGATCCTGCCGGCCCGGCCGTACAAACCTAAGGACAAAGCCAAGGCAGAAGTGGGCGTACAGATTGTCGAGCGCTGGATCATGATGCGCCTGCGCCACCACACGTTCTTCTCATTGGCCGAACTCAACTTTTGTATCGCTGAGCTACTCAAAGAGCTCAATGCTCGCGCGTTCAAACAGCTGCCTGGCAACCGGCAAGAGGCATTTGAAACACTGGACAGACCGGCGCTCAAACCTCTGCCTCGGCATGCCTATCAGTACGTGGATATCAAGAAGGTCAAGGTCAACATCGACTACCACGTACAGTATCAATTGCATCACTATTCTGTGCCGCATCAGTATGTCGGTGAGCGCCTGGAAGTGCACGCCTGCGACGCACTGGTGCAGATGTACTTTCGCACCAAATTGATCGCATCCCACGTAAAACAAGATGGTGTTGGTATGACGACCGACCCGAGTCACATGCCGCAGCGCCACGAGAAACACCACAAGTGGACGCCGGCACGACTACGCCAGTGGGCGGGTGACATCGGCGAGGACACCAACTTGTGGATCGACGGGCAGCTCAATTCAAAGCCACATCCCGAACAGGCCTACCGGGTGTGCCTGGGGCTACTCAATCTGAGTCGGGACTATCCAACCTGCCGGCTTAACGCCGCCTGTCGGTTGGCCAACCGGGAGGGTCTAACGCAGCTAAGAAACATTAAATCGATTCTCAAGAGCAACCGCGATCAGTTGCAACAATCGTTGGCTTTCGAAGTGGATTTACCCCAGTCCCACGAGAACGTTCGTGGCCCTCAAAGTTTCACACAGGACAACTAACCATGAGTGCACAAACACTGACACGACTTCGCGAATTAAAACTGACCGGTATGGCATCGGCACTGGAGCATCAGCAACAGCAGATCAGTACCGTCGAGGGCTTGAGCTTCACCGAACGGCTGGAACTGCTGCTGGATCGGGAAAGCGCATTGCGCGACAACCGCAAACAAGACCGGCTGATCCACCAGGCGCAATTCAAGCTCAGCGCCAGCATCAACCAAATAGACTATGGCCACTCGCGCAACCTAAAGAAGGATGTCGTCGCGCGACTGGCACAATGCGACTGGATCGAGCGGCGGCAAAACCTGTTGATCACCGGCCCCTGTGGCAGCGGAAAGACCTACCTTGCGTGTGCGGCCGGCCATGCCGCCTGTCTGCGTGACTTCAGAGTGCGCTACTACCGGATGTCACGGCTGCTGCTGGCGTTGACGCAGGCCAAAGCCGACGGCAGCTACGCTAAGCTGCTGCGCCAGTTATCACGACTGAGTCTATTGATTATCGACGACTGGGGACTGGAGCCACTACAGCCGGCCCACCGGCATGATTTGATGGAGATACTCGATGATCGCCACAGCGAAAGCTCGACCTGCGTGATCAGCCAATTGCCAACCGATCAATGGTACGCGAGCATCGGCGACAACACTTTGGCTGATGCCATTCTTGACCGGCTGATGCACAACGCTCACACGCTAAAACTCAAGGGCGAGTCAATGCGTAAAGTGCTCGGGCAATTGACCGAAGGTGAACACCTGTAGTACAAACCAGGATCGCCAATGCGTTGAGTGCGGAGGTGTTCACGTTCAACCGGAATGAGTGTTCAGATTCGCCGGAATACGCAACTGGCGTCGTTCTAGTGAATAGCGTGGCATGAGTTGCTCCATTCCGCCCCAATTGTTAATTCTCACGCCAATCCGTCCATTGCGTTTTCGGGTTAATCGGGCCACGCGGTTTTCGGGTTAAGCCGGCCATATCGTTTTCGGGTTAATCAGGCCACTCTGGCCTGCGTATTTACCCTCTTCAGACCTTCTTTTCACTTGTCGTACCCTGCCGGCATTTTGCCGTGAGGGGCGAGATGAGTAACCGGAGGCTGGAGTTGAGTCATTACCGACAAGCGCTGCATTTGATGCGGCACAATCAATCTGACCGTGCGATCGCCAAGCGTGGTCTCATGGGGCGCGAGAAGGCAGCGCAGGTGCGAGCCGCGGCTGCGGAGGAGGGCTGGCTCAAGCCTGGCACCAAGCTGCCCGATGATGCTGCACTGGCTACGCGGTTTGATACGCCTAAACGGCGAACAGCTGGACCGAGCTCATCGCTTGCCGCACACCGGACACGTATCGAACAGTGGGTCGAACAGGACATCAATGGCCGGGTGATCCACCGGGTGTTGCGCGAGTCCCACGGCTACATCGGCAGTTACTCGTCGGTCAATCGCATGATCAAACGGATCACGGCGGACAAGCCACCGGCGGTGACGACGGTGATGGAGTTCGAGCCTGGCCACACGGCGCAGATAGATTTCGGCAAGGGTCCCGAGATCATCGATCAGGACACCGGCGAGGTGTGCAAAACCTGGTTCTTCGTGATGGTGCTGGCGTGGAGCCGGCACCTGTACGCCGAGCTCGTTACCGACCAGAGTATCGAGACGTGGCTGGGTTGCCATCGGCGGGCGTTCGAACACTTTGGTGGCGTGCCGGCGGTCTGTTCAGTCGACAACCTGAAGGCGGCAGTCACGCGCGCCTGCTACCACGACCCGCTGATACAGCGCGCCTACGCAGACTGCGCCGAAGGCTACGGCTTTATCATCTCTCCGTGCCCGGTGGCCGACCCGAAGAAAAAGGGCCGAGTTGAGTCGGGGGTAAAGTATGTAAAGAACAACTTCACGCCGCTGCGCACATTCCGTCATCTGGCCGATGCCAACGCGCAGTTGATGCAGTGGGTGATGTCCGTGGCCGGCACCCGCGAACATGGCACCACGCGTGTCGCGCCACTGACGCGTTTTGTCGAGATTGAGCAGCCACTGCTCAAGCCATTGCCAGCCAAACCGCCGGAGCTTGCCAGCTGGGCACAGGCAAAGCTGCACGGTGATTGCCATATCCAAGTGCAAAAGCGCCGCTACTCCGCCCCCTACAGGCTGGTGGGACAGTCTCTGGATGTGCGCCAGTCCGAGACCACCGTGCGGCTCTACCATCAGTACCAACTGGTCGCCACCCACCCGCGTTTAAAGCACGCGGGCCAACGCAGCACGGTAGAGGATCATCTGCCGCCGGAACACCTTGCCTACAAGATGCGAGATCCGACCTGGTGCCGCACACAAAGCGAGCAGGTCGGCCCGTCGTGTCAGGCTTTGATCGAGCGATTGTTTGCCGACGGCATTGTCGAGCGACTGCGTGCGGCACAGGGGATTATCCGCCTGCGCAAACGCCACGGTGACGCCCGTCTTGAAGCAGCCTGCCGCCGTGCGCTGGCGTTCGAGAACATCGGCTACAACGCGGTCAAGACGATCCTCAACAACGGGCTGGACCAAGTCACCGATCCGATCGACGCATTCGATCAACTCAGTGACGCCTACACCGGCGGCGCGCGCTTTTGTCGTCACGCTGGTGACCTGTTCGGCAAACACTAGCGGATCCGTTTCCCACCGGCCAGCGGCCACCCGGTCGCCGGTCATCACAACCGCAGCGGCCGCGCCGCTGCATCATTCACACAGGAGAGCCTCATGGCTACTACACAACCAACCACGACACCCGAGCACCCTACAGGCCCGGTCAACCCGATGCCGGAACTGGCGCCAATTCTTAAACAGCTTCGGCTGTCCGGGATTGTCGAGAGTCTGGATCAACGCACCAGGCAAGCCATCGAACACAGGATGACCTATCCCGAGTTTCTCGCCCTGATCATTCAGGATGAGGCCGCCCGGCGTGACCAGAAAAAGTACGTCACCCGCGTGCGTCGCGCCGGCTTCCTCGGCGACAAGACGATCGAAGGTTTTGATTTTGACTTTAACCCTGCGATCGACCGGGCGCTGATACAGGAGCTTGCCAGCGGTCGGTTCATCGACGAGCGCGTTTGTGTTCTTATCGCCGGCCCCAGTGGCACCGGTAAGAGCCATCTGGCACAGGCGATCGGGCATTGTGCGGTGCGTCGTGGCACCGACGTGCTGTTCCTTACCCAGACCCAACTGCTGGCTCAGCTGCACGCCGCCAAAGCTACCGGCGGCTACGAGCGCAAAATGCAGACGCTCACGCGGGTGCCCCTGTTGGTCATCGACGACTTCGGTCTAAAACCGCTCAAACTCGGCCAGGACGAAGACCTGCATGACCTGGTATCAGAGCGTTACGAGCGGGGTGCGACGATCGTTACTAGTAACCTGGATTTTGTTGAATGGGGTGAAGCGTTTCCGAACAAATTGCTCGGTGCGGCTACGTTGGACCGATTGCGACACAGTGCTTATCAAGTGGTTCTGGATGGCAAAAGTTACCGGGCTCCGCGGGTGCAATCTACAGTGCCAAAAACGGCGTCTGGACAAGCCGGTTTAGACGCGAAATAATCACCTTGTCTGAGGGGGAAAATACGCAGTTTTAACTGGCCTGATTAACCCGAAAACCGGTGGCCTGATTAGGGTGAGACGTGACAGGTCGCCTTGTGAATTATGAAGGCTAGCATACCCATCCGGAAATATGGTGCCACAGCGAGTTCGACTTGCTATCGATTTTCTGCTGGAATGGGCCGACAGTCTGCGACCCTCAACCTTTTCGCCAGCTAGGCGCACCCTGCATCGCGGTACAACACAGGCAGTCGCGATCGGCAACGTTCGTCGCCAACGACCTCTAGCGGCAAATACCCCATTGGCGATCGCCGCGGCAACCGGGGCAAGGGCCGCCTCTGCCGCACCGGATGGCGGCTCTTCCGACTCGATCAGTTCTATCGAGAAATTCGGAACATCTCTTTGACGCGGCGAGTCGTATAGATCAAAGTTGTCAGTCCTGGCGATGCCGTCAGCCAGTTCGAATTTTGCTTTTAGCGCATACCGATTCCCCACACCAGATTCCCATCAATTTGTGCACGCACCTGATCGGGTGATACTACCCGTCGGTCCAGCGAGAAACAGCCAGAACTTCTTTTTATATCTCAATCAATATTTGACTTCTCTGTGTCGCCGAAACAACTCGCTTTATTTCAATCCGCTTGTTTCCAAAAACCTAGGGAAAATACTGATCTGCCCCTACATCCCATCGCTCTGCGCGAACGTCGCCATCTATATCATCAGTGACGGTGGACGGAATAACTCCTCCACCTATCGCGACTGACTCTGAGTTAAGATGCGGATCGCCTGGAGCCACAAAGTCAGCATCGGTAGCGAACTCAATATTGCCGTTTCCAGTGATAGATACGTTTGTCGCACCGTTGCGCACCTGTATTGGGGCGGTAGTGAGGTTATTTCGGAAGATATGGCCTGATCCGCTTCGAACTTCTATCGGTGCCCAGTACCCGTTTACCATCACCGTGTTGTGTTCAACGATGGCATCCGTAGCCAACTCGATGCTGATACCGTGGTCACCGGGGTTGCTGCGATAGACAAAATTGTTACGCACTATTC
>CAZNIS010000169.1:0-2040 GCA_964573105.1 uncultured Granulosicoccaceae bacterium
ATCCGCATCCCCAGAAACCCGGCACCAGCCACCCGAAAGACACCCGTCGGCCTGGGTCCGGCCGCTATACTGCTCAATGGTGTCAAGTGGGAGCCCAATCCGGCGGCGTGCTTTGGCGAGGGGAAGGCTGCACCGGGCCTCGAGCGCATCGGTTGCGGACCAAAACTCATCGATCATCCGTGGCGTTACAACATTGGCTCACCGTTAAACAACTTCGGCTTCGACGATTACCACGCCCATGTGCAGCGCGGTGGCATGTATCACTATCACGCGACACCACGTGTGTTGTACACCACCGATGCACAGCTCTTCACCGACGAAGACTGCAAGGCCAGTGGTGAGTCCCCGGTCATTGGTTTCGCGCTCGATGGCTACCCGTTATTTGGCCCATGCCTTAAAGATGAAAACGGTACGCTCAGAGCCGCACGCAGTAGCTACCAGATAAAATCCGGTGCGCGGCAAGCCATAGCCGGATACACAACGCCCTTCATCGCCGGCGACGTCACCAGCGACGAATACAACGGGCAGTTTGTGGGTGACTATCACTATGTGGCGGGATCAGGTGATCTGGATGCCTGCAATGGTGCCACCATCAACGGCCAGTATGGCTACTACACAACTGCCGAGTTCCCCTACGCGATCAGGTGCCTGACCGGCACGCCGATTATGCCAATCCGGTAGGCTCACTAAATGAAAAACCGTCGACAGCTTATCTCCGCGCTCGCGCTGGCCCTTGCGCTGCTTAACGCCCCGATCGTCCTCACAGCCACTGCACAAACACCGCCCAACATCCTATTGGTCATCGCCGACGACATGGGCCTCGACGCCACCAACTGCTACCAGATTGGTACGCAGCAGGCACCGATGCCCACACTCGAACAACTCTGCGCAGAAGGCATGGTGTTCGACAACGCCTATGCCGCACCCGTCTGTTCGCCCACACGCGCCGGCATCATGTCCGGTCAATACGGGTTTCAGACCGGTGTCGGCGGCGCGGTAGCGCGAAAGGCAAATGCAGGTGGTTTATCAAGCTCCGTCGTCAGCCTTTTCGATCTACTGGCACAAACCAATTACCGCTCCGCCCTGATCGGCAAATGGCATATCGCAAGCGCTGCCGATGGCCTGGATCACCCAACATCGCTGGGCGTCGATCACTACTTCGGGCTCTACAGTGGCAGAGCGCCGGACTATTCCCGATGGCAGGCAGTGGAGAACGGCAGGCAGTTACAGGTAGACGAATACACCACCACTGCCTTCACCGACCGCGCAATCGACTGGATCGCCAAACAGCAAACGCCCTGGTTTCTGTGGCTTGCGCACAATGCACCACACTCACCGTTTCATCTGCCACCGACCGGGCTGCACCGCTTTGACGATCTGCCCACCGATGAGGCATCGATCAGGCGCAATCCCCTGCCCTACTATCAGGCGATGCTCGAAGCACTGGATACCGAGCTTGGCCGACTGCTGAACAGTCTGCCGCCCGAAACGCGCGACAACACCCTGGTGATTTTTATCGGTGACAACGGCACACCCAACCAGGTATCCAAAGCGCTGTACCCAACAAACGGCGCCAAAGGCACACTGTATGAGGCCGGTATCAACGTGCCGATGGTCATCGCAGGCCCCGGTGTCCAACCGAGCCGCAGCGACTCATTCGTATCGACAGTTGATCTCTACGCCACCATTGCATCCATCGCCGGTGCCAGCAGCGATACCGACGCATCCCACGATTTTTCAGCCGTACTAAAAGGCGGCCTGAGCGAACGCGACTACATCTACGCCGAACATTTTTCAGACCGCCCCGCCCGCGGTGCCAACACCTACGGCTGGTCTATCAGAACAGGCGAGATGAAACTACTGAACATAGACGGCCAACCACAAGCGCTATACAACGTAGCAACCGATCCCATGGAACAAAAAAACCTGCTTGCCAACAACCCGACAACCGAATTACTAAACCAGGCCAAAGCCCTGAACCAAAAAGCTGCCGCACTACGCAGCACAAAACCATAGGGCAGCCAGGTCGCCGTTTGCCGC
>CAZNIS010000169.1:2140-6413 GCA_964573105.1 uncultured Granulosicoccaceae bacterium
GAACCGTTGCGAGTCTCCAACCGCCAGCCATCGCCAGTCCTTTCCAATGCATCTACACCGGCCCCCGTCACAAGCTCACCACCTGCTGCACGAAACAGCCGCAAAAATCCCTGATGCAGCGCACCGACATCGATATCCTGCCCCGCCCGATCCAGCATCGCAGCATGCGCATAGCCTTCGCGCACCAGTGGGTTGGTGGTGCGAACTTCCCGCTCGTCGATCACCGAAGTTTTGCCCGCCGCGCTGACCTGCTCCACCAGCGAATCCAGCGAGGCCTGCTGATCGCTGCGCGCGAGCATCATGATCAGCCGCGGTGACAGCAGCGAGGTATCGGCAAAACCATCCGGTGGAGACAGAAAGAAAGCCTCCGATGCCCGCGTCAGCGCGCGGATCGGCGTCGGCCCGTAGCTCGGCGCAAACACTGCGGCAGAGCGCCCGGTGGTGTGATAGCCCGGTTGCCCTTCCATCTCCAGCAGTGCCACCGTGCGGCCGGCTTGCGCCAGTCGCGCAGCCACAGACGCACCGGCTATACCGGCCCCAATCACCGCTATGTCATACTGTTCGCGCACCGCTGCTCCGCAGAGTTCTCAAGAGAAACACCATACTACGCCATGGCAACCTATACCAAAGCCGGACACGGCATCCTGCGCATCGATGGCAAACGCAAGGGGCCAGCCATTAGCGTCATCTGTAACGTACACGGCAACGAACTTTGTGGGCGCAAGGGTGCCCAGCGCGTGCTGCAAAAGCACACCATCGAGCGTGGCTCGCTGGTCCTGATCGATGGCAATCAGGAAGCTGCACTGCTGAACCAGCGCTATGTCGAGTCAGACATGAACCGCATGTTCACCAAAGATCAGCTCAAACAAAAAAAGGCCGGCAACGATCTGCTGCGCGCGCAGTATCTGGCCAAAGTCATCCCGACACTGGGGCTGGATATGGCGATCGACTTTCACTCCACCAGCAGCGAGACCCGCTACCCGTTTACCGTCAGCTTCCCCGGATCCGAAGCCATCACCGAACTGTGCCCGGCCGCGCGCATCTTCGGCTGGCCGGGTATTGTAGAAGGTTCACTGGTCGAGTGGATGAACCAGCAGGGCATAGCGTCAGTGGTGGTTGAAGCGGGCCAGCACGTGGCCGATAAATCAGTTCGCGTGGCCGAGAAAACGCTGTTGTCCATCTTGTCCGAGCACAGCTTGATCACACTGAAAAAGCCACTGAAAATGCCGGCCCAGAAAACCTTCAAGGTATTTGAACGGGTGATGATCGGCGATCACGACAGCTTCAAATTCACCCGGCAGTACCACAGCTTCGAACGGCTCACCGCCGCAGAACTAATCGCTCGCGACAAAACCGGTAACTACCACGCGCCCAACATGAAAAAGCTCTATATCCTGATGCCGTCACTGCAGAAAAACGTCGCCGCGCGACTCTCACGTGGCGCCTACTACCTGATGCAGCGTGTCTAGCAGGGTGTTGAAAAACGTTATGAGCGAAGGTCTGAGTAGGCAAATTCGCCCGAAAAAGCGCAGTTTATGGTTTATAAATGAGCATTTTGAGGGAGAATTTAACGCCCTCAGGCCGAGCGCAATAGTTTTTCAACATCCTGCTAGGTAACGGGCATGGCCTTTACACACTGCTATCTACCGGCCACCGTTACGGGAGACAATCATGTCTGATCTGATCGCAAGCGGGGTCGATAAATCAGCGCTCACATTGGTGATTAAAACCGCTACACCAATCGTATTGCGTGCGCCCATCGAAACACCCGTGCAAACCTCCTTCGGCACCATGACCGACAGGCCCGCAGTGTTTCTACTGCTGGAAGATGAAGACGGCAACACCGGCATTGGAGAAGTCTGGTGTAACTTCCCTGCCTGCGGCGCCGAACACCGTGCGCGCTTGCTCAATAGCGCCATCTTGCCCAGGTTGTTGGATCGGGAATTTTCAGATCCCGAGCAGTGTTTTCACACACTGGATATTCACTTTCGCCGCCTCGCGATTCAGACCGGCGAGCATGGCCCGATCGCACAGTGCCTTGCGGGCATCGATATCGCACTGTGGGATCTGGTTGCCAAACGTTTAAACCTGCCGCTGTATGAACTTTTTGGTGCGGCAAAATCCACCGTGACGGTCTACGCCAGTGGCATCAACCCGACCGGCGCACGGGATACCGTGCAACGCTGCCGCGAACAGGGCTACAACGCATTCAAACTGAAAATCGGCTTTGGCGAAGAGATCGACTACCCCAACATCGACAGCATCTTTGCGCAACTGGGTGACGACGAAAAATTGATGGCAGACGCCAATCAGGCCTGGAACCTGGACGACGCCATCACCCAGGCTGGCAAGCTGTCCGCCTGGCCCCTGCACTGGCTCGAAGAACCGATGATGGCAGACACCCCCACCGAGCACTGGAACACACTCGCCAACGCCTGCCCCATACCACTGGCTGGTGGCGAAAACCTCGCCAGTGCCGATGCCTACAGCCAGGCCAATCAGTCGTCATGGCTAAGCGTCATGCAACCCGATGTCTGCAAATGGGGTGGCTTTAGCGCCGTACTGCCCATCGCCAGGCAGGCACTCGCGAACGGCAAACGCTACTGCCCCCATTTTCTGGGCGGCGGTGCAGGCCTTGCCGCCTCCGCCCACCTGCTGGCAGCGGCCGGTGGCGACGGACAGCTGGAAATCGACTGCAACCCCAATCCACTGAGGGAGCACCTGTTCAATCCACCCGTGCAGAAAGGCACCATCCAGCTCAACCAGGCCCCAGGCCTGGGCATCGACCTCACCCAACTGGACAAACTTCGCCACACCCCCGAATTCAACGCAAGCTAACCACGCAATGCACTAAGGCAGCAAAACCACGAAACCCAAAGCGCCAGCAAGGATCTGGAAACCCGAAGCGTAAGCGAGCTCAGGAAACCCGCAGCGTCAGCAAGGCAACACACAGCCACAACACCGGAAAGACGCCAACTCCCCCACTCCTTCCAATCGACCCTGCCACACTCCCGGCAATAGCCGCCGAGCCGATTAGCTGCTATATTCGGCTCATAAACTGAGCCGAATAAAAAACCTAATCGGCTCAACATCCAAACTATCAACTAGTTATGCATACATACATCTGGCAGCGGGAAGACTGGCACCATCAGCCGGCACCGTGGTTCACATGGCAGCAATCGGCAATCCAGCCCCAACTGGAAGCGCTGCAGACATCTCTTGCTGAACTCTTACCCATCGGTGCCACCCTGGATCCAGATGCACAGATGCAGATACGCATCGATACTCTGGTCCAATCGGCACTGCGAACCAGCGAGATTGAGGGCGAGCGACTGGATGCGCAATCCGTCCGATCGTCGGTTGTCAACAAACTCGGACTACAGACCGCAGGTGTTACAGACAAAGGGACCGTACAAACCGATGCGCTGGTCAATCTTCTGGTGACAGCAACCACACAACTGGACCAGCCAATCGCACTGGCCACCTTGTGCGAGTGGCAGGCGGCGCTATTCGTAAATCCCAGCCCACTACTGTCAATCAAAGTGGGAAGACTACGCGGTGAAGGACCGATGCAAGTGGTATCAGGCCGAATAGATAGACCAACAGTACATTTCGAAGCACCGCCCGGCAGCGTGCTTGAACCGGAACTCACACAATTCCTACAGTGGTTCAATCACCCACCGGATGAATTAAATCCTTACCTGCGCGCCGCCATTGCACACTTGTGGCTGATAACACTGCATCCATTCGATGACGGCAACGGCCGAGTGACCCGCGCACTTTCCGACAGAGCCCTTGCCCAGGCTGAAAACAATACGATCAGATTCTACGCACACAGCGCAGCGATCATGGCAAGACGCGCTGACTACTACACGCTGCTGGAGAAAACGCAGAAAGGCACACTGGAAATAACAGAATGGATCCACTGGTTTTTAGAAACAGTTGTCGACGCAATCGCTCTATCAAAAACGCGTTTTGAACAAGTCATCTACAAAACCCGTTTCTGGCAACGCCACGCCCAGACCGTATTAAACGAACGCGAAATCAAAGTGCTGAATCGCCTGCTCGATTCCCATCAAGAAGAGTTTACCGACGGCATCAACGCCAGCAAATATCGCAGCCTGGCCAAGGTAAGCAAAGCCACCGCAACCAGAGAACTTACCAGCCTGGTTCAAAAAGGTTGTCTGGAAAAACTACCCGCCGGCGGCCGCAGCACACGATACAGACTGGTCGACCTAAACTGAATTAATAACCCGACGCGTCAGCGAAGAAA
>CAZNIS010000170.1:0-6251 GCA_964573105.1 uncultured Granulosicoccaceae bacterium
CTATCACGTACGGTTCTTAGGGGGCGAAGGGCCGTGAGGCCCTGAGCTACCCGGTATTAAACGAATAACGGAGGATATTGCCATGAGCTCCCCTGAATACGATCCCGGCCCGTTCATCAAAGAAACCAAAGCGCTGTTGTGTGACGACAACAATGTGGCAAAGCACTTCGCTACTTGTCGGGATACCATGCGCAGGGAAGTGGAAGCACTCCATAAACTGATGGCAAAGGGGCAAACAGTGGTGCCAGAAGTATCGTATAGCGCCATTAACTCTGGTGCAGTATCTGATGATGACATCGCCACAATCAGACAGCGAGGCTGTGTCATTGTGCGTGGTGTATTTGAACGACAGCAGGCCGAAGACTGGAACCACGAGCTCGGCAGTTATCTCGACGCCAACGGCTACTACGATAAAGCGAAGGAAAAGGCAGGCCTCGACAATTACTTTGGTGACCTCAAAGACGCCAGACCACAGATATTCGGTGTGTACTGGTCAAAGCCCCAGGTCATGGCGCGTCAGGCCGAGACCATGGCAGTCACCAAACGGTTTTTAAATCGACTGTGGGATGTATCAGCACCCGCCGGCCCCGAATTCGATCCCGATCTCGACTACAGCTACGCCGATCGCACCCGAAGACGCGCACCCGGCGACACCACTTTAGGCTTATCACCACACATGGACGCAGGCTCCTACGAGCGTTGGGTAGATCCCGCATTCCAGAAAATTTATCAATCCATTTTTAATGGCAGGCTTGAACAATACGATCCGTGGCGTGCAGCGTTTCGAACACAAACCCGCGAATTCGCATCACCCGCCGTAAGTTCAATGTTCCGAACGTTTCAGGGCTGGACTGCACTGACTGAACAGGGCCCTGGTGACGGTACACTGGAGTTACTGCCCATCTCGAACGCCATCGCCTATGTACTGTTGCGTGCGCTGCAAAGCGACGTGCCGGAAGATGAGTTGTGTCTCGCACGGCCCGGCCGCGCACTCGGTGTCAGCGAGCAATGGCATCCGGACATCTACCCGGCGATATCGAAAATCCAGACAGTTGAGCCGGGTGATACCGTTTGGTGGCACCCGGATGTGGTGCATTCAGTGGGCAGTGAACACAACGGAGAAGACTACGCCAGTGTTATCTATATCGGGGCAAGTCCTGCCTGCTCGAAGAACAAGGCTTATGCACAACGTCAGGCCACCCACTTTCTAGATGGCCGCAGTGCACCGGACTTCGCAGCGGAAGACTATGAAGTGAACTTTGAAGGACGTGCTACGGTTGACGACCTGACTCACCTTGGCAAACAACAGATGGCCCTTGCCGAATAGGTGTTGGCGGGTAAGCAATAGCAGAACAAGCGTTCGTATTTCAGGTGATGGCGTTGAATTTGAGGCGGTAACGTTATCTTTGTGCGGACGCAACTCCCTGTAGAACAGGCTGGAATCACCAAAAAACGACAATACCAGATGTTGTTTGCTCGTATAAACAGCCAGCAGACAAGCCGAGCAGCCTGCCTACCGCTCGCAACGTCACACTAAACAGATAGAGAGCCACAACCGTTTAAAAAATTCATCATCGCAAAGGTCTGACCCCGGTTGGTGCCTGAATTATGACTCAGCAAAGCTGTCCAACAGTTGTACGAACGCCCGCGCCTCTGCAGACGGACGATCGTCTCTGAAAACGTAGCGCAATGTGATACTGCCAAAATCCCAGTCGGGAAACAGGCGTTGTAACAAACCCGCGTCCAAAAAGTCTCTGGCGGCAGATTCGGTCACCAGTGTGTAACCGATGCCATGGCTTGCAAGCGCCAGCGAGGAGAGCCGATTGCTCACCCGCACCAATGAAGTTGCATGGAGCGTTTTGTGGGTGCCAGTTACTGGATCAGTGACGCCCGTCCACTCGTTACCACCCGGGCTGATCAGTGCGGCAGAATCGAGCTGGATCTTTCTGCCATCGTCGCAATACTCGGGAATCTGCGCTGCCACACATGTCAATCTCAGGTACTCTTGCTTGCCGTCACTATCTGAAAACGGTGTATAGCGCGCACGTATCGCGATATCAATGGATGAATCTCGTAGTTCCTGTACTTCGTCACTGGCGTCTACGCTCACCTTGATATCGGGATACTCTTTTTGGAATCGAGCTAGTCGCTGTGGCAGCCAACTGGCGGTGAGCTCGATGGGCAGCGTGATACCCAGGTGACCATGCAGATGCCGCTCGGTGGTGGCAAGGCTCATTGCAGCGTCTACTTCGGAGAGCATCCGTTGCGCGTGTTCCAGTACGTTTTGCCCGGCGCTCGTCAGCTGGAATTTTCGCGTGGAGCGAGCAGCCAGAGACAGGCCAAGCTCTGCTTCCAGCTCAGTCAGTGCCGCTGATAAAACAGGGGCTGACAACCCAAGTTCACGCGCTGCCCCGCGTATTGAGCCCGCCTCTGCAATAGCAGAAAAATAGATAAGTCGTCTGATCGTTTTCTGTGTCGCTGGATTCATTGGGCGAGGCTTGAGCGATAGCATCGGGCACTGTTCGGGAAACTATAACAGCGTGTTCTGTACACCTGTACTACTGCATTCAGTTGCGATGTCTCAATCTGACCATCCCTGGCCAGCAGCCACAATGCCGCGCCGAACCATTCACAGATAGATGGAGACAATCGATGAGAGCGACAAACACCGCCATGACGAGACGACGGTTTGGTATCACTGCCGCATTGACAGCAGTGGGTACTGCCACACTACCCGCCTCGTTTACACGTCTGGCTCATGCAACGAGTAACAACGTATCGATCAAAAACGCCACCCTTGTCACGCTGCGAGCACCTGCAGGCGCAACCCACACGCTGGTCACCACCAACGATGGACGTGTGACGATACAGATCCTTGAGGGGCCGGATGGATTGATACTGATCGACTCTGGCGAAGCACCGGATTATGCTGCCAGCGCCGTTGAATTCGCCCAATCGCTTGGCAAGCCTGTAGCTGCCGTCATGTTGAGCCATGATCACCCCGACCACACTGGCGGCCTGCCGGCCTACGCAGGACTGCCAATCATGACGACCACAGGTATTCTCAACAATATAAAAAACGGGCCGTTCCCGAAACCGTCCAATATTGGCGACATTGATTCGTTGGACGATACCAGCGTATCGATCGCTGGCCTGAACTTGAGGATTCACAACATCAAGGACGCAGAGGCAGCAGAACAGATCGTCATCGAGGCGCCCGAACTGAAGACCGCAGTGGTACAGGACCTGGTGTACAACAACTGCTACATGTTTCCCGGCATGAATCGCCCGAACTGGATGGAGGCCCTGTCAGATCTGCAAGCCAGGCTGGAAGTGGACAACCTACTCGTCGGTCACGGCTATCCAAGCTCGCGCGGGGAGCTCTCTAGTGCGATCGACTATCTGAGCGACTATCAATTGCTGATTAGTGAGTCCGCCGATGGAAAAGAGCTCGCCGAAAAAGTGAAGCGAAAATGGCCCAACCATATGGGCGAAGGGCTGCTCGCCCTGCAGGGGTTTGCGTTCAAAGGATGATTTAAAGTAAAGCGCCGCCGGCGCACGCTTTAAGAGCCAGACCGCCTACGCCTACTAAACAACGGTCTGGCTCAGCCCCTCCCCCGGCACTGCCGCTGCCTATATCACGCCAAAGCCCAGATCGCGTTGCGTGTCAAAATCTCATTTGAGTACATCACTATCACGTGGTGGCATGATAAAGATACGTCCGTGCCTTTAAATCCGACATCAGCTCAGTGGGTGTCAACCGCAATGGCATTGGCGAAATCTGGCTTGGCGGGATCGAATAGTTGGATAGCGCCAAGTTATACGCTAGTGAAAAGAGGCGGCGTACGCCACCTGATGCCTGGGGCGTCGCGGCAAGCTCGCAGACGGGGGTCGTGCTTCAATACTACCATCTCGAGGTCCACCGCTATAGAACCTGACCGGGAATTGGTTACTTTTAGCCATATTTAAATCTGCGGCATTCGGCTACAATCAATCTGGCTCGTTTAACCATTTCATCACGCACCGTTGATCCGGTGGTTCATGCATCGGAAATGGTGGCAATGCCGGTGACACTGTTCTGCGAATGTAACTACCAGAGTTTTGTTATGCTGAGAATGAATTCGAATCTGCCTAAACATGCCCTGCTCATTTCCATCATAACCCTTCTCGCTGGTTGCGGTGGTGGCGGAGGCAGCGACAACAATACCGATGAATTGGATGACGATCAGGACGGCGCCAATACGATCGTCTCAGAACTCATTGGGACGTGGCAGAACACGCAGGTTCCCGAAAATTTCTGGGTAATTACTGCAGATTCCATAACCAATTACGGTAACTTTCCTCCGCAGCCATGTCTACGACAGGACGCCACCATTCTCTCCCCAACAACATTCACAATAGAAGTGGGAGACGGCGCTGGCTCGCAGTTCACGATGCGAATAGAAAATGAGCAACTGATTCTTGAGGCTCCACAAATTTTTGCGCGCCATGATTCTATCAGCGAGACTGCATTGCCATCCAGGTGTGTGGACGACAGCGAAGTAACGCAGGACAACACCGATCCGCTAACCAGTCGATACACAGATTCTTTTCTACAGCTGGATTATCCGGAGGATTGGACCCTGGACCTGAACCCCGGGTTTGGCGTGAGCGCACGTTTTCAGGCGCCTGAAACAACGCAACTCGGCGGAAATGCCAGTTGCGGTGTTAGCTCTTCATTGCAGCCGGGCAGCAGTCTGGCCGAGCAGACCGAAAACACCAGGAACTTGTTTAACCCTGCACTCGTTTCCGAGACCACGCTCCTCACAATAAACGGCACTCAGGTCTCCCGATTCGTAGTCAATGCGAATCCGGTGAGCAGATGGCAGTTGGCTTACGCTGACGAATATTTTCATTTGGTGGACTGTTCGGGTATCTCTGAGGAGGAAGCAACCCGGCTGTTTGAGTCTGTTTTGGTTTTTTGACCTTCAGATATCTGCCTGAATCCTTCGTCCTGACAAGCTCAATTAGAGAAAACAAGGACACCCATTTATTCTCGCAAGAAGAAAGCGTTCAGTATCGCCGTATCGGGGAATTGCAGCAAGGGCCACACATCCCAGGTTCAACCAAGCAAGGATCGACACATCGAAAGGCTGTGGCACTTCTTCCACCCAAGATGCCGGCATGCCGCACGTACCTGTATCACCGGGCCCACTAGCGACTTGAAGCTACTCTGGAAGTGCTGTGTCAGATAGAGCCAGTGCTCAGTCTGCAGATTTAAACGCTGCAGTATTGGTGGCGTCTCGCTGTCAATGTGACCACGTTTGTTTTCCCGGATTTGTCGCCCGGTCCAGTCAACCAATTCCAGGTAATCGGCTAATCTGAAGGGCATCCCGGGTGGCATGTCTTGTCTGGGGTTACCAGCAAAACTCAGTAACTGTTTCGGTTGTTTTGCCTGTACGTCCGAAACGCGGCCTTGCGAGCGGGCTGCGTCGATGCGTCGTTTCACTGACGTATGTAATGAATCCTCAGGTGTCTTTGTCACTTTCGCCCGTATTGGGTTCAAATCGATATACGCCATGCAGGCAAGCAGCGCCTTTTCGTCCAGTAGAGCCTGACTTTTAAAGCGCCCCTCCCAGAAGCGTCCAGTGCACCTATCCTCGACATTTGCCTTCCGTGCGACCTTTTCGTTTATGACGCGCATGTACCAGCTGATATCCATAAGCCGCTGGGTCCAGGTGGAGATCTGACTGTCGAGTAACGTCCGGTCGGCGCCCTCCAGGACTTCACCATTGGCAAACGCCTGGCTTTGTACCGTGCCTTTGAACAGCCGATGCCAGCGTTTAACCACTTCTGACGCACTCCAAGTCGCCGTACGCCGTTTATCAACATGCAGTATCACATGGTAGTGATTGGACATTATCGCGTATGCCGCCAGGTCAATTGCAAATATGTCACTCAATCGCAGCAGTTCGTCTTCAATCCACTGCTTTCGATGATCAAAATCGCGGCCAGTCAGTTTATCCTTGCCGCATAGGAATGATCGTCGAACTGCACGAACGCAGATGTGATAGTACGGTGTTGCCTCAAGTGCTATCAGAGTCTTTCTGGCGCGGGTCATCGGTTACCTCCTTACTTCTACTTCGAAATTCAAGCGTTGTTTGTACCAGAGTTTGGTTGATTGCACTAGAGAAACAATGGGTGTCCTTTATTTGTTACTTTACAAATTCTTCATTCTTTTTACGTTCTTCGGGTAGGTTCATTGGATTGGC
>CAZNIS010000171.1:0-6227 GCA_964573105.1 uncultured Granulosicoccaceae bacterium
CGGTGTCTCCAGACGCCGCGACGCCATGCGCCCGCCGACGCCCCCGGATTTGTCAACAATGTGGATGTCTTCCAGTTTGAGGCCCAGTTCGAGCAGGCGTCGAGCGGCGGACAATCCGGTGATGCCCGCGCCAATTATCAAGGTTTTCATTGGGGAATGCGCAAGTGCCGAAGTAGTGCCATTTTACCTGATAGATGAAAACTACAGCGACAGTAACCTAAAAAGCAGCTCCTGCACCTTAGTGCAAGCCCGGCCTGCGATTGGGCAGAGGATTTACTAGTGAATCGAAAAACACTCTTGTGTTGCACGAGGCTCTCTATCTAGCGATGTTTGTGCTCATCGTATCTGTCATCATAGGCATGGTCATCATAGTAATCACCCGAGTCGATCTGACTCCTTGTATCTCTTTCTATAATTCTCGCGGAGTTATACTTGATAAAACGCCAAAGCCCGAGCCCGATCAATAAAACAATCAGGACTACTACCACCAAAAACAAGCCGAGAAGAAAGTTTAGATCCGAATTGTCGCCGTAGAACACTCTATATACTCTCTAAAAACACCTGGGAAAGAGGGTCAAACCCTGACATTAACAGTTTACCCCCTATTCGTGCCAGCTCCTCTGGTCAACTCCACCCCTACTAAATCACACAATTGCCGTTCGAAGTCCGTTCATGCTTTACCATGAAAGTCATCGAAACAATTCGAAGCTGCGCCCAGAAAGTTTATCAATATCGCAAAGAGGGCCACCGGATGCAGCGTGAGACACAGTGATAGAACGAAGTGAGGTCGAGAGAGATTTGTTGCTTACGCAGTTTGGTCGCAGCTTTTGCTTCCCACAACTAATTACTAAGGTGATGCAGCCCTTGCGGTTCCTGTCCCTGACCTGGCCAATTGAACTGGACATCTGAACTGGACATCTGAACTGGACATCTGAACTGGACATCTGAACTGGCCTGGAGATTTTTCCCGCTTGCACTTTGCTTGCTTAGCGAAAAATTCGAATAATCAAATAAAGTTTGCTAACTGTGGACGGCCATGTGAGCCTGCGATCGCAGGCTCACAGGATGTGATCGAATGGAAGCTTAGCTAACGCGGACTGAAGCCAGCCAAATTGCACGCACCGTTAAAGTGTTGAGTGACAGGCTAGACAGTAATCTGTGTTACTGGGCGACAGGTCGGCAGTGCGCAATGTGGGACCAGCAACGTGTGCACATCCGCCCCAGCTTGTTGTCAGGCTTTCAAAGTCGACAGCACTCCACTGTGATTGCTCGCCTTCGTGATTGGTGATGAACAACTGCAGTGTTTGAGACTGGAAAAGGTAAGAGCCTGCAATGATTCGATTTTCGTTGCGTACATGTCCGTCAGGTGAGAGCGCCCACGCCCATACGTCATCCGGGTTTTCCCAGGCCTGACAGAAAAAGACCGGATATTCCCAGTCACCCTCGGCCAATACGGGAAGTCTGTCCTCTGGTTCTTCTGGCTCGATATCGCCTGGTCGTAACGGAAAGAAATCCTCATGGCAGCGTGAGCCGCCGTTGTCGATAAATCCAGAGCCAATTGACATGTAGTCAAAGGTGCGGCCGTCTGCCCAGTTTGTGGTAAAGCCAGCCCCACCATTGTCAATCCAGCTGCCAACGTACTGTGGATCACTGATCGGCCGCGACAAGTCAAAAAATGTTCGATCAGCGTTGATCTGTAGTTGCCACCTTGCGGTGATCTCGGGAATGTTTGATACGCAATTCCAGGTCCGGTTACTCCATTGGGAGTTAGATAATGGTTCCGGAGTTGCCTCTACACTAAGTTCGCAGGTGTCCACGCCGTTCCAGCCAAACCCGTTGTTAAGCGGCGGCGTATCAACACAAGGGCCAGGCTGTGGTACCACTTCAGGATCGGAGGAAGGCGTCGTTTGCTCAGGCGGCTGTGTGGATGCTTCTGAATCACTTTCTGTTTCGGTGCTCGGTGTTTGGGGCTGCGATGTCACGATCATTGATGCTGAGCCAGACTCACCTCCACCACCGCCACAGGCTGAAATGGCTAGCGTCGTCAGTACCATTGGGAATAAAAGCTTCTGCATCGGATTCGTCCTGTTGGTGGTGGGACGCCGGACCAGTTGCCGACAGGATCGAAGGCCCCGTGCACTGTAGATTGGGGTTAATCGCATGAAATTGCTCATATTTCTACTTCGCTGACTTAGACCAATGGGCGGCTGACGCAGCACCTGACGTCAGGCGTTGAACGCTTTATGTCATGACTTTATAGGAGATTTCATCGCTGATCAATATATCGCTTGTAATTTTGCGTCATGACACAATTCGACACGCCGCTGCCAGCAGCGCAGCGCCTGAATCATCAAAAACAAGTGGATTTGCCGAACCCGGCTTAGGCGTCCAGGAATACACCCGGCCTCCCAGAGAGCGCAGATATTTGCGCCTTAGATTCCTTAGTTCGTCGCTTATGTAGCAGCGATCGCGATCCGTCAGTCTGTGTTAAATTGCCCACTCACTACGATCAATCCGCAAAATCCCGGTCAGTACCATGTTTCTACTGATAATGCTCGTTTCATTCGGCACATCGACACTGGTGCGGATGTGGATGACGCGCACTTATAACAAATGGAGCAAGGTTACCAATAAGGCTGGTATTGATGGCCATGCGGTGGCCAGACACATCCTAGATGCCAATGATCTGCAAGCCGTGAAGCTTCAGGTATCTGAAGGCATGCTGAGCGATCACTATGTTCCAAGCCAAAAACTGATTCGACTTTCGCAGGATATTAACAATGCGCCAAGCGTCGCCTCACTTGCTGTGGCAGCACACGAGTGCGGGCACGCGATTCAGGACAAGGAGGGCTACGGCCCGCTTAAGCTGAAAGCGGTGCTGATGCCGCTTGCGGCTCTCGGCAATCAGCTTGGCCTGTTGATGGCAGTGGGTTCCGCCTTATTTGGCATGCCGTCTCTTATGAATACCGGACTGCTATTGATGGTTTTGGGTATGCTGATGCCGCTGCTGACGTTACCGATTGAGTTTGACGCGAGCAAACGTGCACTGCAGGAACTCACCCGCCTGAACTATGTCGATGAAAACGAATATCAGGGCGCGAAAAGCATGCTGAATGCGGCCGCGTTTACTTACGTTGCCGGGGCGGCATCCTCTATGGCAATTGTTGCACTCATACTGTTTCGCTATGTGCGACGCTAGACCGGACGCGGCAACACCGAGATTTAGCCTGACAACCACCATTCGCGACAAATTCAAGCGAAGGCGAGGAAGTTTGCATCAAGCGTTGGATCGTGCAATGCGAAGCGTCGATTCAGCCCGGCCGTTTCCAAAACGCTGATCTGTCGACTCAACGGTTCGGCGCACGAGAACAGATTACGCCGAAAGGGCCAGTCGCTAACGAGCCACGTCGTGAGCGCGCTCAATAACGCGCTCTCCATGCCGTCGCCAAGCCGTGAGGTTCGAACCCAGAACGACGTGATTGCATCGACGTCATTCCAGCGATCATCGGTGAGCGCTGTGACTTGCATCCGGGCAATCCAGCGAACAGCCGGTGTGTAGATGTACACGCAGCCAAGACACTCGGTCTCGTCAGCTTTCATGACCGTGTAGGTGTAGCCAGTACCGCGTTCGGCATCATCCTCATGTCGGCGCAAATCGATCAGGTTTTGCCCTAGCGTGAAATCATCAGCGGGCCAACCGGATTGCTCCCAGATCCGAAGATCGTCTCTGCTCTCGATCACTGCGTCGTAATCAAGTGCTGCATCGCTGATCAGTAACGGTCGAATAACAAATTTATCGGTCGCCAGACCCGGCAGCGGCTCCCAACCCTGTTCACGAAAGTTCATTAGCAGGGTGTTGAAAAACTATTGCGCTCGGTCTGAGGGCGTTAAATTCTCCCTCAAAATGCTCATTTATAAACCATAAACTGGATCGCCAGCCCGGTGCGCTTTTTCGCTCGAATTTGCCTACTCAGCCCTTCGCTCATGACGTTTTTCAACACCCTGTTAGCTCTACTTAAAGTGGAACGTTAATCCGCAAGGTTGACATCTTTACCTGCCGCCAGTGTCTCTTCTCGAAGGCGACGCATGAAATCACGGCGGGTCTCATTCTCGAAATGCCGGCCGGCCACCCATTTGAGCGGCCCCATGAAATACCAGGATGATGCCTGGTTGTCCATGCGATGCTTTTCCTCGCCGTCGGCATACAGCAACACTGCTGGTTTGTAGGTCAATCCCAATTCACGATACCAGTCACGTGGTGCGATTTTACGCCCAGCGGGGTCGGTAATCGGCTCCTCTGACATCGCATCCAGTCGTACCACTTTCAGCTGCGACAAGGCCTCGCTGACATCCTCCCTGCCAAACAATACGTCGTGTACCTGATCGCAGCCGCTGCATAGTTCATCTTCGAATACAATCGCCAACGGCTCACGAGCAAGCGAGCTGAGATCATCCGCCGTGGTGAACGCCGGGTGGTCTCGAAAGCGGTAAACCGCTTTACGCGTGCGCCCTTCATAGTCGGCAAGGGTTTCTCCAGATTCGTACGCACGTGTCTGCACATATTCCAGCGACAGGCGAAATCGCGCCGGATCGCGATATCCATTGGTACGCAACACGACCTGATTCTCAGGGGATACAAAGAGTATTGCAGGCGTCGCGCGAACCTTTAGCAACCGCGCCAATTCCTTTTCTGGCAGTGTGGTGTTTTCGTCCATGACTACCTCTCTGTCACCTCTGATATTGATGTCGATAACGTCGAAGTGTTCACGCATGAAGTCGGCATTTGCACCTTCAATAAAATTGTCCTCCAGCATCCGTGCACAGAATGGACAATCATCCAGGTGAAAGAACAGCATTAGCTGGCGGCCTTCTTCATCTGCCTCAACGGCATCGTCTGCGATTTCCAGAAAGCTCTCTTTAAACCACTCGGGTATCTCATAATGCATAGCACCCGTTAATTGCCCAGCCCCATCTGAGCCCGCCGTATCCGCCTTAACCGCCTGGCCGCCAACCAGGGCGAAGATAATGATCAGCCATGTTACATATATCAAATTCAGTATATTGATACCGAGCGACCGAATACGCTTATGTCCGAATAGCATAAGATCTCCCCCTATTTCACCTTCGCCTGTTCCAGGTCCACTTCATTGATCATGCGTTTGCACTGTCGTTGATAATGACAATCTTTCATCAATTGTCAACTTGCCAGCCACCCAGACAAGGCAAGTTAGTCTGCGCGGGAGTTCGTGTCCTGCACCGCAAAGCGCTTGCTGGACCCAGGCCCCTTCCTGGTCGAAAACTCGCAAACCAAATAAAGGATCCAACCCGCTTGAAACACGTAGCCTACACCAACGTGTATAGTTACAAGGGTGCAGACAATCCATTCGCGAAAGCAAAGAGAATATAGCTACCACAATGGACAGTTGGCGAGCACACAGCAGACGAAAGGAAGTTACAATAGGACTCGATGCGGTGAAATATTCCAACGTGTTAAAACACCTTGGTAACGCGCGCTGATCGAGTGTCAGTCAAGATATTCCGCACTGCATTGCCTTACGACTATGCACGGAGAGCAGAAAGCTCGATTTCCAGCAATCAGGTACATACTCAGCTCGAAATGAGGGACAACAGAATGAGCACAGGCACTATCTGCGTTTACTGTTTATCACTCACTACCACTTCACCTGCAACAGAATAAACCGTCGTACTATCAGATCGAGTCTTATTGCCCCAGCGAATCGCTATTTCAGCACCAGCGGCCGGCTTTGGCTGTGGATCTGTTTGTTCGCCCACAATAAATTGCCCACCGCGCGATCGACAGTCCTTTTCGCTCAGCTCCACTGGTTGTCTGGGCGTCAGGTAGGTCAGGCGGGTACCCAGTTGGCGCAACTGACCCGGTAAGATGCAATTGGCGTAGTCGACCGAACTTTGCGCGGGCTTTGCATCGGATCGTTTGCTCAATGAATGATCCGTTGAGCACGATGGCAGCACACACACTATCGCGGCTACCAGGCTCCAACCGCGTGTCGTTGTCAGTTGGGGTGCGATATAACGACGGATTTCCATCACCATCATATGAGTTACTCGTGCCTGTGAATAGCCACCAAAACGCAAGCGGCAGTCATGTTTGTTAGGTCAATTGAAAGGACTAGCCCGGACTATTCATGAACCGATGATTTCTCACTTGATCCTTGTTCCCTGTTCCCTGTTCCCTGTTCCCTGTTCCC
>CAZNIS010000172.1:0-6172 GCA_964573105.1 uncultured Granulosicoccaceae bacterium
CCTGGCCGGCCGCACCTGGCCGGCCGCACCTGGCCGGCCGCACCTGGCCGGCCGCCACTCAATACCCATGTATGTTCGGTGCAGCTGCGCGCCCCGAACACTCCCACCTCATGAGCATACGGGGGCGGCTAGGGGCGCCCGGCTAGGGGCGCCCAGCCAGACGCACTGTGAACAGCCACCGAAAAAGCGCCTGGTATGGTGTGAACGCATACCACCCGAACACGTGTTTCCACAGCGGGGCCGGAAGAGAGCGGTGGCTCACTCGGAGTAAAATCGGTCGCTGGAAATGGGGTCGTCCTTGTGAACATTGAATCCAGTGAGCCGGGCAAAAGCATAGATCATTGGACTGCAGGTATATGACAACAGGGGGGTCTTGAAGTTAACCTATTTAACAGAAAAGCTACGGGCGTATACCCATCAGACAAGAAGTGACTGATCGACAACCGGGCAGTTTTTGTTTCGACTTTGCGGGCGCACGGCTGGCCGGCTAACGCAAGTGGGCAGTGGGGCCTAACGCCACGGGCATGAGTGGTAGTGGCGTCATAAACACTACGTTCCCTAAACTGTTAAGATGACTACTCAATCAGCTGTGGTGAGGTTTTTGATGAAAGCGCTTGGAACTCTGTGTGCGTCGCTCGCCTTTCTGGCGATGTCGGCTTGTGGTGGTGGATCGACTGCCGTAGATACTTCTTCTCCTGTCGATTTTAGTGGCAGCTGGGCCGGGCCTTGTTTACAGGCAGACACATCCGCTGCGGCTTTGCTGGAGGATGTGTATTACTTTGATACGTTGACGATCACTGACACGAGCATGACGACCGGGGGGTTGGTGTTTACCGACAGTGATTGTGTGACGCCGTTTATTGGCGATTACAGGCGTAACTCTGCTTTTGACGTGGGGAATTACACGACTGGAAGCGCGCTTACAACGGAATCAGGGCTAACCGCGTACCCGCTTGAAATTCAGGATACGGAGTCAGACGCGGCTTTCAGTAACATCATCGCGCTGGTCGACGAGGTGCTGTATTTCGGGTTTAACCCGATTGAAGGTCCGTCGGAGACCGCGCCCGCTTCGCTCAATGTACTGGATCTGGAGAACGGTTTTCGCAGGCGCTGATTCGCCGGCGCCGACCAGCAGGTAAAAACGGCTGACGGTAACTCGCTCGGCGTCAGGGCAGGTTTGCAATGCCCGTCGCGATGCGCGACCGGCCGGGCATACGCGTTGTCTGCATCCGGCATGTCAGCAAAAAGCGACATCACTTATGATCTGTGGGTCATTAATCCGTAATATGATTTAAGGATCATAATATTGGTTTATGATCTATACTTCATAACCATGACGATTCTCGCTCGCACACCCGATCAACTGGGAAACGCCATTCGCCGCATGCGAAAACAGGCTGGATTGAGCCAGCAGGCGCTGGCCGAGAAGTGTGGCCTTTGGCAGGAGACGATTTCGAAAATCGAACGGGGTCTGCCAGGCGCGAAGATCGAGACCATCATGCAGATCATGGCGGCGCTGGATCTGGAGCTGGTTGTCAGGCCTCGAACCAGGGGTAATCTGGATTACCTTGAGGAGATGCTCTAAAAATGCCGCGCAGACGCCGCTACGGTCCGCTGGCGGTCTTTTTCAATAACCGTCTGGTGGGTCACCTTCACAAGGAATCGGCAGGCAGTATTCGGTTTGACTATGAGTTAGAGTGGCTGGCCTGGGAACACGCCGTGCCGGTGTCACTGTCGATGCCATTGCGCGAGCAGGGGTACTCTGGCGCAGTGGCATCAGCGGTGTTTGAAAACCTGTTGCCCGACAATGAGGCGGTGCGACGTGCGGTCGCGTCAAGATTTGGCGCGGACGGAACCGATCCCTTTAGTTTGCTGGGTGCTATCGGCAGAGACTGTGTGGGGGCACTGCAGTTTCTTGCAGAAAGTGAGCAGCCCGATCCACCCGACAGGTTGGCGGGCGTTGTTTTGTCGGACGAAGACATCGCTGATCGGCTGTCTGCACTGTCCCGAAACCCGTTGGGTTTGCGTCGTGATGATGATATGAGGATTTCCATCGCCGGTGCTCAGGAGAAGACGGCGTTTTTGAAGAAGGCAAGCCAGTGGCTTTCACCACAGGGTGCGACACCTACCACCCATATTTTCAAAACTCAGATCGGACGATTGTCCAACGGCCTGGATTTGACGCAAAGCGTGGAGAATGAATATCTCTGCCTTCAAATAGTAAAATCTTTCGGGTTTCCAGTGGCAAACACATCGATGGAGATTTTTGGCGATGTGAAAGTGTTGGTCGTAGAACGGTTTGATCGTAAGTGGATTGATCCGGGCAGGCTTATCCGATTGCCGCAGGAAGATTGTTGCCAGGCGCTGTCATTTCCATCGACGCTGAAATACCAACGCGATGGTGGCCCCGGGGTTGAAGAGATTATGACCCTCTTGCAGGGCAGCGATGAGCCAGACCAAGACCGTATGCTGTTTTTTAAAGCACAGCTTCTCTTTTGGCTGTTGGGCGCGACTGATGGTCACGCAAAAAACTTCAGTGTATTTCTGTTTCCGCATGGCAGGTTTCGGATGACGCCGTTGTACGACATTCTAAGCTTGCAACCAAGCGTGGATTCCGGCCTGGTGAGGCGCAACGAATTCAGGCTCGCCATGCGATTGGGAGATTCAAAAAAATACAAGGTGAGCGACATTCAAGGAAGACATCTGGTTCAAACCGCGCGTCGCTGTGGCTTGTCCGAGCGCGCGATCGACAACGCTTGTAGCGAGATAGCTGATCGAACGCTTCAAGTCACCAACGACATTGAAAATGCGTTGCCGGATGATTTTCCAGCGCCTCTGTTGGAATCCGTTGTTGCAGGAATTCGCGGCCGAGTATCCAGACTTAGTAGCCGTTAGCGATTTCAGTTGGAGTCTGCATGATGCCGTCACTTTTCACAAGGTAAGAGAGTTTCGACTAGCCAACACCTTAAGGTGTGATCAGCCCGCTGTGCTGAGCAGTGCTCGTGATGACAAAAAGTAGCGATTATGCTGCCGCGTTGATTCGCAAGTTGCCGGCAGAGTCTGAGGAATGAGGCAATTCAACCTTCAATTCAGGCTTCAGGCCGCTTTGTCGAGGCCCGATAGTTCCTTAAGCATTGGCGGTATTTGTTCTGCCGCCACTGGCCTGCAGAGAAAGTAGCCCTGCACGGAATCACAGCCGTTGTTGCACAGCCAGTCCATCTGCTCGGCGGTTTCTGCTCCCTCGCCAACACTGTACAACCCCATACCACCAGCGATTGCCAAGATGCCTTCAACAACAGATTGCTTTCGTGCATCACTGTCGACGCCGTCGACAAATGATCGATCAATTTTTATTGTGTTAATGGGAAGCTGTATCAGGTAACTCAGCGACGCATAACCGGTGCCGAAATCGTCAATGGCGATATGAACCCCCTCTGCGCTTAGTTTATCGATCAATGCACTGGCATGCTCGGGATGAGACAAAAGGGCGGTTTCAGTGAGCTCCAGTTCGAGGGCGTTGGGGGTAAGGCCGGCAGTTTGCAATGCCCGGGTCACTCGTTCGAAAAGATCGCTGTGGCTTGAGAATTCACTGGCGCTGACATTAACCGCAACCTTTAGATCAGGTGCTGTTTGCCTGAACGTTTTTAGCGCTGCCAGGCTATGGTGGATCACCCAGTCGGTAATCTTATCCATGGCTCCGGCCTGCTCCGCAATAGCAATAAACTCATCCGGTGGTATAAATCCTTCCTGTGGATGGTTCCATCTGATCAGCGCCTCTACCGCAACAACGCGGTTATTGGCAAAGTCGAGCTGTGGCTGGAATACCAGTGAAAATTCATCATTTGCAATGGCGCTGCCGAGTAAGGACTCAAGCCTTACCCGTCGACTGACCGAAGCCGCCAGCGCATCATTAAACACCTGGCACTGGTTGCGCCCAAGAGCTTTTGCGTGATACATGGCGATGTCTGCATTCTTGATCAGTTCTTCCGGGGATTTTCCATCCAGCGGGTAATAGACGGCACCAATACTGACACCGACTTCAAGGGTGCGTTCTGCGATTTTCAGCGGTTTGCCTATGGTATCGATAATCACTCTGCTGCAGTGATGCAACGCCTGTTGTGAAGTAATTCTACGATACAGGATAAGAAACTCATCGCCACCGATCCGTGCCACTGTATTTTCCGTGCCTATACTGTTTCCCAGGCGTCGTGAAATTTCACACAGAAGCTGATCGCCAACCGCATGACCCAGTGTATCGTTAACGTTTTTAAACAGGTCCAAATCCAGAAACAACACGCCGACATTCGAATTGCAATCCTCTGCCTGGTGCATAGCTTGCTGCAACTGACGATGGAACTCTGTGCGATTCGGCAGGCCGGTCAGCATGTCGGTTCGCGCGCGGTGGCGCACCTCCTCGATCATCTTGTTGGTCTGTTGCTGTGCTTCGATTCGCTGGAGTGTTGAGCCGAGAAAGCGTGATAATGTGGCCAATACAGAGGTAGCATCCGATGAATCAAGGCTCATCGACTTCGACGCAATATTGAGAGCGCCCTTGATCTCGTCTGCAGATACTATGGGCAGCGACCACACGTGGTTGTAGCCACTGCTACCTAGCGAACGCAGCGACGCACTTTCCGATTGAAGAAGATCAGTGGAGTATCTTTGTTGACCGCTAATTAACACCTCAGACAGACCGGACCTTTCAAGAGATATCACCAACCCGGGTTTGTCAGAGGAGTTGCCCACCAGCCCCATTATTCGAATGTGCTCGCCGTCCGGCTCCAGTACGCAGTAGCTGACTCGCTCGGCATTGACCAGATCTTTCGAACAATCAGAGATAAGCTCAAACGCCTCAGATGTCTCACTGACCAGGGATAGTTTTTCGCCAAGACGATTTAGCAGCTCTAGTTGCTCTGCGTACAATCTGTTGCGCCTGTGCGCTGCTGCCTGCACATTTGTGTGGCGGATTCTTTCGGCGGCAATGCCAATCAACGAAGATAGCTGGACCAGTAATGCCAGATCCTTGTCTGTGAAATTTGTCGATCGCGAGCCCAGATTTAATGTCCCGATAATTCTGCTGCGATCGTAGATCGGACAGTTCATCACAGAAACAAACCCGAGCTTGTGCAGCGAACCTTTGGGCACGTTGGAGTTGTCGTCCTCGGCTACCGGTTCCGGACTCCAGATTTCCGCATTACAGACACTGGCGTGATACTGATCATAGGACTTGTTGATCGGCAGGCGCTTACCGTGTTGCATGCGCTGGTCAGTGTCGACTAGCCCGTGCAGGGCCACAAATTCTATCTCGCGGGTGTCGGCGTGGTAGATGGTGACACTGGCTCTGTCGGCACTAAAGAAAGTCGGAATAATCCTGACAATTGATTGATAGAGCTCTTTACTTGAGTCTGCGTTGTAGACGGCCTCGATTACCGAACCTACCTGCGTCAATTCAGCTTCGGATTGAAAGTCCGGTAGCGGCAAGTCTGGATTCCTGATTTTTCTGGTTCCGTATGTAAATCGAGGATCACAAGTTTTATACCAGCAAAACGAAATTTCTTGTCGCACCTTGCAGCCGTGCTGTTGCCGTTGAGCCACCACGCGTAGCTATCTCTGTCAAATTTGTGACCAGCAGTAGTCTGGAGACTAGAATGGGCGATAAATTATCCAGCGGAGGGGCCCACACCCGGTAGTCCGAGCCTGGACATCCCCGCAAAAAGAAGCGGCAAATAAACACAACAGTGGATCGTCGTTTGACAATGACTCTGGAATCGCGTTACAACGGTTGCAGTAGCCCCCACGCCGGGAACAGTGTGCCCCCCCCAGGTTGATGACTGCCTGGCATCGTGTTGGATTGTCAATACACGTAGATAATAGTCCATGCGTTGTTAAACGGTATTACTCGTTTAAATAGCTGTTGTTCAGTACATTCCGATCTGGCGGTGCAGCAGCGTAAACCCGAGCTTCAAAATCACCAGTATCACTAAAACGTACGACAAAAAGGCGCCGCTTCGTTTTGCTTCTTTCGGTGTTTTAAAGGTCCGTATGAGGGTTAATTTGATGGGGTCGAGTTGGTCCTTTGGGCTTCCTCAATCCCCAAAGTGCTTTAAATCCTCCAGCGATTCATCCTCGAGAGCAGTGATCGCAATATCCAGTTCCTCGCGTGCACGGCGCA
>CAZNIS010000173.1:0-1964 GCA_964573105.1 uncultured Granulosicoccaceae bacterium
ATAGTCTCGGTGACTTTTGTCACTGACGCGTTGCCGCGCCGGTCTTAGGGTACAGCGGACAATCACGCTCGACGCTGCCGCCGGCGAGTCAGCGGGAATGCCCACACCAGATGGTTGCCGCCGCCGGGCCCTATAGAGACAACAAAAGGATCACATCCCAATGAAATACTCTGCCAGGTTCATTGCTCTACTTCTGCCGATGGTGGCCCTACCGGGCATCACTCAGGCCTTCGACCAGCAACAAGCGACGGCCGAGGCGAAGCAGATCGCTCAAGCCTTTGGGAAATCGCTGAAATCCGAATTGGTTGCCGCCATGAAGGCAGGCGGACCGACCAACGCCCTGGATGTGTGTAACGTGGAAGCCATGCCGATCACGGCGCACTCTGGCGATGCCCACGATGCGTCAGTGAGCCGCATAAGCCTGAAGAACCGCAACCCGGATAATGTACCCAATGACTGGCAACGACTGATACTGGAAGACTTCGACAAACGCGCAGCCAGCGGCGAGGATATCGCAACAATGGCAGCAGTATCAGTAGTAGAGGCGGATGGCAAAAAACAGCTGCGTTTTGTCAAGGCGATACCGACAGAGGGCGCCTGTCTCGCCTGTCACGGCGCAAAACTGGCGGCACCAGTGCAGGCCAAGATCAACGAGCTCTACCCCAACGATCGAGCCACCGGCTATTCACTGGGGCAGGTACGCGGTGCCATCGTGATAGAAAAGGACTACTGAATAAAGATTTTTCTTGCCGTGCGAAGCGTCGAGCAAGGCGCACGACTGACTTTATGTGGCGGCAAGTTGTGCTAGTTCAGCGCGTTCGACAATGTCAATCGAGCCGCGCGCTTGTTGAATCCAGCCTCTCCTTTGAAACTCGCGTAGTAAACGAGAAATCACTTCGCGCGCGGTGCCCAGTTCGATGGCCAGGTGCTGGTGTGTGGTATCGACAATCGAACGCTCTCCGGCCAGCTCAATCAGTTTTTGTGCAAGCCGCACGTCCAGCCGCTGAAAGGCAACCTCCTCAACCGTGGCAAAAAGCTCGGTGATTCTTTTGGCAAACGCACCGAAGACGAACTCGCGAAACACCTTTGAACCTGCCAGCAATTGATCACTGAGCTCTCGCGATAACGCGACTGCGCGCAAGTCGCACTCGGCCACGCCGCGCGCGGAGTAATCCTGAAACGCCAGCAGACAGGCAGTTGTCATAATGCAACTCTCGCCAGAACTGATGCGATAGAGCACGATTTCGCGACCAGACTCAGACACCTGATGAACTCGCACGCTCCCTTCGAGCAGCAGCATCAGGCTGTCAGGTTGGGTGCCAGGACCAAACAGACTGGTCCCTTCGGGAATATCGACAACCCGGCCCTGCCCCGTCAGCAGAGTTTTGTATGGCGCCTCAAGGCTCGACAAGCCCGGAAAGCGGGCAATCCAATCCATCGCTGTTACCTTACACACCCTTGCGAAAGGCACCAGTATAAAGCATTCGAACGCTCGCCAATCGTCCGACCGATTCCCGCCTCCGTCACATCGATAACCGCAGCAACAACCACGACACTACGACCGGCGTGATGCATGATTCGGCGAATCAGTAAAATCGACTCACCCACTCGACCCATTCAAAGCCACCTGACCTGCCGCCGGCATGCGTGGCCAAAAAATCCTCCAGTAGCCGCGCCCGTTTGACCCTGTCGCGCCAGTGCTGCAAGCCGTGGCCAGCTTCAGCAAAATAGTGAAAAGTTACATCCTTGCCGGCAGCGTTGGCGGCCGCTTCAAAATCCCGCACTTGTCGCGCCGAGGTGATACGATCGCGCACCCCTGCCAAAACCAGCACCGGACCGTGTATTTCTTCGACCCGATTCAACGGTGAATAAGCCCTCATCGCGGCGAGGTCCTCGTCGTTGTCAGGATTGCCAAAGTAGCGCCACCAGCTGTCGAGCCCCTCGCGCCAGAAACCCGGATGATG
>CAZNIS010000173.1:2064-6126 GCA_964573105.1 uncultured Granulosicoccaceae bacterium
TGCCAAAGTAGCGCCACCAGCTGTCGAGCCCCTCGCGCCAGAAACCCGGATGATGCTTCGATTGAAACTCAGGATCCAGCATCGGAAACTCGACGATGGCTGCATCAAACAATCCCGGGTCGCGTGTCATCGCCAGGGCTGCGGCATAGCCACCGTAGCTTGTACCCATTGCAATTAGCGCATCGGGGTCTGCGAGTTTCTGCTCCACCAGCCAGTTTGCGGCGTCGGAGATGTCATCCTGCATCGCGCGCCCAAACTCTCCAAAACCCGCCGACTGGAACGATTTACCGAAACCTGTCGAGCCCCTGAAATTAACGCTCAATACACCGTAGCCCCGATTGGCCAACAATTGAATGCCATGATCGTATTCGGCCAGCATGTGGCTCGCGGGGCCTCCGTGAATGTGCACAATAAACGGAATTGGGCCAGCGGGGTTCGATGGCATGGTCAACACGGCAGGGAGCGCAAGTCCATCCCGAGCATTGAAAGTGACGACCTGATGTGCGACTAGCGCGTGCTTGTGTCGTTGCCTAAGGTCGTACTCACCAAGCAATTGGTGGGATTTGTTTTGTAAATCAATCAGCAGGTAGACAAATGACTTGCCGGCTGGAGATATCGCGGCGGTGACAAACCGGCCGGCCGCAGTCGGTGAGATATCGCCTAACGATACGGGCTGTTCAAAATCGTTCAGTATTTTCAAGAACGTTTCACCATCCTCGGTGAGCGCTTGATACCGCATAGACGACCCACCCAGGTGAATGAGGTCAATGTTTTTGTCGGGATTCAGTGAAACGGTGTAGCCGATGTCGGCATCGGGATTGGAGAACTCAACCGTCTCCTGTCCAGTCGTGGTGTCAAACGTCACCAGCGCAGCTTTATCCCGCCCCCTGGCAGACACCATCAACACTTTGCCATCGGCATCGACCGGACTCGCCGGATAAAAAGTATCCTGTAAATCTACATCCAGAAGTGATTCCCAGCCCTCGGAACGTTTTACCATGACGCGACGCGTGGCCTGATCCAGTGTGTCTATGCGCAACACGGGTTTGGTGTTTTCATCGAATACCCAGAACACGGTACTTTCGACGCCTTCAGCCACTTTTTCGGCATTCAACCCATCCTGCGACACCAACCACATGTGGGCGACACTGCGTTCATTGACTTTGCCCCATGTCAGTATCGGCTCATCGGCATTTCTGGCAATTCGATTCTTCCACCAGCCACCCGATAGCTCAACAGCACTAATCCTCACCCAGTTGGCGGGATCAGGATTGAATATATCAGCTTCCCAATCATCGCCCTGGTAAATGAACCGCAACCGGGGTTGCTCAGGATGCCATCGGACAAAATTGGCGTCTGCGGGAAATTCTGCCAGCACTTTGCCAGCGGCCACTTCCCGCACGACACGCTTCTCTCCGGCGATGCCGGATTGCATATACGCTACGTAGACACCGTCAGCAGAGGCAACGTAATCATAAGCAGCGCGAGTATCAGCGTAAAAATCACGGGTCGGTATCAGCGCGGGCAAATCCGTATCAATCAGCGCTTGATGGGATACCGCTGTATCGCGAGTGAGGTAAAGGCCAGCAGCCGACAACACGGCAACGACTAGCAAGAGACAAAGAATGATTTTTTTAAACATACACTCTCACATTTTATTTCCAGACTTCATGAATTCCGTGGAAACCGCCGTTGAGCCAATCGCGTAACAACGTATTGCAGTTCACGACCTCGCACTTGAGAATTCACTGTATACACTTCTACTATTACGTCTAACTCTGCAATTGCGCTCACTGGCAATAAAAAGCAAAGATGAACGGGCAACTCAGTTTACCCTATCACGAGTGCGGCAATCGACTACCGAGCATTCAAACGTCCGCAAATCGGTGCTTCTGTTAAGATCACTGGATGACCGAATTTAACCGCCTCAGCCAACAACTGGCCTTCCTGACCGAAGCCGATAAACTCAAATCCACCCTGCGCGCCACGCGCCTGTGCGACGGCTCACGACGCGAGAACTCCGGCGAACACTCGTGGCACATCGCGCTGTATGCCATGACACTGGCCGAACACGCCAATCGTTCGATCGATATCTCGCGTGTCATTAAAATGCTGTTGATCCACGACCTGGTGGAAATAGACGCCGGCGACGTCCCGATACATGCCGACTACGATCAGGCCGCGCAACTGGCGATCGAACAAGCCGCAGCCAACCGCATATTCGGATTGCTCCCCGCCGATCAGGCAGATGAGTTCAGAACACTATGGGGCGAATTCGAAGCCGCCGAATCAGACGACGCCATCTTTGCCAAATCAATCGATCGCGTGCAGCCAGTGATCGCCAACCTCGAAACCAACGGCGGCACCTGGCCGGAATTCAACGTCACACCGGAACAGCTTGAATCGAGAGTTGGCGTAAAAGTCAGTCGTGGTGCGCCAGCAGTATGGGAGATACTGCAGAATCGGATTAACGCGTGGTTTGCGGCGAGTTAGTGCTGGAGTACAGGCTTTAGCCGGCTTTTCGCTTTTTACAACGGGCGGCTCAAGCCTGTACTCCAACTTCTAATTAGAAAACTCATACCCCAATGACAATGCCACCCAGGTCCGACCATTGCGCACGTATTCTGCCGCATCATCAACCCGGTCGCGACCGATCACAAGCCCGATCTGAAATTCATCTTTAACGGTCGCGAGTATCCCGATACCATAACTGACGCCAGCGCGGTTGCTCATAGTCGCCACGCCATCCACCGTTTCTGGCACGGCGATATTGGCGCCACCGACAAACCCAATAAAGTTCGTCTCGAATCCGGTGAAGCCGGTGCGGTCTATTCGATAGCCCAAATATCCCCCCAGGGATGCACCGCTGCTAAAACCTTTTTCCCCACTGCGATGATATTTATAGGGCACCATCAGCGCGCCGTAGGTCAGTCCTTTGCGCACCGGATTCAGCGACTCGATACGATCCTGTCGCAGCAACAATACATCTCCACGTTGCAGTTCATTTGTATTGGTACCCCCAGGACAGGGCGCCGACGGATCATTCACATCCATGAACAGATTTTTAACGTGACCAATCGGCTTCAGGTCTTTGCCAACTTTTTCCACCAGAAACATCGTCGTGCGTTTCGGCGTGGCGTCTTCGTCGAGCTTGAGGTTACTGACGCCGAAACCGCGCAATTGCGTGCCGGCCGGCGCACAGACCTGATCGATGGGTTCAGATGGAAGCTTCAGGTCGACGCGATACACCCAGATGCTGACCGGGAAACTCAATCGATCGCTGATGTAGTTGTCGTCGTCACTGGCGGGCGTGACAACCTCGATGGTGGCGTTCTGCAGCGAGGGCTGCTGCGCCATACCCGGCGACATCACCGCCATCAACAGGCCGGCAACCAGTGCCCGTATACACCTTTCCATTTTTGCCACTCACTCTGCACCTGATCCTGAGCAGACTAACAATTACCTTTCCAGTGTGCAATATTGTTGAAACACATTGATCAGATTATCTAACAACCCTCCGTCAGCTCGAGCCTTACGGCTGGTACCCGGCACGCCACCAACGCCTCGATTGCCGCTATCTCGGGCCTGCGGTTTGTGGCAACATTCTATCTACCTGCCAGCCCCCTCCTCTCCGACCAGCCCGACCAATGCTGCGGCGACTTATGTGGCTTGACACCAGCACCCTCTCGTTCCCTCTGCCACAGATACGCCGGAGTTCCCCGCAATGACCCAGTTTGACGACACTCGCACGCGGCGCAATGTCACCGTGCTGGTTGCGGCCCAGGCGATTCTAGGTGCGCAGATGCCGATGTTGTTTGTCGTCGCAGGTTTAGCAGGCAGCATGTTGTCGAGCAATCCGTGTTTCGCCACGCTGCCCATTTCAATGATCGTATTCGGCTCGATGACCACGGCACCGTGGTTGTCGCCGCTGATGCAGCACAAAGGGCGGCGGTTCGGGTTTTTTCTTGGTGCCGTTGCCGGCGCAATCGGCGCTGCCATCGGCGCCTATAGCCTTTTTATCGATTCGTTTGCGTTTCTGTTGCTCGGCTCGTATTTCACCGG
>CAZNIS010000174.1:0-6034 GCA_964573105.1 uncultured Granulosicoccaceae bacterium
TGCAAGCCCGCCATCGATGCAATAGCCATCAAACGGCCAGACTTTTCCTGCAACATGTGGGGTACGGTGAGCTGCCAGGTGTTGAATACACCTTTAACGTTAACATCCAGCATTTGCGCAAGCTCGTCCACCGAGCTGCGCTCAAACGGGCTGCTTGCTGCGATACCGGCGTTGGCAATAGCGATATCAATGCCGCCGTTTGTTTGCGTGATCTGATCGATGGCGGCGCAGAAGCCGGTTTGATCGGTCACATCGCAGGAACAGGTGTGAATGTTGGTGGATTCCGCGGCGATAATATCCAGTGCCTGTTGATGGCGGCCGGTTATCGTGACAGTGGCCCCATAAGCGGCGAGTGTGCGCGCGATGGCTGCCCCAACACCGCTACCGCCACCGGTGACGAGTGCGTGGCAACTCTGCAGCGCCTTCATGATTGACCCTGCGCAGCTTCGAGCTCGCGATCACTCAGGCGCCACATTTGATCGCGGCCGGCCAGATAGGGTAATGGCCACGGCTGTTCCCGATCGCCGATCTGGCTGCCGCTGTGTAGCGTCCAGTACGGGTTGGCCAGATGCGGTCGGCCAATGCAGACGAGATCTGCCCGGCCCGCCATTAAAATCGAGTTGACGTGATCGGCCTCGTAAATGTTGCCGACCGCCATGGTCGCGATGTCGGCCTCGTTGCGCACGCGATCCGAAAACGGCGTTTGAAACATGCGCCCGTACACCGGTTTTGCCTCGATTGAGGTTTGCCCGGCGGACACGTCGATGATGTCGGCGCCGGCGGCTTTGAACATCGCGGCAATTTGCACTGCGTCGGTGTCGGTAATGCCGTGATCACCGACCCAGTCATTGGCCGATATTCGCACTGACATGGGCTTGTCTGCCGGCCAGGCGGCGCGCATCGCGGCGAATACCTGCAACGGATAGCGCATGCGATTATTCAGTGTGCCGCCGAATTCATCAGTGCGCTTGTTCGACAGTGGCGAGATAAACGATGAAATCAGATAACCGTGCGCGGCGTGCAGTTCGATCATATCGAAACCGGCTTCTATGGCCCTGTGTGTTGCGGCGACAAACTCATCCTGGACGATTTGCATCTGCTCGATTGTGATCGCTTCAGGTGTTGCGTTGTCCGGCGACCAGGGCACGGCCGATGCCGACAGTAGCGGCCAGTTGTCTTGCGGCAGCGGCGCGTCCATCTGCTGCCAGCCGATCTGGGTTGACCCTTTGCGGCCGGAGTGTCCAAGCTGGCAACAGATAGCGGCGTCGGTCTGCTGGTGCACGAAATCGGTCAGCCTGCGCCAGGCGGCGGTGTGGTCATTGGTATAGAGGCCAGGGCAGGCTGGTGTGATCCGGCCGTTGGCCGATACGCAGGTCATCTCGGTGAAGACCAGCCCGGCACCGCCCTTGGCGCGCTCGGCGTAGTGCACGAAGTGCCAGTCATTGGGTGTGCCGTCCTCTGCTTTGTATTGAGCCATCGGTGACACCACCACGCGGTTTTGCAATGACAATTCACGCAGTCGGTACGGTGTAAACATCGGCGCACGCACGCTATCGGGATTGCTTGCACCCGCCGGCGAAAAAGTATCGGCGTACCACTGCTCGGCGCTTTGCAGCCAGTTGGCATCGCGGGTGCGCAGGTTCTCGTGGCTGATGCGTTGCGAGCGTGTCAGCAGGGCGTAGTTAAACTGCACTGGGTCGAGACCGAAATAGCGCTCGATGTTTTCAAACCATTCAACCGAGTTGCGCGCTGCCGATTGCAGGCGCAAGACCTCAAGCCGGCTTTTACTCTGGTACTTTTCGAATGCGCTCGGCAGGTCTGCCTCGCGATGGATGTTTGTTGCTAGCGCAATCGCGCTCTCCAGCGCCAGTTTGGTGCCAGAGCCGATGGAAAAGTGTGCCGAGGCCGCGGCGTCACCCATCAGCACGATGTTGTCGTGCCACCAGGTGTCGCACAGCACTTTCGGGAAATTGATCCAGGCCGAGCCGCGAATATGGTTGGCGTTGCTCATCAGCGGATGGCCTGCCAGGTGATCTTTAAAGATCTCCTCGCATACCTGCATGCTCTGCTGCTGTGACATCTCGCCAAAGCCATACGCCTGCCAGGTCTCTTCGCTGCACTCGACAATAAACGTGGCCGTATCATCGGAGAATTGATAAGCGTGCGCCCAGACCCAGCCCTTGTCGGTTTGTTCGAAGATAAAAGTGAAGGCGTCATCGAATTTCTGGTGCGTGCCGAGCCAGACGAACTTGCAGGCACCGGATGCGACGCTTGCCTGGAACTGCTCCGGGTAGTGTTTGCGCACCCGTGAATTGAGCCCGTCGCTCGCCACAACAAAATCATACTCGCGTTGCAGGGCGTCGATATCTTCGACTTCCGTTTCAAACTGCAGCTCCACTCCAAGCTCGGCTGCCCGAGCCTGCAGCAGAATCAGCAACTGCTTGCGGCCGATGCCACAGAAGCCGTGGCCGGTTGATACGGTGCGGGTGCCAGCGTAGACACAGGCGATATCGTCCCAGTAGGCGAAGTGCTGGCGGATGCTGGCGGCGCTGATCGGGTCATTGCGCTCGAGATTGTCGAGCGTCTCGTCAGACAGCACCACGCCCCATCCGAAAGTGTCGTTGGCGCGGTTGCGCTCGAACACCGTGATCTGCGTGTCGGGCTGGCGCAGTTTCATGGAAATGGCGAAATACAGTCCGGCGGGGCCACCGCCGATGCAGGCTATTTTCACGATTGGGCTCCGCCGCCGGGGCATTGCCACGGATGCGGCACTGGTCAGGCGGTTATGGGGCTAACTGTAGTGGCTACGACGTGATGCTTCAAGTCTAAATATTTCAAGGTTGAAATAATAGTGCGGGTGCCAACAATTCGACGACAGCAGTTGTTTGCGCCCCGCCATACCACGCCAGCGGTAGGGGGATAAGCCGCAGGACGCATCCACCGATCACGTGCGCGCGCTCCCCATCAAATCCGTTACTGGCAGCCGCCCGCCATTCGCCGGCTCAATCACTCGCGCAAAATCACTTTAAACTCAAGCTCGCCAAACTGCAGCGTATCGCCGCCAACCACCTTTTTGCGCTTGCGTGTCTCGACCTCGTTATTTAGTTTCACATGGCCGTCAGCGATAGCGGCTTTCGCCTCGCCACCGCTGCCGACCAGGCCCTCGAATTTCAGGATTTTGTACAACTCGACGGGTTCCCGATCGATGGTGATTTCCTGCATGGGAGAGGGCTGCTCCGGTTGGTTGGTCTTCGTGCAACGGACGGATTTGCGTGGTGTCGAAACCCAGTGGGCCAGATCACCGGTCCGGGAACGGGTGTGCATGGCAGCGTTCTCCCTCGACTTGTCCGCTCGACAGTGCTCCGTCCAGCGTAGCACGCGGCGAAACAGTGTGGGACCTGGTCTCCAACCGGGGAACAGATTGGACCGGTGCCTTCCCCATCACGGCTTGTTCGCTCGACGAAGTCGCGCTCCCACGAAAAGCCACAGTGGGACCTGGTCTCCGACCAGGGAACAAGCTAAAGCAGCGCCTTCCTGTCACAACTTGTTCGTTCGACGCAGTTGCACCCACCTGTGCAGAGATTCTATGTGGTTAGGGAATAAGGGTGCAATGCCGTATCTCCCGACATGTAAAAACCGCATGGTCTGTATCCTGCTACGCAGGTGGCATGGAAGAAAATGTGCCGCCGGGACAGGTAGCCAGAGACATCATCGCCAGCCGCTGGCCGGCGATGGCCGCAAGTCTGCACTCCGCCGAGTGCACGATTGATCTGCAACTCGATCAGACAGGCGAGGTGCCAACGCTGCTGGCCAACGGCATTCGGCTCGCCAGTGCCTGGCAGCCTGATCGCGAAGCGCAGTTACAGTGTGGCGAATCGATTGCGGCAGAGGAGCATCTCACGCTCTTTGGCGTTGGCATGGGGTATTTGCCACCCGTTTTGCTCGAACAGTTACCTGCAGGCGCCAGGCTGTCCGTTGTGCCACTGAATCTCGGCCTGTTTGATCGAATGCTCGATCTGATAGAGATGAGTGACTGGCTGGCTCACCCGTCTGTTGAGTTGCTTGCCGCAGCAGATATCACGCAGTTGCCGGACGCTTTCCGAATTACCCCGCCGATGCTTCAGCTCGTCGATCCGCAAGCCGAGTCACTGCGCGACTGGCTCATGCAGGCGCTGAGCGACACCCATGCGCGTGCGCATCAGACGTCTGTCCAATCCACCCTCGAGCAAAATCTGCAGCGCAACATCGACTTGCACAGCGGCGATAAGGATGTCGACTACCTGTTGAACGAAATGATCAGCAGTCAGTTATCGGGCGATGCCAATGTGGTGGTGGCGGGGGCCGGGCCATCGCTTGATCATGCGATGGATGTGATGATGCAGTTGCGCGATACCGGTGCCAGCGTGATTGCGGTTGACGCAGCCCTGGCACCATTGCTTGCCCACGGCATTGTGCCGGATGTGATCGTCAGCATTGATCCGCTGGAGACGATCAAGCGTTTCTTCGCCACCGATACCAGCCTGCTGGCCAACACTGCACTGGTGTATTTTCCTGTCGTGCATCCGGATGTAGTGGCTGGCTGGCCATACCGGCGCTTTTCGGCAGTGGGCAGTCACCAGCGATTTCTCAGTTTTCGCAAGATTAAAAAATCCACGGTGCTGTTTTCGTCAGGCAGTGTGATTCATCCAGCCGTCGACATTGCCTGTCGCATCGGCCGGCATATCCACCTGGCCGGTGTGGATTTTGGTTACCCATTTGAATCGACTCACGCCAGTGGTGTTGCGGTAGCGGCGGACAGTGCAGGCGTGGCTTCTGCCAGCCTGACGGTGCGCAATTATCTCAATGACGAAGTGCCCAGCCAGATGAATTTCATTAGTTACTATCGCGACCTGGAGCAGTTTGTTGATCATCAGACCCGACGCGGATCAGTGTTTCGCAATATCGGCCACTACAGTGCGCGCATGCGTCACGTCAGCGTGTTGCCAGTTGCGGCATGAGTGAGAGTGCGCACGATGTAGAGCTGTTATCGCAGTGTTGCGATCTCTTTCGCACCGGACACCATGCGCAGGCGTCAGTGCTGTTGGATAAATGGTTACAGCAATGGACAGCTCTGGCTGCAAGCAAACCGGAACTGATGGACGAGACGAGTTGCAAAAGCCTGGGCGTAGCGCTTGATTGTCAACAGCGCCACGACTGGATAGGCCTTGCAGACGAACTGGAATTTGTTTTGGCGCGGCGAATGAAAAACCACACCCCATCGGCTGGTTAGGCGTCTTTAGCTCCCCCAGCGAGCCACCACGTCCTCAACAGTCTGGCGAAAACCATCCTCGTAGCGTGCCTTGAATTCTCCCCAGGTGCACAGGGTTTTCGTATCCTCCACACGATCGGGAAACAGGATGCCATCCAGGTGATCCTGCTCGTGCTGAAAGGTGCCCGCGCTTATTCCCCTGACTTCAAAATCCAGTGCATCACCGGTGCGATCGTAGCCTTGAACGCGCACATGCGGACAGCGTGGTACGACGCCGCGCAGATTGGGTATCGACAGACAGCCTTCGAAATTGTTGAATCGCTCATCACTTAAAAAAGTGATCGTCGGGTTGATCATGACGGTGAGCGGATAGGATGGTTTATAGGGATAGCGAGGATTGTTGCCAACCTCAACCATAAACATCCGCCAGGTGTTGTCGACCTGTGGTGCGGCGATGCCGGCGCCGTTGGCGGTGCGGCAGCTATCGATTAGTTCGTCGATGAAATGTTGCACGTCGGCGTTTTTGATTTCATCGACGGATATTTCCTTTGCCACTTCTCGCAAGGTTGGGTGGCCGATTTCTATGATGTCCAGTGCCATGAATTTTCCGGGTGTGTGCGTGTAGAACAAAATGGTACCTGCGCTTAGGCTTACGGCCCCTACGGTTGCATGCCGAATTACCGTAGGGGAGGTAAGCCAAAGCGCACCTACCACCGAACCTTATGTGTTGCGATGGTACGTGCGCTGAGCAGCGAGTTGCAATCCATAGCGGCAAATCAACATGCT
>CAZNIS010000175.1:0-5967 GCA_964573105.1 uncultured Granulosicoccaceae bacterium
CCCTCTTCGAGGCTGGCATTGAGTCGCTGCAGGTTATCATTGTAGCTGCGGTGGGACATAGGATCGGCGATACCGAAGCGCTCGATCGTTTCGCTTGTGGGCGAGTCGAGATAGGCAGCTGCACCCAGCGAGAACAAGGCGAAGTTATCCCGTGGCAACCACTCGCTCTGCATCGCGTTGACTTTGCTCGCGACAGCGGCGGCGGTTTGCTGGTCGAGCAATTGGATGGTGTAGGCAGCGTTCATGATTAATACAGTTTCTGATTGAATGTCATGCCGGGTACCAGTATTTTTACGACCGGAATGTCCAGATCGGGTCGTGTCAGGTCGACTCGGTAGATGTCGTGATAGCCTGCCGCATCAAGTTTGCGAATAAGCTTGTCCCACGCGCTCTCAAGATCAGAATCCGGCGCTTCGCCTATACCATCGAGATCCTGCCAGTCCGTCTGGGGCTCAAGGCTTGAGAAATACTTGAATGCTTTGGTGTCCTGCGCATTCTTGTGGTGATATCCAGCTTGTACGATGATGTCCTCGCGTGCGCCGTGGATATACGTCAGCCTCGATTGTGCGGCCTCGGTAATTGCACGCGACAACGCGATTTCGGGGTTGGCGTGTGTGCCCCAGCCGCTGTTCAGCATGGTCAGGGCACTCATGCCTGATTTGTTGAGCAGAAGGGCCCAGAAGGTCGACACGTCGATTGCAGATTTCACGCGCGAGATAATCAGTTTGCTGTCCATTTGCAGTCGCTGGATCATGTCCTGCAGATAATGTGGAGTGACAGACTCAGGTCGTATGACCTCGGCATTTTTCTGCAGGTTGATCTTGCCGTTGACAGCGACACTTGCTCCGGCATCTCGCTCGATCACCTCGTACAGGCCGTGCAGTGATGCCTCAAGTACGTGGTTGCCGCTGGCTAGTCCATTGGTGGTCGGTGAATGCAGGGCGGGGTTCTGGTCGAAAAATACGCTGCAGGCTGGTGTCCAGTCAGTGTGACCCTGGAGAACATGTTCGCATCCGATCCAGTTCAGTTTGACGCGGTCGGTAAAGTGAACTGAAGCTTGAAAGGACGGCAGTTTTCGATGATCGACCAACTGGCCGGTTTCGCGTATTTCACGCTCAGAGCGACACTGCAGCGGATAATGTTCGCTAAATTCAGAGTGGAAGAGTTCAATGCCCTCCATGAGGGCTGACACCTGCGCGGCCGCCTTGGTTGCTCCTTTGCCATTGGTGACCTGCAAAATGCTGGCAGTTGGTCGAATCGCACAGCAGGTTGGAATTCCGGGTCGGTCTAATCGGGTAACGTCAGCTACCCGCGTAATGCCACAGGCGGCAAGGCGTGGTTGAATGTAGGCCAGCGTTTGTTCCGGTGTGCGGGTACGCTGGGTTCCTTCAAGGAAGGCATAGCGTGTCGACAGCGTGTTGTGTTCGCTCATGCGAGTGCCTCTACTGCACCGTGAAACTGCAGTTGTAGATACGTCTGTACGACGGCGTCGTAGGAAAAACCAAAATACGTCGGCTCGTCCTTAACCAGCCACGCATAGGTGGCGATCAGATCGGCGGCTCTGGTGTCGTTGCGGTTAGCGTAGGCATCTGGCATCGCACTGCCGACATTGTCGATCCATTCAATCGCCGGTTGGTAACCCCGATCCAGCGCCCAACTCCCAACAATAGCGATCCTCGCACCGCGATAATCCGCACTAATGCTGTTTAACCACTCTCTGGGGAGTCTGGCTGCAGATTGGATCAAATTTTCGATATTTCTGCACAATTCCCCATTTGAGTGCACGGTCCCATGGATGAATTTTTCAATAGCGAGTTCCTCACTGACACGGTGGTGCCAGGCGTCAAATGGTAGCCCGTTGTTGACCAGCCAGCTACGTAGATCCTCTAGACCGTGGCTCTTGCACCAGTTTTCCTGCGCCAATCTGCCTGCAGGTTCGATCACGACATTCGCGTCCTTGATGGCCTGGAGCAACCAGTATCGCTCGATTGCCGCGAGCTTGTATCCTTCGAATTCCTCTGCTGACTCCTGGATGGCTGCGATAACATCTAATGCGTCGATCGCGCTACCGTCCAATTTGAATATCGCCGATCTTGCCAGCTCAAGTCCGTGCATCATTGTGCCGAACCGTGGTTTTCGCTGATACCAGCCTTCTGCACGCGGGTTGTGCTGTGTGGCCAATGCGTTCGCTTGCATCAGTACAGATCTTGCGTCCTGCTGTTTTAAATCGACGTAGTGATCACTGAGGTAGGATTTCAACGGGCCTGGATCGTAACCAAGGCGCTCGCAGGACTTGTATAACTCGATCAGCTTTCGATCGCCAAAATACTGTTTTTTGCACTCGTTTAATAATGAGTCACACAAAGCCTGCGATATGACACCGGCTGCTGCCGCGTTGGCGAGGTTATAGCGAATATTGACTAGTGGCTCGGATAGTTTCAGGTAACCCAGTTCCTCTACGCCGTGAATCAGGGCCACTTCGTCGTCGCCGTCAAGTTCACCGTCGCGAAACCACTCGAAAATAGTGCCATGACCGAGCATGCCGTACTGATGCATTTCAGCGGCGCGCAACGCGCCCATGCTGGTAGCACCGATGACGGTGATGCCTGCCTCCAGTGCGGCCAGAATCTCTCGGTGCCAGACCGGCGTTGCCCCATCGAACAGGCCATCAATTATCACAATGGTCTCGATGGATGTGCTCAATAATTTGTAGATGTCGCCCAGTTGAACCGGTGGCAAAAAGCGGGCGTCGAGCAGTTCCCGGGCCTGTTCCAGCGGAAGGCTGGGGCCAAGGTATACGACAATTCGGTCCTCGGGCAGGATCTGAAGACCGCCGCTGTCCGTGCTGGGCATAGCTTGTACAGCGTTATCCATGTGCGTCACCCGAAATCAACAGGCCCTCCGGGTTGAACAACGCTTTTGATACGATGAGTTCAGGAGCTGGTTTATTGCCTGGTAGGATTCTCTGCTTGAGTTGATCGGGGCACGCCGCCTCACCGATGACACAAATCAGCCATAAACGAATCTCAGCCATTATCCCCGACGGGCTCTGGCCACTAAAAAACCGTCGAATTCGGTAATTTTCAACGTCAGTAATGTGATTATTACCGGTCAGATCCAGTAAATTTACACTCAGATTGCCTCCCAACAGCGGGCCGTGCCTGTCTGAGTGCGAGCGCTTGCCTAATGCACCAGGCCCAAAAAAGCGACTAAAAAGGTTGCTTGCCGGTTCGTGGTCGGACTTTGTCATCTGGAATCTAAGGTCTGCGATCAGGTGGCGAAATCTGCTGGCTGATCTACCTGCCCATGACAGAATTGCGTTATATCGGAAAAACCGACGGCAGGCATTTTTTCGGTCGTCATTCAGCAGCACGATTTCGCCTGCCGCCGCACATCGTTTAATCGTGCGCCAATGGCTGCGAACCCTTACAGGCTGGCGGTTGCACTGGACGATTTTGGTAATATTGCGCACCCATTCGCCAGCGTTAGAAGGTAGTATTGATTCGCATGATGAACTGGCTCCGTAGCGCTTACTGTCGTCGCAGTTTGTTTGCTGAATGATGCGGGGTCTGCTGGCCTTGTATGGGATAGGAGCCAGGGTGGAAAGGTCCGTCGAATTCAATGTTTCACATCTCCTTTGTGAAAACCTGAATCGGCTGGCGGTAGCCGATCAGGTGCGGCGAGTCTAATCCGTCATAGCGACGGGAGCAACTGGCCGGGAATGCAGGGTGGCTAGACATTGCCGGGGCTAACGGGTAGCGTATGAGGAGGATCCGGCCATCCGGAAATTTGGCAGTGTGGTTGAGTGAATGACGCTTCCCGCAACGGCGGCGTGTTTGGCAACGAAGCGAAAGCAAAAGGGATTTTGATGAAAAAGGTACTCTTCATTCTTGGCTATCTCAGCGACCAGGACATAGACTGGATCATCGCCAATGGCGAGCGCCGGAATATCGACAATGGCCAAACGCTGATTCGGGCTGGCGAGCAGGTCACCAACATGTACATTCTGCTGTCCGGAGAATTGTCTATCCGGCCTGGACACGCCGAACACGAAGAACTGGTGCGGCGTTATCCCGGTGAAATTATCGGCGAACTGTCGTTCCTCGACAGTCGTCCACCCACAGAATCAGTCGTAGCGGCATCCCCCGTTTCGGTGATTTCAATTGGCCGCGAAAAGCTAAATCGTAAAATCAAAACAGACATCCCGTTTGCGGCGCGGTTCTATCAGTCGCTTGGCGTACTGTTGAGTAGTCGTTTCCGGCAAACGATGGGGCAGTTGACCTTGCGCCCGGATCATGACGAGCTGGACGAGACTTCGGCCGATGAGCTGGATCCGGATCTGCTTGATCACATATCAATAGCGGGTCACCGTTTTGATATGTTGCTAAAGAACTTTCTCGATCGCTAGCGAGTTGGTGCGGCGAAAGCCAGTCCTCATCCCATTTTGATCTTTCATGTTGCACGCAGGTTGATTCGACTATGACCGACAAGTCTATGTTTCGGGCGGAGGCCCTAGAGCAGCTCAATTCCCCAGAACAACTCGAGCAGTTGTTGCGCGTCACCGATCGTCGCGCCTGGGTATCGCTGGCTACGGTTGGCGCGATGCTGGTATCGGCGGTGGTCTGGAGCGTTGTCGGGCAGATTCCGATTACAGTTGACGGGGTGGGTATTCTCGTTTTTCCGCGCCGGGTCGTGTCGTTTCAGGCGCCATCCCAGGGGCAAATCTCACAGTTGTATGTCGAAGTAGGCAGCATGGTCGAGAAGGGCGACACCATCGGAACCATCAGTCAGCCTGGCCTGGTGGAGCAGTTAAAGGCCGAAAAGAACAGGCTTGAGGAGCTGACCCAGCGAAATCAGTTGGTGGCCGAAGTGTCCGGACGTCGGGGTGAGTTAGAAAAAGAAGCAATTCGTCGCCAGCGCGGGATGCTGGAGCAGCGAATCCAGTCCACCACTCAGGCTGCAGAGACGCAATTGCGGAATCAGAAGGCGTTCATTGATAGTCAGATGGCGAACGTCAACGATGTCATCAGAACCCAGCGGGCGCTGGAGAAGAATCTTCAGGAGCGTTTTGAAACCTTCCAACAGCTGCAAAAGGAAGGCTTGAGCTCAAACGACACGGTGCTGAATGCCAAGCAACGATTGATCGACAATCAGGTGCGTACGTCCGAATTGCGTCTCAAGCGCCAGGAAATCGAATTGAGCGCGATTCAGGCTGATGAAAGTTATCAGCAGCAGATGCAGCAAGTAGCCGAGATGGAATCACAGCTGCAGGAATTGGGTATTCAGGAAAGTAGAACTGAACAGACAGGACTTGAAACCAAATCTGATCGCGAGCTGCAGATCCAGAGTATCAAAAACAAAATCTCGCAATTGGAGAATGAGCTTGATACGCGCGGGAAAATAATCAGTGAGTACAGCGGTCGAATCCTGGAACTCACCATGGGCGAAGGACAAATAATCGGTGCTGGCCGACGGCTTGGTTCAATAGAGGCCGAAAACAACGACAAGGAATTACTGGGGCTGGGCTATTTGAGTGTTGGCGATGGCAAGAAAATTAAACCTGGCATGGATATTCGCATTACGCCCAGCAACGTGCAGCGCGAGCGGCACGGCAGTATCATCGCCACCGTGAAAGAGATTACGCCGTTTGCAGTTACCAGCGATGCGGTGGCCAGCATTATCGGTAGTACCGATGTTGCTCGTGATCTGATTCAGAACTCAAGCAAGATTCAGGTGACCGCGCAGTTGGAGAAAGACAGTGCTTCGATATCGGGATTCAAATGGACCTCGGGCACCGGGCCGGATGACGCCGTGACCGCAGGCACTACCGCTTTTGTACGCGCCACAGTGGAATATCGTCGACCGATAACTTTCGTGATTCCACTGCTAAGGAAATGGACTGGTGTCTGAAGCTAGCGACAAGAAAAAGGACAAACCCGAGGCCAAGCCGAAGCCGAAGGCTCCGGC
>CAZNIS010000176.1:0-5740 GCA_964573105.1 uncultured Granulosicoccaceae bacterium
GCAAAATGTACGCGGGCAATACGATCGCAGACAAGCCGTGTCCTAGTTTTCACTGTTTAGCTGATTTTTCTGATAGGCGTTGACCAGCGCCTCGTGTACCCGCTCCTGCAGTACATTGCCGCGGTGCCTGATGTCCGCCAGCGTATCACTAAGACTGCCATGATTAGCACCTGGCGCTGCCAGCATTTCCCGCGCGCTGCGACGGGCCTCTCTAAGCGCCTCGCGCTGTTGCCGTAATTCATCGCGAATTTGCCTTGTCTCCACTCGAAAGGCTTGGCGCAGTTGCTCGTCGCTCTGCAGCAGACTCATCGGCCTGTTCAAGGACACCGACGAGGGCTTGTTTTCACCTGTTACAAAAAAGGCTGCAACAGCACCGAGCAGCACGAGATTCAGTGTGATGGACAACAGTAGCGCCGCAACGAGCCATAACCTGCGGCCGGTGAGATGGATTGCCATAATTTATTCGACCGTAATATCGGGCACACCGAACGCGATACGCTCCAGCTCATCGATCTCGTATTGTTCTATCAGCCACTCTGCTACGATAAAGCCGGCAGAGATTCCGGCGAACGAAAACACAGTTGCAGCAGCTGCGCCTGCAAACCAACAGCTCAGTCTGGAGTTCGACGCAGCCTCATCAGCGGCCGACAAATTCTGCCGTATTCGCCCGTAAATGCGAACCTGCCGCTGACGGTGTTGCGCTTCAGAGTATTGTTCAGGGTCCATCAGCTGCCGCATTACGTGCATCGAGTCGGGCGATTGTGTTCGGTTTGTTTTATCACTCATCAGTGACGCCTTTAGTATTTCTGATCGTTCGCCGCGCCCGAACGAGTAGTTGCTCCGCGGCTTTTACACTGCCACCAACGATACCTGCAATATCAGCCGAAGTGTGGCCTGCACCAGCGAGCAGCAACGCTGCACGCTGCTTTGCTGGCAAGCGAGCCACCGCGTCCAGTGTATTTCGTAGTTCGTCGAGTTGAATTTGACGCTGCTCCGGAGTGGGTTCGGGGCTTTCGGTATTGCTTAGCCAATCCGGTATCGCATTCGTTTCAGCCAACCCGATATGTTGCCGCAGCTTGTGCCAGCGATTTCGATCAATGGCCTCGTTCAATGCGACACGATGCAACCAGGTTGATACGCTGGCCCCGGCGTGTTTCCACGTCGGCGCCTTTCGCCACAATGCCGTAAAAGCCGAGGAGACCACCTCCTCTGCGACCATGGCATCGTTGGTTTGACGAAGAATAAACATATACAGTCGCCGCTCGTGTCGTTCGATTAGACGAAGAAGCGCGGTATCGACATCCTCACCTCTTGCCATCTGGCCGATCAATTCGGCGTCAGACAAACCTTCATCATCGACAGACATTTATACCTTTAAGAGTCCATCCATGGGCACTAGTCGACTGCTGTTCGGAAATACACGCGATTCGATCAACGAGTCGCCCACCCCCATGTGACTGTTCAATATTGATTTGAATAGACTCTCATAAGCGTTGACGGCATGCAGATCACGCCCTTCGTAGAGCGCGCTCGGAGTCAGACCTGGCCACGCGCCGGCAATCTGGCCACCAGCTACAGCACCTCCGGCCAGCATCGCCAGTCCGCCAGTACCGTGATCGGTCCCCTGATTGCCATTTTCTGCTGCGGTGCGTCCAAATTCCGACACCACCAGCACAGCCGTCTCAGACCACGCGTCGCCAAGGCCTCGTTTCAATTCGACAATACCTTTCGCCAGTACATCAAGCAATGTACTCAGCCGCCGTTCCTGACCAAAGTGCGTATCCCAACCCTGCAGTTCCATCGCCGCAACGCGAGGACCATCTGCACGCGCAAGCAGTTCAGAGGCAGCCTGTGCGGACAGCAAAAAGTCTTTGTGCTGACGCCCTCCCGAGTCCATCTCGTTCATGTTGATATCGGGTTTCAGCGCGCCATTTGCATCGTGAAGCGCGTCGGCAAACAACGGGTCGCCCTGATAGACCAGACCCAGTCTAAACAGAAAATCGTCATCCAACTCCGGCAGGCTGGAGTCAGACCAAGTCTGGATTCGCGCGTCACCCTGCAGAATCAATGGTATCGACGGACCGAGCGCGAGTCCCATCCGCCTATCGTTATCGTTCATGGCAGTGATCGCGCGATTGAGCCAACCATCGTTGGCACCGTAGGGTTTTCCGCTGCCGTTCTCCAGCATATTCTGCCCATCGAAATGCGATCGCTGGCGATAGCGGGTCGCGGCGGCCGGTATCAGCAACAATTCGCGTTGCAGATATAGAGCATGTAACGGCGCCAACGCAGGATGCAGCCCGAAATAGCCATCCAGATCCAGACTCGGCCGATCAGAGTGCCGGCCCCCCAGTGCCAGGGCCGGCCTGAGCAATTGATAGTCTCTGTCCGCATAAGGTGCGAGTGCGTGCAGACTGTCCAGCCCCCCGCGTAAAAAAACCAGAACAAATCGCTTATCCGTATCTGCATCGGCAAATAGTGTGCGACTGCCTGCCAGCGATCCGATCGTGCTGGCAGCGACCCACCGCAAAAGCTGACGTCGATTAATCATCGCTATCTCCGTTGAAATTCAGGGCTTGCCAGGACCAACGCATTGCCCGCGTCACCAGATGGCGCGCGCGACACCCAGACGGCGGTCCTCTGACTGGCGACCGGACCGATCGTGCTGTCCAGCAACTGGTCGGGGTACACAGAGGCCGGCAATGTAGCGGCAAAACCGCGCACCCACTCCACTCGCCGCATCAACGCCTCAGGCGCTATCCAGCCACTCGCCACATCAGGCCATCCTGCCGGGGTGGGCGCAGTGAACGGAACCTGTCCCAATTCCCGCAACAGCGTAAGCATTTTCCGCCCGTTGCGATCGGCCTGTCCGGTGGCGCGATGCACCGCGACGATGAATTCGTAGTGTGTCTTTACTTTCGCCGTGGGTGACTGCCACGGCTCATCCAGATCTACCAGTGCAGCCGCCACTTCGGCAAGATCCCCGTCAGTATTGAGAAACACCGACGCAATCCGCTCGATCGCCGCCGCCGGTGGTTCATCATCTACAAAATGACGTACCAGTTTGGTGGCGATGTGTTTCGCCGTCGACGGATGAACCGCGAGGTCCGCAAGCACCTCGTAGCCCTCGTCCACGCCACTCTCGCGGTAGCGTTTACCCAGCACCGTTTTATCGCCTGGTTCATGAAACGCACTGCGAAACTCGAAACCGCCATGGATCAGATGTGCCGACTCACTGCGTCTGAGGCCACCGTGACTCCAGCCACTGATGATCTTGGCCAGTTCGACGACATCGTGTTGCGTATAACCGCCATCAACCCCAAGCGTATGCAACTCCAGAATTTCGCGCGCGAGATTCTCATTGATCGAGCTGCCACTGGTGCGATTGCGGTTTCTACGCTTCCCGGCCGGTGAGTTATCCCCAATCGATGCCATATTATCGAGATACGAGATCATCACCGCGTGGCTGGAAACCGCCTTTAGCATGTCTGAAAAACGACCAAGCACGTGCGGCCTTATCGCTTCGCGTTCAAACGCCGGTATCGCCGGCCCAACGATTCGCTTGCTGTTCGACACCGTAAAGTGGTTCGACCAGAACAGCACCATGCGCTCGAAAAAAGGCCAGTTCGATTCAATCATATGCCGCGTGCGCGCCACGATCTCACGGTTGAAAGACTGCCGATAGTGCCCGCCGGTTACCCGCTGTAGCTCGGCTGGCCCTTCAACTCTGGCCTTGTGTATCGATTCAATTATGGCTGCAGAGCCCTCAAAGCCAGCCAGGCGCTTTGGAATAGCGTGCTGAGCTGATATTTGCGTGCGCAACCACCCGCGTGGGTCGTCTTCGATACCACTGGCCGGTAGCACTCGACCACCCAATCCGAAGCGATTCAGTGCGATAAACGCATCTACACTTTTCAACGACATTTAGCGCCCTCAGTACATTTCCAGTAGCAGAACGGAGCTGCTGCCTGGAGACTTACACGGCCGTCGGTTGAAAACCCTACGCTGCGATTGTTAATCGATTCGCCGCTGACCCCCACAAAGTCGTCGCAGCCGGAGATACATTCGAAGTACAGGTGATGGAGATTGATGAGGACAGTGCGCTCAATCATCAGGAACAACAGGCGCATGGGGGTATTGCGCCCATTGGCCGTGTGCTCAGTTGCCAGGGTTCTGGCAGGATCAGAACAGGCAGGCGTTTTTGACCAACGAGTCAGTCCTGACTGGCCAGGCAAAAACCAAAGTCGCAACCATCAGGCGCCTGCAAGACGTTCTCACGAAACAGTCGATCGTAGCCCCGGGCATTGGCCGACACTTCCCCAACGGAGAGCCCTGCTCGACGTTTTTCAAGCTCAGCCTCATCCACCAGTAAATCGAGCGACGCATTTTTCACACTAAGGCGTATTCGATCGCCATCGCGCACCAGCGCAATCGGGCCACCGACTGCGGCCTCAGGTGCAATGTGCAGCACGATGGTGCCGTACGCCGTACCGCTCATGCGCGCATCGGACATTCGCACCATGTCTTTCACACCCTGCGCGAGCAGTTTTTTTGGTATCGGCAAAAAGCCTGCTTCTGGCATTGCATAATCTGAACGCGGCCCGGCGTTCTGCAGGATCAGAAAATCATCGGCTGTCACGTCGAGTGCCGGATCGTCTATGCGATTCGCCAGATCATCCAGTGACGAGAATACGACCGCGCGACCTTCTTTTTCGAAAAGTGCAGGGTCTGCGGCCGATCGTTTAATGATGCAACCCTCAGGTGCCAGTGAACCAAACAGCGCAACCAGGCCACCTTGTGGCTCGACCGGTTCCGCCAGAGATTTAATCACACGCCGATCGACATAGTGACCCTCTTCCGCCGCCAAACGTTCGCCGAGTGTGTCGCCGGTGATAGTCTTGCAATCCAGATGCAAAAGCGGCTTTAGCTCACGCAACACTGCGCCAACGCCTCCGGCGGCAAAGAAGTCTTCCATATACCAGGTATCGCCAACCGGCTTAACTGCAGTAAGCACAGGTGTGGTATCAGATAGTTCATTCAACCGCCTGAGGTCAAGCTTGATGCCGGCGCGCCCGGCAATGGCGGCCAGATGAATCACCCCGTTGGTTGAACCACCGATGGCCAGCAATACTCGCAACGCGTTTTCAACAGATTGCTCGGTGATGATTTCACCGGGTGCATCGCCGCGTTTTATCAGTCGAACGATTTCCTGTCCGGTCGCCTCACTTGCCCGAAGACGATCAGCGTGCACAGCCGGAATCGCGGCTGTACCCGGCAGTGTCATACCAAGGCTCTCGGCAATCGCCGCCATGGTCGAGGCCGTCCCCATCACAGCACAAGTGCCGGCAGTGGTGACCAGCCTGCCCTCGACATCCGAAATTTCCTGCGCGTTAATTTCGCCAGCACGGAACCTGGTCCAGAACTTACGGCAATCGGTACAGGCGCCGACACGATCATCCCTGTAGCGCCCGGTTGATTGCGGTCCACCGATTAGTTGTATCGCTGGCTTGCCCGCACTGACAGCCCCCATCAACTGCGCTGGTACGGTTTTATCGCAACCACCCATCAGGATCACACCGTCCATCGGCTGGGCACGGATCATCTCCTCCGTATCTATCGCCATCAGGTTGCGAAACTTCATCGAATTGGGAGCCAGCGTGGACTCATGCAGCGACGTAGTTGGAAATTCCATCGCCGTGCCACCGGCTGACGCAATACCACGTTTGACCGCATCGAGCAG
>CAZNIS010000177.1:0-5673 GCA_964573105.1 uncultured Granulosicoccaceae bacterium
GGGGCGCCCGGCTAGGGGCGCCCAGCTAGACGCACTGTGAACAGTCACTGAAAAGCACTTTTTATGGTGTGAACACTTACTGAACTAGCAGACTGTGCAGGTCGACGCTAAACCAGGCGGTACAAAGCCTATTGGGTCAGGTATGGCTATGCCAAATAAAAAGATCTATGTGCTCGATATCACGCTGGCCTTGCCGTACTTCAAACTGGTGCAGTTTCTGTACAATGATTTTCTGGCTTGTCTTTCTTGCTCGCCATTCGGCCCGTTTCGACTTTTGTATCTGTTAAATTACGGTCAGCAGAGCATTGACCGTTGATTGCATGCTCTTCGCGTTGGAAATGCTACAACTGAAAGAGCGTTTTATGATCGATTCGAATCTAAAAGCAGAGTTCCCTGGCACGCAAGGTCAAGTGTATATGGATACTGCTGCCCGCGGTCTACTCCCACGCAGCACCAGTGAGGCCGTGAATGCGCATCTGTCGCAACTGGTCAACGGAAACGCTGACAAGAGCTTGATGTTCGAGACTCTGGAGCGCTGCCGTGCGCGATTTGCAGCGCTGATCAGCGCGACGCCCGACGAGATCGCAATCGTCAAAAACATCTCGGACGGGTTGTGCAGTATCGGTCTCGCGCTACCCTGGCAAGGAGGCGACAATATCGTGCTTTGCTCGGCTCTTGAACATCCAAACAACATCTATCCCTGGCTCAATCTGCGTGATCGCTTGGGTGTCGAGTTGCGTGATATCCCGAGTGAAGATGGCACCATGCCCGTCGCGGCGATGATTGCTGCCATGGATGAGCGTACCCGGCTGGTGCCGGTCACGCATATTAGCTTTACGCCGGGCTACGAGACGGATCTCGATCTGCTCGGCGCTGCCTGCGACCGGATTGACGCGCTACTGCTGGTCGATGGCGCGCAGTCCGCGGGCATAGTACATATCGATGTCACTAAGACGCCGATGGATGCCCTGGCTGTCAGCACCCAGAAGGGCCTTTTGGGTCTATATGGATTTGGCTTTCTCTATTGTCGTTCTGCTTGGGCGGACCGCTTGCGGCCGTCTTCGCTCGCCCGTTTCGGTGTCCAGATCGCAGAGGACAATGAGGCGGCTACCGATCTGCAAAATTATCAACTTGCACGCGGCGCGCGCCGATTTGACCTGGGCAACTACAATTATCCCGCAGCAATCGCAGCTGATCGGTCGCTTGAACTGCTTGAGGAGATCGGAACCGCGAAAATCGAGGCGCATGTTTCGAAGCTCGCGCATGAGCTGGCCAGCGGTCTTGCCGAGCGCGGTCTCCCTGTTAACGCCAGCGGCCCCGCTTTGGGACGCAGCGGAATCGTGACGGTTGGCACCTTCGGTGGAAACGGACACGACCGGACCGACGATCCGCGCATAGCGGCGGTAGCGGATAAGTTGCAACGGGGTGGGGTGCGCTTTTCTATTCGGCAAGGCACAATCCGTTTCGCACTTCATCTCTACAATAGTGCTGCCGATGTGGACAGCGTCCTGGATTTGTGCACGGACTAAGTTGCCCGGTAGAGCGTGTTGGTTCGACGGAGTCGCGCTCCCACCGGCGCTTGGTGAAGCATCGTGGGACCTGATCTCCGATCGGAGAACAAAATACACGGCAACGTCCCCCGCAGGGCATGTTCTCTCGACGGAGTCGCGCTCCCACCGGCGCTTGGTGAAGCATCGTGGGACCTGATCTCCGATCGGGGAACAAAATACACGGCAACGTCCCCGGCAGGGCATGTTCGCTTGACGGAGCAGCACTCCCACCGGCGCTTGGTGAAGCATCGCGGGACCTGATCTCCGATCGGGGAACCAAATACGCGGCAACGTCCCCGGCAGGGCATGTTCGCTCGACGGAGTTGCACTCCCACCGGCGCTTATTGACGGACGTGAGGCAACTCGCCATCTATGGCGACCCATCGATGGTCACCCATGTGCTGGCACCTGCAGTAGAGACACTCCGGCAGCCGTTTCCTGACCAAACGTTCAATATCTTGAATTCCAGCCTGTTGGATATCAACTAGCTGGTGAACCCAAAGGTACAGTCACCACAATGTATGATCCCGTAAATGATGGCATGAAGAAAGGAAGCGTGGCGGTGTCATACCGGGAGGCAAAACCGCCGCGAGAACTTGAGCATATTGTTCATACGTATTGGCAGTTAACAACAGAAGCACCTTTGGATGAGGACTTCATCCTGCACGCTCTCCCCGATGCCTGTGTGAACATTCTATTCAATCAACTCGATACCAACATCGCGGGTATTACCGCTTTGCACACAACCTACACCGAATTAAATCTTGGCAGGGAATTTGACTATGCCGGTATTCAGCTGTTCCCGGGAGTCTGGAGAGGAAGGGGCAGTGAGACCAAAGATGATTTCGTAGGAACCAAATACCTGGGGGAGCTTCCACTAATTGAAGCTAATGTCAAAACTGCGCCAAAAGAATTTGCAGACAAGCATTATGTCTTTACCAATCTGATATCTCAGTTGATTGATCAGGGGATTATTGAGCCGAACGCTGTCACGGAAAGGATTTTGTCAAACCTGGATAGCATACACAGCGTGGCCGATATGGCTGAGGCAACCCACCGTTCCCCCAGGCAGCTGCAGCGTGTATTAAAGCAAACGACAGGGTTCTCCCCTCACGACTTTTTGAAGGTAGTCCGGTTGCAAGAGTCGCTCAAGCGTCACAATCTGGATCGCTACACAGATCAGTCGCATTTCATCCATTCATTCAAGAAAATCACGGGTTATACGCCAACCGAGTACTTTCGCAAGTACGATGTCTGATTTCTACAATCCATGATCCAGACCGCCCTCTATCATCTTTACCTCACCTGACAAGAGGCAATGATGATGAAACAAAACGCAATTGGCTGGTTCGATATCTACGTAAACGACATGGACAGAGCGGAGGCCTTCTACCGATCGGTATTGCAACGTGAATTCGAGATGATATCAGACCCCACCGATCCCAGTGTGGTGATGAAGGGTTTTGTCACCGACATGGAGTGCTACGGCGCCGGCGGAGCGCTGGTCAAGCGAGAGGGTGCCGGGCCGGTGACCAGCGGCACGATCGTCTACTTTGGCGTTGAGGACTGCGCGGTTGAAGAGGGGCGTGTGACAGACGCCGGTGGCAAGGTGGTCAATCCGAAGATGTCCATCGGACAGTATGGCTTTGTTAGTGTGTGTATGGACACGGAAGGCAATCTGTTTGGCTTAAGTTCGATGCAGTGATTGGCGGGATTTGCGGGCGTCTTTGGCAAGTGGGAGAACCCCGTTACTTCGGGCGGGGTCTCTCTATGCGCGGCTGGCGTCCACCTTATTTTTGGGTAAGTGATTATTCGAGGCTGGAACCACAACGGTAGAAAAGTGGGCATATGGGCTGGAACATTTGACTATCAGCGATTGGTTTTTGATCTTGCGAACAGCAACTGAGTTCTCTAAGTTGAAAAAGCGACTATTGGTCCGAGAAGTCGACGAAGTATTTCCCAACATTTCACAAGACGACCGGTTATTTCTCATTTATTGTCTAATTAAATTTTGCTATCGCGTCAAGCTGCTTAGCCAGTACTTCTGGGGCTTCCACCATCGCATCGTGCTTCGTGTCAATGGTCGAGGTTGTCCAGCCTGGGCGTGTCTTGACCTTGTTGTATTGCTCCCAAAAAGCGGAAGGTTTATTCCGGGTAGCGATGATATAGTGCTTTTGGGAGACTTCCGACTCGCGTCCGGTTAGCGTAACACCTTTTTGAAAGCAGCCAATCGGATGAGGGGTTGTCATCTTTTTTAGCCAGTCTTTCTTTACGGGATCATTGGTCCAGGCGTCAAAAAGATCCGGTTCCAGAGCCGTGGCGCCCTGTTCGATTTTCGCCTGAAAACTTGCCATCCGTTGCGGATTGGCCTGGGCGAAAAGAGATACACCACTTTTTTCCGGAACCATCGCATCAAGATAGACCAGGGCACGAATTCGCTCAGGGATATGCCCAGCAACACCTGTAATCACCATCCCTCCATATGAGTGGCCGACGAGGATTACGTCGGTAAGCTCTCTCCAGTGGAAGGTATTGATCACATCCTTCACGTGAAGATCTGCATCGATGTCCACTCTGGCCAAGTGGCTTCGCTCGCCAAGCCCGGTCAGTGTTAGTGCGTGCGTTTGGTGTCCGAGTTCGCGAAGGAAAGTTTCGCACTCAGCCCAGCACCAACCACCGTGCCAGGCGCCATGCACCAGTACGAAAGTTGTCATTAACCCCGGATCGCCATTGTATTGATACCTGTGTATTTGCTTTGAACAGGCATTTTACGCCGGACAACGCTTGTTTTGTCCGGCAGCGAGACTGGACTTGGGGTTGGCAGGAAATTCATCCTTTTCTGCCTGCAGTGTTAGGGCGAATGTGATCCAAGGTCTTTCTGTTTTTGATCTGTACGCCCAGGTTTGTCTAAAATCCATGCAAAAAATACCGATACAAGGTAGCAATCTTTGATATATGGTTAAAATGCATGCAGATTAGCGTGTATGTCCAAATCCCAGCGACAAGCCGCGCTCTATTTGCTGCGCAACCGCATCGTCCGCGGTGAACTGCCGGCCGGCGCCAAATTGCGCGCATCCCACCTGGCCAACGAGATGGAATTCTCGCGCACGCCCTTATCTGAAGCGCTGATGGCGCTGGAGGCGGAGGGGCTGTTGATCGGCGACAAATCTGGCTACACCGTGCGCGGGTTCTCGCTGGACGATGTGCTGATGGCGATTGAACTGCGGGGGGTTCTTGAAGCGGTCGCCGCGCAAAAAGCAGCCGAACGCGGCGTTTCTGAGGGTCAGTTGTCCACCTTGCGCGATCTGCTGGACGCGATCGATCAGGTGGTGGGTCAGGGCGATACCAGCGAGTACGACTCGCTGAACGAGCAATTCCACAAAGCAGTGGCTGCCTGCTGTGGCAGCCCTATACTCATTGAAGAGGTCGAGCGCAGTTATCGCTTTCCATTTGCCGGGCCGTCGGCATTTCCCGCGCGCAACGAACCGAGCGCGAGGTTCCAGGCCAGCCTGACCATTGGCCAGGCACAGCACCGCGCAATCGTCGAGGCGATCGCAAGCCGTGAAGGCATGCGCGCATTTGCACTGATGCGCGAGCACGCGCATCTGGCGCAAGACAATGTTCGCGAGGCAATGAAACAGCAGGACGGACATCCACAATTGGCACTGGTTACGGCTGAATGACACTACGCACTGACGTCATCATTATTGGAGCAGGGCCGGCCGGGCTGCTGTTGTCACAGCTACTGCATCTGGGCGGCGTGCAGTCTGTCATCGTGGAGCGCACGACCCGCGATCGCGTGCTGGCACGTATTCGTGCCGGTGTGCTGGAGCGCGGCACCATTGAGGCGATGGCCGAGGCCGAGTGCGATGCCCGGCTGCAAGCCGAACGCATTGATCACGACGGTGTCATCCTGGGTTTCGATGGCGAGCTGTTCGAAATCCCGATCAGTGACATCACCGGCCACAAGGTTACCGTCTATGGGCAGACGGAGATTACTCTCGATTTAATCGAGGCCTGTGAAGCGCGCGGTCAGCAAATCTTCTGGAACTGTCCTGATAGTGTGCTTGATCGGGTGACTACTGGTACACCGATCATCCGTTTCAGTGGCGAACAGGGTGCG
>CAZNIS010000178.1:0-5601 GCA_964573105.1 uncultured Granulosicoccaceae bacterium
CCTGCTCTGCCTGATAAGCCAAATGCGATGGCAGCACCGCCTTGACTTCATCGGCGGATTTCTCTGGCGTACTCACTACCACATACAGTTCCAGGGCCAGTGAGCCACGCGCTTTAGCAGCTTGTTTGTAGTCAGTCCACGCAACCATAGTGACGGCTCCGGTGTGTACGCGATAGTGTTTGACAGAGGATAAGCAATCGACAAGACTGGAGCAAGCGAGTGTTGAGCGCACGCTTTCGGGGCTTTGCAGGCAATACGAATGTATAAAATCCGCACAAAGCTATACATTTTAAGCACCAGGCTGGCACACAGTCGCCACCGCTGATAAACCGGGCCACTGCCAGCAAGTGTGTAGATCTACATTTTGTGGACTGGTGCAAACTGGAGAGGAAATATGATTCAACGCAAATTCAAACTGATCGCCGGAAGCCTAATGGCGGCACTGATCAGTCTGCCAGCCGGCGCAGCAGAGACGATCAAAGCGGTTGTCATCGACGGCTACCCGGCAAAAGCGATGTGGGTGAAGGAGTTTTCCGGCTTTTTTATTCCGGAAGTCGACAAGCGCCTGGCCGAGGCTGGCAACTACAAGATGGACTGGCAGGAGAGCTACGGCGGTTCGATTGTCAAGCCAAAAGGCGTGCTCGAAGGCGTCAAGCTCGGGTTGGGTGACATCGGCATCGTCACCACCATTTTTCATTCTTCCAAGCTGCCCAGTCAGGCGATCTCTGCTGTGACCCCTTTTATCGCGGCCGACGCGCGTGCGGTTGCCAAAGCGGTGGATGAGATTGCGCGCGAATTCCCTACCATGCAAAAGGAATTTGAAAAACAGAATCAGGTGTATCTCGCCACTGGCGTGGTGCTCGACACCTACCAGATGTTCAGCTCGCAGGAGGTGCGCTCACTGAAGGATATCGAGGGTGGCAAAGTTGCCGGTGCCGGCATGAACCTGCGCTACCTTGAAGGCATAGACGGCGTTGCCGGTGTTCGTGGCGGTCTAACCGATTTTTACAACATGCTGCAGACCGGTCTGGTCGATCACGCCATGCTATGGCCCGAGGCCGCCAAGACCTTCAAAATCGCCGAGGTGGCCCCTTATATGCTCAAGGCCGACATTGGCGCGGTCAACTCCAAAACCGTCACCGTCAACGCCGACTACTGGAAAAAACTGCCGCAGGAAGTGCAAGACGTTTTTCTGGAGGTTGCCGTCGCGTGGCGTGATCACGTGGCAAGCGTCGCGATGGACCGCGCCGCCGCCAGCCGAGATGCCTACCTCGAAGCGGGTGGCACCGTTATCGAGGTCGATGCCGAAGAGCGACAGGGTTGGGCCAACAATATGCCGAACATCGCAACCGAGTGGGCGAAGAATCTCGATGACAAGGGTGAGCCTGGCACCGACATGCTCAACGCCTACATGGGCAAATTAAAAGCAGCCGGATTTACCCCGGTGCGCGACTGGACGCAGTAGCGCTCGGCAGGTCCAACAGCCAGTGCAACAGGTGTTGGCGTTCATCGATCGATGGGTGTGCCGGTTGGCGATGGTGGCCAACGCGGTCGGCACACTCGTCGTGCTGGGGTTGGTGCTGATTGTCAACACCGATGTCATCGCACGCGGCGTATTTCACGCGCCGTTTCTGGGTGCCGTCGAAGTCGTGCAGTTTTCGATGGTGCTGATCGTCTTTTTGCAATTGCCCGACGTCGTTCGGGCTAGCCGCCTGACCCGATCAGACGGCTTGCTGGTGTTGCTCAAGCGGCGTATGCCGGGCCTCGCTACCAGCCTTCAGCGCGCAATCGATGCGCTGTCCTGCCTGTTCATGGCGCTGGTCAGCTACGCGATCTGGCCAGAGTTTATCGAGATGCTGGAAACCAAAGACTTCTTCGGCGTGCCCGGCGTGTTCACTGCGCCATGGTGGCCGATCAAGCTCACGATATTTCTCGGTGCCCTGCTGTGTGCGATCCTCTTCGCCCTGCGCGCTCTGCGTCCCGTCGCAACAGAAAACGTGGCCACAACAGCGTCCGTCACTGCAGATCACCCATCCGGCAAACCTGAATGACTCCATTTGAAATTGGTATTGCCTCGGTCACGGCAATCGTGCTGTTGATCTATCTGGGCGTCTATATCCCCGTGGCGCTGGGGATGGTGTCGTTCGTCTCGATCTGGCTGATGCGCGACAACTTCGATCTGGCTGTCAATCTGTTGAAGATCGCCGTGGGCGACAGCGTGATGGAGTACACCTTCGCCACTGTGCCTCTTTTTACGTTTATGGGGCTGATTGTCTCCAAGGCCGGACTCGGCAGCGACATCTACGAAGTCATGAATGCAGGATTCCGGCGCGTCAAGGGTGGCATCGGTATGGCCACCGTCGGTGCTAACGCCGTGTTTGCCGCCGTCACCGGTTCGTCCATTGCATCGGCCTCGGTGTTTGCCAAAGTCTCAGTGCCGCAAATGCTGCACTACAACTACAACCCGCGATTCGCCGTCGGCGTAGTGGCGGGCTCCTCGGTACTCGGCATGATCATCCCGCCATCGGCCATGCTGATCATCTACTCGTTTATCGCCGAACAATCTGTCGGTGAGATGTTTATCGCCGGTATCATCCCCGGCATATTGTTATCGGTTGCCTACATCGGCGCGATATGGGCCATGGGTCGGCTGACGCCCAATTACATCGGCGGCCGACAGGCGAGCGACTACCAGCCAATGTCCAGGCGCGAAGTCGCATCCAAAACACTGCCGCTGGTGTTTTTAATCGTCACCGTGCTCGGCGGCATCTACACCGGCTGGCTGACGCCGGTAGAGGCAGGTGCAGCCGGCTCGTTGTTGGGGCTACTGATTTCCATCGTCCGCCGCCGCATGAGCTGGCGCGGCTTCTGGGAAACACTGATCGAAACTGGCCACATCACGGCGGCAATTCTGTTTTTGATTACCGCGGCGTCCATCTACAGCCGCATGCTCGGGCTCGCCGGTTTGCCGAACGCATTGGCCGATGTCATCGCACAGAATCAGTTGTCGTACGTGGCCATCATGGCGATCTACGTTTGCCTGATGCTGTTTCTGGGTACGCTGCTCGACACCGCCTCCATCATCCTGATCGTCGTACCGTTGTTTCTACCGCTGATCGAACCACTTGGCCTGAGTCTGGTCTGGTTTGGTATCATCACCGTGATTGGTGCCGAGATCGGTTTGCTCACACCACCACTGGGTATCAGTTGCTTTGTGATTAAAGCAACCCTGGACGATGATCGAATAACACTCAAAGATGTCTTTTTGGGCGCGCTGCCGTTTGCCTTTGTGATGTTACTGGTGCTAATCGTACTGATTCGCTTTCCCTGGTTGTCAACCGGTATTTTATAGGATCCTCCCATGCGAACCGTCACCAAAGAATCCATCACCGAAACCTTCGTGGGTTACTTCGGCGAGGACACCGATCCCCGCCTGCGAGAGATCATGGCAAGCCTCGCTCGCCATCTTCACGATTTCGCACGCGAAACCCAACTGACCCACGCCGAGTGGAACAAAGGGCTCGACATCCTGCGTCAGGCCGGCAACATCACCACGCCCGAGCGAGACGAATTTGTATTGCTGTCCGATGTGCTTGGCCTGTCGTCGCTGGTCGACATGATCAACTCCAGTGAAGACGGCACCAACTCCAGCGTGCTCGGCCCGTTTCACGTCTCCAACCCGCCAGCAAGAGACATGGGCGCCGACCTTCGCGCCGACAACGAAGGTGAACTGATCCTGGTACAGGGTAAAGTCTGCGACGCCGATGGCAAGCCTATCGCTGGCGCCACGCTCGACATCTGGCAAACCGCCGCCAACGGCCTGTACTCATCACAGGATCCCGAACAGGATATCTACAATTTCCACGCACTGTTTACCACGGGCAGCGATGGCCGTTACCAATTCACCACCGTGCGCCCCGTCAGCTACACCGTCCCCACCGACGGACCGGTAGGCGAGTTACTGCAAGCCACTGGTCGACATCCGTGGCGTCCATCGCATCTGCACTACATCGTCAAAGCCGAAGGCTATCGCGACCTCGTCACCGAAGTCTTCCCCGACGATGATCCCTACCTCGACGAAGATACCGTGTTTGGTGTGCGGGATGACCTGGTTATGACTTACGTCAAACAGCCTGCAGCAAATTTCCCGGACAGTGGATGTGAGTTGTCGGGTAAGGTGGATGAGGATTACTTTTTGGTTGATTTTGATGTAGTGCTCAGTCGGGTGTAGGTTTTTTCGCTGCGCTGGCTTTTCTTGTGTTGGCTTTCCGCTCTTGCTTGCTTAGTTGGATTGCCATCCCTGGCTTTTTTCTTGCGCGGCCGGCCAGGTGCGTCCCGCGCGCCGAGTTACTTTGAAAAGCGCAAAGTAACCAAACGCTTTTTGCCTGCTTCGGTGTGGCTGTCGCCACTTTGTAAAGGTTCCTCGCCGGAGGGGCCGCGCGTGGTATGTACTTTGAAAAGCGCAAAGTACCAAACGCTTTTTACCCACTTCGGATGTGGCTGTCGCCACTTTGGTCAAATCCATCGCCGGCGGGGACGCGCTGAGTGGCCGTCCCTGGCCACACAGCGCTTTACGCAACGTCCTGTTGCTCCACCCCTTGTCGCTGGATTTGCCCAAAGCCCTCAGAGGGCAGTTAACCGCAACCGCAACCGCAACCGCAGCACGGCCCGTGCTGACACGCATCGTATATTGTGTTGAAGTACAGACTTTAGCCGTCAATTCATTCCAGCCGGTCAGGTACGATGGCGCCGCCTTATTGCGGTATCAGGGGTCATTTCCGGCGAAATCGCTTTCCGTCATGCTGACTACCAATATTACTTAGGGGGCTAAGAACTGCGTGACCGCCCCTGTCGAGCACGTGAGTGTAGATCTCTGTCGTTTGTACGTTAGAGTGGCCCAACTGCTCCTGAACGGTGCGGATATCCGAGCCGTTCTCCAGCAAATGCGTGGCGAAGCTGTGTCGTAGCGAATGGCAAGTGGCGGGTTTGGTGATGCCAGATGCCCGGACTGCGGATTTGACCGCCCGCTGGATCGTCTGCTCGGTGACATGGTGGCGTCGTTTTTTGCCCGAGCGCGGATCAGTGCTATGCTTGGCGGCAGGAAAGAGGTACTGCCAGCCCCATTCAAATGGAGCGTTGGGGTATTTGCGGGCCAGCGCATGTGGTAAGTACACGCCATCCCATTCGCGCAAGCGGTCCTGCCGGAACATGAGTTCAACACTTTGCAGGTGCAGTTCTATGTGTGGTACGAGTTCACGAGCCAGTGTCACCAGGCGAGATTTCTTGCCTTTACCTTCGCGGATACGTAGTGTCAGCCTCTCGATGTCAACGTCTGAAACACGCAACCTCACCGACTCCATCACTCTGAGTCCCGATCCGTACATTAAAGCTGCACACAGAAACGGCGTTCCGTTCAAGTTGCCGAGAAGGCGGCTCACCTCGTCCCGGGTGAGCACTACCGGCAATTTTCTGGGGCTTGTCGCTTTGTGATACTGGCTAAAATCCCCCGGCTCCACGCCCAGCACGTGGCGATACATGAATACGACCGAATTCAACGCTACTTTCTGCGTCGATGGCGCAACGTTTCTTTCGATCGCAAGG
>CAZNIS010000179.1:0-5593 GCA_964573105.1 uncultured Granulosicoccaceae bacterium
TCTTCGTTGCACAACTCAACCGTCGCACCAAAAAAGACCTTATCGGTATCGCTGGGTTGCTCGCGCACCACTTTCAGCACCGGCAGACGTTTTTGCACATAGCGCAGCCTGCGATCCAGTTCGCGCAGCTCTTTCTTGCGGTAGATGTACTCGGCATTCTCGGAGCGATCGCCCTCGGCAGCCGCCGCTGACAGCGCCTCGGTGACCAGCCGCCTGCGCTGCCACAATTCCTGCAGCTCCTGTTTGAGTCGCTCGTAACCGGCGCTGGATATAATCGCAGTTGCCGCCGGTTGCGGGGCTCGATATCTGCCCACTACCCGCCCGGGCGCATATCATCGAAGAACTGTTTCACGCCATCCAGCCAGCCCTGATGTCTGGGGCTGTGCTTCGATGCCTTCTTGCCAGCCATGCTCTCTTTGATCTCTTCGAACAGACGCTTTTGATCTGACGTGAGATTGACCGGGATCTCGACCACCACCTTGCACAGTAGATCGCCCGCGGCATGTCCGCGCACCGGCTTCACGCCCATACCGCGCAGGCGAAAGACTTTATCGGTCTGTGTGCCGGCGGGGATTTTCAGGTTGACGCGGCCAGTTAAGGTGGGCACTTCAAGCTCGCCGCCTAGACTGGCAGTGGCGATATCGATGGGTACGGTGGCGAGCAGATCGTCGTCGTCGCGCTCGAAAATCGGGTGGCTGCGAACCTGCACCATGACGTAGAGATCACCCGGCGGGCCGCCCTTTTCACCGGCTTCACCCTCACCTGACAAACGAATGCGATCACCGGTATCGACACCCGGCGGTATCTTGACCGACAGGGTTTTCTTTTCCTGCACGCGACCGGCACCGCGACACTTGCTGCAGGGATCCTTGATGATCTGACCATTGCCTCGACAGCTGGGGCATGTCTGCTGGACAGAGAAAAAGCCCTGCTGCATGCGCACCTGTCCAACACCACCGCAGGTATCACATTGCGCCGGCGTGCTGCCGGGTTTGGCACCGGAGCCGCTGCACTGTTCGCAACTGACCTGCGCCGGAATGTTGAGGGTTTTTTCCAGCCCCGAGACCGACTCTTCCAAAGAGAGCTCGAGGTTGTATTGCAGATCGGTGCCGCGCGAGGCGCGACTGCGACCACCGCCGCGTCCGCCGCCGAAGATGTCGCCAAACACGTCGCCGAATATATCGCTGAAATCGGCACCGCCGAAACCGCCCTGCCCGCCGCCTGCCGAGTTGTCGACACCGGCGTGACCGAAGCGGTCGTAGGCTGCGCGCTTTTGCGAATCACTGAGGACTTCGAAAGCCTCTTTGGCCTCTTTGAATTTTTCTTCGGCAGCCTCGTCTCCCGGGTTCCGGTCCGGGTGGTACTTCATCGCCAGCCTGCGGTAGGCCTTTTTCAGCGTGGCCTCATCGGCATCCCTTGAGACCGACAAGACATCGTAATAATCCTGTTTAGACATGGCGTTCGAGCACGTTTGGTGACTACCTTAGACGTAGAAATCCGGTGCCGCAAAACGCCACCGGATTGGGTTTACCTCTGGCGTGATTAGCCTTAGCGTGGCGCATGGGATACGCCACGCAATCGGCGAGACCGCTAGTTCTTGTTGTCGTCCTTGACCTCTTCGAACTCGGCATCGACAACGTCATCGGCAGGCTTTTCTGCACCGCCACCATCGGCATCGGCCGCATCACCGCCCTGCTCGGCTGCCTGAGCATAGGCGCGCTCGGCAAGCTTGCCCGAAGACTCAGTCAACGCCTGCAGTTTGGCTTCAATCGCCTCTTTGTCGTCACCTTTAAGCGCTTCGCGCAGATCGGCAATGCGAGATTCGATCTCTTGCTTTTCGTCTTCGGTGACTTTGTCGCCGAGGTCAGTGACCGATTTTTCGGTCGCGTGGATCATGTTCTCGGCCTGGTTGCGCACATCGACAAGCTCACGCAGTTTGCGATCTTCGTCGGCGTGGGCCTCGGCGTCCTTGACCATCTTTTCGACTTCTTCATCCGACAGTCCGCTGGACGCCTTGATCACAATCGACTGCTCTTTGCCAGTCGCCTTGTCCTTGGCCGATACGTTCAAAATACCGTTGGCGTCGATGTCGAAGGCGACTTCGATTTGCGGCATGCCGCGCGGTGCCGGCGGAATATCTGATAAATCAAATCGACCGAGAGACTTGTTGCCCTGCGCCATCTCGCGCTCGCCCTGCAGTACATGCACGGTCACAGCGGTCTGGTTGTCGTCAGCAGTAGAAAATACCTGCTGTGCCTTGGTCGGGATGGTGGTGTTCTTTTCGATCAGCTTGGTCATGACACCACCCAGCGTCTCGATTCCGAGCGACAGTGGCGTCACGTCGAGCAGCAGCACGTCTTTGACGTCGCCGCCGAGCACGCCACCCTGAATCGCAGCACCCATGGCAACGGCTTCATCCGGGTTTACGTCGCGGCGCGGCTCTTTGCCAAAGAACGCCTTCACTTCGTCGAAGACTTTCGGCATGCGAGTCTGACCACCGACCAGGATCACGTCGTCAACTTGCGATGCATTGAAGCCGGCATCTTTCAACGCGATCTTGCATGGCTCGATTGTGCGCTTGATAAGATCTTCTACCAGTGACTCAAGCTTGGCGCGGGTGACCTTCATGTTCAGGTGCTTGGGACCGGATGCGTCAGCTGTGATGTACGGCAGGTTGACATCAGTCTGTTGACTTGAAGACAGCTCGATCTTAGCTTTCTCTGCCGCTTCTTTCAGACGCTGCAGCGCAAGCGGATCGTTCTGCAGATCGACGCCGTTTTCCTTTTTGAATTCTTCAGCCAGGTAGTCGATCAGACGCATGTCGAAATCTTCACCACCCAGGAAGGTGTCGCCGTTTGTCGACAACACTTCAAACTGGTGCTCACCGTCGATCTCGGCGATTTCAATGATCGAGACGTCAAAGGTACCGCCACCCAGATCGAAAACCGCGATCTTGGTGTCGCCGCGCTGCTTGTCCAGACCGTAGGCCAGCGCCGCTGCAGTCGGCTCGTTGATGATACGCTTGACATCGAGACCAGCGATACGACCAGCGTCTTTGGTTGCCTGACGCTGTGAGTCATTGAAGTAGGCCGGCACGGTGATGACTGCTTCGGTGACGTCTTCGCCGAGGTACTCTTCAGCCGTTTGCTTCATTTTCATCAGCACCCGCGCCGAGACCTCGGGCGGCGCCATCTTTTTACCGTTCGCCTCGACCCAGGCATCGCCGTTATCGGCCTTGACGATATTGTAGGGCACGAGCTTGATGTCTTTTTGTACCGCGTCTTCCTCGAAGCGGCGACCGATCAGACGCTTGACCGCGTACAGCGTGTTAGTTGGATTGGTGACCGCCTGACGCTTGGCCGGCTGCCCAACCAATACTTCATCGTCGTCGGCAAACGCGACGATCGACGGTGTCGTTCTATCCCCTTCAGAATTTTCGATAACGCGCGGTGTACCCCCTTCCATCACCGCTACGCAGGAATTGGTGGTACCCAGGTCGATACCAATAATTTTACTCATGTTGCCACTCTCCGCGTCGTCTGTCGGACGACCAATGTATTTGATGTTGTTCGTTAATTAGGGGTCTGTGCCGGCTAATTCAACACAGAATGAAGGGTTATTTTGCGATTATCACCATCGCCGGCCGCAGCAGCCGCTCATTGAGCGTGTAGCCTTTCTGTAGCACATTAATTACGGTGTTGGCTTCGTTGTCGGTACCTTCCTGGGTGCTGATCGCCTGATGCAGGTCCGGATCGAACTTGCCACCGAGCGGATTGACCTCGACGATGTTGAATTTCTCCAGCGCCTGAGTGAGCATTTTCAGCGTCAGCTCGCTGCCCTCGAGGATTTTAGCCACATCGGCCTCTTCAGCCGAGGCCGCGGCGACACCCATCTCCAGCGTGTCGCAAACAGGCAGCAGTTCCATCGCGATTTTGTCGAGTGCAAACTTGTGTGCATTTTCCAGTTCGCGGCGCTGGCGCTTGCGCAGGTTTTCCATCTCCGCCTGGGTGCGAAGCATGGCGTCCTGGTTTTTGTTGGCGCGCTCCTCGGCCGTGGCCAGTGCGTTGCGCAACAGATCCAGATCGGGTTCATCAGTGTCAGGTGCGCCCGCCTCGCTGACAGGGTCAGCCTGCGGGTCAGCCGCGTCGGCGACGACTTCATCGGAGGGAGGGGGTGGTGACTCAGGGGCCGCTTTGTCGGCGTCAGTGGATGGTGGTGTAGTAGCCTTGTCTTGGGCCATACGGCACTCCCATGGGTTGGTCTGCGGGACTCGGGTTGCCGCGTATATATACGCTAGGGTTGGGAATTCAAGGCGGCACTGAGTATTTTGGATGTCAAATCCACAACGGGTACGACGCGGTCGTAAGCCATGCGGGTAGGGCCCACCACGCCAAGGATACCAACCATCTCGCCATCAACAGTATAGGGGGATGTCACCAGACTGCACATGCCGAGCAGATCGTAGCCGGATTCCTGCCCGATAAATATCTGTACGCCATCGGCCGACAGGCAGCGCTCGAGCAAATGGTACATGTCGCGCTTGTCGTTAAAGGCCTCGAACAGATCGCGCAGTTGCTGCACATCTGACAGGTCGCTGAAGTTCATCAGGTTGGTCTGCCCGGCGACAATGACGTCCTCTTCGCCCTGATCATCGGTGTCGTGCTCGAACACGCGGCCAGCCACTTCAATCATCTGGCGCATCTGCTCGTTCATCGACTCGCGCGTGCCTTCAAGCTCGGTGCGCAGCGCATCGCGCACGTCGGTCAGATCGCGACCGGTAAATTCGGCGTTGAAGAAATTGGCGATGCGTTGCAGCTCGTCGGCATCGTAGTCGCGATCGAGCGTCAGAATCCGGTTTTGCACATGCTTTTCGTTGACCACCAGGATCACCAGCACGCGCTGCTCAGACAGCGGCAAAAACTCGATCTGGCGCAAGATGGTGCTGCCGCGGCGCGGCAACGTGACCACGCCGGCCATGTTGGTAAACCCCGACAAATACTTCGAGGCCTGCTCGACCAGCGCTTTTTCATCCTGATCCGGGCTTAGCGCGGCGCGCAGATCGCCGACTGCTGCCTCCTCGATCGGCTGCACCTGCAGCATGGTGTCGACGAACAGGCGAAAGCCATCGCCGGTTGGCACTCGCCCGGCAGACGTGTGCGGCGCCTTGAGCAAGCCGAGATCTTCCAGATCACCCAGAACATTTCTGACCGAGGCCGCACTGACGTTAATGCCGGGAAGCTTGGATAGCGTGCGCGAACCGACCGGCGTACCGTCCTGGATGTACTGCTCGACCAGCAGACGGAATATCTGCTGCTCGCGCTCGCCCATCTCGCGAATTGGTGTAAAGTCACTGCTCATGCAAATTCATCAAACCAGTATTGGCAACGGTGAATACCACGCGAGGCTGTGGGAATGACTCACATCGTGAGGCGCAAAAATTGGACCTGCCAACAGATTATTCCAGACTTTGATTCTCTATGACCCATAGCAACTCCAAACACGCTGTACGCGTTGGCAAGGTTACCATTGGTGGCGGCGCGCCGGTGGTGGTTCAGTCGATGACCAATACCGACACCGCCGACGTCGTGCGCAC
>CAZNIS010000180.1:0-5373 GCA_964573105.1 uncultured Granulosicoccaceae bacterium
GCCAGGCCCAGACAGTCAGTGTCGGCTTCCAGATGGCAATACTTGCCCAATCCGGCCTCAAGCGGCGTGTGCTCGGTGGTCATGTCACTACCAAACGACAGCAGCCCGCCCTCGATGCGCTCAATGCCGTTGGGCCCACCGGAACGCACATCAAGATCCTCGCCCGCCTCGAATAGTGTGTCCCAGAGTGGTTCGCCATTGGCAAAACCATCGACGTAGATTTCAAACCCACCTTGCAGCGACCAGCCAGATCGGGCGACGATCATTCGGGTGCCATTGAATTCAACCGGTTTATGGCGAAAAAAGCGCGTGGCGACGATATCCTCGCCAAATACACGGCGCATTAGTTCATTGGCCTTTGGCCCCTGCACCGCGAGTGGATGTATATCGGGCTCGAAGACTTTTACATCGAGCCCCATACCAGCCGCGAGCCCCTTGTAGTAAAACAACATTTGGGTATCGGCGATCGATACCCAGTAGCGATCATCCGCCAGTTTGTTCAACACCGGGTCATTGAGCATTCGGCCATCACCGTCGACATTGGGGATGTAATAGCACTGATCATCTTGCATTGCTGACAGGTCGCGCGGGGTACTCATCTGCACCAGTTTGCGCGCATCCGGGCCTGTGATTTCCACCTGTCGCTCACAGGACACGTCCCACACCTGCACGGCAGATTTCAAATGCGCATAGTCTTCTTCAGCGGAGCGAATCACGCTGGGCAACAAAGTGTGGTTATAGACAGTGTACGCCTTAACACCCTGCGCCTCGACACGAGCGGTAAACGGTGTGCTGCGCAAACGCGGAGATTTGACAAGTAATGGTTGCAACATAATACGAACTCAACAAATGTTATCAATCAACGGCTACCAATCGACACAGCTCAGGTTTTAGACTGCAGCTCGATTTGCCGTTCGCGGTATAAAATATACAGATTGCAGGCGATGATTATCACTATACCAATCACCGTCGTCGCCCCTGGTACCTCACCCCAGAACCAGTAGCCGAACAAGACAGCCCAGATGATGTAGGTATACTCAAACGGTGCCACGGTACTCATGGGTGCGACTGAATAGGCCATCACCAGACCATACTGCCCAAAGGCTGTGATTAGCCCAAGCGACAGGAACATCATTAACTGAGCGGTGTTGGCAGGCGCCCAGTCACGCAACAAAAAATCCAGGGCCGCATTCTTCGCATGCACGGGCGACCACAAGCTGACAACCATTGCCGCCAACACACTGCCCACAAGAAACGCGATACTGGCATAAAACGATATCTGCCAGCCGTTATTGTGCTGATTAACTGCGGCGGTCAGCAGAATCATCGCGGCGTAGGTTGCCGCGGCAAACAGCGCCAGAAAAGCAGCCAATTGTAAGAAATTGCCGCCCGGCCCAAGAACCAGTAATACCGATAGAAACCCCACCAGCACCGCACTCCAGCGACGCGGCCCGACGCGCTCGCCCAATAGCAGTGAAGAAAATACCGTGACGAAAATTGGCGCGGTAAACACAATGGCAACGACTTGCGCTATCGGCATCGCGGCAATCGCCAGGTAATAGCCAAGATAGGCAAAAAACCCCAGTAGACCACGCAACAACATGACCCAGGGACGATGCGGGACAAACCCTGAGGCCCCACCCTTCAGCCAGACGATAAAGGCCAGCACCAGCAACGCGACAACCGAGCGTAAGCACATGATCTGGAGAATCGAAAAACGATCCGCATAGGCCTTGATCACCATATCCTGAACGGTGTACAGAAACAGCGCCGACACAATCAGCGTCACGCCGAGCACGGGCCGAGAGGGTGACCCGAGCGTGGTTTCGGCCTGAGTTGAATAGCTGGCAGTCAAGTGCAGTTGCGCCCTGTTAAGACAGTTTTTCTGGTTGATGACAATGCGCGGAGTTTGACACGGTTTGTGCCCCTCAGAATCGGCAAGTTGCCAGCGAACGTTTTCGTTTGCGACGCGCAAATTCGCATTCTGAACACAGCGCGAGGCCAACCGAGGGTGCTACCATCCCCTGGATAAACCCATGTTGATGACGAGCCGACTTATGGCACAGCAAGAATGTGACTACCTGATCATTGGGGCGGGTTCTGCGGGCTGCGTTCTGGCTAACCGGCTGTCCGAAGATGGCACGCTGCAAATCCACGTGCTCGAGGCAGGCCCAATGGATCACAAGCTGCTGATTCATGTGCCAGCCGGGGTCTACAGCGTCTACAAAGATCCGTCCATCAACTGGAACTATCACGCCGAGGCTCAGGCTGAAGTCGCAAACCGCCAGGTCGAGCTGCCGCGCGGCAAAGTGGTCGGCGGATCATCGTCGATCAACTCCATGGTCTACATGCGCGGTCACCCGCTCGACTACGATCGGTGGGCCCAACATCCAGGCCTGTCTCAGTGGTCGCACGCCCACTGCCTGCCCTATTTCAAACGCTGTGAGAATTCCGATCGCGGTGCATCGACATGGCGCGGTGGCGACGGCCCGCTGGGCGTGACGCGCGGCGCACTGGACAATCCTCTTTTCGATGCACTGTTGCTGGCGGGCGAGCAATCCGGGCAGGGCAACTCGGATGATCTCAACGGTTATCAACCAGAGGGTATCGCGCGGCTGGATCGAACGGTCAAAAACGGCCGGCGCAGCAGCGCGGCAGTAGCGCACCTGCGCCCTGCACTAAAACGCGCCAATGTCTCGCTGACTACCGGCGCACTGGTGCAACGCATCGAGACCAATCACCAGCGTGCAACCGGCGCTAGCTTTGTTCATCGTGGCCAGCAACACACGTTGCATGCACGAAAAGGCGTGCTGCTGTGTGCCGGCGCAATCAAATCTCCACAGTTGCTGATGTTATCGGGTATTGGCGCAAGTGGTGAACTGACGGCACACGGTATTGAAACGCGGCTGGATCTTCCAGCAGTTGGCAAAAACCTGCAGGATCACACAACGATAACCACCGCGTTCGCCTGCAAAAAAAACGTCACCCTGCATAGCCTTGCCAACCCGTTAAAAAAGCTGCTGGTCGGCAGCCAGTGGCTGTTGAATAGAAGTGGCGTAGCCAGCTCTAATATCTGGGAAATGGGTGGACTGGTGTTCGGTAACGACCGCGTCGATCACCCGAACCTGCAATATCACTTCACACCAGTCTACAGCGAGTATGAAGGCACAAAGATCAAACTCTTTCAGGGTTATCAATTGAATTGCGATCAACTGCGGCCTAAAAGCCGCGGCAGCGTGACTATCCGCTCAGCCGATCCGGCCGAGAGCCCGCGCGCGCACTTCAACTATCTGTCCGAATCCTACGACGTAACAGAGATGCTGGAGGCATTCGATGCGATGCAATCTCTGATGCATCAACCCGCGTTCAATGAATTTCGCGGCGATCGAATCAACCCGGCGCCAGCAGTGACCGACAAAGACGCCATTGAAACCTGGATACGCGAAACCCTCTCTACCGACTACCACCCCTGTGGCACCTGCCGAATGGGAGAAGCTGAAGACACCGTTGTCGATGGCGAGTTGCGTGTTCACGGCATTGACGGACTGCGCGTCGTCGATGCGTCAGTGATGCCGAGCATCGTCAGCGGCAATATGAATGCGCCGACGCAAATGATCGCTGAAAAAACCGCCGATATGATTCTGGGTAGAACCCCGCTGCCAGCAGAGCACGCGCCGTATCATTTTATGCAATAACGCAAATGTGTTACTGCCCGACCATGCTTACTCCGGCGGTGGGATTTCATTCGCCAACCCCTCGACCACCTCTACGTTTGGCACCTGCAAAAACCCGGCAGGCGGCAACAGAATTTTGGATGAGCGATTGCCACCACCCACAATCACCTTGTCACAATCCATAATTCGCGAATCGATCCAAAGCGGCAAGTCATCTGGTAGAGCGAATGGTGTGACGCCACCCAATTCCATGCCAGTCAGACGTTTGGTATCTTCGGGGCTCGCAAACGACAGCCGCCGCACACCCAGCTTCTTGCGCACCACCTTGTTGACGTCCAGCCGACAATTCGCGAGCACCAGGCAAACAGCAAACTTTGGCTCGCCTTTGGTCGAGCCCACCAACAGGCAATTGGCAGATTGATCGGCGGTAAATCCATAATGTTCGCAAAAATCAGCGGTATCAGCCAGCGACGGATCACAGGCAATGGCCTCATAGGGTATCCCCAGCGCTCCCACAGCACTGGCGACGTCGGGGTGTAGTAATTCGCTCACGCGTTGTTCCGGTAGGGTGATTCAGTCAGGCAAATACTAACGCAATGTCTGAAAATGTCCACACGCATCCACACGGCTTCAATGACGATAGCGATCTCTCAGCAATTCCAGTTCCTCTACAAAAGCTGCCTTTACTTCCGCATCATCCATCAACTCTATTGCCTCTTCCATCGTACTTAATCCGTCTCTTCCTTCACTAAGTATCACTCGCAAAATTCTAGCCTGATACAGGAAAAGTGGTTCATTGCACTCTTCGTGCGTATATAGAAAGACTGACTCGGCCAGGATAAAATTCTCCTGTATCGATAGATAAGAGGCCACCTCTGCAAGCGCATCACATATCTCTATTGACTCTATATCACTGGGAGCGCGAATGGATTCATGGCCAATCCCTTTCGAGATTAATGGCAAATCTGAGCGATCACTTGCGGATGCGGAAAACACTGTAAAGCAGTAAAGAAAAACAACAGCACGTATTTTTCCAGCAAACGAGTTGTACATATCTTATACATAGGTTTAGCTAGCAGGAGACATCATGATCACTACACCCTAATACTATACAAATTTCTCGTTTTTAGGATGAGCTAGTTTCTGGCATCAAACAACTACTGCAGACGCCGCAGAACCATTACTGGATGTTTCAACTTTAACCGTACTGCCTTTTTCTACACTTATTCCATGAACTGTCACTTTTCAATCAAATATCGGATTCGCCTCCCTTCACAGTATTGCACTAATTTCTCCTCCAAATCATTCTTCTCGTTTTGATCTATCTCTAAGTGTTGAAAGGGCGGATTCCAGTATTTCAGATTGCGGAGTGATATTAGCCTCACGATGCCAGACAATTCACTAGTTGCCGTATCGAAGTTTAGATTTACACTACGATCTCCATTTATGAACTGCAAACCGATTCTATTTGCTCTCCTTATTTCCGTGCCGTCTGGGAAAGTCTGATGGGCACTTACGAACGTTTTTATTTTCGTGAGAAAACGGAATATTTTCTTCATTGTATATGTCTCGGTGTAATACCGCGAAACCGCAATATGCCAAATTCTATTCTCACCCAAGTCGGATTTTCCGCGCACCCCTAATTATAGCTAGTGCCCATCCATACGGCAGTAAGCAGTTGAGATTCGGCGGGAAAATC
>CAZNIS010000181.1:0-5355 GCA_964573105.1 uncultured Granulosicoccaceae bacterium
ATTCCATCGCCGTGCCACCGGCTGACGCAATACCACGTTTGACCGCATCGAGCAGTTCCGGGAAATGACGGTGGCACGGATTAAATCGAGAGTGGGTGAACGCAATGCCTATGATCGGTCGACCAAGTTCTTCAAGCGACCATCCCTGCGAGCGCGCAAACGCACGCCGCATGTAGATGGAGAAGTCGCGATCTCCATAGGACTGAAGCCCTTGCAGGAAGCCGGATTCATCGTTTTCGTTTGTCATCTACTTGTTTCCGATTCTCAGTCGATCAATGCAGCAGGGTAACTGGACTGCAGTATGTGCTTCATCTTAGCAAGGCAGTATTTTACTCGCGAATCCGCCAAACCCTGTTCAATACTTGTGGCGCGTGTCTGCGACTATCATTGTCTCGACGATCTACACGACTATTAAGTCAGGTCTTTTTACAAAAAATCGCGAAAACATCTCTGCTTTCAAATACGGCTTTGAACAATCTGTGTCGCCTTCCACCGTCCCGATTGAACAGCGTCGACCATTAACTCGACGCACAACGCACGGATTGCTTCCACTGCAAACGTAGGCGCGCGATCGTTCAGTTCGCCGATGTAGAGCGTTCGGCTCAGTGTTGGCTTCTCTATCGGGCGAGCAATCAATTCGCCAGAGTCGAGATGTTCCTGCAAAACGAACTCGGTGCCGATAAGGCAGCCAATTCCGGACAGAAGAGAACCACCAATTGCGGCAATTGAATTCATCTGGAACTGCGCGTTTTCTTCAATTCTTTTCAAAAGCGACGGTTCATCCATAATAGCCCGCGCATTCAAGCCCTGTCGCAGAATGATCAGTGGTAGTGCCAGCATATCGTCGAAGCTGACGGGCCCGGGACCACCAACAATGTCCGGCCGACCAACCAGCACCACCTTTTCTTCCAGAATCGGCCGGAAGCTGAACCTGGGATCCGCAGCCTGGTTATAGGTTATCGTCAAGTCCACCTCGAAGGACGAGAGCTGCTGTGCAGTGGAGCCGGAGAATATCTCTGACAGATGCAAACGCAGTTTTGGATGGGCTTGCGACACATGCTGCACCAGTGGCACACCAATGGCCTTAACGACGGAATGTGCAAAACCAACCGAGATCTCGCCTGCGAGTTCGCGTTCGTGTGCGCGTACGTCGGCACTCGCGGCCTCCATTGATCTCACGATGGTGCGCGCATGCTCATACAGGCGAGCCCCGGACGCCGTTGGCCTTACACCTCTGGGCATACGCTCGAACAATGTAGAGCCCAACTCCTCCTCCAGGTTCGTCAAATGCCGACTCAACGCAGACACGGCAACCCGTTGCCTGTTGGCCGCACGGGCAAGCGCCCCCTCTTCGAAAATCGCGACAAAGTACCGAAGCTGCCGACTATCCATGCTTTCTCGTTTTTAGAAAGGTGACATATAAACATTATAATATCGAGACCCATACGATTCGGCTAGACTGATCGACCTGCATCCGGGGGACGCAAGTTGTCAGAGGAGTTCGCACCATTAAAGGGCGTCAGGGTGGTGGAAATGACCCACATGATCATGGGGCCGAGTTGCGGCCAGATCCTGGCCTATCTGGGTGCAGAAGTCATCAAGGTCGAACCGCCGGACGGCGACAAAACCCGTCAACTGACAGGCATGGGGCGCGGCTTCTTTCCCAGTTTCAATCGAGGTAAACGCTCGATTACACTGGATATCCAGACCAGGCCAGGTGCCGATGCGCTGGAAAGACTTCTGGCAACAGCCGACGTCTTTGTTGAAAACTTCCGCGATCAATCCCTTGCCCGGCTCGGCTTTGCACCCGAATCCTTGCGGCAGAAACACCCCAAGCTCATTGTCGCGTCCTGCAAGGGATTCCTGCATGGCCCGTATCAGAACCGAACCGCGATGGACGAGGTTGTGCAGATGATGACCGGCATGGCCTACATGACAGGCCCAAGCGGCCGTCCGCTTCGAATTGGTTCATCAGCGAACGACATTATGGGAGGGTTGTTTGGCGCGCTCGCTGTGCTGGGGACACTGCTGGAACGCAAGCAATCCGGACAGGGCCGCAGCGTGCGCGTAGGCCTTTTCGAGAACTGCCTGATGCTCGTCATGCAGCACATGGTGCAGTTTGATCTGGATGGCCGCCAGCCACCGCCAATGCCCGAGCGGGATTTTTCTTGGCCGGTGTATGACATCTTTAATACTCGCGATCAGCGCCAGCTTTTTATCGGTGCCGTGACGGAAGGTCACTGGGTAATTTTGTGCAAAGCCATTGGGCTTGAGCATTTGCTGGATGATGCACGACTGCAATCCAAGATGGCACAGATAGAATCGCGAAACTGGACGATACCGATTTTCACGCAAGCTATTGCACAGCGGGATTTTGCCGAACTGGTCGATGTGCTGGAAGCGTCCGGACTTCCTTTTTCTCCGATCAATCAACCTGCCGACATGTACAAAGACCCACATGTATTGCGTGCTGGCGGACTGCATGATTCACAACTGCCCGACGGTCAGACGTTCCGCGCTCCCGGCCTGCCGGTCGAAGTCGACGGTAAAAGCCCCCGTCCGGCGTCACTCGACGTGGCAAATATCGGCGATGACACCGAAAGCATTCTGCAGGAACTTGGACTGACGCCCAGCGAAGTTCAAGCGGCGCGGGGCGAGCCGCAAAGGCGATCGGTATGAGCTTATTTTTGAACACGCCCGGCAGTGCAGACAATCAAAGATTCGGTGCCTTAGCTCGCACCAGAGAACCGTGCCAGATCGTTTGGCACGCCACAGCAACAAGCTAATACCTTAGGGAGAAAAGCATGAATATTCTGAAGACAGCTGCGGCCTCACTGGTGGTAGCCGCAACCCTGCACGTCCCGACAGTAACAGCGGCGACTGAAATGCGGTGCAGCCATCAGCTGCCGCCGGCGCATCATATCGCCAAAGTGATTGACCAGTGGGCCGCGGAAATCGAAACCCTTTCGAACGGGGAAATTGACGTTCAGATTTTCGGTGCCAACAGCCTTGTCGGTGCACGCGAAAATATCGTGTCAGTCGCCAAGGGCAATATTGAATGTGCGTTTTCTATCAATCCGCAGTGGGGTAAAACGCTGCCGATCATGAATGTCACGCTGAAGCCCTACGCGGTGACCGATCCAGACACGCTTGCCGCCTGGCCAGACAGCGATGCGGCGATGTTCCTGGAGGAGAAAATGCTGGGCAAAGGTGTGAAAAACGCCGTGTGGCTCTTTACCACCAGGATGACTGCGATGACCTCCAAGGGATCGCCGCTTATCAATCCCGAAGACTTTCAAGGCGTAAAAATTCGCGGGCTGAACCCTGTGGCCGACGCGGGTCTGGTAGCGTTGGGTGCGGCACCGTCTGCGATGTCAGGATCAAAGGTCTATGAAGCATTGTCAACCGGCGTCATCGACGCAGGCATGACGGATATCGCCGCCGCCTACTCTCGCAAATACTATGAAGTTCAGGATCACGTCACGGTCGTCCCGTTGTTCAGCGTATTTTTTCACGGCTACGTGAATCCAGCCTGGTATGACGGGCTGACTGACGCTCAACAGAACGCCATTGCAGAAGCGGGTGCCAAAGCCGCTGAATGGGCGGTTGCCGCTTCCGAAGAAGCCTCTGCCGCCGCACCGCAACAACTGGCTGACAACGGCATGAAAGTGCATGTTCAAACACCGGAGGAAGAAGCGGCATGGAAAGCGTTGATGGTGCCGGCCTATGACGCATCCTTTGGTGACACCACGGGTGAGGATGGCGTAAAGCTACTCAAGCTGATCGATCAAATCTCGCAATGAGATGACACTCGGTGCAGATGACACCACCCCTGAGATCTTGCCGGTCTCAGGGGTAGAGCGCGTAGTACGCCTGGTGACACTGGCGGGCGCCGGTGTGGCCGCCTTCATGGTGCTGATCGTTTTTAGCATGGTGAGCTACAGCGTCTTTATGCGCTATGTCCTCGGCACCCCGGTTACCTTTACCGATGAATTAAACGGTTTCGTTGTCGTGGCGATGGTCGCACTCGGTGCCGGCGAAGTGCTGCTTCGAGGGGAACACTTCGGCGTGGACCTGCTCACCGCACACGCCAGCCCCCGCATTCAATGGCTGGTTGATATCTGGGGAATGACGGGCGTCATTCTCGTTGCATCAGCAATACTGTACAGCGCTGTGATTATGGTCAGGTTCTCCTTTGATTTCGAAGTTTATTCAGACGGCTATCTCGGTGTCCAGATGTGGATACCACAGGGCTTCCTGTTAATCGGTATGGCCATCCTGATACTGGCGGCGGTGGCGAGAATTTTTACCCTTTTGACCGTACGCCGACCATGATCACCTTTCTGATTCTGGCCGGTCTGATAGCGCTATTGCTGACCGGCATGCCGATCTTTGCCGGCCTCGGTTTGACATCGCTGATTATCATGATGGTGACCGAAGGCAACGTGAACAGCGCGGCCGACACGGTGTTTGCAAAGCTGAACAACGGTCTGCTCTCGGCAATCCCGATGTTTGCTTTCATGGCCCATGTGATGATCCGCGCCGGCGTGGTCAAGGATCTCTATGATGCGGCGAACGCCATGGTGGGACATTTGCGCGGCGGGCTGGGTGTTGCGACTATTCTGTCGTGCACCATTTTCGCGGCGATTTCAGGATCGTCCGTGGCGACTGCACTGACCATCGGCTCCACCGCGATTCCACAGATGAAACGCTACAACTACCGGCCCAGCTATTCCTATGGCGTTATTGCTGCTGGGGGTACGCTCGGCATTCTGATTCCGCCATCCGGCCCACTCATCCTCTATGCAATCGTCACCGAAGCCTCCATCGGAGCACTGTTTTTAGCGGGCCTGATCCCGGGCATCATCATGGCAGCGATCTTTGCCGGCTGGGCGACGATCAGCGCCACTTTTGGTGGAGCGGTCGTCTCTCAACCCTTCGCCGGCATGGGTGTTATCTGGGCACGCATGAAGCAGTCGATCTGGGCCCTGTTAATGCCACCAGTCGTGCTGGGCGGTATTTACCTGGGTATTTTTACTGCCACTGAGGCAGCGGCGATCGGCTGCCTCTATGCACTGATCATCAGCGTATTGATCTACAGAAACTTTGGCTTGCACGATCTTTGGATCACAGCGTTTGAAACGGTGCGCACAACGGCGATGCTGTTCATGATCCTCGCAGCAGCAGCGCTTTTTGGCCACGCAGTAACGATTATTCGACTGCCAATAGAGATCGTCGAGCAGGTCGCGGCAATCGGTCTTAGCACCAGCATGTTTGTAGTCGCTGTAATGTGCCTGGTTCTCGTGCTGGGTATGTTTCTGGAGACCATCTCCATCATTCTCATTACAACGCCGA
>CAZNIS010000182.1:0-4921 GCA_964573105.1 uncultured Granulosicoccaceae bacterium
ATATAGACAGCACCTTGGCTTGGATATACAATTAATCTACGTATATCAAAGCATACAGGACAGCTCAATGCAGGTTGCAAAATGGGGAAACAGTCTGGCCATCCGATTGCCGGCGGCAGTCGTCGACGCCTTGGGCTTAAAGGAAGGCGATGACATTGAAGTAGTCGTTGCCAACGAAGAAACGTTCGGCATTCGAAAGAAACTGTCTAATCACGAGTTACTCGAACGACTGCGACAATATCGGGGCACACTGCCGAAAGACTTTAAGTTTGTGCGTGACGATAGCAATGAAAGATGATAAATCGTTTTTTGATACCAACACCATCATCTACCTGCTTTCTGAAGACCATGACAAAGCCGATATTATCGAGCGGTTGTGCTTAGACGGTGGGCTGATCAGTGTTCAGGTGCTCAATGAATGTACCAACGTAATGCTCAGAAAGTTAAAAATGCCCTGGGGTGATATAGAAATCTTTCTGAACACCGCTAAATCAATTTTTACCGTCGTGCCAATACGGATTGAGGAACACGAACAGGCAGTCCAACTGTGCCAAAAATATCAGTTCAGTTTCTATGACTCGCTAATCGTCGCAGCAGCACTAAACTCTGATTGCGCACGTCTTTATTCGGAAGATATGCAGGACGGATTGCTGGTCGACAACACAATGGTCATTTCAAATCCGTTTTCCAGGCCATGAACCTGTAGGGAACGATTGTTCAGCGCCGATATTTACACTTTTCCTTCGCGCAGTGCACTGGCAATACGACCAGTCGTCGAATACGACTGACCTCACTCCACAGCTTCAAGGCGATGCCAATAGTCAACCGCACTCCCATCTCGCCAGTCGATGTCCTCGAGGGCCACATCGCATGTAATATCTGCGCCAAGCTGAATCAGTTCGCGCGCCTGTTGCAACCAAAAATGCGCGTTGTGCAGATCGGCGTGAAACCCTTCTTCATCAAATCGACCGCATACTTGTTGATTGCCGTTATGATTGATAAACAACTCCAATTCAAACTCGGTTCCGTTGCACTCAGCGCATATATACTCTCTGTTGACCTGGTAGATAATCTCGAACGAGAAGCAATAAGGAGGTGACTGCGGTAGAAAGTCCAGATAGTTAATCACCACAGCGCAATCAACCATTGTCTTCGGCCTACCGGTTGATGACGCAAGCTCCAGCAGAAAATCCCGTATAATTATCAGCTCGTCGTCACGCGACTGAACCGGCAATCGCCAAAGCGGATCTCCGTCCTCATCAAGGAACCACCGCTCCGGGTTAACTTCCAATTTCTCGGAATCCAGCCTGTCATCTATCATTTGTGAAAAACGATCCACAGGCGATAAGTAGTCCTTGTTATCCAATGCCGACTCATGCGCATTGATCAGCCTCATCGCATGCGGTGGCAGCGCCCCTTGAAGAGATGAATCAAATAGCATGAGCATATGCTGCATGTATTGCTCATGCTCACGCAACTCATAACCCAATTGGCGCGCACATTTCATTTCCTCCCAGCCCACGGGCACCATGCTGTAGTTTGCGCTGACTGAACCTCCGGGTGCGATTTCGGACAGATTAGACGTAATCGCGGACGCCATTTCCTCCAGCCACTGCCGATAGGCTGTACTCAAATTGGCAAAGCTGTTTGTCGGCATAAGCGACTCAACCAATTTGACAATATTCTCATTGTCGGCTTTCTCTCGAATGCCAATATCAAGTAACTCCAGATCACGAATGACGGCGCTTATCAGTAACGCTTCGCATGCATGACAGATTTCGTCGATACTTCGATTCACGACTACACGTCCCTTTTTAGATAGAGTCCCTTCTGAAAGTCAATAAACGCATCACGGATCTTCATAGGGCTGCCGACTTCCCGTGCAGCATCCCTCATCGTGCTGTACCTTAGCTCTACCAGTGCGGGCAGTTTATCAACTGCCAGTTCACCGACACCCTGATCGACGTACTGCCCGAGCACAAATTCCAGAAAAGCCTGCAATTTCTCATCGTAGGAAGAGAGAATGGTCAAGCGTCGCTCCTCCACCCGCTGCTCACGTGTAATGGGCGGCCGCTCGAAGGCAATATAGGCGAGAACGTCGAACAGGTCGGACTGAGGCGCACTGATCAGCTTGCGGGCTTCGTTAATCTGATCTTCGCCAAACCCTTTTTCCTCCAGCGCTTCCAGCAATGTCTGGCGGGTTTGCGGGTTGCCCCAAATCTGCCGCAGCTCGTCTTCGTCCTTGAACAACTCAGGCAGCTCGCCATAGAGCCTTTCAATAAACTCCTTCGCTGACAATGGCCGACCATCCGGGTCGTAGAACATGGTAGAGGCCATGCTCTGGATCTGCCGCTCCTTTCCGTCTGCGAGTCTGACTCTAAGTATCTCGCGCTTGCCACCTGACCCCTCCTCCGGTTCACGTGGTTCGCCTGGTCCATCCGGCTCACTGGGTTCTGGAGAGCCAGGACGCGCCGGGCCTGGCTCTGCCGGCTCCTCCGGTTCGCCATCCCACTCGGCATCGTTGAAATGCTCATAGGCTTTCACGAAGTCGTAGATGGTGAAGTAGTCTTTACCATCGTACACACGCGTACCGCGACCGACGATCTGTTTGAATTCGATCATCGATTTGACCGGGCGCATCAAAACAATATTGCGCACGTTCCTGGCATCCACGCCAGTCGATAGCTTGCGCGATGTGGTGAGGATGGTCGGGATGGTTTTTTCGTTGTTCTGAAACTGCCGCAGATAGGCTTCGCCTTGTTCTCCGTCGTTGGCAGTCACCCGCACACAGTAATTCGCAGGCGCACCCGGCGTCAGCTGGTTGATCAGGTCGCGCACCGCTGCAGCATGCTCCTGAGTCGCACAGAACACGATGGTTTTCTGGTTCGGGTCGATCTCCTTTAGAAACTGCTCAACGCGAAACTTCTCGCGCTCCATGATCTGAATCACCTTGTTGAAATCGTCTTCCGTGTAGGTCTTGCCGTCTTCAACATCGCCATCGATGATTTCATCGTCTGAGGTATAGACGTATTCATCCAGCGTGGTCGCGATCTGGCGCACCTTGAACGGTGAGAGAAAGCCGTCGTTGATGCCTTCTTTCAGCGAGTAGGTGTACACCGGGTCGCCAAAATAGGCATAGGTATCGGCGTTAACATCACGGCGCGGTGTAGCGGTCAGGCCCAGTTGAACCGCTGGTGAGAATCGTTCCAGTATTTCCCGCCAGCTACTCTCGTCGTTGGCGCCGCCCCGGTGACACTCGTCGATGATGATAAAGTCGAAAAAGTCTTCCGGGTAGTCGTTGAAGTACGACTCCTTGCCGCCGTCGTTGCCCGTCATAAATGTCTGAAAAATGGTAAAGAACACAGCTGCGTTTTTGGGTACTGACCGCCGCTCGGAGCGACGGATCTCGGCGGGTGTCTGGATTGATAGCTGGTTGTCGAACTCGCGCCGATTGCGCTTGCGCAATTCGTCCGGCGCGATCCGCAGCAAGGCATCTTGCGGAAATGCGGTAAAGCTCAGATACGCCTGGTTGGCCAGAATATTTCGATCAGCCAGAAACAGAATGCGCGGTCGCCGTCGCTTCTCGCTGATGTCGCCAATATCTGATCGCCAGTCGTTCAGATTCCAGCGCGAATAAAAGAGCTTCCAGGCGATTTGGAACGCGATAGAGGTTTTGCCGGTACCGGTTGCGAGCGTCAGCAGTATGCGGTCGTCACCTTTGGCAATGGACTCCAGCACGGCGTTAATCGCGTTGTGCTGGTAGTAACGCGGGCTCCACTTGCCGCCACCATCTTCAAACGGGACCGACGCAAACTCACCGCGCCAGAACGATTCCCTGCGGCTGGACTGGCCGTAGATGTTGTCCCACATCTGCTCCGGGCCGAGATAGGCATCCACCTCGCCCTCGATCCCGGTTTCCCTATCGACCTGGTAGATACCGATGCCATTGGTCGCGTAGGCGTAGCGGGTTTGCAGGTTGGCGGCGTAACGCTTAGCCTGATCCAGTCCCTCGGTGAGCGGCTTTTCATCGGACTTGGCCTCGACTACAGCCAGCTTGTGGTTGTGGTAGGTCAGCACGTAGTCCGCTATGCCTTCCTTCGATCTGCGCCCGTTGCCGATCAGCCGACCGGGCGTGATGATCTCGCGGTTGATGCGACTGCCATCCACCTTGCCCCAGCCTGCTTCACGCAGTGCCGGGTCGATCAGTTCTGCTCGGGTATCGGATTCGTTCATACGCCAACTTCGTTAAGGACTTTATCGGGATTGCGGGTGAGCTCGCCGGCGAAGGCTTTTTTTAGGATGGATTGTTTGAGGTTTCCCAATGTACTCAGTTTTCTTTCGAATCTATCCACGAGTTCCAGCTTACTTTCCCAGCATTTCTCGAACAGGTTCTCCAGCTGTTCTTGTGCCGAAAGTGAATACGGATATGGTACTTCTATGACCTTCAAAACCTTAGCCTTTATACCTTTGGCTGTAGCTCCAGTACCGTTCTCATGGATACGGGACTGCATTATGTTCGACATTAATGCAAACCGCAGAAACTTCGGTCTCAAGATATTTCTATCTGGTTGCATAATAATCACCCTTTGAGCAAACACTACCTGGTCCGAGGTATCGAGCTGAGCGACATTGCCCAATGGCGCCTCAGTCGTAAACAATACATCCCCCTTTCTCGGTATCCCTCTAGTCATCCAATTATCGTAAATCTCTGGATCTACATACTCTTCCGGGAAGGGCTGAAGGAAACCCATCTTTACATTTTTGGCTGTGATTAGCCGCATCCCAGATTTAGTCTTCTGGGGTGTTCTCCCTCTGTAATCAATAAAGGAAGTGACATCCTGTATTCCGGACTCCTCCCATCCCTCCCCCTTCTCCTCAAAAACACGATTCAGATAGCTATCAAACAGCTCTCTGGCATTGG
>CAZNIS010000183.1:0-4789 GCA_964573105.1 uncultured Granulosicoccaceae bacterium
ATGTACTATTGACCAGGAACAGAGTTCCGCTGTTTAAAATCGCCCCGCCTTCAGTGGCGTCGTTGTCAATAAACGTACTGTTTAAAACCGTAAGTTCTGCACCGGAGTCATTCATAAGCGCAGCACCGCTTATCGCTCCGAAATTACTGCTTAATGTAGTGTTGATCACTGACAAGGTTGCTCTGTTTAAAATCGCCCCGCCTTCAGTGGCTTCGTTGCCGTGGAGCGTACTATTCAACACCGTTAGTTGAGCACCCAAATCATTGAAAATCGCCCCACCATCCCTGGCTGTCTCATGGGTATGCAGCGTCGATTCACGTATGGCTAATGTGCCGGCATTGTATATAGCTCCGCCATCGTTAGAGCTGCCATTGGAGAGATCTGCAAACACCGTTATGTCCCGGACTTCAACGTCTCCCGCTTCGATCGTTAGAAAACGATGGTCATTTTCAAGCTTGACATTCATATTATTGCCGGCCACGAACAAGCGCGCACTCGAACTATTATTCACAGCGAAACCTGGATCACTGCCTTCTAATTCCACATCAGCAATGAAATTTAGGGTGATATCGCCCTCGGTAACCGCGTTATAACAAGCTATGGCGGCGTTAAACGAATCCCGACTAGAGACGTCGTACTCTCTACTCGCATTCGGTGTGGAAACGGCGTCGCTGCACACCCCCAATGGCGTATCAAATTGCGGCACGCCGCGTAGTGCGGACGCATGATTTGTCCCGGCCGATATCGCAACGAAGTCGTCTCCGGATGGCCGTTCGGCCAGTGCGTCGCGGCCCCGATGAGCCAGTGTTCCATCGTTCGTTAGCGCCAGGCTGTAGCCCTCGCTGGCGGCAATGGCAATGTAATTGTGACCGAGCGGTAGATCGATCTCGCCATCGGTATTGCTGCCCCAGCCAACCAGCGAGCCATCCTGCCTCAGCGCCAGTGCATGTGTGTGACCTGCCGCTACTGAAACGTAGTTAGAACCTGCGGGCGACGGGTTGTCGATGCACATTGCATCATCACCCCAGCAAGCGATTGAACCATCGGTTCTGACGCCAAGGCTATAGTCATGCCCTGCGTCTATGGATTGAAACAAGCCCGCGGGCGGTTGCCACTGCCCATCATTGCTCAAACCCCACTGAATCACCGTACCATCGTCCCTGAGTCCCAAACTATGGTTGGTTCCGGCTGAAATACTCTGAAACTGCTCGTTGGGCGGTGCAGCTTGCCCAAAACCGTTATCTCCCCAACCGGTAACAGAACCATCATCCTTCAACGCCAGACTGTGACTATCACCGGCGGCGACAGCAATGAATTCTGTCCCCGGTGGGGGCATTGCCTGACCGTCGCTATTGTCGCCCCAGGCTACGAGCTGGCCATTGGCTTTCAACGCAACGCTGTGGGCACCACCACTGGCAACTTCCAATATAGCCGTGCCACCCGTTGTTCCACCTACTTGCTGGTTATTGTCATCACCCCAGCTAACCACCGTGTGATTGTTGTTGCCTTCGGTTGGATCATTGGGATCGCTACAGTCCGGATCGCTATTGGCGGCTGGAGTGCCATCGCCGCTGTCGACAAAATCTGTGAAACCATCGCCGTCGTTATCAATGCCATCGCGGCAGGCCTGCGGCCCAATGTTGAACAGAACTTCTGTCCATCGGCTAGTGACCAGAGCACCGCTTGTCTGTCTATCACCAAATGTAACGCGGTTACTAAGCGATTCTGTAACGGCAGGAACATCAGAGGCGATTTTTTCCTCATTGACAAAAACATCCATAGTTCGATTGTTGGCTCCACCTGCGTGCACCAACGCTACCGTGACATAGTCAGTGTTTCCATCCGGTCCAGCAGCGACGGTGTGGCTGACACTGGCACCTGACGATGGAAACTCGAGCAGAGTTTTGCCATTGCTATCGGTGCCAGCACGGAAGATATATCGCTGAGAATCCGGAGCATCGGATCCACCACCATATGGGTAATCTACACCGGCCTGTACGTTAAAACTTAAGCTCTCGTTGTTGTCGACTACTCGAAAGCGGGTTATCAGCGTCCAGGGGTCGCCTGGTTCCGGTGTATCCTCACGATAGTAATTTAGCCGTCTGTCGGCCGAGATTTGCCACGCGCTGATATCCGAGTATTGCGGATCGGATGCTATCGACTGCGTGGCTTCTTTAAGATCAATTACGTTCTGATCGATCAGCCAGCCCTGTTCCGTCGGATCTGTAGCGCCAGAGTGGAAATAGGGATCGGGATCGCTGCCGTTGTAGTATTCGCCCGCAATGGCGGGTGCCGAGTTCACAAGTGCACACGCGGCGAAACACGCACTGATAACGCAGAAAAAACTCCGGTGACTCATACGACTTCCCTGTTTGTTGCTCGATCCAGCCCCGCCGACCGTGACATCCATTAATCCGTGAGACAGCGGATCTCCATGCTATAGCATGACAAAGGCGACGTCGATGGGGTGATCACCCTAATTGCGGGTTTGCAGACACGCTCACGCTGTGGCCCGGCGACCGCGGCGACGACGGGTTTGAGTCGATACCGGTACGGTCTGCGGGTTGATGGCACCACGTCCATTGCTGCCAAGCTTGCGAAAAAGCCTGCAAGGAGAGGCATAACAAGCGGTGTGTGGTCGCGCGGAAAATGACACCAGCACCTGTACCTGGAACCGGGGTGACTTTACAGAAACACCGTTTTAAGGCTGGACTTCAGCCTTGCAATCTGACAAGTCTTTCCGCATTCTGGGGTTGCCCCTTTTGTCTGATCCGCTGCGCTGTGTCGCTCTTAACCCAGACACAATCAACAACCCTAGCAGCAACAGCTTATCTACTGCCCCACCACCTGAGGATGCAGCCGAGCTCGTCTCGTCTGTCATTTGCGGTGCATTTGTCTGTGGCTGCGGATTTACAACGACTACAATCGATTGGTTGTCGCTGTTGGGCCCGCTGTCGACATTCTCAACGTCTGTATCTGCGGGGGCTTGCGGCGCATCGTTTCCGGTATCGACAACTACCGGTGGCTGTGGTGATTCATTATCGGTAGCGGCGTCTACCGTTTCTTGCGGAGCCTCGTCCTCTGGTTCCACCTCTGCCTGCACTGGTGCCGGCTCGTCTTCGGTTTCCTCCACTGGCAGTGGCGGGCACGATACCAGCGCAATCGGATCCCAACCCCACCCGCCACTGGCGGCTGCGTTGCTATAATCGCAATTGCCGGGGTCGGGTTGTACAGTTGGGTTGTTTTCATCCTCAGCATCTGGCTCAGCGGTACTTGAGTCGCCCTGATCAGTCTGGTCCTGTGTATCTGTACTGCCAGAGTCACTGTTATTTGAGTTGTCGCTCGGCTGATTTGAATCCTGCGAGTTTTGCGCTGCAGACAACAGCAGCGGGGTGATATCGGTTTTGTATGTCTTAAAGGAAGGGACGATCGCCGGTGCCCCACCTGAACTGACGATTAAATCGCCATTTAGTACCCTTGCAACTGGCGCAAGCAACGGTTGTGGCAACTGAGCAACGCTGTCCCACTGATCGATTGCGGGATCGTAGCGGAAAACTGTTGTGCCCATGGTCGCGCCACCAATCATGTAGATGGCCCCTTTGTGCACAAAGGTAGAGGGCTCGGTGTGCGACTGCACGGCGGGCAGGCTTGCGATCTGAGTCCAGGTGTTGGTGGCTGGATCAAACACGTGTGAAAGTTCAGTATCCGGCGTGCCGGGTCCGCATCCGTCATGTGTGAACTGCCCGCCCATTGCATAGATCAAACCGTCCAGTACCACGGTGGCAAAGTGGTTTCTCGGCACCGGCATGGGCGCTGTAGCCGAAATATCCTGCCAGCCGGCAAGGGCGTTGTTCAGGTCATAGACAAAGTGATTGTCGACATCACACTGAGAGACGGTATCAAGGCCACCAAACCAGTGAATGCGATTGTTGACCAATGCCGCACCTCCGGCTGCACCGGGTACGGGCAATGTTGGCCCCGCAGTCCAGACGCGGCTGTCGAGATTAAACTTCCAGACATTGGCAGTAACTGGCCCGGGATGGTTGCCAACTCTGCCACCAATTATCCAGACTTCGTTGCCATTCAATACGATGCCGTTGTGGGTGACGGCGTTGCCCAATTCTATTGAGGTCTCGCTGATGACCGACCAGGTGAGGGTATCGGCGTCCAGTTTTTCGACCGTCGGCTCGACCTTGATGCTCTGCCCAAAGCCATTGAAGGCATATACATCGCCCTGATACTGGACGGCACTGGCCTCGAATCGGGCGTTTTTGATGTCCGGCAATTCGGTCCAGTCTGAAGCCGTGGCAGCCCCGATCGCAGGTTCAGCATCAATTGGCGGTGCACTGGCGTTGTTTGCAACTTGCAAGGACAGTAGTGCTACGCACATCACACCAGCCAATGCAGGTGCGGCAAAAGGGTGTGACGCAATGGTGGATTTAGTCAAAACGGATCACTCTCTGACTCGTTCGCGGGCCTAATCCATTGATATCGGCTGGTTTTGTCTGGCTTTAAGCCATTAGCGGCAGTGGGTGCTGACACGCGAGCGTTTACACGGCCGGCCAGTTGTGGTCGACACGGGCGTACCCCAGAGGTAACCCGCAGCGTCAGCAAGGAAACACAAAACTCTATCTCCGGCATCAACCCTTTAGTCGCCTCGCTCACGCGTCGGGTTACCTTCAACATGAACAACCAGTGGGAATTCGCCTCGTTAGCAAGGTAACCCGCAGCGTGAGCAAGGCAACACACAACTCAATCACCCGCATCAACCCTTTAGTCGCCTCGCTCA
>CAZNIS010000184.1:0-4659 GCA_964573105.1 uncultured Granulosicoccaceae bacterium
CTTCCCCTCACGGCTTGTTCGCTCGACGGAGTCGCACTCCCACGAAAAGCCCCGCAGGACCTGGAGGCCGTCCCTATCGGCACAAACAATGCGCTCAAGACAACGGATAATCAGCAACGAAAAATCGTAGGGTACGGTAAGCCTAAGCGCACCTGCCAATGTTCAGCACGGGGTTGATGGTACGTGCGCTTTGGCTTACGGCCCCTACTCATAACGTTTCCATGTTCCGGCCCGCGGCTGCTGCCACCACAGGTGCTGGCTACGCTCCGCTTCGCTGGCACCTGTGCTCGCAGCAGCCTCTTTTTCCTGTTCCCTGTTCCTGACTGTTGCTCACTGACCTCGGGCAAGACGAAAGCCCGTGAAGACATCGCGGAGGCCGGGTGCGAGGGCGCGGCGCCCCGCGCAACGTGCGTTGACGGCCGGGTAGGTGAAACTGCCACCGCGCAGCACGCGCCTCGTACCTCCCTGAGAAGTGACTGCAACCAGGTTCGTATCCAGCGGGTTGCTGTAATCGCTGCTGCACCACTCCAATACATTGCCGGCCATGTCGCTTAGCGTTACCGATGCATCATCCAGCGTCGCGTCTGCTTGCGGAAACACGCCCGCCGGACTGGTTCTGCGCAGGTGTGCCGGGTCGACATTGAACAACGACGGATTGGGCACATCGGTTGCAGCGGGCTTTTCGCCCCACGGCCAGCGCCGGCCCTTTGAGCCTGCCGCAGCCGCCTGCCACTGAGCTTCAGTGGGCAGTGTCCACTGATCGCCTGTGCTACTGCTTAACCAGAGGCAGTAGGCCATCGCCTCAAACCAGCAAACACCCACTACGGGTTGAGTTTGAAGGTTGAACCTGCTGTTACTCCACTGCTCTGGTACCGAGTGCTTTTTGGCACCGAACCATTCCTGTATTTGCTCCTCCGCCTGTTTTTCGTTCAATTTCGACTGTCTGCGACACCAGTCAAAATCTGTCTCGGTAGGGTTTATGTGGGTAGCTCGTACGATGTCATCGATATTGTCTGCCTCACGCAACTGCGCAAACAACTTGCTATAAAACTCGATCCATTCCGTCTGCTCATTATCCCCATCGCGCCAGGCCTCCGCCTCACCCGGCCACCAGCGCCGATCCTCGTATCCACCTGCATCGATAAAACACCGATACTCGGCGTTGGTAACCGGCGCAAAACACAGTTCAAATGCATTGACTTCAATAACCGGTACCTCGCCTTCAGCCGTGCGTTCATCCTCTTCGCCATCAGCATCATGGCCACCCACCGGATAACGACCCGCTGGTATTGTGACGATGTGCGATTCGACAGGCAGGGTATAGGCAACACCTTCGGCGGACTCCCGGTGTTCATAGCGTGGATCACCGATTTCCCCGAGCTCTGTACCGGCTTCAATTCTCAGTCGCAAATCCACTTGTGGATCGCGACTGGTCTGCAGCAAGGATTCTCGCAATCGATCCAGCGACGAGGTAGACAATGAGTCGAGCACCGGAACCGCCGCACGTGCGGCCATCGGCGGGTTTTGGCGAATCAGTTCATCAAACCAGCGATCCCGGTCTTCTCCGTCGACCAGTTGCAGCAGTATTTTCGCCGCCTCCTCCCAGTGACTGACGCCGGGGCCTGGCAATTCGTCGCCGACCGACAGCCTGCGCATCGTCTTCTCAAGCAGTTCCGGTTGCGGCGCTGCCAGCCTGGGCAATGAATCATCACTTTCATTCCAACGCCGGGCAGCTAAACCACGCGCCGCAAAATACTCCTGCCAGCTCTGGTGTTCAAAGCGAAATTTCCCCCGCTTGCCAAAGTCGACAATATTCATTTTGCCCACTGCCATCAGCCAGGCGCGGCGCAAATCGTCATCCAGTTCAATGGCAACTTCTGCCGTATTCACGGTCACATCGGTGCCGCGCTGATGCATGATCGCCGCCTGCCTGCCAAGTGCTGCCAGCAGCGCCCCCTGTGCCGGTGGATGCAATAGATTTTCCGTCCAGTCTTCGGGGTTGGTCAGCTCCAGTTTATCGTCCGGTCCGAGCAATCCGGGGGCGAGCAGTTCATCGCGCTCGTGTGCGCGCATCAGGCGTTGCCACAAAAGGCCGCCGAAGAGTTCAGCGCGATCTCTGGCCGGTCGGTTCAGTGAAGTGTAGAGCTCACACTGTTGCACCAGATTGATTGGCAGCGATGAAAACTCCAGCAGTTTTTCATCGTCTTTTATTTGCGGCCACAGCGCCTCGACACCGTCGCGGCTTTCGATGTACTCCCGTATCTGTGCCTCGTTCCAGCGTTCAAGCTTAATCAGCAACGCGCTGAAATCGTGCTGGACAAACGGCACGCTGTGATTCAGACGCCGCACGCTGAACAACGGGGCGATGGTGCCACCGCGCTTGTCGCGCGCCGCCGCCCACTCCACCCAGCGGCGCACCACGACGCGATAGTCATCGTCGTTGCGCACGCTGATCTCGTTTAAACCATCGAGCACAAATCGCAATGCGTACCGTTGGTCGAGTTCATCCAGCGCCGGCAACTGCGGCCAGTTCTCACGCCACTTTGCGGCGAGCCACTGAGCCGGAGGCGGATCATCAATGCTGTATTCAGACAAGCGCTGCCAGACGCACAGCTCATCGCTGTCACCGACAATACCTTGCAATGCTACAGTCAACTCATAGTGCTGCAATACCGTCGACTTGCCGCAGCCGGGATCACCGATCAAAACCCAGGCAGGGTGGCGGCTGTTTTCCTGCAACAGCTGCTGCAGATCGTCGTAGCGCTTTTCCGCCTGCTCCAGACGCGCCTGCTGATGTTTGAGTCCGCGATCGATCAGCAGGTGCAGATTGACAAAGCGCTTTTGCAACGGCTCCTGATCGCGTGACCAGACGGCGTAGCGGCACAGGCGATAGGCTTCAATGCTGGTGGGTTGTTCTTGGTAGACCGCTTCGAGCAGGTCGTTGTCGGCGGGTTCTCCAGCGATCAACGTCGCTTTGAGCCGTTGTGCATTGTCCGTTAAGGCAATAGACGGCGGCGGGACTGGCGGTGGGTCAAGCACGTCGCCGGCAAGTGCGCGATTCAGGTAGTCTCGCAGATGCGCCTCGAAGTCGATTTCGAATTGTTCTGGATCGGCATAGCCATTTGTACCATGCTGAATCGATCCGTCATCGTTTTTCAGGCTGCCTAGAAATCCCTTAACTGTCAGCCACTGGGCGCGTTTGTCATCAAAATCGGGGTCTTCCATGCCAAGTTTGGGCTCTGCCGTACGATGGTAGAGCCAGATGGCGAGATCCGGGTTGTCCCGATAACCCTCCAGCGCATTGCAAAATTCCCACTCGGTGCCGGACAAATACGGATCGCCATTGTCTTTGCAGATGTCTGCCGGCAACGGTGTGCCCATGCGCGACCAGAGAATGGTCACGACAAGGTCGCAGTTGCGGGGCTGTTGCAGTTTGTCTGCAATCGTCAACTGCGGCGATTGCGCCGCATGCATCGCGACCTTTTTGCCTTCGCGATCCCAGGCGATGATATCGATCCAAAAGTGCCGCTGATAGTGATCTTCCGCAATAAGTTTAGCGACGACCTTCGACACCAGCGCACGCTCCTCATCGACATCGCCAGGCGAGGCCAGAAACAGCTTTACGTCGAATTTCTCACTGCGGCTAAGCGGACTCATGGTGGCAGTTTAACGAGTCTCGGCACAATTGTCCGCAGGTTGGTGGAAAGCGCCAGGTGTGGCCAACACTTGGGGAGGAATTAACGTCGTGACGTCGGGCACACAAGCTGCGCAAGCTTTGCACCGACCTACGCGATTGGTATCAACCACCCGGCGCCCGTTCGCGCATCAACCGGCCTACTGACACGCCGGGTGGTCTTTGCTTTTTGTCGTGAAGTCACGAACTGGATAGCAGACTGGTCAGCAGGGGCTATCCAGCCCATTGTGAGCTCGGGCAAGACGAAAGCCCGTGTTGTCATTGCGGTTGCCGGGTGCGTTGGCGTTGCGCCTCGCGCAACGTGCGTTGACGGCCGGGTTGTTGAAACTGCCACCGCGCAGCACGCGCCTCGTACCTTGTGCCTGTTACCCAGTGGCATGTTAACGCAAAAACCAAACGCTATACGTCAGGAGATGGATGGCGGCGCAGGTTTTCGCGCCGCCATCCGATGTGCTCGACGCCGCACAGAATCGAATTGACCGCCGCGTAACACGATTGCAGTTCGTCATCCGTGATCAGGCCCTCTCGCCAGCGTAGCTCCCACAGCTGGCGCTGTTGCGCGTAACGACGCCGCCGTCGGCGCGACAGTCGCAATTGCCCTGGGGTTATTCGATAACCGCACCATGCGACGCCGCGCTCGCTGCGATTGATCACCGGGTTGGCCTTGACCGTCAGGCCAATGCCTGCCAGTTGTGCCGTGGCTAATTCAAGTGAACTGCGAGCGTGCTCGCGGGAATCGCACCACCAGATAATGTCATCCATGTATCGGCAATGCGCTCGGGCAAGACCGTTCGCCAGCAGCGATTGGTCGAAGTCATTCAAAAAATAGTTGGCGAAGTGTTGCGAGGTCAGCGAGCCGATTGGCAAACCACGGCCGGGAGCGACTTCATATCCTTCAATGATTCGCCACAGCAGTTGCAGGCCGGCGTCACCCTTGAAGGTACGCTGCAGCAATCGGAACAGCA
>CAZNIS010000185.1:0-3658 GCA_964573105.1 uncultured Granulosicoccaceae bacterium
GCGGCCGGCCAGGTGCGGCCGGCCAGGTGCGGCCGGCCAGGCTACGACCGACACCGCCCATGGGTGAGACAGGCGTGCTGTGAACACCTACCCAAAAGACAACGCTGTTGCTTCACCAGTCGGGGTACATAATGCATTACGCACTGCCGTTTTACACTTACAGGCAGTGATGCAAACTGCAACTGCGCCAAGTGATTTGCTAGCCCAGACTATCCCCCACCGCCAAACCATTGGCCGCCACCCATTCGGCTGCTGTGAGTTTGCCACCATCATGCGGCTTCACGCGCTTGACCAGAATGCGGCCGCCGACGCTTTGCACGACGAAGCCATCATCGTTGATTTCCATCACGCGCCCGGCAACGCCATCACCGGGCACACGTTGGCAATCGAATACACCGAGCTTGTCGCCGTTGTGTGTCGTCCACGCACCGGGGGCCGGATTGGTGCCACGGATAAGGTTGTACACTTGCGCTACCGGCTTGAACCAGTCGATGTGTGCGTGTTTGGCGGTGCAGCGGCGTTCGTAGGTGGCCTGTGATTCGTCCTGCACGATGTGCGGCGGGTTGCCAGAGCGGAAGAGATCGCACACTTGCAGCACTGAATCCACGGCGGATGGATAGATCTTTTTGAAGTAGAGATTGATGACGGTGTCGTCCGGTTCGATCGGGCAGCTCCACTGCAATAGCACGTCGCCCTCGTCCAGTCCGTCGGTTGGGTAGAACCAGGAGTAGCCGGATTCCTCGCGCCCCATGATGATCGGCCAGTTGACGGCTGACGGGCCACGGTGCAGCGGCAGCAGTGACGGATGAAAACAGATCGAACCTAGCTTTGGTGTATCGCGCGCAGCCTCGGGCACGAATACATTGACGAACGCCATGACCATCAGGTCGGCATTCAACGCGGCCATCTCATCTATCGTTTGCTGATCCTTGAAGTGGGCGGGCTGATGGACGGCGATCCCCTGCTCCAGCGCGAATTCCTTGATCGGATCGATCTTGCCGCCGTCGCGGTCGGGCTCACAGTAGACGGCGACGACCTCATCGGTGCCGGCTTCGAGTATTTTGGCCAGCGCATCTTTGCCAAAGGCCTGCTGTCCCATCACTATTAATCGCATTGCTTGTTCCCCAAAAATTCGCCGTGGTTGTCGGTTGTTCTGGCCTGCTTGCCGCATGCGTTGCCGCGATCTGCGCGCCCCTGTGTCGCCGCGCAGCGTTTGCTCGACGCGTTCCCGGTCACTATCTTGCTTGGCTAAGGGGAAGTTTGCGCGCGATCACAGTTTTAGCGCTGGTATACTATCGCCTAACTGCCCGGAAACTATGACATTCACCGGTTTTTCGGGCACCTGTGTCGGATCTCGGAGTCATATCGATTGCAAACCGGCATGGCCACCGTGCCACGCTGTCCGCTCGCGATATTCAGGCTCAAATTGACGCTGGTATACAATATACAGAATCTCAAAGTCGTTTCAAAGTAGCTGGCAGGCGTCACTTGTCGTTGCGCGATGGATCTGCGTCTCGCCTGCATATGCGTCGATACAGAAAACCGCGGCACAGCTGGCTGAACAAGACCCGTATCCACCCATTCTTCTCTCATTCTGGCTAACAAGTATCTATTGGAGAACTATCGCAGATGAACATTCACGAGTATCAGGCCAAGAAACTGTTGGCGGGATTCGGCGCCCCGGTGTCGAAGGGCGAGCCGGTGTTATCGCTCGACGATATCGACCGTGCGATCGACGCGCTGCCTGGCCCGGTCTACGTGGTGAAGAGCCAGATTCACGCGGGCGGACGCGGCAAGGGCAAATTCAAAGAGCTGCCGGAAGATGCCAAGGGCGGTGTCCGAGTGAGCTTCTCGGCCGATGAGGCCAAAGACAATGCGCGCGAGATGTTCGGCAAGACGCTGGTCACCAAGCAGACCGGCCCAGCGGGCAAGCAGGTCAACCGCCTGTATATAGAAGACGGCGCAGAGATCGAAACCGAGCTGTATCTGTCGATCCTGGTTGACCGTGAAACCAGCCAGGTATCGTTTGTCGCCTCCACCGAGGGCGGCATGGACATCGAGGCCGTCGCCCACGACACGCCAGAGAAAATCCACACCATCGGTATCAACCCGCTAACCGGCATCACCGACGCCGATGTCACCAAACTCAACAGCGCATTCGAACTGACCGGCACGGCCGCCAAAGACGGCGAGACGCTCTTCCCCATTCTGTACAAGGCATTCATGGAAAGCGACATGAGCCTGCTGGAAGTCAACCCGCTGGTGATGCTGAAAGATGGCCACCTGAAAGTACTGGATGCAAAAGTCTCATTCGACAACAACGCCATGTTCCGTCAGCCGGAGATCGCGAAGCTTCGCGACGAGACCGAAGAAGACGAAAAGGAAATCGAGGCCTCCAAATACGATCTGGCCTATATCGCGCTGGATGGCGATATCGGCTGCATGGTCAATGGCGCAGGCCTCGCCATGGCGACGATGGACATCATCAAGCTCTACGGTGCCGAGCCCGCCAACTTTCTGGATGTGGGTGGTGGCGCCACCACCGAGAAGGTCACCGCGGCCTTCAAAATCATCACCTCTGATCCGAACGTCAAGGGCATTCTGGTCAACATTTTCGGTGGCATCATGCGTTGCGACGTGATCGCCGAGGGTGTGGTTCAGGCCGTCAAGGAAGTGGGGCTTCCCGTGCCACTGGTGGTGCGCCTGGAAGGCACCAAGGTTCAGGAGGGCAAGGACATCATCAACAACAGTGACCTCAACGTCATCGCGGCGGACGATCTGGACGACGCGGCACAGAAAATCGTCAAAGCGGTCAAGGGGTAGAGCACATGTCAATTCTGATCAACAAAGACACCAAAGTTCTGGTCCAGGGCCTGACCGGTAAGACCGGCACCTTTCACACCGAACAGGCACTCGCCTACCACGGTTCGAAAATGGTTGGCGGCATCCACCCGAAAAAGGGCGGCTCCACCTGGACTTGTGAAAACGGCGATGCCAAAGGTGCAGAATTGCCTGTCTTCGCCAACGTAAAAGAAGGCATGGACGCCACCGGCGCCAATGCAAGCGTTGTCTACGTGCCACCCGCCGGTGCCGCCGCAGCTATCATCGAGGCGATCGACGCCGAAATGCCGCTGATCATCTGTATCACCGAAGGTGTGCCAGTGCGGGATATGGTCAACGTCAAAGCGCGGCTGAACGATTCCAACTCGCGCCTGGTCGGCCCGAACTGCCCCGGCATCCTGACACCCAATGAATGCAAGATCGGCATCATGCCTGGCAGCATTTTTCAGCAGGGTTCAGTCGGCGTGGTCTCGCGCTCCGGCACCTTAACCTACGAAGCGGTCTATCAAACGACCACCGCAGGTTTAGGCCAGACCACCGCGGTTGGCATTGGCGGCGATCCCGTCAAGGGCACCGAGTTCATCGACGTGCTGGATCTCTTCCTCGACGACGATGAAACCAAGTCCATCATCATGATCGGTGAGATCGGTGGCTCTGCCGAAGAAGACGCTTCCGAATGGCTGATCGAACAGGCAGCCAAAGGCCGCAAAAAGCCCATGGCCGGATTTATCGCCGGTCGCACCGCACCTCCGGGTAGAACCATGGGCCATGCGGGTGCCGTGATTTCCGGCGGTAAAGGCGGCGCGGAAGACAAGAT
>CAZNIS010000185.1:3668-4646 GCA_964573105.1 uncultured Granulosicoccaceae bacterium
CCGCGATGGAAAGTGCAGGCATTGTCGTATCGCCGTCACCCGCCAAGCTGGGTGAGACATTGCTAAAGGCGATTGGCTGAAGGTAATTTGAAAAGCCGCGGGCCTGCAATGGGCCTGCGGTTAGCAATAGCGTTACTACGCACCGAACCCCACACCGAAAACCCGTAGGTCGGGCCCCAGCGAAGCAAAGCGAAGCGTGCCCGACAAAAAGCAAAGCCTGCCCGACGTAACGTACAAGCAGCCCCCCCCTCACAACATTGTTGGGCACGCGACCCTGACGCCTGGTGACTGTTGTATCACCATGCCAGCTGTCAACAAACATCAACCGATGCGCTGGCTTTGCACCAACCTACAACACCCACAAACCGAACTACGTGAGCCGAGCAACACACCGAATACCGCAAGCCTGATCCCAATGACCCACAACCAGACAACGATCAAGCCCCCCATCGTTTAGCGAAAACAACTGTATTACAGTCGCGTGTTTCGTGTAAGTTGGTGCGGAGTAATCGCAATCGGGATCACGAGACCAATGTCAATGGCCAACACGTCTAAACACTCGCCACTAACCCTGCCACCTGGCACCACGCCCCAAACATTCCTCGACTTCCCCTTCACGAATAACCTCAACGAACTCGCTGCAGACATCGCCATTCTCGGCATCCCTTACGGCATGCCATACGACGCTGGAAGCATGGCCAATGAACAAAGCAAGGCGCCGGATGCGATCCGCCAGTTCACCAATGCCACTGACATCCTGTACACCCTAAACCACTACGACTGGGATCTGGGCGGCCCGCTATTCGACAATCGCGATATCCGGGTCGTGGATTGCGGCAACGTAACGGCAGACAGAACCGATCACAGCCAGCACTATGCACGCGCAGAAGCCGCTGCCAGAAAGATATTTAACCATGGCGCAACACTGATCACGCTAGGCGGTGATCATGGCATTCCAATACCGGTGATGCGCGCACT
>CAZNIS010000186.1:0-4603 GCA_964573105.1 uncultured Granulosicoccaceae bacterium
CGTCGAGTAACACAGCGGTCCTGCCACAAAAGCACCCGTGGGACCTGGTCTCCGATCGGGGAACAAGCGTGGTCGGCGTTGTGCCAACGTACAGCATGTTCGCGCAGCGGGGCTGCCCTCCCACCATGAGCCCGTGTGGGACGCGAGCCCCGCTCGGGGAATTTGCGCGGTCGACTTTCTTTCCCGCACGGCGTCGAGTAACACAGCGGCCCTGCCACAAAAGCACCCGTGGGACCCGGTCTCCGACCGGGGAACAAGCGCGCGGACAGCTTTCCGCTTGCCTCTGCGACTAACGCTCGCTACCCACTACGCATGCACACAACCACACTGTGACGCGCTGCTCGTAGTCGACAGTCTGACTCAATACGTCACTGCCATTGCCGAAACCCTGCAAGCCCATTCACAGCAGTTAGCCGGACGCCACTATTTCGCTGGTGACATCGGCTGAGGTAATAAGCAATCATGAGTCTTCTGATCAAAATAGTAATCGGCTGTCTGATCGCAATCGCACTGGCGGCGATTGTGCTTGTCGGCGGTTTTTTCTGTTCATCCGCAGAGCGATCAAGAATTGCGGGTCGGACACAACGACGCCACTGACCATTCATCTGCACGAGGACCTGGCGCCTGAGTGGCTGGATTCAAAGGAGGCTGCCAAGATGCGCTCGGCTTTTTCTGATCTGGGCTTCACGATGGGAAAACCCTACGATGTGGAGGAGTTGCCACAGGTTCGTTTGTGCAGCCTGTTTCACCCGAAATACTGCGGCATTATTTACCAGATCGACGGCATGGGACTTTTCTACGATATCGTGCACGAGACACCGGATGGCCAGATGCTGACTGTCACCAGCACACCGTTTGCCGAAGTATTCGAAGCACCGCCGGGGCTTGAAAAAATCTTTTTGAAAGACAGCGCACCGCAGGACGGCTTCGAGCTGATACAACAACGATGCGCACAACTGGACGCGAAGACGTTCAACAATGAAAACTTCCGCGACACTGTTGAAGGTTTCTACAAAATGGAACAGGCGCACCGCAACCGCAACGGCGGAATCAGCTTCAGCGAATTTCGCGACATTGCGGCTATGGAGAAAAAGAAGCTCAACGACAAACAACTTCAGGATACGTTTGTCAGCCTGAAAACCGATGAGTTACAAACCTGGGGCATGGCCGGTGTCGAGGAGTATTTTGAGACTCACAACATACCCGAGGAAGAGCAGTACAGTGGCGGCTGCTATCTGTTCGTGCCAGGCAAAACCGATCCGCGCGCATTCGTTCATTACCTCGCCTGTTACGACATGGTCGACGAGGACGATGCCGACACGGTCGCTCAGTCAGTCGCCAACGAAAACAACATCGTGCAGCTCTTCGATCAGATTAAAGCCAGCCGCTCACCCGATCGCCGCGCCGTGGAAAAGGGTCAGGTGTCGTTCCCGGTAGAGGGAACCGTCTATCAACTCGCAGCGTGAACGCTGTCAACCGCCCTCAATGCGTGGCAACAAATAGATCTCCGCACCTTTCGGCAGTTTCTTTTCCCAGCTGTCGCGATAGATGACACCATCGATCGACACGGAAATACCCTGCTCGATATACGGCAGGGTTTTCGGGTAGCGCTCTTCAAGCTTGCGAAAGAGCTCGCGGATGGTGGCGGCTTCAAGGGTGATTGTGCTCGCGCCACCCACCGCCGGGCGCAGCCCGCCCCAGATCTGTATTTCAGCCACTGGCAGTATCGTTCAATGACCCGGCCCATTGCAGGCCGGGTCTTCCAGCCGATCAAATATCAGACGATCAAGCCTGGGCTTCGTCAAGCGCATCGAGGATGCGCGGTGGTGACATCGGCACATGCGTCATGCGTACTCCGGTAGCGTTTGACACAGCGTTGCCAATGGCTGCCAGCGGCGGCACGATCGAGGTCTCACCGACACCGCGAATGCCGTAGGGATGATTCGGATTGGGAATCTCCAGAATCTGCGTGTCGATCATCGGCAGGTCAGAGCAGACCGGGATGCGGTAATCGAGAAAGCCCGGGTTCTGCAACCGGCCATCGTCGCCATAGACGTACTCTTCGTTCAGCGCCCAACCGATGCCTTGCGCTGCGCCACCCTGGAACTGCCCTTCGACGTAAGTCGGGTGAACCGCCTTACCGGCATCCTGAATGACGGTGTAGCGCACCACTTTGGTCGCACCGGTTTCCGGATCGACCTCGATATCGCAGATGTGCGTAGCGAATGACACGCCGGCACCATCGGCAACCAACTGGGTGTGGCCGGCGATCGGGCCGCCGCTTTTTTCGGCAGCAGAGGCGATGTCTGCGATCGACAGCGGCGGCAGATTGGTGTCGCCGGTGGCGCGCGCGTGGCCGTCTTCCCAGACCACGTCATCGACCGAAATCTCCCACATGCGTGCCGCCCGATGGCGCATCTCCTCGATTGCCTTGCGTGCGGACATAATCGCCGACATCGAGCTTGCAAAGGTGCCACGGCTGCCGTCTGTCATCTCGTTGTAGCCCAGCGTGCCGGTATCGCCGATCACAGTCTTCACCTGCTCGTACGGAATACCCAGCTCCTCTGCCACACACAGTGACAGTGATGCACGCGCGCCGCCCACATCGATGGTGCCGACGGTAAGTGTGACTGAACCATCCATACTGATATTCAGATTGGTGCAGGACTGACCACCAAAGTTAAACCAGAATCCGCAAGCCATGCCGCGACCCTGATTCTTGCCAAGCTTTGCTTTCATATGCGGGTGGTTCTTTGCCGCTTCCAGCGACGGACCAATCCCGATCGGACCATAGACTGGCCCGTAGGATGCCTGGGTTCCTTCTTTTGCCGCGTTCATGATCCGCAGTTCCAGTGCATCCATACCGATGCGTTTGGCAAGCTCATCCAGCACGCTCTCGACCGCAAAGGCTGCCATCGGTGCCGACGGTGCCCGGTAGGCGGTGGTTTTAGGTCGGTTGACCAGCACTTCAAGGCCGGTGGTTTTGACATTTTCCATGTCGTAGCAGGCAAAGGCCGTCATTGCGCCAAGCATCGCCCAGGAGCCTGCCCACGGACCACTGGTGTAACGCAGCGTGGCGTCGCCTGCAGTGATGCGGCCATCTTTAGTGACGCCGATCTTCACATCGATTGAGGTGGCGCTGGTCGGCCCCGAGGCGCGAAAGACATCCTCGCGAGACATCACCAGTTTGACCGGACGATTGGCCTTGCGCGACAACGCCATCGCCACCGGCTCCAGCCACAGGTGAGTCTTGCCACCAAAGCCGCCGCCAATCTCTGATGAGGTCACGCGGAGTTTGGACACATCCATGCCAAGCAACTGCGCACACTGCTGTCGGAACACAAAGTGTCCTTGCGTGCAGACCCACAGCTCGCCGGAGCCATCCGGACTGATGCTGGCAACACAGGCGTGCGGCTCGATGTAGCCCTGGTGCGTCTGCTCGGTGCGGAAGTTGCGCTCAATGATCACGTCGGCCTGTTCGAAACCGGCGTCCACATCGCCGTGCCCAAAGGTACTGATGCGGGCAACATTGGACGGTTTTTCAGGCTTGGGATCGACGCCGCGAGTGAAACAGTCGCGGTGCAGTACCGGCGCCTTCGGCTCGACGGCCTTGTCGACATCGGTGACGTGCTTGTGGATCTTGTACTCCACCTCGATGAGTTTCAGTGCCGCCTTTGCCGTTGGCATATCGACGGCCGCGACCGCGGCCACCGCGTGGCCATCGTAAAAGGCCTTTTTGCGTGCCATACAGTTTTCAAGAATCGGCAGCAGCTCGCGATCACCACCGGTCTCATCCGGCATATCTTTGGATGTGATCACCGCTTTGACACCCGGCAGCGCCTCGGCTTTTGAGATGTCGATCTTTTTAATCGTGGCGTGTGCGTGCGGGCTGCGCAGAATCAGCCCGGTCAGTTGTCCGGGCATGGTGAAGTCGGCACCGTAGCGCGCGCGCCCGGTAACCTTGTCGATACCGTCCGGGCGAACCGGACGCGTGCCGACGGATTTAAATGTCTGACCTGTGTAACCGGGATCGTCATTCATGCCTTTTTAGCCTTTCTCTTCATCACTTTGGCAGCGTCCTGCACTGCCCTGACAATTTTGTCGTAACCGGTGCAGCGGCACAGATTGCCGGCCAGCGCGTAGCGAATTTCGGTTTCAGTGGGATCGGGGTTCTTTTCCAGCAGCGCCTTGGCGGCGATCAGAAAACCCGGCGTGCAGATACCGCACTGCAGAGCGGCGTGCTCGAGAAATTTCTCCTGCAGCGGGTGCAGCTTCGAGCCATCGCTCATACCTTCGACCGTCTCGATCTCGCGCCCTTCGGCCTCGGCACCGAGCACCAGACACGAACACACCAGCGCGCCATCCAGCATGATGCTGCAGGCGCCACAATCACCCGTGCCACAGCCTTCCTTGACGCCGGTCATACCCATGCGATCGCGCAGTGAGTCGAGCAGCGTTTCACTCGGATCACAGACGAATTCGGTCTTGTCACCATTGACAACAGTTGAGACGAGCATCGACATTATCGCTTCCCTCCGGCGCGTTCGTAGGCAATGAGTGCGGCACGCTTGCCGAGCACCGACGCGACGCGAGTTCTGAATTT
>CAZNIS010000187.1:0-4482 GCA_964573105.1 uncultured Granulosicoccaceae bacterium
TTCTCGTGTTTGACGATGCGCAGATTGTATTTGCGGGCAAAGCGAATCAACTGACGCTTGTCGCACATGACGCCGAGAAAGCTGTCGACCCAGATGACATCCTTGCCGGACGGCACCACGGTGATTTTATCGTCGCTCTTGATCGCCAGAATCAGTGGCACGTGCTCGAGGCTGCGCTCGATCTGCAGGATCGTCATACCAACCAGCGGGCTGTCGATGGTGGCCTGCAACTCGTACATGTCGCCCGACATGTTATACACGCGCTGAAAGTAATCGTTGGTGCGCGCAGTGATCGGTCGGCGCGTGGCGCTGCGCACGCGCGGCAGCAGTTTGTCGCCCAGCAGCGCAAACAGCACCAGCCCGGCTACCGTCAATGCGAGGCCGACCGGCGCGACGTCGAACAGCCCGAAGGTATCCATCTGGCTGTCGGCCGGCAAAGCCTTGTTAGACGAGACGATCAGATCGTTCAGCAGGATCAGCGAGCTGGAGCCGACCATCGTGATCGAGCCGCCGAGAATAATGCAAAAGCCCATTGGCATCAGAATGCGTGATGCGGGCGTATCTGTAAGTCTGGCAATGCGGTTCGCGACTGGCAGAAACAACGCTGCCGCTCCAATGTTCTGCACAAACCCTGACACCAGCGCGCCACAGGCCGAGATCAGCGTAATAATGCGCCGCTCGCTGCCTTTTCCGGCCGCCTGAATCCAGTTCGCCACGTGGCTCATGGTACCGGTTTTATCCAGGCCTGCACCCATGATCATGGTCGCGATGATCGACATCACCGCGTTACTGGAAAACCCCTCGAACAACTCATCTGCCGGAATCAGCGGCTCGACCCCGGGCAGCGCACCGGAGAAGCCAAGCAACACCAGCACTACCACCGCCGCCACGTCGATGCGCACGACTTCGGTCACCAGCAGTACGACAGTCAAACCCAGTAGCGCGAGTGAGACGATAATTTCAGGGGTCAGGGCTGCACTGGCGCTCAAGCGACTGGTCTCGGGAATGGATAGCAACTAAACATCAACATCAGCCAACTACAGATCGGTGGGTAACCGGCCTGTGCTATGACTGCTCGCAAAAGAAAGCAGCGCAATGGGTAACTGCGCGGCATCGGGTGTACGTGAAATTAAGGTTTGCGCGGCAATGTAAGGATGATCGGATGACGATCGACGATTGCCAGAGCTCTATAGTGTTGCAGAGTTCGCGCCGTCTGTGATGTTACAGACAGCACACAGGTGTAAAAAATTTGAGTGACAAAAGTCCCTTACAAGTGCTCTGCCGAGCGCTAGACTGCAACGCTTTACGCGAAGACGAGAACAACAACCGATGGAAACAACTTTTACTCCGCTGACCTCACTGGTCGGCGGTATGCTGATCGGGCTTGCAGCAGTGTTGCTGATGGCGAGCAACGGCCGCATTGCGGGCATTAGCGGCATCCTCTCCAGAATACTGCCACCCAAAGTCGACACCGCCGGCTGGCTGCCGGCCGCCGCACTCGTGCTGGGGCTGCTGGCAGCGGCACCTTTATACGGCCTGCTTGCATCGAACCCGGTCGAGCAGACCATCAACACCGGAATCTGGCCACTGGCGGTAGCCGGACTGCTGGTCGGCTTTGGCGCGGCGTTCGGCAACGGCTGCACCAGCGGCCATGGCGTGTGCGGGATTTCGCGTCTGTCGGCGCGCTCAATTGTCGCCACCGTCACTTTCATGATCACAGCGGCGGCAACCGTTTATATCGTGCGCCATCTGCTGGGAGGCTGAACATGAATATCATCGCCGCACTAGTCACCGGCCTGACCTTCGGACTCGGGCTGATCATCTCCGGTATGGCCAATCCTGCCAAGGTGCAGAATTTTCTCGATATCGCCGGTAGCTGGGATCCAAGTCTGGCCTTTGTCATGGGCGGCGCGATCGCCGTGACTTTGCCAGGTTACCGACTACTGCGTCAGCGCAGCGGCCCGTGGTTCGCAGAGCGATTTGCCTGGCCAGGCAAAACCGATCTCGATAGCCGACTGATTTCGGGTGCCGCCATTTTTGGCATCGGCTGGGGACTGGGTGGATTCTGCCCGGGGCCTGCGCTGACGGCGCTGCCGATGGCCGCCACTGGCACTCTGGTCTTTGTGCCCGCCATGCTGGCTGGCATTGTGCTCGCCAAAGTCGTGTCGCGCTGAGCCATGTTGATCCCGCCTGACCATAGCGAAACTGGCGAACTGTCCCTACATTACAGACAATGAACCAATCAAAAACAGAGGATTCAACGGCGATATGTCCCAGTACTCCGTAGCCATGAATGTGGTGCCCGAAGTCACCTCATTCTTCGACGACGACTCCAACACCTTCAGTTACATCGTCAAGGACCCGGACAGCAAAGCCTGTGCGGTATTCGATTCAGTGCTGGATCTTGACTACGCCGCCGGTCGAATCACGCAGCAAAGTGCCGATAAACTTCTTGCCCACATCGAGCAACACGGCCTGGAGCTCGAATGGATCATCGAGACACACGTGCACGCCGATCACCTCTCGGCCGCCCCTTACTTGCAGGAGAAAGGTGGCGGCAAGATCGGCATTGGCGAGCATATCGTGATGGTGCAGGAGGCGTTTGGCAAAGTCTTCAACGACGGCACCGAGTTCCGCCGCGACGGCTCACAGTTCGATCAACTGTTCAGCGATGGCGATACCTACACGATTGGTAACATGCCGGCGTTTGCCATCGCCACGCCGGGTCACACCCCGGCCTGCATGGTGCATGTGGTCGGCAACGCGGCTTTTGTCGGCGATACGCTGTTCATGCCGGATGGCGGCTCGGCGCGCGCAGACTTCCCCGGTGGCGACGCCGGCCAGCTCTATGACTCAATCCAGAAAGTGCTGGCGCTGCCCGACGAGATGCGTCTTTTCATCTGTCACGATTACGGCCCTGGCGGTCGCGCCGTCGCATCCGAGACCACCGTCGGTCAGCAACGGCGAGAGAACATTCACACCGCCGAGGGCATCAGCCGCGAGCAGTTCATCGAGATGCGTACCACGCGCGATGCCACGCTGAAGATGCCAAAGCTGATCCTGCCCTCCATACAGGTCAACATGCGCGCCGGCGATCTGCCCGAGCAGGACGGCAAGCCCACCATCAAAATCCCGATCAACGCGCTATGAGGACACAGGTCGCCATCATCGGTGGAGGTCCGTCGGGACTGTTGCTGTCCCAACTTCTGCACACTCGCGGCATTGACAGCGTGGTGCTGGAGCGCCAGACCCGCGACTACGTGCTCGCGCGCATCAGGGCCGGCGTACTGGAACAGGGCCTGGTCTCGCTGATGCACGAGGCTGGCGTCGGAGCGCGGCTGGCCGAACAGGGCTTTGAACACGGCGGCAGTGTACTCGCCTACGACAACCATCACTTTCAGGTGCCCTACCTCGACCTGGTTGGCAAGCCTGTCGTCGTCTACGGCCAGACCGAAGTCACGCGCGACTTGTACGACGCGCGCGAGGCCGCCGGCGGCGTGGTGGAATTCAACGTCGAAGACGTGCAGATCAACGATGCCGATACTGACAACGTCAGCGTCACCTATCGCATCGGCACTCAGACTAAAACACTAGACTGCGATTTTGTCGCCGGCTGCGATGGCTTTCACGGGGTCAGCCGAACCACCATTCCCGCCGACGTGCGCAACGAGTACGAAAAGATCTATCCGTTTGGCTGGCTGGGCATTTTGTCCGAGACACCGCCGATCAACGACGAGCTGATTTACTGCAACTCGCAGCGCGGTTTCGCCTTGTGTTCGATGCGCAACGAAAACCTCAGCCGCTACTACGTGCAGTGCACGGCCGATGACAGCGTCGACAACTGGAGCGATCAGCAGTTCTGGGATGAGCTCAAACGCCGCGTGCCGGACGATTTTGTCGAACAGTTGCAAACCGGCCCGTCGATTGAAAAGTCCATCGCCCCGCTGCGCTCGTTTGTCTGCGAGCCAATGCGCTGGGGCAAATTGTTCCTGTGCGGCGACGCCGCGCATATCGTGCCGCCCACCGGCGCCAAGGGATTGAACACCGCAGCCTCCGACGTGCACTACCTGTACAACGGCCTGCGCCAGTATTATGAAGACGGCGACAGCGAAGGCATCGATCGCTATTCAGAACGCGCACTGGCGCGCGTGTGGCGAACCGTACGCTTTAGCTGGTGGATGACAAACATCCTGCACCGCTTTCCCGACCAGTCGCCGTTCGACGTCAAAATGCAGCACGCCGAACTCACCTACCTCAGAGACAATCCAGCCGCGCAAACTGCACTGGCGGAGAACTATGTCGGATTGCCGTATTAACTTGAGTAGAGTGCAAGCAACGTAGGGGCCGTAAGCCATTGCGCACGTACCATTTTTTGCGCTCTGGCAGGTGCCCTTAGGCCTAACAGCCCTACGATTTATCGGTATTTGATTCGTTCCCCTCACGGCTTGTTCGCTCGACGGAGTCGTGCTCCCACGAAAAGCC
>CAZNIS010000188.1:0-4377 GCA_964573105.1 uncultured Granulosicoccaceae bacterium
TGTGAACTCGCCCCGCGCGAGCCGTCTACGAAAATCAGTCCCGACACTGGTACCAATGTGGCGGCCACGGCAATTACCCGTGTGCCCATGCTGTGACCGATGAGGATGGTGCGTTGCAGTTGGAGTTGGTTTAACAGTGCGGCCAGTTCCTCGCCCATCGCATGAGGATCCGGTTCGCCTTGTGGTGACTGGCCGTGACCATTCAGATCGACGGCGATGATGCGAAATCGATGTTTCAGCGCCTCGATCTGGTGCTGCCAGTCGGTGTGATCGCAGGTAAATCCGTGTACCAGCACAAGTGCTGGTTTATCGTCGCCCGCATTGGTGCCGGTGTCGATGTGGTGGAGTGTTTGTCTGGTCATAGCGCTTCAATAGTCACTGGGGTGACTGCGGGATTTGTCCATGCAGTCGATCAAATCGATTGATCGATTTCAACCACTTCCCGCGTTCTTGTCACGCGCCCTTGCCACTGGCGATCAAATTCGGCGATCAGCGTTTCTATTTCTGCCGACGATGCAATCGACTGTGCCTGTAGCAGACTGGGGAATTGGTAGAACGCGATATGCACGCCGCTGGTTTCTGCACTCCAGCCGCGGCTGGCGGCTGTGGCGTTAAACGCGGCCTTGGCATCGGGCAGGTGTTCGGTCTGATACCAGTGATCGAATGCCTCGCGGTCGGCCTCGGGCACCTCGGCGCGAACGATCAGATAGGCGGTCATGTTTTCCTCCGTTTCGAATATCCTGACGCCAGCGGATCAGGCGGATAGCGACTTATCGAGCGCCAGCAAGCCCTCTTCACAAGCCTTGATCTGCAGCGCCAGGTATTTTGAGTTGATGCGGCACTGGGCAAAACTGCCCTCGATAAACCACAGACCGGGCTGTCCGGTCCTGCAATACATATTGCGAAGTTCAAGCTCGTCGCCAAAGCCCCAGATTGGACCGACGCGTTGTGCGACATGTTTGCCAAACAGCTTTTCGACCAGTTCTTCCTGAGGCCTGTATCCGGTCGCCAGTACCACCAGATCGGCCTCGATAGTGTTACCGTTCTTCATGTTGAGCCCGGAAGGGGTAAAGGTATCGGTGTCCGCGAATTGCACGAGGTTGATCGTGCCGTCGATCAGCATGTCCGAGCAGCCGACATTGAAATAGTAGCCGCCGCCGCGCGTCAGATATTTGAATTGCCAGCCGGCGTGATTGGCGGGTGAGTCGAGCTTAAAACCGGTCGCCTCAAGATTAGCCAGGAGCCTAGCGTCCAGCTCGTGAGATGTAATGGTGTAGCCGATATGCGCCTCTCGCATCAGTGGCATCGGCATGGAGACTGCGATCAGATCGGTATCTTCAAGCGAGCGGCTGCCGTCGTAGAGCACATAGGGCAGCTGGGCACTGGGTTCGATGCTGACAATCAGTGTAGAGCTTCGCTGAATCATCGTGACCATCGCGCCGCTTGAGGCGAGATCCTGTGCGACGTCGTGACCGCTGTTGCCGGTACCGACCACAATGGCGTTTTTGCCTTGCCAGTCCTCACCGTCGCGATACTCGCTCGAGTGCAGAATCGTACCGCAAAAATTGTCAAGGCCCGGCAGCGACGGCCGGTTGGGTATGCCGCTGACACCGGTTGCCATGACGATATGCCGCGGCTGCAGGGTAGCGATGCTGCCGTCGGCGTGACGCACGTTTGCGCGCCAGTGTCCGGCGTTATCATCGTAGCTGGCATCGATCAACTCGCACTCGGTGCGAAAATTCAGCTCCATCGCCTCGACGTAACATTCAAACCAGTTGGCGAGTTTGTCTTTGGGGATATACACCGGCCAGTTTGGTGGGAACGGCATGTAGGGCAGGTGATTGACGTGCACCTGGTTGTGGAGTGTCAGTGCGTGATAGCGCTTGCGCCAGTTGTCGCCGATGCGCGCGTGTCGATCAATGATCAGGGTATCGACGCCCAGTTGCATCAGCCTGGCTGCGATCGACAAACCCGCCTGACCTCCGCCGACCACGAGTACCGTCGGCTCGCGATTGTCGTAGGCCTGCGAGGCGAGACGCTGATCGAGCCAGTTGGGACCATTAAAATCCCGCGAGTACGACTGCCCGATTGGGCGGTTATCACCTGTTGTCTCTGCAAATCCGTGCAGTGATTCGAGTGACGTCAGCAGCGTCCAGGCGTGCCAGCTGTCAGATTGTGGGTCCGTGCAGACCAGCCGCACGATACCGCGACAGCGACCGATGGTGGTCTGGAAGGTGAAATAGGCTTCGATGCAGTTGCGGCTGACGCGTTCGACCTGTTGTGGAGCGGGCGCTGCAGGATCGACCGCCACTGAGTTGGCGATTGTTAGCGCACTGTGAGAAGACAGTCGCTCTGCAACGGTTGCGCTGCCTTCAAACGTTTCAATGTTCCATGTGAACGCCAGTGCGTCGCGCCAGTAGCACCCGGCGACAAAAAGCGATTCAATGGCGCCAGCGGATGGCTGTTGCAATAGGCTATCGAGCTGGCTGAGCCACTCGGTTACTGTTGCGTCCGGTTTACACGCTGCATTGTGCATTTGTGTTGCCCTTTGAATTCGAATCGCAAGCCGTGTGTGGCTACGCCAGTCGCGTTGGACGTGGACTTTCGTCCATCGCGGCAATCAATTGGTCTGTCAGCATTTCCATCATTATGGCCTTGGTACCAGCGCTCGATGGCTCGTCCCACAGGTTGTGTGACTCGTGCGGATCATTGTTCAGATTGTACAACTCCCCCCAGTCTTGCCCCTTGTACACACTGAGCCGCCAGCCATCGTGCAGCAGGGTGCGCACCCGCGCCGGGGATTCAAAGCCCAGCCGCGCAAAGCCATCCTGATACTCGATCATCAGGCTCTCGCGCAGTGGCGCATCTTCGCGAATAGCCGGTGCGATATCGACGCCCTGCAACCCGTAGTAGGGATTGATATCGGCGCGCGCCAAAATACTGGGTGCAATGTCGAGTGTCGAGGCGAGTGAATGAGTGACGTTGACCCCTTTATCAGCCGGGTCACGCCAGATAAAAGGGACCCGATTGATGCCACGCATCGACGCGGCACCTTTTAGCATCATGTTGTAGTCGCCCATGTAGTCACCGTGATCGGAGGTAAAGACGATCACGGTGTTGTCGAACTGGCCGCTGTCTTTCAGCGATTGGACAATCGACCCGATCGCATCATCAACCATCGCGATCATGCCCGCAGTCAGTGCCATCGCTTCGCGCACCTCCTTATCACCGGTGACGAATGCAGTCTGTGGCGATGGAGGCGGATTACCGGCCTGGAATTCGTCGTTGCAGTAGCGCATCGGCGGGGTGGGGTTTTTATGCGATGACCAGGGGCGGTCAATGCTGAACTGCTCGGGCTGGTATTTATCCCAGTAGACGCCTGGCGGGTTGAACGGATGGTGCGGGTCGGGAAATGAGACAAACGCAAAAAAAGGTTTGTCCTCGTCGGCTTGTTGCGCCAGATACTGACAGGCGCTGTCGCGAATGTAGGCGGTGGGATAGAGGTCTTCTGGAATCGGCGTTCTGTACGCTTGCGAGACGGTATAGCTGTGAGGCAACTCATTGGCCGGATCGTGCAGCGCCTGCCAGCTTGTCTGATACTCCGGTGCCTTTTCGCGGAACCACTGATGGTAGTGGCCGCCGGCCCGATCGCCGTGAGACGTCACCATGTCGATGTATTCAAAACCGTAGTACGGGACGGCAAAGTCATAGCGCTCATCGGTCGTGTAGTTCTCGGGTTGTTCCAGTGTGTAGTCGTCCGGTTCGGGTTTCCAGGCCTCGGTGATCGGCCCGGTTTCGACGGTTTTTTTCAGCCGTGGCGGGTCACTGGTGAATGGCTGCAGATGACTCTTGCCGATCGATGCCGTGGTGTAGCCGCCGGCACGCAGCACATCGACGAAGGTATTGGCGCGGGTAGGCAATGTGCAGCCGTTTGATCGCAGGCCGTGCACCGACGGATAGCGACCGGTCATCAGCGATGCACGATTCGGCATGCAGACCGGGCTTGCAACATAGAATTCCTCGAATCGTGTGCCGAGCGCTGCCAGCGCGTCGATATGAGGTGTTTTCAAAACCGGATGTCCGGCACAGCCGAGCCAGTCGGCACGGTGTTGATCGGTGATCAAAAACAGGAAATTCGGCTTGCGCGTATCGGTGCTGGCAGACATGAAGCGACGAGGCTCCTAGAGCGGACAGGGTGGTGCGAGTGTACTGCAAGAGTGAAAGTGTGCGGTAGCGGTGTAGGCATGAGACAGCCGTGCGCGAGTGTGTGAGGAGAATGACTCAGTCGAGCGAACAAGTTGTGCGGGGAAGGTGCCGCGCTAACTTGTTCCCCGGTCGGAGACCAGGTCCCACGGAGGCTTTTCGTGGGAGCACGAC
>CAZNIS010000189.1:0-4330 GCA_964573105.1 uncultured Granulosicoccaceae bacterium
GCTACGATTGCAAAGCTGGCGAGGGGATTGCCCCCTCGCCGCGTGATTTACAGTCCAAGTGCGGCCTGAGTTGAGATGTACGGAAGATCCAGTGCTTCACCAACCGGGGCATTGGTGATCGCGCCGCGGTGGACGTTCAGCCCTTCCATCAGGTGCGGGTCTTTCTGCAGCGCTTCCTGATAACCCAGATTCGCCAGCGCCATGGTGAATGGCAGGGTGGCGTTGTTCAGCGCGTGCGTTGAGGTGGCGGCAACGGCGCCTGGCATGTTGGCCACGCAGTAGTGCACGATGTCATCGACGATGTAGGTGGGTTCAGCGTGGGTGGTGGCTTTGCTGGTTTCAAAGCAGCCGCCCTGGTCGATTGCCACATCCACCAGTACCGATCCCTTGCGCATGCTGCCGAGCATCTCTCGCGAGACCAGCTTAGGCGCGGCGGCACCCGGGATCAGGACCGCACCGATGATCAGATCAGATGCGGCTACGTGAGATTCGAGTGCGGCACGAGTGGAGTAGACCATATTGGCCGCGCTGCCGAACTGGGCATCGAGCTCGCGCAGGCGGGCGATGGACCGATCCAGTACCGTCACCTGTGCGCCGAGGCCAATCGCCATTTGCATCGCGTTGCTGCCGACCACACCGCCGCCGATGACCAGCACTTTGGCCGCTTCCACACCCGGTACGCCGCCGAGCAGCTTGCCGGAACCGCCATTGGATTTCTCCAGACAGGTGGCACCCGCCTGAATCGACATGCGACCGGCAACCTCCGACATCGGCGCCAGCAGCGGCAGCCCGCCGTCGCGATCGGTGACGGTTTCATAGGCGATGGCGACGCAATCGGATTCGACCAGCAGTTGGGTTTGCGTGGGGTCGGGTGCCAGGTGCAGATAGGTGAAGAGAATCTGGCCGGGGCGCAGCATCTTGCACTCGTTGGGTTGCGGCTCTTTGACCTTGACGATCATTTCAGCCTCGGCGAACACTTGTTCGGCGGTGTCGATGATGGTCGCGCCGGCGCTCTGGTAGGCGGCGTCGTCCTCCCCTATACCGGCACCGGCGCCAGTTTGCACAATGACTTTGTGTCCGGCAGATACCAGCTCCAGGACACTGGTGGGGGTCAATCCCACCCTGTACTCGTGATTCTTGATCTCTTTTGGTACGCCGACCAGCATATTCGTCACTCCAGCAAAAATTGTTGTGCCCGATCTGAGCGGGCTCTCAATGGCAGCTGAGGTGGTGCATGGTTCAGCTGTCGCGTGGCGGGAGTGTAGGTCACAAGTGCCGGATTATCTTTTTGAATTTTGGATGATTTAGAGTTATTTTTCTGCATATCCGAGTAATACAGTAAATAATTCTGGAAATGAGCGTCAGAAAACTCGATCGTATTGACCGCAGCATTTTGGCCGAGCTGCAGCGCAACGCGCGGATTTCCTATGTTGACCTTGGCAACCAGGTCGGCCTGAGTACGTCGCCGTGTCTCGAGCGGGTGAAGCGGCTGGAGAAGGATGGCTACATCCAGGGCTACACGGCGATTCTGAATCCAGCGCTGCTCGACGCCGGACTGATCGTCTACGTCGAGATCAAGCTCGAGTACGACAACAAACAGATATTCGAGCAATTCAAACGGGCCGCGTTGCAAATGCCCTATCTGTTAGAGTGTCACCTGCTCTCCGGGGACTTCGACTACCTGATGAAGATTCGCGTCGCCGACATGGCCAGTTACCGCGAGTTGCTTGGCGATATCCTGCGCGACTTGCCCGGTGTGCGCGATACGCGCTCCTATATGGTGATGGAAGTCATCAAGGAGACCACGCACATTTCTACCGACGCTGCACCATGAGCCTGACAGATCAGTTCCCATCGGTCGCGCTGGCCCACAAACCCACACCGCTTGAGTTGTTGTCCAATCTCAGCCGCGAAACCGGGGTGAATATCTGGGTTAAGCGCGATGACTGTACCGGCCTGGCATTCGGTGGCAACAAGGCGCGGCAGCTTGAATATTACATCGGCCAGGCGGTATCAGAAGGTGCCGATATCCTGCTGACCACCGGGGCGGTGCAGTCCAACCATGTTCGCTGCACAGTGGCCGCAGCACGCAAGCTGGGGCTCGATGTTGAGGTGCAGCTTGAGCACCGCGTCGATACGCAATCGCATGCTTACCATCACTCCGGCAATCCGTTCGTCGTCGAGTTGATGGGTGCGACGGCGCATCATTTTCCGGTGGGTGAAGATGAAAACGCGGCCGATGATGCACTGTATCGTCGTGCGGAGGAATTACGCTCTACGGGCAGAACGCCGTATGTGATTCCGCTGGCGAATGCCCATGCGCCGTGGGGGGCACTGGGTTATGTTGAGGCCGCCGAAGAATTACTCGCCCAGCAATCGGCAACGCAGCTGTCACCTGCAGCGTGGGTGGTGGCCAGTGGCAGCGCATCGACGCACGCCGGTCTGTTGCTTGGTTTGGCTGCGCACGACTCGACCATCGACTTATACGGCATCTGTGTGCGCCGTGCCGCCGATGCGCAAAAGGCTCGTGTGTGGAACAAGGTCAAAGCGGTGGCAGGACTTTTTGATTCACTGTCACCACCGGCACAAAACCGGGTGCGCTGCGATGATCGCGCTTTTGCGCCGGGCTATGGCGTGATGTCAGAGACGGTCAGGCAGACGTTGCTGCGAGTGGCGCGTTCTGATGGTTTGTTACTGGACCCCACATATACCGCGAAATCGTTTGCCGGATTAATGGGCCTGATCGAGGACGGGAGCTTCGCCGCGGGCAGCGATGTGGTCTATGTGCACACTGGTGGTACACCGTCTATTTTTGCCTACCCTGAGATTCTCACCGCCAGCGAATCTGGCTAGTCAGATGGTCTGTTTGTGCGGGTCGTCAGCGGAACACAAACGCTAAGTTCGCAACTGGACAGTATCGGCCGGGCTGGTTAGGCTGGGCTGGTGATGAGCTCACGCAAAGCCCCCTAAATTCTGGAGAATATCCCATGCAAAAAACCGTGTTATCCGTTATCGCGGGTGCAGTTTTAACACTCGCGAGCGGCGCTACACAGGCAGCCGAGTCGGTCAAGATCGGCGCGCCCAGCTGGTCTGGTGCACAGGCGATTGCCAACCTGATTAAGATTGTTGTCGTCGAGCGAATTGGTGGCGAAGCCGAGCTCGTGCCCGGCAATAATGCGACTATTTTCCAGGCGATGGATCAAGGCAAGGGCGACATCGACGTGCATCCAGATGTATGGCTGCCTAATCAGGAGAATTTCACTAAGGAATACGTGGACGGTAAAGGCACCGTCGTGCTTAGTGAAAACAGCTACGAAGGTAAGCAGGGCTTTTGTGTCAGCAAGGCTTTTTCTGAACAGAACAACGTTACCTCTATCTTCGATCTGGCACGTCCTGAAATTGCGGCGATGATGGATTCCGATAACAACGGCAAGGGCGAGATCTGGATCGGTGCGCCGGGCTGGGCATCGGCCAACGTTAATGAAGTCAAGGTGCGTGATTATGGGCTGGATGCATTCATTGAGCCTATTCGTGCTGAGCAAAGTGTGATGATGGCGACCGTTGGCGACTCGATCGCCAAGGATCAGGGCTATGCGTTCTACTGTTATGCGCCACACCACGTCTGGTCGATGTTTGACATCGTGCGGTTAGAAGAGCCACCGTATGAGGCAGAAAAATACGTGATGGTGCAACCGGCGGAAGATCCTGACTGGTTCACCAAGTCAAAAGTGATGTCAGAAGATGCGCTAAAGAATGTTCAAGTCGCCTACTCAAAGTCACTGGTTGAACGCTCGCCTGCGATTGCGGAGTTTCTCGCTAACATGCAACTCGACACCGATACCGTCAGCGGCTGGAATTTTGAAATTGCCGGCAAAGAACGCGACGCGGCAGAAGTCTTAAAAGAATGGGTCAACGCCAACTCCGACAGAGTCGATAGCTGGCTGGGCCTCTAGCCCACTTGTGTTAACAGCCCGGTGGCATAATTTGCTGCCGGGTTCTTCTTGCCAGACCATGCATTCCCATCTCCACACTCTTCCTCCCGCACCACACTTGTGACTGAAACCAAGCCGTCTGTCGATACCGCTGATGCTGATCCATTGATCACTGAATTCGTCGGCAACCACGCGAATTACTATCAACGGCAATTTAGAAAGATAGGCAGTCGTTCTGGCTGGACCTGGTCTTTCAATGTTGCGGCAGCGCTGCTTGGACCGATCTGGTTCGGTATGCGTGATCTTTGGCGCTGGGGCTTGCCGCTGCTGATCCTTGAAGTCTTTGCGCTGATACAGATTTGCCGTGGTGCTTTTGGTGATCTGGCGGCCGATGCGCG
>CAZNIS010000190.1:0-4158 GCA_964573105.1 uncultured Granulosicoccaceae bacterium
ATAGCCATCAGTTGCGCCACCGCGCAACCGAAGCCCCACAGGCAACCCGAAGCGTAAGCGAGGCAACACCGAACAACTCCCCCGGCACAACATCAGGTTAGAGTCTCCTCGCTCACGCGTCGGGCTTCCCTGGCTAATAGCCATCAGTTGCGCCACCGCGCAACCGAAGCCCCACAGGCAACCCGAAGCGTCAGCGAGGCAACACCGAACAACTCCCCCGACACAGCATCACGTTAGAGCCTCCTCGCTCACGCGTCGGGCTTCCCTGGCTACTAGCCATCAGTTGCACCACTGCCCAACCGAAGCCCCACAGGCAACCCGAAGCGTCAGCGAGGCAACACCGAACAACTCCTCCGGCACAGCATCACGATAGCGTCTCCTCGCTCACGCGTCGGGCTTCCCTGGCTATTAGCCATCCATTGCACCACAGGCAACCCGAAGCGTCAGCGAGGCAACACCGAACAACTCCCCGGCACAGCATCACGATAGAGCCTCCTCGCTCACGCGTCGGGCTTCCCTAGCCATCCGCCGCACCACCGCCAAACCGAGAAGCCCCACAGGCAACCCGACGCGTGAGCAAGGCAAGCTAAGCCCACTTCCATCACAACCTCCCAGACTCACCCCATGACACACAAACAAAAAAGCACCATTGAAAAGGTCTGGTAAATACACGGTTCAGCTGCCTACTCGCTCTATAATCGGCATCACGCGCAGCACCCGCTGGCCACGCTGTTGCGTTGCCGGGACAACCCCGACATCCACTCGCCTCGCTGGCTCACATACCGCCATCTACCCGCTCAACACTCGCCGGACCGGTGTTCCAATATGATCGAACTGTCCAATCTTTCCCGACACTATGCGATGGCCGATAGTGATGTCACCGTGCTGCAGCAGCTGAGCTTGACGGTGCAACCCACCGAGCGCGTTGCTATTGTTGGCCCGTCGGGTTCTGGCAAAACCACGCTGCTGCTAATTCTCACCGGTCTGGAATCTCCCAGTGAAGGGACGGTGACGGTCGCACAGCAAAATCTCACCGGCATGACACCCGACCAGCGCGCCGATCTGCGACGCGAGCACATCGGCATTGTTTTTCAGTCATTCCACCTGATACCAACACTCACGGCACGCGAGAACGTAGCACTGCCGCTGGAAATCGGTGGCGGGCGCGATAGCCGCACTCGCGCGGTGGCAATGCTCGACAGAGTCGGCCTGGCCGATCGGGGTGATCACTACCCGGCGCAGCTCTCCGGCGGCGAGCAACAGCGCGTCGCCATTGCACGAGCGCTGATTCACGAGCCGCAACTGATCGTCGCCGATGAACCGACAGGCAACCTCGATGAGCAAACTGGCGATCGAATTATGCAGTTGCTGTTCGACCTGAACGCCGACAATGGCACAACGCTGTTGCTCGTCACCCACGATCTTGCACTAGCGAGCCACTGCGATCGCACGCTGAAACTCGAAAATGGCCAGCTACACAGCGTAGCGCATGTCAAATAAATGCGTGCCCCGGAACTCGGCCAGCCGATCAACAACGAACCTCACCAACCGACGTATGGCCACACATTGCATGCACTCGACAAGTGCCGCGTTTTGGACATCACCGCTCGCTCATGAACCTTTCTAAACTCGTACCGCTGCCCGGTTTCATGCTGCGCGATCTGCGCGGCGCAAGCAAAATTCGATCGCTATGGGTATTTTGCGCCTGCCTGATCCTCGGCATCGCGCTGATCGCCGTTTGCGGCAGCCTATTGCAGATCGTGCGCGAAGGATTTTCCGTCCAGGAGCGCATGCTCTTTGGTGGCGACATTAAAATCAGCCAACGCCGCGATATCACCGAACCACAACAACAGTGGTTAAATGACAATGCCAGCGTCTCGCGTCTGCTGGAACTGCGTACCATGCTGGGCACCGCAGACGGCGATTTTTCTGTTGTAGAACTGCAGAGTGTGGATGAATCCTACCCGCTGTACGGACAGGTTCAGCTGGAACCGAACATCAATCTGCAACAAGCGGTCAGCCAGTCCACAGAAGGTGTTTGGGGTGCCGCATTTGACCCCGCGCTCATAGAACAGATGTCACTGCAGGTCGGGCAGCTCGTCACCATAGGCAACCTGGAAGTCGAACTGCGCGCGGTCATTGTGCAGCAACCTGATCGCAGCCTGCGCGCAGACTTTCGCGGCCCGCCCGTCATCATCGATGAGCGCGCACTCAATCAAAGTGGCCTGCTGTCGCCCACCAGCCTGATCGACTACGAGTATCGCATTCGCACCGACGCAGACCCTGCCGGCTGGCGCGAGGAACTGCGCCGTGTGTTTCCCGATGCGAGCTGGGAGGTGCAGACGGTCGCTGAACGCGGTGAGTTTGTTGGCCGCCGGCTGAACCAGGTGGCCTCCGTGCTGCTGCTGATCGGCTTTAGCACCTTGCTGATCGGCGGACTGGGCGTCGCAAACAGCGTTAACGCTTACCTGCAAGGCAAACTCGGCACGCTCGCGACGCTGCAATCGCTGGGCGCACGTGCACCACAAGTGGCCAGTGTCTATCTTGGCCAGGTGGCGCTACTCGCCACGCTGGCAAGCGCGGTCGGCGCTATTATCGGTTCATCGCTGGCCTGGTTCGCCGCGCGTGCGCTACAGGATCGGCTTCCTATCGAACCGGGCTGGCAGGCGCTGCTGCTGCCAACGGTACTCGCTATAGCGCTAGGCACCTGCACCGCACTGGCGTTCGCCCTGCCGACACTCGGCCGCACACTGAACCTGCCCACCGCTTCATTGATTCGCGGCAACACCAGCCAGCCCGGAAAAACGCCGCGTCCATACCTGATCGCCACCGCCATCATTTGCCTGTTGGCGCTGATACTGTTGTTATGGTTCATACCCGAGCCCATCGTCGCCGCTACTTTCATCGCCTGTATTGCGATACTGCTGTTGCTGCTTGAAGGCATGGTCAGACTCATCGCATTTACCGCCGGCAGGCTTGCACACCAACGCGCGCTGGACGGTCACTTCAGCCTGCGTATGGCGATCGCCAGTCTGTACCGACCTGGCGCTTCCCTAAGACCCATGCTGCTGTCACTGGGCACTGCGTTAACACTGCTTGTGGCGTCGGCGCTGGTCATCGCCTCTACCTGGCGTATCCTGGGTGACACAGTGCCGGAACGCGCACCGTCGCTGGTGTTCTATGATTTGCAAAAGAATGATCTCAATGCGTTCGATAACACGGTTCAAAGTCTGGAGGGTTATCTCGATCACGCCATCGCGCCACTGGTACTTGGCCGCCTGACACAAGTTAACGGAGAGGCACTGGCAGACAGCACCATTGCCGCGCGCGCACTCGAAGCCAATGACGAACACAAACTAAGCTACCGCCTGAACAATATTGACAACACCAGTATCGATCGCGGCGAGTGGTGGCCGCAAAACTACGATGGTCCGCCACTGGTCGCAATGGAAGATCGCGAGGCGGATCAGCTTGGTCTGCAAGTAGGCGATGAACTGCATTTTACGATCATGGGCCAATCGATCGACGCCACTCTTGTTGCGATCTACTCACAGGCCCGTTTTGAAACCAGCTTCTGGCTCGAGGCGGTCTTCACCAATGACGTACTGGAACCGTTTATCGGTCGTCACATCGGAAGCGTTTATCTGGAACCGGAACGAGACATCGCGGCACAATCGGCACTTGGCGAAGAATTCCCCGCCGTCGTCACCATCCGTACAGCCAAAGTGCTAGCCGCATCGAGATCCATTCTGTCCGCAGCGGGGCTTGCCATGATGCTGATCGCCGGCGTCAGCCTGATTGCCAGCATTCTGGTCATGGCAAGCGTGGTCGCAGTGAACCGCCAGCGACAAATCTACGAGGCTTCGGTTCTGCATGCGATTGGCACCAGAATGAGCGCGGTGATCAAAAGCGTGGCGATCGAGTACACCCTGCTTGCCGTGGTGCTGTCGGTATTTGCGATGATTGCGGGCGGATTAATCGCGCATTTAATCATGTTGTACTGGCTAAAGATCGACAGCACAGGCAGTGCCTGGGCCGGTGTTGTTGTGGCACTGGCAGCCAGTATTCTTTGTTTGTTTGCCGGAGCAATTTGGTTGATGCGAACCCTGACAGCCACACCGGCGGTATTACTAAAGCGCAGTGGCTAGTGCTTATAGC
>CAZNIS010000191.1:0-4145 GCA_964573105.1 uncultured Granulosicoccaceae bacterium
TAGCTAGCCTGTAACCAGTGGCAAACGATGAGTTCCAGGGTAAGCTGCGGTTGTTGGACCGGCTCAATGCTAAATAAAGTTGTGACAATATGACTGTCTTCAGGTCAACCGCCCAGAGTCATGCGTCCGGTATCCGGGCTGAGATTGTGCAAAGATTGTGAAGGCTGGGGCGCCTAAGATTGGGCTGGCCCGAAGGTGGGCGGGTGTATTAGCACTGTTTCAGCGTGAGAACCGGGGGCGGATCAATCCTGGAAGGGAAGTGTGATTGGGGCTTGAATGCTTGTTGAGGCCACACTGGTTCTGGTTCGGATGAAGATCAATCACTTAAAACGGGTATCGTGTGTTTACCCTGGCATGGGTATAAGTTGGCTTGATAACTCTATCGTTCTATCAGACTTCCAAAGTAGATAGAACGTAGAGCGCCAATGTCTGTTTCTACTTTTTTACCCAATCAGTGGCCCGTTCCTATGCGTCCTGTGTGTTTAACAGAATGCCCCACAATTAAGATGGCCAAGCGAGTTTGGGCAAGGCTTTATCCGGTTTTGTGTTGGGGCGTTGGACTGCTGGCTAGACTTGTCGATGATCTGTCTGTCAGCCAATCGTCGAAGGCTTTGGCTGGCATGGGTTTGGCGATGAAGTATCCCTGTGCCTGGTCGCAGCCTTTTGCGGCCAGTGCTTCAAGGGTTTCTTTGTCCTCTACACCTTCGGCTACGACGATCAGTGAGAAATTATGTGCCAGTTCGATCGTCGAGTCGACTATGACGGAATCTGATTCTTCGGTCAGCATGTCGCTGACAAACACACGGTCGATCTTGAGGGTGTCTAGCGGTAATTTTTTCAAATAGCTCAATGAAGAGTAGCCAGTGCCAAAATCGTCGATTGCTATCGAAATACCCAGCTGATTCAGTCTTTCGAGATTCTCGACCGCGAGTTGGGGGTGTTTGATTAACGCGTTTTCGGTGATTTCTATTTCCAGTAACTCAGGTTCGAGACATTTTTGGTGAACCAGTTGCTCAATGGTGTTCACGAGGCGGGAGTCGGTGAGATTGCGTGCCGAAATATTCATGGCAACGGGTATTCGGTTACCTTGTTTTGCCGTTTCTTCAATCCGGGCGATGGTGCTGTGCAATACCCAGTCGGTCAATGGGTGGATGGATTCGCTAAGCTCAACCAATGGCAGAAATTCACCGGGTGGCACCATGCCGAGCTTTGGGTGATTCCATCGTAGCAGGGCTTCGCAGCCTGCGATCTCGCCGGTGCGCAGGCATATTCGTGGTTGGTAATACAGCGATAGCTGGTTCTCCTTGATGGCAGAACCAAGTTCCAGCCTGATGGCCAGGCGGCGCTTGTTGTTCAGATCGTTCCGTGGGTCGTACCAGCAGGACGCCTGGTTGTTGTTCTTCGCGGTGTACATGGCAACGTCTGCGCAACGCAACAATTCATGACTGTCTTTGCCGTCTTTGGGATACAGGGCGATGCCGATGCTGGCGCCCATTTCGACCTGCATATCATCGACCTGGAGTGTCGTCTTCAGGCTCTGATGAAGCAGGGATTCGAGATTGTCGAACGGTGTGGTGCAGGTGTTGGCGTCGAATACGGCGACAAACTCATCGCCGCCCAATCGAAACAAACTTCCGCCTGTTTCGCGAACTTTCTCGGCAAGAATAATTGAGAGTTCCACCAGTACTTTGTCACCGGTGATATGCCCCAGTGCGTCGTTGACTTCCTTGAAGCGGTTCAAATCGAGTAGCAGTAATGCGATGTCTGGCGTGGGTCGGTGCGCGTTGTCGTTAATCAGCCTGCTGACGATCTGATGCAACTGCTCGCGGTTGCGCAAGCCTGTGAGAGGGTCATGTGCGGCGCGGAACTCGAGTTTGTCCTGGGCAATGGCGGCTGGCCCGGAGAAAACGATAGTCCGGGGCCGATATCCATTTCCAGTTTCAGTGGCCGCGTGCGTGCGAACAGCACCTTTTTCGTGGTGTAGAGTTTGTCCGAGAACTTCGGAGTCTGCACTGACATTCTGGCTAGCTGGGTAAGCGAAAACGGCGTTTTGTCGGACAACAAATGCCGAAACAGTGTCGCGTCGAGGTTGGCTGATGGCAATACCCCGATCCCCTGTCTGAACAGGGCGATCGCCTGGCGCAGTTCGTTGCTGTCGGCACCGTCGATCGCACCCCGATAGAGGCCTTTGGCCCGCAATTTATTTTGCGTGAACAGCAGCAGTTTCCTCGGCGTCAGGCTTTCGTACCAGTCCTGAATCTGCCGTTGCACCGGTTCGTTGGAGGTGGAGATATTGAGACACTCCCAGTACGGGATCTGGGTCAGTCTGCCAATCAGTTCGATGGCGCCCAGTTCTACCAGTTGTCGCAGGCTGTGGTGAAAGCCTTCACTGCGATCTGTCGAGACACTGAACACCGCCCCAAGTTTATTGATTTCTCCGCTTCCACCGATGGCATTGCCGGTTCGTTTAATGGCGACCGTGTTGCTGGAATAGACGCCGGGGATACTGGATGCAGTGAGCATGTTGCCCATGTTCAAGTCGATCGACATCGATGACATCAGTTTGTCGCTGTCGTATTCCAGGCCTACAGCACCGAGTATGCGCATGCCTGCAGATTTTCTGTCTGCAGATATGGCGTTGTCTATCTGCGGCATGCTGATGGTGATGAAATATTTAGGCAGCGTTCTGCGATCACTGTTCGGAGGAACCCGATCACCCACACCAGCGATATAGGCATCTACACCCGATGCGTGTGTCGGTGCTATCGACACCACCCTGATACTTTTGCTTTTGCGCGCCATCTTCGACAGTGCGGTCACGGCCATGTCCTTGGCGCCGACTACCTGGCCGGTCACGTCCCGATCCTCGACCACGAGGATGGAGAGGTCTCTGACCTTATAACGGATAAGATAGTCGTCCATACATTGCAGTGACTCGGCAAAGTCAGTAAACGTATCGAACGGCCTGGCATCGGGGGTTGCGGTCTCCTGCACGCGCGCTGTGTTATTGAGGCGATTCTTCGTCAGATGCGTGCAGCCGGCATTGATGCTCGCAGCCGCGAGGCAGGTGAGCAGCAGTGCGATGTGCTTGATTGTTGTGGAGCGTGTCATGCAGTTTGACTACTCTGCGTGGATTCCGCCAATGAACACCTTACCCGAACCCTGGTGATGAATACCCGCCACACTGACGTTGATTGATACCCCACTGGCACCGCGGACATTGTAGACCGAGCCGATGCTCAGCACCCCACCATCGCCCTGCGACGATACGGCAGAGTGTACGACAGTGTGAATAGTCGTACTGCCGGTCAGGCGAGAATTAAAAATTGAGCCAATCAGGTTTGTGCTGTTTTCTGCCCGGACAGATCCGTTGACGATAGCTGAAATCCTGACGCTGCCGTTGACTTCGCTTTGCGCAAAACCGGGCGAAATCGCGAGAAAGCCTGCCAGGATAAAAATCATTCGACGGGTCATCGTTGCAGGACCACCGGAATCAGCTTATCCGAAGGGCCTGGTATCGCCACGGATTGATGATCCTGGCCTCGCTTGAGTTTGCTCGGAACTTCGGCGCCGCGGCAGTGATACAGGTGGTGATCCTCGCGGTACAGAGCCAGTGCCTGATCGTGCAGACTATCGACAAAGCATCGATTCTCCATCGTCGATTCTGCAAGATTGGACATTGCGGTCGGCGGCAGTGGCAGTGTGGCTACCGCGCCGGCAATCAGGGTAATCAACATGATCTATGATCCGTGTGTTCCGGGGGCAATGGCACCCTCTGAATAGTTATAAAACCGGAAAATAGAAAATGTTTTGGTGGTGTCGCGAATTTCCCGGCGAGAAGTGCGGCACCGGGTTATGGCCGGGGCTCATCAAACGCCTGATCCGGCAGGCGCAAGTGGCTGGTGGTACGTTTTGCCCCGCGAATTTGGCTGTGTCACCTTGCAACGGTGGGGATGATTGCAGGCAGGGGTGTCGATCCAATACATGTGTAGGATAAAGCCTACACATGCGGGCTAGCGGAGCATGTCGTTAGCCGGTGCGTGAGTGCCGGTGCCGTGGCAGGGACTGCTGGCTCGTTGTTAAAACAGGTGGCACTCGTTTGCACCGCAGCCCGTTAGTCAATCCATCTGAAGGCCGATCCGTTT
>CAZNIS010000192.1:0-4035 GCA_964573105.1 uncultured Granulosicoccaceae bacterium
GAACAGCTGTAATTGACAGCGAACTCACGCCCTCCGTCAGGTCTTGAGGGCGCGAACAAATAACTGGGACATCCATACTTTTTCACATGGAAATGAGTCCTGACGGTGCTGGTATGCAGCAAACGTCAAGTGGAAAACCCCAAAACTAAGTGCGACCAAATAGCGTTTTAGCCATCGACAGGCTGTGGCACTTCTTCCAGCCGAGGTGTCGACAAACCGCACGCAGTTGTACGACCGGGCCGACCAGCGATTTGAAGCTGCTCTGAAAGTTCTGTGTTAGATATAGCTGTTAACGCCGGCACAAAAGCGCGGGTATTTGCCGCAGAATAGAACAGCTGTAATTGACAGCGAACTCACGCCCTCCGTCAGGTCTTGAGGGCGCGACTAGAAGTCGATTGGGTCATCAAACGGTAGTTTGATCTGATTAGATCTTTCTTCCAGTTCGTCCCGCATCATTTGCTGGATCGGTTCGCCGTACTGATCCAGGAGCGCTTCGCGTAACTGATCGATAAACTCAAGTAGTTGCATCGCCTCTGCCGGTGTGAGGTGTAAGTGGAGCTTGACCACTTTCATACTCATTTCTTTGTCCTGGTGGTTTTTCGATTGGTAGGGCCGGCTCGCTTTGCATTTCGTGTTTGCTTAGTGGCTTTTTCCTGTGCTTCTTTCATTCGGTAGGAATCGCCATCGATGCTAGTGATCGTCGCGTGATGAATCAGACGATCGACCAGCGAGACCACGCAGGCGGCATTAGGAAACACCTCATGCCATTCCGAGAAAGGCCTGTTGGTGGTGACGATGGTTGATTTTTCTTCGTATCGACGATTGATGATATCGAATAGCAAATCAGCATGTCGGTTGGCGTAAGACAGATAACCGACCTCGTCGATCACCAACACCTGTGGCTGGGCGTAGTATTTGAGTCGTCGTTGCAGTGACAGGTTACCGTCCTGTGCATCCAGGGCATTGAGCATTTCTGATGCCCCGGTAAACAGGACGCTGTAACCCTTGAGTACTGCCTGATGAGCGAGGTTTCTGGCGATCGTACTCTTGCCCACGCCATTGGAGCCCAACAAAATCACATTGTCGCCGGAACGCACAAAGTCCAGTTGCATCAGATCCTGGATCTGTTCGCGATCAATCTTTTTGGGCCAGTCCCAGTCGAACTCACCGAGTGGCTTGAACCGTCCCAGATGCGCATTGCGTAGACGTCGTTCCAGTCCTCGGCGATTGCGCTCCTGCTCCTCCCACTCGATCAAGGGTCTGATCCACTCACAACACGGATCCAGCTCATCCCAGTGGGCGAGTAATCCATAGAGTTTCAGATCGGCCGCGCGTTTTGCTAATGCGTCAGTCATCGTTTCAGTCATCGGGTGCGTCTCCAGCAGGTAACGTGTGGCAAGGTTCGTCCAGATCGCCTGCACCGGTATCGACAGCAACCAGCCGGTCATAGGCTTTGAGTGAGGCGGGTGACAGTGGCGAATGATCCAGCGCTTTGTCGGGTAGCTGAATGCTCAGTGGTACGGGAATCTGATGCTGTTCCCGGTGTCGTTCGAGAATTTGCAGCACGCCATCGGTGTGGTAGCACGATTGTGCGAGGGCTTCTTGCAGCGCTTTTACCAACGCGGTGTTGCCATATTGATCCAGCCAGCGTGTCAGCAGCCGTACGCTTTGCGAGAGTCGATGACCCAGTTCGACGTTGTGCTGCAGGAACACTTCACTGTCTGGCGCCTGTTGATAAAGCCGATGCTGGCCACTGTGTCGGGCGCTGTTGCCCTTGAACCGTCGTAGTGCGTCGATGTGCTGCGGGTCTGCGATGTGCCGGCCTTTGTCGTAGCAGCGCGGGTGTGTGGCCAGACACGCTGTGGCATTGTAGATACGCACCTGCTGCGCAGTTGCCCGCACTTGCAAGGTTTGGCGAACAAACTCATGCGGAATCGAGTAATCGTTCAGGTCATAGCGCACGTACGGTGTTTTACCGGCCTGTACGTCTAGCGCATCGTCACAGTCGAAGCGCGTTTCAGGCAGTGGTTGCAGTGCTGCACGCTCTTGCTCAAAGGCATCAGCCACGGTGAGATCCGGATTGCCTGGGCAAGGTCGATGGGCTGCCTTGTCGGCGCACCACTCACGGGCTTGGTCATTGAGTGATGGCAGATCGTCAAAGTCTCGGGCAGCGAAGAAGTTATCGCGAATGTAGCGAATGGCCCGCTCGACACGGCCTTTCTCATTGCCGCGGCGCACTGCCACGGGTCGCGGCTCAAAACGATAATGCGCAGACAGATCCAGCAGTTGATCATTGAAGTGGATACCCCGCCCATGACGCTGCAACACGGCGGATTTGAGATTATCGTAGAGCACGACTCGGGGCACACCCAGTGCCGCAAACGCATTGACATGGCCGTTGAGAAAGCTTGCCATCTGAGCGTTGTGATAGAACTGAAGATAGATCATGCGCGAGTAGCTCAGCACCATCACGAAGGCCATCAGTTCACGCCGGGCGCGGCCCACCTGCAAGTGTCCAAAATGCCCCCAGTCGACCTGGGCCTGTTCACCGGGAAACGTCTTGAGACGCAAGTAGGCCTCAGGTGGTTTGCGCGGACGAATCTGGGCGACCCACTGGCGGAAATGACTGGGGCCACCCGGATAGCCGCGTTCGGATACCATCTGGTACAGCCGTGCGGCACTGAGCGTGGGGTATTGCTCCAGTGTTTGATGAATGAACGGTAGATATGGATCAATGATCGATGGCCCTTTAGCCCGTTCGACCTTGGGCATACCGGCCTGGCTGATAATGCGTTCGACGCTTGAGTGATGGACACCCAGCTGAGTGGCAATCGTACCCACTGGCCACTTCTCCACCAGATGCAATCGCAGAATATCGGATCGTTGTTGTTCACTGATTCTTGGCATGAGCTGCTCCACACACAGATCGATCATGCACAGCGCATTCATCCGGTGTCGGTCGTGAGAAATCCCAAGCGAAGGAATCGATCCACAGGGCCCCAACACCAATGACAATGTCTATGCGTCGTCGGTGCATCTGCGGCGGCTGCAAAATGGATCACAGCCTGGCTGCACAACTGCACCAGCGCATAGGACAACATCGCCTGGAAAAAACCTGAACCGTGGTGCGTTACATTCTTTGATTGATGTGCGTCAGTACTCGAATACCGCCGTTCTCGAAAACGCGCTTGGCGAGCGGCATTGGCGGATTTACCGGCAGGGCTTTCGCGGTATCGACGGGCAGACTCGGCTCGGTTGCGCTGACGATTGAGCCGGGCGCATTCGGTGCTGCAATAGCGATGGCCTCGATCACACCGTTGACAGATAACACTCTGCTTACGGCAGCGGGCGCAGTTAAACAGGCGGGCGGTAGGAATGGTCAGTGACTTGTCAGCGTGCTTCTCAGCCGTCGTGTCATCACACACAAAAAAGGTTTAGCTTTCAGCGCAATGTGGCCGTTAACTTGCCTGACCATGATAATAATGGTTATGTGTTTGATGCACCTGGGATGTGGTGCCTGATGTTGATCAGGCATGGGGGCACCACATCTTTCCTCCGCCGCCTCCCGGGGAATCGTGTCCTTGACACTATGGCGACAAGAACCAGAGATAAATCCCTACACAAACGGTGAAGCTGTTCACAACAGCGCAAAACCCGAGCTCGCCAATCCGGCATCTGACCACACCGATCAACGTTTACACCGGCAACTAGCTGCGGCAGCTACACGCGCTTTTCAATCGGCGCTTACATTGAGTAATCTTCAACGTTCTTTTAACTGCCAGGGATCTGTGTAATGCCAACTTCTGAAACGTTAATGCGCCCGAGCGTCTGCCCGCTCGACTGTCCCGATTGCTGCAGCCTCAGTGCAGTGGTGCGCGACGAAAAAATTGTGGCGGTACGTGGATCAAAAGCAAATCCCTACACCAATGGCGCAATTTGCAGCAAGGTCATGCGTAGCTATCCAGAATTTGTGCATGGCAGGCTTCGACTGACCACACCGTTAAAGCGCGTTGGCGCGCGTGGTCAGGGTAAGTT
>CAZNIS010000193.1:0-3936 GCA_964573105.1 uncultured Granulosicoccaceae bacterium
CACAGCGGCTTCCTGCCTCTGCTCCCAATCGCTCAGGCTTAGCCTGGCGCACGAAGCCTGTACTCCAGCCCATCGCAGCAGCAAAAACAACAAAAACCCAGCCGGCCCAAACAAAAACGTTAACACCAGACACGGCACAACCCACCAGAACCGAATCTCCTCGCGCCTGGCAATGCGACACATCCACGCACCGATCAACAGATCAAACGCCAGATAGTGAATCCAACCGGCCAACAGTAGCTGCTGTTTTGAAAACAGTTGGGCAACCTCAGCCAGGCTGCCATAGCCGCCCGCGGCACCTGGTGTATAAATAACAGCCAGTGCAACGTAACCCACAGACAGCACAGCAGGTATGGCCATGCCAGACAGCCTGTCGGCCAGAACCGGAAACCACGGCGATAGCAGCAACACCAACCAGCCCAGCATCGCCAGCATTCCTGCGGCGGAAAACATCAATTCGGCGTTCACGTCTCATCCTTTGTTCATCAGACGGGCCAGAAGAATATTGCATGATACTTGCGTATGCAAGCATATTGCACTAAATTGATCGCCATGAACGACATCAACTTCATCAATGCACTGCGGGTCCTTCAATCGGCAGATGTCATCAAGGCCCGGCTCGCCGGTGAGTTCTCGTCCGTGCACGGGTTGTCGGTCAGCGAGTTTTTTCTGCTGATGCAGCTTGCGCAATCCAGTGCCAAACGCCTGTCGCGCGTCGAACTGGCGCGGCGACTGCACGTCAGCGCAAGCACCGTTACCCGCATGGCGGCCCCAATGGAAAAGCTGGGTTTGCTCGCCCGCGAGGCCGACCCCAGAGACGCGCGCCTGGCCTTCGTGGTGCTGACAGACGCTGGCAAGACCAAACTCAAAGAAGCGCGAGCAACGTTTGCGAAACAGGCGGGTTATCTGTTTCAGGATCGCTGGAGCGACGCTGAACTACAGCAGTTCGCCGATCTGTTGCATCGCATGGTTGCCGACGCGCCAGGGAATCTCACCTGACCTGGTTACGCAAAACGATTAAGCAGCCTGCTCACACGACACGCTGTGCTACTTACGTGTTCGTTTCAACAGTCGCACAGGTGTGTCCAGATATGTCGTATCAGTCCATGGCACAAAGCCTACCTTTTGCCCCAATCGAATAGACGCGTGGTTTTCGGGATCGATAATGCACACCGTGGTGTCGTCATTGAATGTTTTGTCGGCCCAAGCAAACATGCGCTCGACTGCTTCAAGCGCATAGCCTTTTCCATGTGCATCGGGGCTGAATACCCAGCCGGCCTCGGGTATGCCTTCGATTGAAGGAGTCATCTCGCGCTTAAAGTCGGCAAAGCCCACCTCACCCAGAAAGGCACCAGTGGATTTCAGTTGCACCACCCAGTAGCCGTATCCTAGCAACACCCAGTGCCCGGCATAGCGCAACAGGCGAGACCATGACTCGGCGGGTGTTGATGGCGCGCCTGATATAAATCGTACGACCTCGGGATTGGCCCACATCGCCGAGCTGATCGCAAAATCATCAACCCTGTGTTCGCGTAGCAACAGACGTTCGGTTTCCAGTTCAGGTACTTCAATCATTAGTCAGTGTGCGGTTCTATGATCAAAAAATGCAAAAGAGTAGTGCTCACGACACCTCTGCAAGCGCTAGTCGTCTCGACTACTTTCAGCAACTTACCACTGCCGATAGTAAACCAATCCGAGAGTCCTCCTCAATAACGAGTAGAATACCTATCTCGGAGGAAAACTGAAGGGTCTCGCAAAACGATGGCAGAAATAGCAGTGGTCAACCAAACTCGGCCACATCTGACCTATGTGCTGATATCAACACTTGGGTTTCTATTTGACATTATTGCTGTTGCAGGCGCGATATTTCTTACTGTCGCAATAATAATTGTCGCTGCAACCTGGCTTCTGCCTGTTGCCACAGCAATAATCGTGTCTTTGGGAAATCCGATGCCAGAGGGTATGGCAGAATTCTATACTGATACCCGGAATCTGTTAGAACCGACTCTGATCCGAATTCCGTTAGTGTTATTGCCATTGATGTTGGTTTTCGCTCGTGAGCGAATTGCCCGACCCTTCCGAAGTCGATCGGCGCTGTTTCTTGCAATAGCACTCGGACTCCCATCGTTCGTAGTCCTGATAGAAATTCTTGCCAACTACCTTGAACCATACTTCATTGCACCAGTGAGCCTAACTGGTAATTTTCTAGCGTGGCTTCTGGAAGCGCAACAGCGCACCGGAATGGCGCAATACATGTCTTTTTCGCTAACTCTCGCGATCTACGCAGCTGTACTATCAGGCGCACTCTACCTACCTTACGCAATTGTACAACTGGTTTGGGGACGATCCATCGGTCGAATCAGAGACTCATCTACGTTCGCGCCTAAGGTTGGGCTTTGGAGGTTGATGCTCATATTGACCAATTCGGTGCTAAAACGAAAATTTTGGTATGGACTATCTCTTCTGGTGATAGCCGCGTTTGTAACATCGGCATTCGTAGCTGCATTTATCGCCGACGCTCCAACTTGGTTTCTACGTCATTACGTGCCATTTGTAATGCAAATGGAATGGATACCGAAAAAGACGCAATACGAAATATTGGGATACTCTGAGAAGCTATTCTGGCCCTGTGTAATACTTACCTCATCTGCTGCTGTTTGTCTGGTGTTGTTTAAACCAAGGATGAAAGTTTTTCTATTTTGTGTTTTCGCCATATGGGTGATACCTGCGCTATTACTGGTGGTCGGCGTGGTAATCCCCACTGAACAATACTCGCTTTATGGTGTTGCATACATCGTATTCACATTCTGGCTAGTTCCGTTCCTCTGCTTTGTAGTCAACGGATACAGAGCAATATTCACGACTATAACCATGACGCGGAAGTCTGAAATTAAGAAAGGACTCACCAATCATTCTTCCATTCTATTTTTGAGAAATTTTGCGCTCGATTCAGCCTTAGTCAAGAGGAGCATTCACCTACTGTCGCTGCTTGACGTTTTCAAGGTGTTACGAACAAGGCTGGAAGAAGTGGTCGTAAGAGAGGCATTCTTGCGCGCCCCGGTATTCGCAGTTGCGAACCCACGCGAGCATAACGAGCCGCCGGGCGCCATTCGAGAATACCTGAGCAACAGCGCGTGGCAACCTTTCGTCTCTGTTAGTATCCGAGATAGTCGAGCCATTATATTCTTGCTCGGTGCTGGCAGGTTCACCGATTGGGAAACTCGGCAAATAGTAGAATCCGGCGCGTTGTCTAAAGTTCTTTTTATAGTTCCGCCAGATCCTCGACCTGCGCTTGACTATCTGGCCCAAAACGACCAGATAGCATCGTTCTTCGCCACAGCAAGAGCGCATGAAATGATTGCGAGCGGCAACGTACGAGGGTTCAGCGTAACGAGTCAGGGAGTGACTATGATATCCAATAGATTCAAATCGGAACTGGCGTATATTCTAGCCACAAACAAACTGCTTGAACTAGTTGGAAATGAGAATGCCTAGATGACACCCAATTTGCCAGCCTTAGTATCAATAAAACAATTTTCGCTTGATCGTTTTACCTTAACAACAACGGCTGTTACTCTTGCAAGCTACTGGGTATATTGTTTATCGATAACACTGGTGAAGCGGTCCAGCTTTGGAATAAGCGAATATGGCAGAACTATTCACCCCGTCGCCTGCTTGTCTGGCGGCCGGCAGATCCACCATCGGCGGGCTGTTCCGGCAGCAGGTAGCCATGCAACCGCATGCGGTTGCCGTGATCGATGGTAGTTCCCGATTGAGTTACGCCAATCTCAACGCGCGGGTCAACCAGCTTGCGCACGGACTACTGAAGCTCGGTCTGCGACGTGGCGATCGGTTGGCACTGTTGGCGCGAAACTGCACCGCCTATGTCGAGATTGAGCTGGCAGCGGCAAAGCTTGGTGTGATCGTCGCGGCGAT
>CAZNIS010000194.1:0-3882 GCA_964573105.1 uncultured Granulosicoccaceae bacterium
CGCAAGAACTGGGACATCATGCTGCTCGCGCTGGTCTTTACGCTGTTAGTGGCGGCGCTGGTATCGTGGCTTGCGCTCGTCCGCCATCTGGATTGCGGGCCAGTACGCAATGGCGTTGCCCAGTGTGAAAAAATCAACCGCGTCTACGGTATCGAGCTTAGTCGTCACGCCTTCGGCGATGTCAGCAGTGCATCGATCGAAAGCTGGTCGCGCAATCACAATCCCACCACGCGCATCGTCCTGCATGGCTCGCAGGGCGCGCAACCTTTCAGAAGTGGATTTGTCTCTGCGCAGCGGGATCGACGAGAGATGGCAGAGGCGGTTAACAGCCATCTGCAATCCGGCTCAACTGAATCGTTGCAGCTGGCGGATCGCTCAGGCTGGCCGGCAGCAACGGTGACGGCGCTCTTCTATCTGGCCACTTTGCTCACCATATTAAGGCGCCAGAATCGCAGCCGACAGTCACCGGGCTAGTGCGCCACGGTTCCTTGTATGGGCAAGCAACATAGCAGCAGTTCGGGCACAATGGCGGTTTTACACGCGGCTCGCTATTTTAATCGAACGCTGACGAGTAGTTGATGGCAGACAACAATAACGAAAACAACGCCGGCGGTTTGGTACTGGTAACCGCAGTGACCGACTGGCTGATGCAGCAGGCGCTTGGCCACTCCAGTATGGAAGATATTTTCGACGGCTGCTGTCAGCGTCTGGATGCGGCGGGCCTGCCGATCGCGCGCGCGATGGTGACGTTTCGCACCCTGCATCCTCTGTATTCGTCCACCATTATGTTCTGGCGACGAGGCGAGAACGTGCGCTCTAATCGCACCCGCCATGAGGATGCGTTCTCCTCTGAAGAGTTCACCAACAGCCCGATCCATCGCCTGCTCAGCACCAGCACGCCGTTTTTGCGCAGGCGTTTGACTGGCGATACGGCGCTGCTGGATTTCCCGGTGCTCGAAGAGCTGCGCGATCAGGGCAACACCGACTACCTGGCCTACAAGGTGGGGTTCACCAGTGAGATGCAGACCGACAACTACGAGAACGGCATCATCGGTTCCTGGGCCACGACGCGACCTGGTGGCTTTACCGATCAGGAGCTGGTCTGGCTGATGCGCGTGCAGAGCAGGCTGGCAGTGACCTGCAAGATGCAGATTCAGGAGGGGGTCACGCAGGATGTGCTCGACGCCTATCTCGGACCGAACGCCAGCGACCGCGTGCTCGGCGGGCAGATCAAACGCGGCGACGGCGAGCGCATTGAAGCGGTGATCTGGTACAGCGACATGCGAGAATCCACCGCCTGGGGTGACAGGCTCGACGCCGACACCTATCTGGCGTTGATCAACAGCTATTTCGAGTGTACCGCCGGCGCCGTGATTGCCCACAGGGGGGAGGTATTGCGCTTTATCGGCGACGGGGTGCTGGCGATTTTCCCGTGTAACGATGGTGTATTGAAAGCCGCGGCGGAGAACGCGATGGCGGCCGCCACCGAGGCACAGGCTCGACTGCAGGCACTTAACGAATCGCGACTTCGCGATGTGCTGCTGCCGATCGACTTTGGCATCGGCCTGCACGTGGGCGAGCTGACGTTTGGCAATATCGGGGTTGCCGAGCGGCTGGAGTTCTCCGTCGTCGGTCCGGCAGCCAATGAGGTGGCGCGGCTGGAGGATATGACCAAATCACTCCGTGCCCGGGTACTGGCGTCAGAGGAGTTTGCCGCGCTGGTCGATATCGACTGGCGCGATCTGGGCGAGCACAACCTGCGCGGCGTTGGCGGTGCGATGCAGGTGCTGTCGCCGCCGGTAGTCGACTGACCTGGACATTTGTCGGCGGCATCAGGCCGTATCAGGCGCTGACGCATCTTTAAGCAGTGGCGAGAAGTATACCTGGTTGCCGTCGGGATCGGAGATCGCCGTGACCGGCACGCCCCAGGATAAATGCGTGAGCAGCGGTGAATTGGCGCCCAGCTCATCCACCAGCGCCTGCACCTGCTCATCGAGCAGCTCGAAGTAGATCCTGCCGCAGCCCGCGCGATCGGGATCGTGATTGAGAATGATCTCAATGTCGTTACGGCTGACCTGGGCGACCAGAACCCGATCTTGCTCGCGGTAATCCCAATCCTGTGAAAATCCCAGCTGGTTGCAATAAAAATCAATTGCAGCCGCCGTATCGTCGACAAAAAACACCGTTCGCGCATACCATGGCGTCATCGTTTTCTCTCCTTGCCGAAACCCTGGCTGACGTAAAGCCCGCAATGTGATGATAATAGCGCTATCAAACCCTATGAGTGAGCCATGAACCATTCAAAAGAGCAGGAAGACGTGGGATACACCGTGCCGGCCCACGTCGGTATGGCTGAGCACGATATTCAGACGCCCTGTCTAATCGTCGATCTGGATGCGTTCGAGCGCAATGTGCAGACCATGCGCGATCATTGCACGCGCATGGGTGTGCGCCATCGCGTGCACGGCAAAATGCATCGTTCGGTAGACGTGGCGCGCTATCAGATCGAACACGGCGACGCCTGTGGCGTCTGCTGCCAGAAAGTCTCCGAGGCCGAAGCGTTTGCCCGTGGCGGCATCAGCGATGTGATGATTACCAATCAGGTACGTGATCCGATGAAAATCGATCGCCTGGCGCGGCTGGCAACACTTGCCCGCACGCTCGTGTGTATCGATGACATAGACAATGTCAGCGAGCTGTCGCAAGCAGCGATAAAGCACAGCAGTACACTGGAAGTACTGGTCGAAATCGAGTGTGGTGCAGGGCGCTGCGGCGTCGACCCGGGCCCTGATGTGGTCACACTCGCAAAGGCAGTGCAGGCTGCCGACGGTTTGAAGTTTGCCGGCATACACTGCTACCAGGGCTCAGCACAACACATTCGCGATTTTCAGGCGCGTCGCGACGCGATCGATCAAGTGGTCGAGATCGCTCGCACCGCCGTTAATGAACTCGCCGACGTCGGCATCAGTTGCGACATCGTCGGCGGCGCTGGCACTGGCACCTATTATTTCGAGGGCAGCTCAGGCGTATACAACGAGCTGCAGTGCGGCAGCTATGCGTTTATGGATGCGGACTATCAGCGAGTGCTGGACGAGCAGGGCGAACCAATCGCCGAGTTCGACAACGCACTGTATGTGTTGACGTCAATCATGAGTACCGCCCGCGATGGCATAGCCGTTTGCGACGCCGGCCTGAAAGCGCAATCGGTCGATAGCGGGCTGCCGGTTATTGCCGATCGAGACGATGTGCAATACATCGGCTGCTCCGATGAACACGGCATCATCGACGATCCGCAAAATGACTTAAAGGTTAATCAAAAACTGAAACTGATCCCCGGTCACTGTGATCCGACATGTAATTTGCACGACTGGTATGTCGGCGTGCGCAATGGGGTGGTGGAAACGTTGTGGCCGGTGACGGCACGTGGCATGGGGTATTGATTGGTTGCACGTAGGGGCCGTAAGCCAAAGCGCACGTACCATTTTGGCTCTGTGGTGGATGTGCCTTGCGGCTTTTGCCACTCTGCGAAAACGTTGCCGCGATTCAACGCTCAATGACAGGTGCGCTTAGGCTTACCGTACCCTACGGAAATTCGGACTGCGATGTGATTTTGTAGGGTGGATAAGCTTGCGCATTCACGCGGACGTATTGTGGGTGAAGTGATAATCAGTGAATTCAATACAAATGACACGGCCTTGCTCACGCTGCGGGTTACCATTGGAGCGTGGTTGTTTTCAGGGGAAACCCGACGCGTTGGCGAGACTCGAAAAGCTTGTGGTTGGATAGATTCTGCCTTGCTCACGCTGCGGGTTCCCAGGCGGCTTCGCACATTGATGTAGGGGCCGTAAGCCTAAGCGCACGTACCTTTGATGGCATGGTGGT
>CAZNIS010000195.1:0-3840 GCA_964573105.1 uncultured Granulosicoccaceae bacterium
ACATCATCCAGCGCCGGGTGCGCGCCGTAGCTAACACTTAAGCCCTTCACCTCAAGCATCATCGTCCCCAAGGTAGGCGTGTATGACTTGCTTGTCGGCGAGCACATCCTGCGGCGTGCCTTCGGCGATCTTTTGCCCTGCTGCCATGACCACGCAGCGATCGCACAGCGAGCGGATCGCATCCATCACGTGCTCGACGATGATCACGGTGCGCCCTTCATCGCGCAAGGCGTGTATCAGTTCGATGCCGGTGGCGAGTTCGGTGGGGTTCAGACCAGCCAGCCATTCATCGAGCAGCAGCACTTGCGGTTCACCGGCCAGCACGCGGGCGAGCTCCAGGCGCTTTTGATCGATGTAGGTCAGTTGCGAGACGGAGGAATCGGCCATCGATTCCATGCCGACGCGCGCGAGCATTCTTGCGGCGAAGTCTTCGGCATCGTGACCCCAGCGGCGGCGATGACCAAACACCGCGCCGGCCATGACGTTTTCGATCACGCTCATGCCCGGCAGCAGACGCACGAGTTGAAAGGTGCGGCCGACGCCGGCACGGCTGATGTTCTGCGCCGGCAGATCAGACAGGGTGCGACCGCGCATGACGATGCGTCCGTCACTGGGTTTGAACACACCCGAAATCAGGTTCATCATCGTAGTCTTGCCCGAACCGTTGGGTCCGATCACACCGACCATCTCGTGCTCGGCGACATCAAAGCTGATGTTATCGACCGCTGTCAGACCACCAAAGCGCTTGCTGACGCGCTGCACCGAGAGGATGTTCATCGATCTCTCCCAATACGCGCGCGCAGCTGTTCCAGACGCCCAACTACACCGTGCGGCAACAAGTAAACGATAAACAGAAACACCAGCCCGAGGAACAGCGTGGTCTGGTTGGGGAACTGAATCGAGACAAACTCCCACAAGAGCGTAAACGGAATCACGCCGACTATCGGCCCCCACAAACGCCCCGACCCACCGAGCAGCGCCATAATCACGACCAGAAAACTGAGCTCTGGCGAGAACACCTGATTGGGTTCGATGTAGCTGTAACGCGGCGCGATGATCGCACCGACCAGCGCTGCAAAAAAACCGGTGGTGGTAAAGAGAATCACTTTGGCCCGAGCGGTGTTGATGCCAACGTGTTTGGCGACGGTTTCATCGCCGCCGATAATGCGCATCGCAAACCCCAACCGCGAGCGATTGATAAACCAGCCCAGCAGATAGACCACCACGGCCACCACCAGCAACATCCAGTACAGATGCTGATCGCGAAAATCAGTCAGCACATAGAGCCCGCGCGAGCCGAGAAAATTATTCTGCACCCAGCTGACGAGGTTGCGAATCATCTCGGCAAGCCCGAGTGTGAAGATCACAAAATAAACGCCGCTCAAACGCAGCGTGGCAAGGCCAATCAGGGCGGCGAGAATTGCTGCGACCACGGCGGCCACCGCCGCCATCAGCCAGAACGACAACTGATAGTCGCTCATGCCGGTGCCGACCAGGTACCCACCGATGCCAAAAAACGCACCGGTGGCAAGCGAGATGTAATGCGTGGGCCCGGAGAACAGCACCCAGCTGGTACACAGCGCGATGTACATCATGCCGGTCGTCGCCACCGACAACCAGTAGCCGTTCGCGACCAGTGGCAACAGCGCCGCGATGATGACCAGCATGGCCCCTATTAGCAGCTCGCGAATGCCCTCTGCCCTCATGTCGGGCGCCTGCCAAACAATCCCTGCGGACGAAACAGCAGGATCAACAGGAAGATCAGATAAGCGGCTGCCAGTGTCAGCCCCGGATCGATTAATGTCGCGACAGTGGTTTCCACCAGCCCCAGGATGATTGCCGCGACAATTGCACCGCGAATGTCGCCGACGCCACCCATGATGACGATGATCAGCGCCTTGAGTGTGAACACCACGCCGATTGATGCATCGAGGGTAATGAAGGTGGATATCAGCGCGCCGCCAATGCAGGTGATCGCACCGCCAAGCGCGAACGCCAGCGCAGACACCCGCGGCACATTGATTCCGACCAGACCCGATGCCTCCGTCGATACCGCGACCGCGCGCACCGCCACGCCTGAACGGGTGCGATTGAGCCAGATGGTAAGCACCGCGCCGATCAGCACGGCAATTAGAAACGCGACAAAGCGATTGAGTGCGGTTTTAGATCCGAGAACGGTGATCGGTTCAGACAGGTATTTGTAGGCGAAGAACCCGCCCTCTATCGACACCATAATGCCGATCAGCACGAAGCTCATGCCGAAGGTGGCGAGGATGGCGTCGACCTCGAGCTGACCCTGCGTGCGCGAACGCCGCACCAGCGGCAGCAGCAGGTAACGATAAATCAGCCAGTTGCCGGCAAACGCCAGCGGCCCGACCAGCACCACGGTGAGCAGGGGGCTGAGCTGTGCGGTGGTGTAGAGCCAAAACGCGGCCAACGCGCCAAGCACCAGCAACTCGCCGTTGGCGAGATTCATGATGCGCGCGACGCCGTATTGCAGGTTCAGCCCCATCGCCACAAGCGCATAGGTGCCGGACAGCAGCAGGCCGGAGACCAGAATATCGAGCATGGTTGGAGGTTCGAAAGACTGGCCTGGCCGGATCGGCCAGACCAGAGATCAAGCGTGTACTACCAGCCCTTTTTCAGCCGTACTGGCACCGCGCCTTCGACTCCGACCCCTTTGACACCACGGAACACGCCATCCTGCCATTGGCCGACCGACCAGAACTTGGCGGAGTTGTTGTTCTCGAAGGTGATAGTGCCCATCACGGTATCAAAGCTGTTGTCCTTGATGTATTGCGTGACCACATCGCGATCGGTGCTGTCGGCGCCCTCGATTGCCTGTTCCAGAATCTGCAGCGAGGCATAGGTGTTGGCCGATGCCCAGTAGTCGGCGACCTTGCCGGTCATCTCCAGGTGGGCAGCGCGATACTCGGCGATTTTCGGGTCATCAACGTTAGTGCCGCCAGCGCCAAGCACGTTGTTGATCTTGTCTCCGTAGGCATCGCCAAAGGCCGGAAAGCTGGTAGCCACCGCAGAGTAGTAAACGGCGACGTCCAGGTCTTCGATGATCGCCTGCTCGGCCAGACCGAAGCTGTCCGGCGGATAGGACCAGGCGACAAACGCATCCGGGTTGGAGGCCTTGGCGCCCTTCATGACCGGTGACAGATCCGGTGTACCGAGCGGGTAGGATTTGTCGTAGACGAGCTCGAAACCGGCCTCGACAAAAGACTCGCGCGCGCGATCGGCAAGCTCAATGCCGAAGGCATCGGCCACATTGACCATGGCGACCTTGTTGCCGATGGCGCCGGCTTCGCGCTGCTCGAACAGAATGTCGCGCACGCCTTCGGTAAACGCGGTGGTGGTACCGAGGGTGAAGAACAGATTGGGATAGCGCTGCGTCAGCTCATCGGCCTTGTCGGTGATCGCCGATACCGCAATCATCGGATAGCCGTAGCGGCCGTAGATCGGCGCGGTGGCGATGTTGAAGCCGGTGCCATAGGGGGCGACAACGAAATCGACCTTATCCTGCTCTGCCAGGCGCTGGGCCAGTTTGATGTGCTCACCGGGGTTGGTTTTGTCATCGTATTCGATGATCTCGAGCATGCGCTTCTCGCCGCCGACAGACAGCCCGCCACGGGCATTGACCTGCTTGGCCCAGAGCTCGACGTTTGGCCATTGCGTGACCGTGGCACCACCGGCCAGCGGTCCGGTCTTGGGTGCGATCGCACCGATCTTCAGTGGATCTGCCGCGTGGGCTGAGCCCGCCAGAAGCGAGGTGGCCAGCGCCATTGCCGCGCCCGCTCTGATTACGGTTCTTCGGTTCATGGTATCCCCCGG
>CAZNIS010000196.1:0-3714 GCA_964573105.1 uncultured Granulosicoccaceae bacterium
GCTGCGCGGACACACCCTAATTGATCACACCCCGAACCCTCAACCCGCCAAAATCATATCCGACGCCTTCTCGGCAATCATGATGGTCGGCGCATTGGTATTGCCCGAGACAATCTCCGGCATGATCGACGCATCGACCACGCGCAGTCCTTCTACGCCGTGCACCCGTAGCTTATCATCCACCACCGCGGCATCATCGTGCCCCATCTTGCAGGTGCTGGTCGGGTGGTAGATCGTCTGGCTGAAAAGCCGCACCGCCATCTCCAGTTGCTCGTCGGTCTCGTAAGCCGAGCCTGGTACGTATTCATCCACGATATAAGGTGCCATAGACGGTGCCTCGGCGATACGCCTGGCCACTTTCACGCCATTGACGGCGGTACGCAGATCGTTTTCAGTGGATAGGTAGTTGGGCTGAATGGATGGATAAACACTGGCATCCGGTGATTTGATGCGAATCGTGCCACGACTCTCCGGCCGCAACTGGCAGACTGATGCCGTGAACGCGGAAAAATTATGCACCCCTTCACCGGGTTTGTCGGCGCTCAGCGGCTGCATGTGAAACTGAATGTCGGGTCGTGCTACCTCGGGGGATGAGCGGGTAAAAATCGTCACCTGACTTGCCGCTAGGGTTAGTGCACCGGTGCGAAAAAGGCCGTATTGCAGGCCGACCTTCATCCTTTTGAAGACGCTGTTCAGTTCATCGTTCAACGTCTGCTCACTGGTTTTGTAAACCAGCCGGATCTGCAAATGATCCTGTAGGTTTTCACCCACGCCGGGCAAGCGATGCACCACAGGAATATCCAGCGATTGCAAATGACTGGGTGCGCCAACGCCTGAACACTGCAGAATCTGCGGCGAGCCAATCGCACCGGCCGACAAAATCACCTCGGCGTTGCAATGTGCCTGTATGGTTTTGCCACCGCGCAGATACTCTACGCCAATCGCCTTCTTTCCATCAAAGAGTACGCGAGTGGTGTGGGCTTTGGTCGCGATCTGCAAATTCGGACGATTGCGGGCAGGTCTTAAAAAACTTTTCGCCGTGCTCCAGCGAAAGCCGTTGTGAGCAGTCTGCTGGAAGTAGCCAATGCCCTCCTGCTTTTCGCCGTTGTAGTCATCGTTGAGCGGAATCTGGCACTCCTGCGCACCGGCGATGAAGTGATCGGCGATGGGTCGACGCAGGCGCAGATCTGATACCTTCTGCGGCCCGCCACTGCCGTGGTAGTCGTCCTCGCCGCGCTCCTGATCTTCAGACTTCTTGAAGTAGGGCAGAATGCTGTCGTAGTCCCAGCCCTGGTTGCCAAGTGCCGCCCAGTGATCGTAGTCCTCGCGCTGGCCGCGCACATATAAAAGACCATTGATCGAGCTCGAGCCCCCCAGTACCTTGCCACGTGGCCACTGCAGGCGGCGCCCGGCGATGCCCGGGTCCGGGTCGGTCAGGTAGCACCAATCGGTTGCCGGGTTGTGCATCGTCTTGAAATAGCCAACCGGCACGTGAATCCATGGATTGCTGTCGCGCGTGCCGGCCTCGAGCAGCAAGACCTTGTTGGAAGGGTCAGCCGTGAGGCGATTGGCGAGCACGCAGCCGGCGGATCCTGCACCGACAATGATATAGTCGTACTGATTGGTGTTGGGCATTGAGTCGTCAAGGACTTTAATTGCTGACACATAAATTATATCAGCGCATGTAGATTGCGCTTTGCAACACGAGACACCGGAGAACAACAGCATTGAACAGGTTGCAGAACAAAACCGCGCTGGTGACCGCCGCCGGGCAGGGCATCGGACGCGCCGTGGCATTGGCCTTTGCACAACAAGGCGCCAGCGTTACCGCAACTGACATCAACGCCGACACCCTGGCCGAACTCGAGCCCCACGGCATCAAAACCACTGTGCTGGATGCGACCGATCGCAGCGCCGTCGACAGTGTGATCAAAGGTGCCGGACCGCTGGATGTGCTGGTCAACTGCGCAGGCTTCGTCCACCACGGCAACATACTGGCCTGCGATCAGAAAGACTGGGAGTTCTCGTTCAATCTCAACGTCAACTCAAGCTACTACACCATCAGTGCCGCCCTGCCGGCGATGCTCGACAACGGCGGTGGCTCGATCATCATCATTTCGTCAGTCGCTTCCAGCATCAAAGGCGTACCCAATCGGTTCGTCTACGGCACCACCAAGGCCGCCTTGCTCGGACTGACCAAATCCGTCGCCGCCGATTATGTGTCAGACGGTATTCGCTGCAACGCCATCTGTCCCGGCACCGTCGATTCGCCCTCACTGCACGATCGACTGCGGGCCACCGGCGACTACGATCAGGCGATGAAAGACTTCGTCGCCCGCCAGCCGATGGGCCGCCTGGGCACGGCCGAGGAAATCGCCAACCTGTGCCTCTATCTGGGTAGCGACGAATCTGCCTTCACCACCGGCCAGGCGCATATCGTCGACGGCGGCTGGGCGGTTTAATCCGCCCGCAGCTATGTCTTGTGGGCGATTGATCCACGGACTACCTCGAACGTAGAATTGACCCATCCGGCGGGCCAGCCCGCCAGCCCATTATCGGAGCTATCAATGAAATTACTGCGCTATGGCCAGCCCGGCCAGGAAAAGCCGGGCGCGATCGACGCCGACGGCAACATTCGCGATTTGTCCGCCCACGTGGGCGATATCACCGGCGCCAGCCTGTCCGATGCAGAGCTTGCAAAGCTCGCCGCCCTCGATCTTGCCAGCCTGCCAAAAGTAGACGCTGGCACCCGCATCGGCGCCTGCGTGGGTGATGTTGGCAAGCTCGTCTGCATCGGTCTGAACTACTCCGATCACGCCAAGGAATCCGGTCTCGAAGTGCCACCCGAGCCCGTTGTGTTCTTCAAAGCCACCAGCTGCATTGTCGGTCCGAACGACGCCATCGAAGTGCCGCGCGAATCTACCATGCTCGACTGGGAAGTAGAGCTTGCCATCGTCATCGGCAAAGAGACCAAATACGTTGATGAGGCCGACGCCTACAACCACATCGCCGGCTACTGCGTCGTCAACGACGTGTCCGAGCGCCACTTCCAGATCCACCGCTCCGGCCAGTGGGTCAAAGGCAAATCGCACGACACCTTCGGCCCAACCGGCCCCTGGATGGTCACCAAAGACGAGATCCCCGACCCGCACAACCTCTCCATGTTCCTGGATGTGAACGGCGAGTCAAAGCAGAAAGGCAGCACCAACACCATCGTCTACAAAGTGCCCTTCCTCGTCAGCTACGTCTCCCGCTTCATGAGCCTGCAACCCGGCGACATTATCAGCACCGGCACCCCGCCCGGCGTCGGCATGGGCATGAAGCCACCCCAATACCTTAAAGCCGGCGACGTCGTGACCCTGGGGATAGCTGGCCTCGGCGAGCAGCGCCAGGAAGTGATCGCCCCGCACGCCTGACGCCCAAATTCCGTGGCCCCAAAATCGACCGGGCGCCGCGCCGCTTGGGCTATGGCGGGCTACTCCGGGTGTAGGGGCCGTAAGCCTAAGCGCACGTACCAATCGGCGAATCGGCAAGCAAACCGCCCAATCCGCGACCCTGACCCAACAAAGCCACGCCCGGGTGTTCATCCCCCCCGAATAGCGCTACAATTCAAAGGTCGGCGCTGCAACGGCCCCGACTCACGATGTACCGCAGCACCAGCGCGCCCGTAGCTCAGTTGGATAGAGCACCTGGCTTCGAACCAGGTGGTCGGAG
>CAZNIS010000197.1:0-3664 GCA_964573105.1 uncultured Granulosicoccaceae bacterium
GTTGCCTTGCTCACGCTGCGGGTTTCCAGGGTGGCGTGGTTGTGTTTTTGCGGAAGCACGACGCGTGCGTGAGGTAAGCAAAGCTGCTGGTCGAGCTTCGCTCATGCGACGGTAGCGCAGGGTGTGATCGCTGCCTGCGGCTTAGCTTGCCCTGGCGCGATGGCAATGCTCCATCAGATATTCGACGAGCGCACGCACGCGTCGAGGCAGGTGTTTGCTGGATGGATACAGCGCGTAGGCGTTCAGCGCCGGCCATTGGTAGTCTGGCAGCAGCTCGATCAGCTCGCCGGTATCGAGCGCCGGCTGCACAATGAAGCGCGGCAGTATGGCGACGCCGTGGTGGCCGATTGCCGCATCGCGCAGGAAGTCGCCACTGTTGGCACGCAAGCCGGACATCATCTCGAATTCGCCACGGCTGCCGTCGGGCGCGGTGTAAGACCAGCCCTTGCGGCCGCGAAGCGCAAAGCGCAATTCGCGGTGCGTGGAAAGTTGTTCTGGTGTGTTTGGAGTGCCGTGTGCTGCCAAATACTGTGGACTGGCAACCACGGTCGTATCGATGACATCGAGCTTTCTGGCTACCATGCTGGAGTCTGACAGTTCACCAATTCGCACGGCGAGATCAAAACCTTCGGCAATCAGATCGACTTTGCGATCGGTCAGTTCGATGTCGATCGCAACTTCCGGGTAACGCTGTTGGAATGCCAGGACTGAATATCCGATGTGCGAGTGGCCAAATGACAGGGGCAGGGTCAGCCGGATACTGCCCTTTAGCGAAGTCTGCTCTGTGCTGACGGAGGCTTCAGCTTCTTCCCAGTCCACCAGCAATCTGACCGCGCGGTCGTACAGGGTCTGACCGGCTTCAGTAAGACTCAAGCGGCGGGTCGAGCGCACGATCAGCTGCACGTCGAGGCGCTGCTCCAGTTCGACTACGCGGCGACTGACCGCGGACTTCGCCACACCCAGTTGCGCTGCTGCTGCGGTGAAAGATCCCGCTTCCACCGTGCGCACGTAGGTCTCCAGTTCTTCGTATCGATTCATATTGTTGCGAAAGCCAGAACAATGTTATCCACGAGTGGGCTCTAATCCCGACGGGTGCTTGCCCCTATAACGGTGTCAACGCAAACCGACGGAACAAGACGGATGACCGACACACTGAATACCTTAAGGATCGACGCCAGCGCTCGCAAGGTGGGCTCGGTATCGAGACTACTCGGCGATACGCTGATCGAAGAGCTGCGCGAGCGTGGGCCGCTGGATTTGCAAATCCTCGATCTGAGCAGTCCGCCACCGGTAATCGACTCCGAGTGGGTCGCAGCCAACGGCACACCCGCGCCGGATCGCAGCACGGAACAAAGCGATACGCTGAGCCTGTCGGATCAACTGGTCGATCAACTTGAGCAGGCCGATCTCTTGGTGATCACCACACCGATCTACAACTTTGGCGTGCCAGCTGCGCTGAAGGCGTGGATCGACCAGGTCGCGCGCGCTGGCAGAACTTTTCGTTACACCGATCAGGGGCCGGTTGGACTGCTTGAGCACAAGTGCGCCGTCGTGCTGGTGACTTCTGGCGGCACTCGGGTTGGATCGGATATCGACTTCACCACGCCATACCTCAAACACGTATTGGGTTTTATAGGCATACACGATGTCAGTTTTATCGCCGCCGATGCGCTGGGTCAGTCTGCCGATCAGGCGATCGCCCGCGCGCAATCTGATCTTGCGACACTGGCCAGGAGCATACATTGAACCGCGTAGTCGAAATGGCATCTGACAACACTGACCGGGCCACTGCGCTGAGACTGCGTCCGGCTGAGGAACGCGGATTTGCCGATCACGGCTGGCTCAAATCTGCTCACAGTTTCAGCTTTGCAAGCTACCGCGATCCGGCCCATCAGCAGTTCGAATGTCTGCGCGTCATCAACGACGATGAAGTGGTGGCCGGCAAGGGCTTTGGCACGCATCCGCATCGGGATGTCGAGATCTTCTCCTACGTGCTCGAAGGTGCTCTGGGGCATCGCGACAGTATGGGCAATGGTTCCACGGTTACCGCTGGTGGCGTCCAGTACATGAGTGCCGGCACCGGCGTGCTTCACTCGGAATACAATCCATCGTCAACCGAGCGCGTGCGCTTTCTGCAGATCTGGTTGCTGCCGAATGTTGTCGGCGAAGCGCCACGCTATGAGACCATACAGTTGAGCGATGCGGATAAAGACGGCAGGCTTTTTCTGTTCCTGTCTGCCGATGGTCGCGATGGATCCATGCGTATCAAGGCAGATGCTGATATTCACGCGGCCACTTTGCATCAGCAGCAAACTATCGATTTCGATCTGCGCGAGGGGCGCCGTGGATGGATACAGGTGGCTCGCGGCGAATTGAGCGTCAACGATCAACGCCTGTCCAGAGGTGACGGACTGGCGATTAGCGATAGCGGCCGAATTCATCTGCATAGTGCTCAGCACGCGGAAATACTATTGTTTGATCTGGAGGCATCATGAGCTGGAACCCTGCGCTGGAAGCGCACTGCCCGAACGCCGTCGACAGCGACGCCATCGAAACACTGATCATTCCCCGTGCGCGCGATCTCGGTGGCTTCGAGGTGCGTCGCGCGCTGCCAGCGCCGAAGCGACAGCTGGTTGGGCCGTTTATCTTTTTCGATCAAATGGGGCCTGCAGAGTTTTTGCACGATGGTGGTATCGATGTGCGGCCGCATCCGCACATCGGCATCGCCACGGTCACTTACCTGTTTAAAGGCGAGTTTCAGCATCGCGATTCTCTGGGCACCGACCAGATGATCTATCCCGGTGAGGTCAACTGGATGATTGCGGGCCGTGCGATCACGCATTCGGAGCGCACCAGTGATACAACCCGTGCAGAGCGCCACTCGCTGTTTGGCATTCAGACCTGGGTGGCACTGCCGGCCAAACACGAAGAGACCGAGGCAGGATTTGAGCACCATAGCCGCGAAGCGCTGCCGCTGATAGAAGGCGAGGGCAAGTCGGTGAGGTTGATACTGGGTCATGCCTATGGCAAACAGGCCCCGGTCAAAACGTTCACCGAGATGTTCTATGCCGAGGCGATACTACAGCCCGGTGCGATACTGCCGCTGCCGGATAATCACGAGGATCGCGGCCTGTATGTGGTAGACGGCAGTGTATCGGTTGCCGGGCAATCGTTTACCGAAGGCCGGATGATGGTGTTTCGACCGGGCGACGCTATCAGCGTGCAGGCGGGCGATCAGGGGGCCAGAGTGATGTTGCTGGGGGGCGAGACGCTAAACGAACCACGGTATATCTGGTGGAATTTCGTCTCGTCTTCGAAAGAGCGTATCGAACACGCAAAGCAGGAGTGGCGCCGCGGAGACTGGGGCGGCGGGCAATTCAGCCTGCCGCCTGGCGATGATGGTGAGTTTATACCGCTGCCGGAGAGGTAGCTTTTGGTTAATCACTTCAAGCACGTTGTGTAGATCGTCTCTGCGTCATTTGCGTTGGCCTGCCGCGCCGTCACGTCGCTTCTTTGCGCGTGTTAAATGAACGGCGATCCGCTTGAACAGCAAGCCGGTTGGGTGGGCGGTTGCTAGTAGCAACCGACGCGTGAGCGAGGTATGAAAAGCCTTCGTTCAGGTTGAGTTCTTGTCGGGCTGGTGCTGTGTGTCGTTGATGTGTGG
>CAZNIS010000198.1:0-3641 GCA_964573105.1 uncultured Granulosicoccaceae bacterium
ATTTTTCATCCGCAATTTGATGTTGCGTTTGTATCCGGTTACCCATTTTAAGGGCCGATTGGCTATCGATGAAGTACACTGACGGTACTTAACGAAGAGCTTTGAACGCAGAAGTGGGTGCCCGCTCGGGATTCTCAGGCTTTACCCGCGAATCTGTCCTTCGCCTGCTTCATCGCCGAAAAACAAAAATCGGCCACCACTTTCACGCGGGTCGAAGCGGCGAGATCAGGATGTGTGAGCACCCAGCCATCGTTGATGCTTTGTGGTTCCTGTGCCGGCCATCTCACTAGTTCAGGGTCGTTCGCACAAACAAAACACGGCAGGATACCGACACCGGCACCCTGAACCACCAGCGCCTTTTGCGCCTCAAGCTCTTCAACGGTGCACACCACGTCGATCGCCTCGATGCCGTGGCGTCGAGCGCGCATCTCCACATCAGCGCGCGCACCCCAACCTATTAAGGGCAGAGCGTTGCGCTCATCAAGAAAGCCTGATGTGAGCAAGTCTCTGGAGACGTATGGCGCCTCGAATTGTGTAACCACACGTCTGCCCACGAGGTAGTCGTCCGGGCTGTTCTGAAATCGAACCGCCACATCGGCCTTCTGCTGACGAATGTCGGCAATTCGATAGCTCGTGTTGAAGGTGATTTCGATGTCGGGAAAGCGCTTATGAAACTCGGGCAGGGCAGGCGCAAGAATGCGCGTGAGCACGGGCACCATCACAGAAACAACCACTTTCCCGGTGGGGCGCTGGTCATGTGCCTGCACCGCTATTCGCGCTTGCTGCGCTTGTGCCTCCATTCGCTCGGCGATCAGCATGATTTCGTGCCCCGCATCGGTTAACGCATAACCTTGCGGGCCTCGCACAAACGCTACGGCACCAAACGCTGCTTCGGCACTGGAGACTCGTTTAGCCAACGTGGTATGGGCGACACCAAGCGCCGCGGCAGCCTGGCGGATCGAACGTGCACGGCCGACATGAAGAACTACCTCGAAATGGCGCCATTCAATCGGTGTGGAGTGTTTTTGCACCATGCTGGTCGAGTTTAAGGTATTCCAGATAGCTCACACAAGCATTACGGTGCATTTCTGAACCATGCTATGAGTTCTGGCGGCGACCACTCTGAAGTCGCGCCAGTCGAAGTTAACTGAATACATACTTACGGAGCACACATGACCGAAGCGACTCCGGTGTACATGATCGTTCAGTTGGTGATCGAAGATTTCGACCGGCTAATGAACGAGTATGCGCCCGCCGTGCGACTGATCAACGAACGTCACGGGGCTCGGGTCATCGTCGGCACCCCGGCCGTAGATGTCATCGAGGGTGAGTACGATCGAAATTTTACGGTGATCATCGAATTTCCGTCCGCAAGTGCGCAACAGGCCTGGTATGAAGATCCTGACTATGCACCGCTGAAGGCGATGCGGCTGGATATTTCTGATACCAAAAACTCTTCGATCATTATCGCCCCCGCATTCAGCACACCGTCGTAGCAGTTGGTATTGGCTATCTATCAAAAAAAGGAGAGACATCATGACTTTTCCAACCTACACCGCGATCGCGGGTGCAATGCTATTACTACTGCAACAGGTCCTGATGATAAATACCGGCCTGCATCGGGCAAAGTCGGGAGTGAACATTGGCGCCGGTGACGACAAAAACCTGGAGAGAAAAATCCGACGCCATGGAAACCTTGCAGAGAATGCCGCGATATTCATCGTGATGCTTGCTCTGGTTGAGTCATTGACCGGGCAAACCACCGCAATTTTGGTATTCGCGTTAGTGTTCGTCGTCGCACGGTTCTCCCATGCGATTGCGTTCAGTTCGCTGTCTGGCTCTCATGACCTCAGCCAGGGATCAAAGATCTATCCAGCGCTTCGTGCAGTTGGCGCGTTCGGCACTCTTTTAAGTGGCGTATTGATCAGCGTGTACGCGATTTATCTGCTGGTCTTCACTCAGCTTTCGTAGTAGCCAGGACTAGTAGTGAGCCCGTCCAGACACCCACGTTAGCAGCAATGGAATATAGCAACGTGGGTAGGACACCCACGGATTTACACTCAAGTCCAAGAGTCTGTTTTATTTTCGACACACCCAATATTTCCGGAGATTCGCCCTACTGTCAAACGCGCTGCAAAGAATGGATGTCCCCGTTTCTTTGCTATTGTCTGGCAAGGCCGCCATTGCAAGATCACTGACATATCGTGTGATGCCTTAACTGGCAGGCGTTCCGGCAACGACTACATCACGCCAACCATCTGTTTGTAGGATTCGCGCGCGAATCTCGGAATTGCCCAGATCAGCCGCGTTGTAGGCTCGTTGTTGCCACGCCACCATGGCAGTTTGCGCAGAGGCCGCCGCAACAACGCTGACCGCGCAAGTGTCTGAGAGTGTTGTTGCTGTCAACCAACCTGTTGAATTTGCTATCGTGGCATTGAGGCTGTAGCGGTCATAGGCTTCGGCAACCCATGCGGCGATGGCGTTGTGATTGTCCGCCACCACGAGGACATTCTGAAAGATACTGGTCGAGACACTGTACTCCGGGCTCACTGCCACCTCTGCAGGTGCCACCTCGCCACTGTCGGCAACCTCTCCACTACCCGAATCATCTGTTTCACCCGTTGTATTGACAGCCTCGGGCTCACCAGTATCAACCGGCCCCTGTGGTGCTGTACCAGTGCCCACGATACCCGGGCTCGCATCCGACCCACAGCCTGCCAGAAACTGCAGCGCCAGTAACAAAGGGCATAGGCCGAACCAAAATGATTTTAACGTACCTGTATTGTCCAACTTCAATCCTCACTCGATGCCCGATTATCGCTACCGGCCAAAGCAGTAACCATTCCCTGCAACTGAACCAAGGGATGCTCAATGCGCAGTTGCTCACACAACAACGCCAGCCATACACCAAAGATTCGAGCGGGTTACGCATCAGCATCGAAATCCGCTTCGCGCTGCCGATCAATCCTTTGTTACCCGCCTCTGCCGCCACAATACGGAAAGTACAATGACGCCGATGAAAACCCTCTGCCTGGTGGCCACTGCTACGATCACACTGGCAGCATGTGGAGGTTCCGGCACCAGCACAACCGGCAGTTCTGCCGCCAGTGGCCAAACCCAATTGCCAGATGCAAGCAGCTACGAGGAACTGCTGGAGCAGTATCTGGGAGGCACGCCCGGCACCAATGGCGTTGAGAGCCCGGTGCCGCTGCCTTCCATCCGCACGCTGCGATGGCCAACAGACTTTCCTGCACAGATACAGGCCGGCCTGACGGACACTCTCTTGATAACAGGCCTGCAGACTGCCACTGCTTATGACTTTGACGTTACCTTGCCATCATCCGTCAGCAGCGATGAATCGACGCTGTTCGTGCTGAACCAGGACAGTGCCAATCAGACTGGCAGCCCGGTCTGTTACGGCGATCCCGATTGCACCGGTACGGTGATCGGCAACCAGGTTTCGCTGCAGCTCGTCAGTGCCAGTAGCGGTGCTGCAACCCTGTCGATTGAACTGTCGACAGATCCAGCGCTGGTTTCAGAGGGTAGCAGCGGCAATCCGGTGGTGCTCGATGTAGCATCCGGATCATACAATCACGCCGGCACGGTTGGCGCCACTCAAGCTGCTCAGGACGCGTTACGCA
>CAZNIS010000199.1:0-3582 GCA_964573105.1 uncultured Granulosicoccaceae bacterium
TTTGCCAACAAATTTTAGCGGATAGCGTGAATGCGATTATCGTACGAGAGCGTTTTTGGCTTGTCAACAATGCATACGCAGAGAGAACTGACACCGCATTCGCATCCGTAAAACCCACAATACAAGCGCGAAACGCGGGCTCGGGCACAATCGAATTTTAATGTGCCATAGTCAGTTATGGCTGGATGATAAATGGCTATATCCGCAGGATGTACCGTACGTCAATCACTGTGCAAACAAATTGAAACAACACAGCCGAGGCGTGGCTGCCAGCAACTACTAACCAGCGCGGTTTCCGTGACCCAGCACTTTCAGCAACGCGCACGCGGCGCCAAAGCCGTTGTCTACATTGACTGACACCACACCCGGCGAACAGCTGGCCAGCGCACTGCCGAGTGCGGCCTTGCCGTCAGCGGCGATGCCGTAACCAACCGAGCGCGGCACGGCGATGACGAGGCCGGGCACGAGGCCGCCGAGTACGGGGAATAAGGCGCCCTCCATGCCGGCGACGGCGATGATGGCGGGGGCACTTTGCAGGCGCTCGAGTTTTTCGGTTAAGCGCCACAGGCCGGCGACGCCGCAATCGGGGATGATGTCTACTTGCAGGCCATTGAACCGGAGTGTGCGCTGGGCTTCGAGTGCCACAGGCATATCGGATGTGCCGGCGGTGACGATTAGTGCTTCACTTTTGTTCGGTGCCGGTAATTGGCTGCCGAGGATGGCGGTGGATGACTGGGGATCGTAGTCGAGTGTGTTTTTTACATCGGTTGAAAGTTGGTCGAACAGCCTGGGCTCGAGCCGGGTGAATAATAAGGGCTGTTGGCGATCGATAGCCTGGCGTGCGATATCTTCGATTTGCGACTGGCTTTTGTGACCACACAGGACGGCTTCTGCCACACCGGTACGGCTGGCGCGCTGCCAGTCGAATTCATAGTCACTCATTGGCGTTGCGCAGGAACGCGCTGCCCATGCGGTAGGGCTCGATACGATTAAACTGCCGGCTGTTACTTTGACAAAGGTCTTTCAACAAGGCTTCGAGTTGTGCATGTTGATGCTGATCGCTGAACGCGGCGGCATCGGCCGGCAACTGGGCGACGACACCTTCTGCGGTGATGCGACAGCGGATGTCACCCTGACCGATTTCTTCTGCCAGTTTTCGCTCAACGCGATGCACGAAAAGCAAGTCGGCCCCGTTGATGGCAATACCGGTTTCTACGCGGCTGGACAAACACGGCTGAGCTGGCAGGTCGGATAGCTCGCCCAGGTTTTCCGAACGGGCAATTTCGCGGATGGTTTTTTTGTCTATACCGGCTTCGGCGAATGGCTGCCAGACTGAGTTTTCTGATGCTGCGATGAGACCGGGACGATAGTCACCCAAATCATCCTGATTGGTGCCGGTGGCGATGGTGGCGGATGTGGCATCGATATGATCGGTTATGCGCGCAAACAGGTTAGTTTTGCAGTAGTAGCAGCGATTGACCGGGTTCTCAATGTAGCGTTGATCATCGAATTCACCGGCATTCAGAATCTTCAGTGTCCAGTTACGCTGGGCGGCGAGTTCTCGACAGCGGGCGGTGGCCTCTTCCGGCACCGCTTCGGAGATGGCGTGCACGGCGATGGTGGATTCCTCGCGCACGCGCGCGGCTACCGTCATTAAGGTGATGCTGTCGATGCCGCCACTCAGCGCGATATATAAGGTACCAGAGCGCTCGCGCAGCAGTGATTCGAGTTTGTGCAGAGGAGATTCAATCAAACTTGCCGGTCTCCACTACTTCACGCTCGATGGCCTGCGCCATTTGGCGTCGCTCGTCCAGGGTTGCTGCGTGGGCCAGATCGTCACTTTCTGCTTTGGCGGTGCGGGCGCCGGAAGGACGCTGAGTCGCTTTTACGGTGATCGCATCGGCGGTGTATTCGCTGCGCATCAACAGGCGGCGTTCCACAGCGTGATGGCGGATGCCGAGTGTGGTGGTCCAGTCGAAACATTGATCGATAATCTCATCGGCGTACTCGGGCTCTACAAGCAGACGCAAGCCGGTCATCGGCCGCCCCTTTTTACCCAACATCGCGATGGAGGACAGGTCGAGCACCGCTTCATTTTCACGCAACTGCGCCATCGCCACGCCCAGCTCTTCGCCTGTCATGTCGTCGATTTCGAAGGCGAGACTGGCGACCGTGTCGGCAATGCTGCGCGATTTTCCGCGTGTGAAGACCGATATCCGAAATACGTTTGCCCGGCCAGACAACTCCCGCGTCCCGCAGCCCTGCCCGGTGACGGCAAGCATCGCCGCTTTTTTGTTGTTGCCAATCTTATCTGGTTGCAGATAGCGCATGATGGCGGCACCAGTCGGGGTGACGCGCTCGCCGGGGACGCCGTCGTCGATCCAGTCGAATCCAGTGAGCAGTGCCATAGTGGCCGGCGCCGGCACCGGGATATCGCCGTGCGCCGTCTTGACCGTACCGCCTCCAAGCGGCAGTGGCGCTATCCGCCACCGGGTGCGCAGCCGCGAGATGAAGCCGCTTGCCGCGACGATATCAACCATGGAATCCCAATCGGATACTTCGTGAAAGTGAATGGTCTCGATGGTTTTGCCGTGCACGTCGGCCTCGGCCTGGGCGAGCAGCCGATAGATGGCAATGGCGACATCGGCGACGGCGCTGTCCAACGCAGTTTGGGCGAGAAAGTCGATCACGGCGGCGAGGGTTCGCGGCGGGTTGAGCTCGGTATTCTGTGTAACGGTAAACCGCAACCCGCGCAGGCCGGCAGACATAGCCTCGACAGTCTGGCACGATAAACCCTCCACCTGCAGATCAGCGATATCGCTTACGACCTGTTTGGCGATCCCTGGAAATGCATCGCTCAGGGCGGCGGCGAACATATCTCCGGCCACGCCACCGTGCGGTTGCATGTCGATACGTTGAATGTCCATCTGTGTGTCTTTTGTATTCATCCGGCAAACGGCACGACGTAAGGCCCCTCTGGTATGACTGCCAGCTGGTTGCCACCATGCCGCGCGAGGCTCTGCTCGACGGCAAGCATCGGATCGTCAATTATCTCGACCCCGGTGTGACTGCGATCAGCTGCATCAAGCCCGGGTGCATAAAGTTTGATACTGCCCACGCGCATCGGCTTTAACTGCATCTCGGTCTGCCATTCGTCGATATCGGCCAGTGACTTGCTGGTGAGCATTTGCAAAAAGGCCTCCGGCCCCATTTCTACCAGGTTCTTTTGCGCTGCGCGAAACTCCTCTGAGCCAAAGCCTTCTGAACACTCTGATACGATAATCAGGTCGCCGCCGTCGGCGAGTATATCCAGTGGCGTGACCATACCCTTGACCGTTTGATAGTAGGTTTTATCCAGCGGGTAGCCGGCGGACGATGTGAGCACGGTGTGGAATTTTCGCCCGACGGTTACTTCGCAACTTTCACGCGCAAACGCCACTGCGGCCAGGTGGCTGGCAACCACCTCACCAAACGATACGAATACCAGATTGCGTTCATCATCGAGCACGGTATTCAAGGACAACACCGGGCCCTTGAGCATGGAGACGATTTCCAGTTGTGTCTCGTGCAGCGGGTTATCGG
>CAZNIS010000200.1:0-3519 GCA_964573105.1 uncultured Granulosicoccaceae bacterium
GCGGCGAGCTTCGGCGCCTTCATGCACCAGGGGCAGATCTGCATGAGCGTTGAAAAAGTGCTGGTGCACGAAAGCATCTACCCCGAATTTTTGCGTCGCTTCGTCGAGCGCGCCGGCAAGATCAAAACCGGCAACGTCGCCGACAGCAGCAACGTCAACGGCCCAATGATCAACGATCGTCAGGTCGAGCGCGTCAAAGCCCATATAGAAGGTGCGATCGCGCAAGGCGCCAAATGCGTACTCGGCGGTGGCATCAGCGGCCGATTTGTCGAGCCCACAATACTCACCGATGTCACCGCCAACATGGACATCTGGCGTGATGAAACTTTCGGTCCGGTGGCGGTGGTGGTGCCATTCAGCACCGACGCTGAAGCCATCGCCATGAGCAACGACACGGAATACGGCTTGTCCAGCGGTATCATCAGCACCAACGAAGAGCGTGCACTGGCAATCTCGCAGCAACTCGAAACCGGCATGTGTCACGTGAACTGCTCGTCGATCAACGACGAACCGCATGCACCCTTTGGTGGCACCAAGGCCAGCGGCCTCGGCCGCCACGGAGGCCGCTGGTCACTGGAAACCTTCTCCGAGACGCGCTGGATCACCCTGGATCGCGGCGGCCGGCCGTTCCCACCGGTGTTTTAATGTAATGCGTAACGACAACAAAGAAACTTCGCGCACCGTGGGAGCACAGCCCCGCTGCGCGAACATCAAAGCCACAACCATCAATCGTGGTAGAAGCTTAAACACCCGCAAAACAACTCGCGGATCGGTGGTTTACTGCCACAACAACAACCCAAAGCGCCACCCCGTGGGAGGGCAGCCCCGCTGCGCGAACGTCGAAGCCACAGCCATGCAACGTGGCGCAAACATCAACACCCGCAAACCAGTTCGCGGATCGGAGATCTGCTCCCACAACAACAACCGAAAGCGCCACCCCGTGGGAGGGCAGCCCCGCTGCGCGAAAGTCGAAGCCACAGCCATGCAACGTGGCGCAAACATCAATACCCGCAAACCATTTCACGGATCGAGGATCTACTCCCATCCGTTCCATAGCGACGCGGCCATTCAGTCATGAAAGAACTATTGAAAGGCAAACGCATCGTCGTCACCGGTTCCGCCTCCGGCATCGGCTGGGAGACCTGCAAGGTACTGGGCGAGCAGGGCGCTTTTGTACTCGGCGTCGATCTGAACAAAAAATTTGATCACGTCGATGAACTCTATCGCGCCGACATGTCCGATCCTCGCGTCATCGATGCGCTGATCGACGTTCTACCAGACGACATTGACGGTATCGTCAACAACGCCGGCCTGCCGCCCACCGTCGATGCGCACAAACTGCTCGCCGTCAATCTGGTCGGGTTAAAGCGTTTCACACTCGGTATTGTGCCAAAACTTAATAATGGGGCCAGTATCGTCAATGTCGCGTCACTCGCGGGCTTCGGCTGGCCCAACGCGGTGGATGCGATAAAGGCGTCCGAATCACTCGACTTTGACGGCCTGGCGGATTTTATTGAACGCTGGAAGGTCTCAAGTGTTGGCGGGCGCAGCTATTTTTTCAGCAAAGAGGCGTTGATCGCCTGGACGATGCAAAATCGCTGGACCTGGCGCGATCGCGGCATTCGAATGAATACCGTGAGCCCCGGGCCTGTCAACACACCGATACTGGGCGATTTCCTCGCCACGCTGGGTGCGCGTGCTGAAGAAGATCGAAAATTGATGGAACGCCCCGGAGAGGCAACCGATATCGCGCCGGTTATCGCCTTCATGCTCTCTGATTTATCAGCATGGATTCGCGGCAGCAATATTCCGACCGACGGCGGCATGTCATCCAATCTGCATTGCAACATTCACGGGCTTTAATTCGGACGATCAAACTATGAACGCAATTGGTTGGATAATCCTGTTAATACTGATCATCGCCGTTGTCGTCGCACTGGCGGCGTGGTTCTATCAGCGCGCCACCAACGAGGTCGCACTGGTCCGAACCGGTGCCGGCGGCAGGCGCGTGATGATTGATGGCGGCGTGCTCGCCGTACCGTACTTTCACGAGATCTCGCGTGTGAACATGCAAACCCTGCGGCTCGACGTGGCCAGAACCGGCGAGTCCGCATTGATTACCCGCGATCGCCTGCGGGTTGATGTCGGTGCCGAATTCTATGTATCCGTGTCACCCAACGAAGAGTCGATCACCCGCGCCGCCCAAACACTGGGCAACCGCACCTTCAAACGCGAAGAACTGCGCGGCCTGATCGATGGCATGATGGTCGATGCGCTGCGTTCCGTCGCTGCGCGCATGAGCATGGACGAACTACACGAAAACCGCTCCGAATTCGTCGCCGAAGTGCGCACCGCCCTCACCGACACCCTGGCACGTTATGGCCTGCAGCTGGACAGCGTCTCACTGACCGCACTCGATCAAACCGCCTTCGCCGCACTCGATGAAAACAACGCGTTTAACGCCGTCGGTATGCGAAAGCTTGCCGAAGTCATCGCCAAATCGAAAAAGGAACGCGCCGAAATCGACGCCGAGAGCGAAGTATCCGTACGTCGCGCCAGCATGGAAGCCTCGCGCAAGCGACTGGAAATAGAACTCGAAGAGCGCCGCGCGCAGATCGCCCAGCAACAGGAAATAGAAACACTCACATCTGCACAGATTGCAGAAGTCGCCCGCCGCAAGGCCGACAGCGAACGCGAAGCCGCTGCCGCCAGAATCGCGATGGAGCAATCGATACAAGCCGCCGAAATCGCCCGCGAACGCGACATCGCAATCGCAGAGCAAGAGCGACAAATCGCATTGGCTGCCAAAAGCCAGGAAGAAAGCCGCGCCCAGGCCGAGGCAGAAGAAGCGCGCGGCCAGGCCGTCACCGCCGCCGAGCACGTAGAGACTGCCCGCGCCACCGCCGAGGCCAACCGCCGCGCGCTGATGTCACAGATCGCCGCCGAAGCCGAGGCCCGCGCCACCGCGTCGCGCCAGAGCATCGCCGCCGAAAACGAACGCACCATCGCAAGCAACCGAGCCGCCGCCACCGTCGAGCAGGCCGAAGCCGAGAAATCGGCCGGCATCGCCCGAGCCGAAGCCAACCGCGCCAGAATCGAATCCGAAAACAGCCGCTCCCCCGAACTCGTCGCCATGGAACTCGAAAAGGCCAAACTCGAAGCCATGCCCAAAATCGTCGCCGAAATGGTCAAACCGGCCGAGAAGATCAACGCGATTAATATTAATCAGATGTCGGGAGTCGGGCAGGGTGTGACGGGTGGTGAAGGTGGTGGCGGGGAGAAGCCCGCGCTGAATCAGGCGCTGGATTCTATGATGTCGATGGCGGTGCAGTTGCCGGTGTTGAAGAAGATTGGTGATCAAATGGGCGTGACGTTTGATGATGTTGACGGTTCCTCGTCGGAGGGGGATGGGGAGCGGTCTTGAGGTTTTTTCGCTGCGCTGGCTTGCTGCTTAGGCTTGTTGTTTTGGCGTGCCCTCCATGGCTTTTTTCTCCGCGTCCCGCGTCCCGCGTCCCGCGT
>CAZNIS010000201.1:0-3457 GCA_964573105.1 uncultured Granulosicoccaceae bacterium
ATTGCACGCAACCATAGTGTGCCGATGACACCAGGCGGCGGTATTTGTCGAGCACTGTACCTGGTTGTATTGAGTCGTCTTTGGGTCGTGGTGTTTGTGTGCTCGCACGTTGTTGTAGCTCGGCGTCTGTGAGGTCGACGTTGAGTGTGCGCTTTATTGGGTTGATGATAATGGTGTCGCCGTTCTGTACCAGCCCGATTGGGCCGCCGCATGCTGCTTCTGGGCTGATGTGGCCGATGAGTATGCCGTGTGACACACCGGAGAATCTGCCATCGGTAATCAGTGCGACCTCTTTGCCAAGTCCGCGGCCCTGCAACTGAATGGTCAGGTGCACCATTTCCGGCATACCGGGTGCGCCGGTGGGGCCGACGTGTCGAACGACGATGACATCACCGGGCGAGATGTTGTCGTCCCGGATCGCGTCCATGGCGGCGGTCTCGGTTTCAAACACGCGCGCAGGGCCGCGGAATTCGCCTGCATCGAGTATCTTGCCGCCGAGCTTCAGGACGCAGCTCTCCGGTGCCAGGTTGCCCGACAGCACCGAAATATGATTATTGGGGGCAGCGACCGGTTGGGTCACTGGTAATACGACGTCGCTTCGTTTTAGTTCCCGCAGATCGGGAATATCGGCCAGATTGTCTGCCACCGTCTGGCCGCTGACGGTCATTGCGTCTGCATGTAAAAAACCATGTTTTAGCAGTTCTTTCATGACTACCGGGACGCCGCCGATCTCGTGTAGTGTCTTCATTGAGAACGGGCCGTGCGGTTGCAGGTTCGCGATCAGTGGAACGCGTTCGCCAACGGCCTGTATGTCTTCGATGGTTAATGGCACTTGTGCGTCGCGGGCGATGGCCAACAGATGCAGGTACATATTGGTAGAGCCGCCCATGGCATAGGCGACGGTGATTGCGTTTTCAAAGGCCGCGCGGGTCATGATGTCACGGGGTGTTATACCTAGTTCCAGCAGATGGTAAAGTGCATCGACACTGGCCAGCGCCTGCGCACGAACGTCATCGTGGATATCGCTGTCGGCGGTGTAGTCGGCAGTGTGCGATGCGCCTTTGCGCAGCATCATGCCCATCGCCTCGGTGATACAGCTCATGGTGTTGGCGGTAAACATGGCACCACAGGTGCCACTGCCGGGCATGACGCTCTTCTCCAGTTGCTGTAGTTCAGTGGCACTGATTTTTCCGGCTTCGTGGGCGGCGGCACCCTCGCCATAGTCAAGGATGGTGAGATTGTCCCCTTTTTCAGCCCACGGGGAAAAATTGACTGATCCAGGTGAGCTGGTACCCGGGTAGACGACAAGCCCGGGTGCATTGGTTCGCGCCAGTGGCATCATGGCGGCAGCGCCGGTTTTGTCGCAACCGGAAATCACAATCATGGCCTGTGCGTGGTGGGCGAAGTGCCCGGTTTCAAAGCAGTCGGCCATCAAGTCGCGTGACACCAGGCTGTAGCCGGCGTTGGGTGTGCCTTGTGTTAACGCATCGGAGACTGCGGGGGCGCCCACCAGCAAGCCCTGTCCGCCGCGCTTTTCCAGTGCGTCGATCAGTAGCTCGGCGATTCGTTGAACGCGGTTGTTACAGCGATGGGCGTTGGTGTAGGGGCTGGCGATGGTGACGATGGGGTGGCGTTTTCCGACTTCTTGCGGGTTGAAGCCGGCGGCGCGCAGCTCGACCTTACGCAGGCCGTGAGCGGTATCGTTCCAGTAGCTTTTGTCGGACATGGTGCGGGCCTTGATTCAGCGTGTAACAGGTTGGATGCGACGTCCGGTATCAACCGGTGTTGGCAGATCGCGGTGGCTTTCGTGTAGTGCCCAGAGTTGTTGGCGCATCGGGTCGGGAAAGGGGGTGGTTTTGCCCAGTTGCTGATCGACGTTCAACAGCATCAACTCGTGACTGGCGGCAAGGTAGTTCTGATCGGCGTTGTACATGGCGTGCAGCAGGTGCAAACGCTTGGCATCGACGCCAAGCACGTAGCTGTCAAAGCGCAATGATGCATTGACGGGTACTTCACGCAGGTATTGCAGGTGGGCTTCAACGGTGTAGATAGAACAGCCGGTGCTGGCTCGGTAGCTGGTATCCAGGCCCACCAGATCCTGCACCGCATCGGTGGCTTTGGTAAATGCAACGACATAATAGCCGTCGTTCATGTGCTGGTTGTAGTCAATCCAGTCTGGACGGACGGTATCGGTATGTATTTGCAGCGGTTTGCGCGAGGTACTTTGGGGATCGGACATGGATTCAGGAAGTCGTTTGATTGTCCGGGTGTTCTGCGAATGAGAATCCCATGGTTCGGCCGTGATAATACAGTGCACCGTCCTGCACGATCAGACAACGCATACGTTTTTTGCCTTCGTTGTGGTGAGAGTGCACGGCACCGGGCGGCGTTACCATAACGGCGTGGTGCTGCCAGTCTTTGCGCTGACCGTCTATCGTTGAAAAACAATCTTCACCGTCGATGCACAGGGTCAGTGCCATGGAGTTGTGCACGTGTGGGCGCTGTGCGGTGTTGGGTGCCAGTGAATTAAGTGCGAGTGTCAGCGTTGGGTGAATGTTGCGCGTGTGCTCGAGTTTGTCATGTGACAACACCACCGCGAGGCCCGCGAATTTTGCTGCGTCCGGGTGGGCATAGACGGCGTCGAGCTCTCGATCCAGATCTTCGGCCGGGTAGTAGATCGGTTCTGGCACGGCCAGGTCGTCGTCGGCGTGGATCGACAGCTGCATGAAATTCAGAACCGGTTCATCGGTGACCAGCCAGGCGACGGTGTGTTCGGTGGCGCGATGCTCGAATACCTGATTGCCAGGCAATAATAGAATATCGCCGCGTTTCCAGTCGATGGCGGTACCGGTGTCCATCTGTCGGCTGCTACCCGATCCTTCGAGAATGCAAACGACCACGGCACTGGCATTGAATTGCGGTGCGATTGTATCGCCTGCTCGAATACACAGGTAGCGTGACAGCGCGAATGGGGTGGTGGCTGGAAACGGTGTGTTGAGCTCGCGACTCAGGTTCATATCGATGAGGCCAGTCGCCGCCGAATCCGCAAACGCGCGATCGCGCTCGTTGGTGAACTGAACACTGGGTACCGGCGGCAGCGACATGGCGAAGGCGTTACCGGAATTGAAATAGCGTGATCGCCGGTGCCATGGATTGGCCCCGGGATTAACTTCGCGATTGGCCGATTCGTCTGCCGTTTGCGGTTGCTGATTCATAGCGTCGATCCTCCAATTTCTATCCTACGACGTTTCAAAACAGCCGTCTAACCGGCAAGCATGAGCCGCTGGCAGCTCAACGCCTGACAAGCGGGCGTCGGCTATTGGGAGGGAGCCATGAAACAGGGCCTGATCGATGGTACAGAATCAGGTGATAGTGGAGGTGACGAAGCGCATGCTGCGAACAGCTACGATTGCAAAGCTGGCGAGGGGATTGCCCCCTCGCCGCGTGATTTACAGTC
>CAZNIS010000202.1:0-3427 GCA_964573105.1 uncultured Granulosicoccaceae bacterium
ATGTGCGTTGGTGCGGTGCTGCTGGCACTGTGTTTTTGGGATAACGTGCTGCGGTTGCTGCTCGACAAACAGCACGCCATCGTCGCCGACACCGTTGAAGAACACTGAGTAACAGACAATGGAACAGCTTGCACCAATCTCGATCTTTCTGTTTGTTCTCTTTTTGTTACTCGGCACCGGTGTATGGGTAGGGCTGGCGCTGTTGGGGGTCGCGTTTGTCGGCATGTCGCTGTTTACCTCGCGCCCGCCCGGCGACGCGATGATCACCACTATCTGGTCGGCGTCATCATCGTGGACGCTGATCGCGCTGCCGATGTTTATCTGGATGGGAGAGATTCTCTATCGCACGCGCTTGTCTGAGGATATGTTCAAGGGCTTGTCTCCGTGGATGGCGCGCCTACCGGGTGGCTTGATCCACACCAATATCGTCGGCTGCACCGTTTTTGCGGCAGTATCGGGTTCGAGTGCGGCGACGCTGACGACGGTTGGGAAAATGTCTATCCCCGAATTGCGCCGCCGCAACTATCCGGAAAATCTGATCATCGGCACATTGGCAGGTGCCGCCACTTTGGGGTTGATGATCCCACCGTCGCTAACCCTGATTGTCTACGGGGTCACGATCAACGAATCAATCACCAAGCTGTTTTTGGCCGGCGTGTTGCCGGGGCTGGTACTGGCGCTGCTCTTCATGAGCTACGTCGCTGTCATGTCCAAGGTGTCGCGCAACTTCTCACCTGACCCGGAGCCGCGCATGACTTTTGCGCAAAAGCTCAGCAACAGTCGTTTTTTGATGCCGGTGGTCGCGTTGATTCTGCTGGTGATCGGATCGATGTATACCGGCTATGCCACCGCTACCGAGGCCGCAGCGTTCGGTGTCATTGGTGCGCTGGTGCTGGCGGCCAGCCAGCGATCATTGAGCTGGAATTCTTTTGTAGAGAGCCTGATGGGGGCTACTCGTACGTCGGCGATGATAGCGTTGATCCTCGCCGGTGCAGCTTTTTTGTCGCTGTCAATGGGTTTTACCGGTCTGCCGCGAGCACTGGCTGACCTGATCGCCACGCTCGATCTGAGCCAGTTCGAGCTGCTGATGGCGCTGTTGGTGTTCTATATTATTCTGGGTTGTTTTCTGGACGGCATTTCATCTGTCGTACTGACCATGGCTGTCGTCGAGCCCATGATCCGACAGGCCGGGATAGATTTAATCTGGTTTGGCATCTTTATCGTCGTGGCGGTAGAGATGGCCCAGATTACACCGCCAATCGGGTTTAATCTTTTTGTATTGCAAGGCATGACTGAACACGAGATGGGCTACATCGCCAAAGCTGCGTTGCCGATGTTTGCCATTATGGTCGTGATGGTGTTCATTCTGATTCTTGTGCCTGAGCTTGCGACCTGGCTGCCAGACAATATGCGGGCACGGCCGGGTTAGGGTGTGGTCAACCGGCAACCGTTACCGGTTGCGATCAGTATATTGATCTCGACAACTCACACGTTCAGTACCTCAGTGCGCGGTTGATGTAATCGCGCTTGTCTTTGTAGTGACTGACATCCACACCGCGCGAGATGAGCTCATCTTTCAGCGCTTCCAGTGACAGCGCCGAAATATCATCCTCACTCATGTTCATGAAATTCAGCCGATGCTTTAGTGGTGGATTCAATGCGCCGAAGTCTGCACTGTTGTTAAATCTGAAGTCGCGAGCGTATTTGCCCATGAAGAAATTCAGGAAGGTGTTGAGTGCCGGCCGGACTCGCGGATCTTCAGTTAGATCCAGCGATGGGTCGTTCAGGGTCTGTACCATCAGCTCCAGCCAACGCTGCGCGCCGCGATCATTCAACAGTTCCATTGCATTGTGCGTGTGATGGAAATTGAGTCGGAATTCGCCACCGTGGTAAGTTAATCCACCACCCATTACATCGACCCACATGGCCGACTGCGTAGCGACGTGATGCTCGATTCCCGAAATGCGCTCGAACACGGCTTTGAACCAGTGTTCATCGCGGTATACGCGCTGGTAAAAGTTCCGTACCAGGTCGATGATTCGCTGCGGTCCCAGCACCGAATACAACTGCCAGAACTGAATGGGCTTTGACGGATCGTTCGACGCTTCCAGCGACAGGATAGTTGCCATTCGGTGTGCGTTATCGGGCAATAGTTTGTCCGCGATCGCCTGATCAATGTACTGCTTGCGAATAGTTTCGGTCAGGTAGCCGGTGCTTGTCGGATAATCAGGGTGCGGGGTGTTGTGTGAATTGTTGTTGGCCTGTGACATGGCTACAACATGACGGCGAAGACTTGCAGTTCAAGTGGGCAGGCTGCGTGACGATTGGCGACGCTCAAGTGCGCGCATCGCAACGCTGGATATTAGTTGCGCACGCAGTTACCCGTGCTCGCCATCAACTGGCATGCTCATCAGGCTATGCGATCGGGAAACGCGTTGCCCTGTCGTGTGGTTGGCTGAAGTCGAGTGCCGGGCCATCCGGTATGATCCGGGTTGGATTGATCGACTCGTGCGAGGCGTAGTAGTGCGCCTTGGTGTAGTTGATATCGACGGTATCGGCGATGCCAGGGTGCTGATACAGCTCACGCAAGTAGTGAGATAGTGACGGATAGTCGATGATACGTCTTTTATTGCATTTGAAGTGGCCGACATAGACAGCGTCGAATCGAATCAATGTGGTAAAGACACGCCAGTCGGCTTCGGTCATCTGTGCGCCAACCAGGTAACGTTGCGTTGAGAGAATCTGTTCCAGCTCGTCCAGCACGCGGAATACATCGGCCACAGCCTCATCGTATGCTGATTGCGCGGTAGCGAAGCCGGCTCGATAGACGCCATTGTTGAAGCCGTGGTAAACCAATTCGTTAACTGCGTCAATTTGTGAGCGCAGCGCGGCAGGATAGTAGTCGCCAGGGGTGGCGCCGATGTCGTCGAAGGCGGTGTTAAGCATGCGGATGATATCGGCTGACTCATTGCTGACGATCGTTTTAGTCTTTTTGTCCCACAGCACCGGAACCGTCACTCGGCCGGTGTAGTCAGGCATCGCGGCGGTATAGACCTCGTGCATAAACATTTTGTGGTTGACCGAATCGGCAATGACGCAGTCGCCCGGTTCGAAATTCCAGCCCTGATCACCCATAAACGAATTCACCACCGATAGGGATATAGACTCCTGCAGACCTTTCAGCGCACGAAATATCAGTGTCCGATGTGCCCATGGGCAGGCGAGCGATACATACAGATGATAGCGACCGTGTTCGGCCTTGAATCCGCTGTCTCCACTTGGGCCGGCCGCACCGTCACGGGTAATCCAGTGGCGAAAGTGAGCCTCCTTGCGGACAAACTTGCCGTCAGTAGATTTTGTGTCGTACCAGACGGTGTGCCATTGACCATCGACGAGTAAGCCCATGTGCCGTGCTCCGGGTGGGTGT
>CAZNIS010000203.1:0-2172 GCA_964573105.1 uncultured Granulosicoccaceae bacterium
GGAGCGGTTTGTCGCTGACACAGAGCAGTGTGGCGGTCGGGATTCTGTAGCGAAAACCGTTGGCGGCAACCGTTGCCGACTCCATGTCGACGGCGATGGAGCGACTGGCGCGTAAATCTTTCAGTGCTCGTGTGATTGAGAGTTCCCAGTTGCGGTCTGCAGTGGTATACACCGCACCCATTCGATACGGAAAGCCCGAGTCGTCCAGCGCGGCAGCCAAATAACGGTTGATAAGAAAGTTGGGTATGATTGGCACGGAGGCTGGAAGCGCCTCGTCGAGAATACCGTCGGCTCGCATGTATCCGGAGGCGAGGACAAAATCTCCCATCTCCTGATGGTTGCGCACACCGGCGCAATGACCAACCATCACAACAGCTTCCGGGCGCAATACGGCCAGGTGATCGGTCAGGTTTTTTGCGTTGGACGGACCAACGCCGATATTCACGATGCTCAGGCCGTTGTTATCGCTGCTTCGGTGATGCAGCGCCGGCATTTGCACACCGCTGCGCTGCGAGCCAACGCAGTCGGTAAATTGTTCGGCAAACGCGTCCATGTGCATTTGATAATTCGTGAGTAAAACGTAGCGCTGAAAGTCCTCCGCCCGTGTGCCGGTGTAGTGTTCCAGTCTTTGCAGCGAAAGCTCGCAGCGTTCAGGTCCAAACAGAAAGACTTTCTTTCGGGTCAGGTCAAAGCCTGTCTCATCAATTTGTTGAAGCAAAGTGGGCGAGTTGAGATCAACCCGCGGGCGAGCTCGAAGTACCGTGATTTTTGCCCCGCGCACGGCCAGTTTGAGTAGCTCGCGCCGCAGGTACCAGCGCAGCGCACCGGGGCGTGCCACACTGCCGGATATCTCCGGGTTGTGTCTGGACCAGTGGCGATGGACCAGTATCTTCGAGTAGTAGCCGGCCTCGAAATCATGCTCCATACGGTCGCAGGCGGCATCGATTTGTGCGGGCAGCTCATGCTCGGTGCCGGCGTTAACCGGGTCAATAGTCAGCGGCTGGTGATCGTCTTTCGAATTGTTTATCTGTTTATCCTCTGTTCTGGATTTTAGTCTTCCGTTGACACAAGCGGCGGCGTCGCAATGTACTGTTTGGGTGTTTTTCCACCTGCGTCGGCGCGTTGACCAGCGCCTAGCGGTGATTCAATGGCAACGGCTGCCGCCAGCGCGGCCTTGCGGTCGACCGGTACCGGCGCGGATGCGTTGCCTGGCGGCATGACGTCGGCAAAGTAGTAGGCAATCTTCTGGTTTTCCGGTTTCAGCCGGGCTTCACGGGCCGGGTCAATGTCGCGCTGGTTAACACCGCGGGGTTCGACGCAGACACCATCGACGATCTCTAGATCCAGCCACCACTTCTTGTTGGGATTGCGCTTGCCGTGACCGAGCCAGTCATCGAGCTTCACGGCAATTGGCACCATCGCAGGCTTGGCCCACATCGCGTTAACGCCCATCCAGCTTGCCATGCGTGTGAGCAGCGGACCGTCGGCAGTGACAACCTTGTTCAGCGGGCACGTCTTCATGCAGCGACCGCAGGCCGAGCCCTTGGCGTTGGTCAGGCGATAACGTGTACAACGCTCGACATCGGGCTTCCACATCTCGTAACCGTTGAATACCACTTTATCGCCCCACGAGATCGCATCGCAGGGGCATTCGCGCGCGCACTTCAGACAGTTGTCGCAGAAGTACTGCAGGCCAAAGTCGATCGGCTTATCGACTTCGAGGGGCAGATCGGTCGTCAGGACAACGGATTTGAAACGCGGACCGACGAATGGATTGAGCACGAGTTCGCCGATGCGACTCAATTCACCGAGGCCTGCCAGCAACACCAGCGGGATGTGCAGAACGTCGCTGTCGGAATTGGTCTGCGGGCGCGACGAAACTCCCATGCCGCGCAGTGTTTCAGCCATAACGCCGGCAATCTCTGCACCGCGCATATAGGAGCGCATTGACTGAGCACCCGAGATCCAGTCGTCACCGCTGGCCCCTTCCATCGTTTCATAGCCCTGGTCAATAAGCATGACGACGGCGTAGCGGTGGTAGGGTTCGATCGGGGTACCGTCCTCGCGGTGCGAATACCAGGCGTAGTCGGTGGCCTCACAGATGCCGACAAGATCCGCACCCAGCATGTAAGCCAGTGATTTGACCGCGCGTGCATTGGCGGCTGGATCTGC
>CAZNIS010000203.1:2272-3357 GCA_964573105.1 uncultured Granulosicoccaceae bacterium
ACCATGGATCGAATCAGCGGCGTCATGCCAAACGCAAACGGATGTTTGGTGGCAAAGCGTGCGCGTTGTTGCTTTGCCTTGTCGCCAAGATCGCCGGCCAGGGCTCTGGAAAAAAACGCCGCACGCTTCGGCACACGGGGTACTTCATCGTCAATGATCAGTGTGGTCGGGCGATCGACACGGCGCACCTGCTCCATCGGATAGCGACTCAGATGCGTGGCGCGCCGGCCCCGGGCTTCGCGTTCGCGACCAGACTCGGCGCCATTAATGCCAAACCAGTAGTGTTGCTGGTTGAAGTTGTTGTCGTCCTCCGCCAGCGGCTCATCCACTGCCAGTTCATACTCCGTCGAGACAACCGCAAGTGCAAACTGATTGCCCATCAACGGATGGTGCAGCTGATTGCCACGGCGCACGGCAATCCCTGCAAGCACAGCGAGGCGATTGAGATCCAGGTCCGATCGTGTCGCGCTGTGGGCCTGTGCTGCAAATCCCAACGCTCTAATGTGACTGGCGATGCAGCAGGCGTTTTCGGTCGCTCGCATTGCCGCAGTCGCCGCGACCTCGTCCTGCACCCACTCGTGCGCCGGGTTGTCCGCTTCCGGTACACGGCCGTGCTCGACGGCTATCACGATGGCAAAGTCGTGGGCGCGCCGTTCAGAACCCACGAGCCACGCCCGTTCCGGAATCTCGCAAATGCCGATCTGTGCAGCATCCAGAAAATACCCGCCGCCTTTGATATCAACGGTGCGCCGTGCTAAATCCTCAGGCACGGGTGCCTTTTCTGCGGCAACCGGGCCATCCGAAAGGCTGTCGAACAAGGTTTGATAACGGCGTACGGCAGCAGCATAGGCTGAGCCTGAATGCTCTAGGGGTTTGGCCCTCGGAAGTGCATCGCCGCCCTCTTCGCGCTCGCGCACCCGCACGTCACGCCGCAGAACCTCCATTGGCATCGGGCCCAGTTCGAAGGGCCGTTCGTCATTGCGCGCGCGCAGGAACATGTTTGCCGTCCATCCGTTGCTTTTTCACCGTCACGAGTGTGCATTGTAGTCACGACCGATCGGCGTGACAAAGGCGCAAGAGGCTGT
>CAZNIS010000204.1:0-3326 GCA_964573105.1 uncultured Granulosicoccaceae bacterium
AAGGTTGCGGCATCGCTACACGCGGATGCCTGAACGACGTCTGGCAGCGATACACAGACATCACCGTTCTGGATCGCAGCACTTGCCAGCACCGATGCCGACCACAGTGATTCCGATTGATTGGCAGCCAGGGTTTGCATGAAATCGGCAAAGGCGGTGTCGGCGGTGTTGATCACCCCTTCTGCCATGGCGTTGCCTACCCATTCACGCATGGCTGGATCCTCCGCTGAGCAACTGATCCAGTGCCTGCAGAAGTGATTCTGACGGGCGGGCGGCATACACGCCGGTCAATTCACTGGCTGACTCACTGGCGGCTGTGGCGCCGGGCATACCGCGAACAAAAAGATAATAAACGCCACCGAAGTCGCGTTCGCTGTTATAGCCGGGCACACGCGACTGGAGGTAGCGACGCAGCGCGACGGCGTAGATCAGGTATTGCAGATCGTAGCGGTGGTGTTGCATGGCGACGCTCAACGCGTGCTGGTTGTAGTTGGCTGTGTCGTAACCGAGATGATTGGATTTGTAGTCTGCGATATACCAGCGGTTGTTGTGGCGGAAGATCAGATCGATGAAACCTGTCATATAGCCGTCGAGCCGATCGAACTGGAGGCCGTCCTGCGCATCCAGTACACCGGCCTGCTGCAGCAAGGTCACCAGTTTGTCTGCATCGAGGGATGTCACCGGAAAGTGAAAACCAAGTTCATCCAGACGATCTTTTTTATCCAGCGCACCTAGACAAAAGCCGTCCTGGTGCAATGGTGTATCCAGTGTGTTTCGCACCAGCTTGCACAAGGCTGGCGACCAGGCGGTATCAACACCGTGGTTGCGCAACTGGCTTTGCGCGTAGGTGTGTAATTCACCATCGTCGCGCAAAGTAAAATCCAGATGCTCGAATACGCTGTGGATCAGGGTGCCGGCATCGGCGCCGCGCGGAAAGTGAAACGGGCTGTGGTAGTCGACCGTGTCAGGACGTACGGGGGCGATATCCTGCGCGTCGTGATCGGGAGTTTCGTCGGCGTGTGTGGCACCGCGCGCAAGCCCGGTATAACTGCCAACCCGCCAGCTGGCTAGCACGAATCGTTCAGCAGATCTGGCCAGCCGGTCGCGATCGGCAAAAGGCAGCAGAGCCAGTGGCAATTGCGGTGACAGCGGTTCGCTGATAGCGATGTCAGCACACCCTGCCGCCAGTGTATCCAGCGCCTGTACGATCGGCGGCTGGCAATCGACGATTTTATTGCCACTACCGAAGGTGATATTCATCAGTTGCCACAGCGCGGCATGCCTTGCGTTTTTGTTTGCGGCAGCGCCAATCCAGCAGCTTTGCTCTGCACGAGTGAGTGCGACATACAGGGTGCGCAGTGATTCATCTTGCAGTGCTTGTCCGGCCTCGCTTTGACGTATCGCCAGTTGCTCACTGCCGACGTCGACCCGTGGCAGGCCATTGTCGGTGTAGGCGACAGAATCACCTTTGACGGCAGGGTCTTTACCGATACAGGCAAACGGCAACATGACGATGGGATACTGCAGGCCCTTTGACTTGTGCACGGTGACGATCTGCACCAGATCTTCATCGCTCTCCAACCGTAGCTGCAGTGCCTGATCGGCGCTATTGTCGCGCAGACGTTGTGCAGCTTTAAGCACGGCCTGCAATTCGGGCTGATCCTGCCAGCAGGTTTGCAGCACATCGGCCAAATGCAGATAGTTGCCGAGCACGCGATCTATGCCGCGCGCTCGGGCGGTGGCGGTACTGGCCACTTTTACCCGGCTTTCAAACAGCGCCATAAACAGCAGCACGGCTGCCTGCGGGCCCGCCTTGCGGCAATGTTCGCGACAGCGTTGCAGTGCGTCTTCAATGTGCTGCCATGCCACGGCGTCATCGCGCTGTTGTAATAGATCGGCGGCGCTGTAGGCCGCCAGTGGTGATACCAGTACGCGGCTGAGGCTGTCGCTGTCGCCCGGTCGCGCCATCGCGCGCAACAGTGCGAGTATGTCGAGTGCCTCGGGGCTGTTGAATACGCTCTCGCGCGATTGCATGGCACTGGCCACTCCCACGCTCAGCAGTGCCTGACGCACCGCTTCACCGTGCGCGTGCGTCCACACCAGCACGGCGATATCACGGGCCTGCACGGGCTCGGTCCCGAGTGTGGGACCATTGAGCAGCCAGGCGATGCGACGGGCACAATTCCTTGCCAACTGAATGACTGTGTCCCCTATGACGGGCAAGGTGTCTTCGTCGACGGGGTGGTAGTCGAACTGCAGTGGCGGCAGCGCGCGCCCGGCAATACTCAGCGCCCTGCCCTCTGCCCTGCCGCCAGCGGTGACCGGCTGATACTGAATATCGGCACTGCCAAAAGGACGGCCTGCTTGCGCGTACAGCGCGTTTAGCGCGCTGATCAGTCGGCCGGATGATCGCCAGTTCTGATCCAGTGAATGCAGGCCGACGGCGCTGTCGCGTGCACGTAGATACATGTTGATATCGGCACCGCGAAAGCGATAGATCGATTGTTTTGGATCGCCGATCAAATACAGGGCGGCAGTAGCATCGGTGGCAACCGGAAAGAGCTTGTCGAATATTTCGTACTGAATGCGATCGGTATCCTGGAATTCATCGATCAGCGCGACGGTAAATCGGGACTGCAGCACGCGGGTCAGCCGTTCGCCATTGCCGCCATACAGCACAGCGTGTAACTGCAACAGCAGATCATCGAAAGTGCGTTCACGGGCGAGCCGTTTGCGCTGCAACAAATCGGCACTGATGGCGGATCTGGCATCATTTTGCAACGCGGCCAGTGCCTGCAGGCGTGCCGCGCTGTAGGCACTGACGAGATCGTCGATGTGCTCGCCGAGTGTGGACTGAAGTGGCTCTTTGCCTTTACGCGTCGAGGCACGTATCACTGTATTGCCAAGTATCGCGAGAGCAGGATCGAGGTGTTCAGGCGCGTGTTGTTGCCGTGCGATTGCGCTTGCCAGCGCCGCTTTTTCACTGACAGTCTCTGCGGTGTATTTACCATCCGCTTTGTTGATCAGTTTGCTGGCGACACCAGATGATATTTCCTGAACCCAGGCGTCACCATCGGTATTCCACGCATCGCGAAATACTTGCCAGGCAGACTCACAGGAAGCTCGTACCTGCTGCATGTCGCTGTCGTTGATCTGCGGCACAACACGTCCGTCGGGATCGTTGATGACCGACGACAGCCGCCTGAGTATGCCGCCCGGGCTTCGCCACGCGGCGGGAATTAAATCGGTATCGTCGGGTGCCATGGGCGTCACGCTGTCGCGCCACCACGCCTGTGCGGCGCGTTCGCGCAGCGGCTCGACGTCGG
>CAZNIS010000205.1:0-3317 GCA_964573105.1 uncultured Granulosicoccaceae bacterium
TACTTCGCGCGCGGTGTTGAACATCATCCGCTCCGGTGGGGTGGATGCGTGGCGCGTGACAGGGAACAGCAAACTCGAGCCGCTGGGTGGCTGGCAAATCGATGCCGAAGAAATTATCCCGCGCTGCGACACTGACATCGAACGCAATCGTTCTGAGGTGGCGCAATGGCTTATCGGCAACCGCTCGCGCACAGAGAGCCCGCCTGGTGGCGCTGATGCCCTGCTGCCTCAATTGAGGTCGGATCCGCTGCAGGGTGGCGGCTCTCACACAATTGCCTGTCGCGGGGAGCACGGCATCTGGGCAGTCCTGCACGTACAGCTTCGGCAGGACAGTGTGTTTTCAGACAACATCAAAAATGTGCTGGATTCTGTCGCCAGTCAGTTTTCGATTGTGGCGCAGCGTCAGCGCTTGCAGCGCGAAGTCAGTTATCTCGCCTACCACGATGGGCTGACATCACTGCCCAATCGCATTCAGTTCGATCGATCACTGCAGGCAGCGGTCGACAAGGGGGCTGCACATGGCCGACAGTTCGCCGTCATATTCATTGATCTGGATGGCTTCAAGCTGGTCAACGACACGCTGGGCCATGACATCGGTGATCGGCTGTTAGTCGAGGTGGCGCGCCGGTTGCGCCAGGAAATGGCAAAGGAATCGACACTGGCGCGGATTGGCGGGGACGAATTTGCTGCGATCGTGTGGCCGAAGCGCGATGAATCTGAAATACCGGCGCTGGCGGAACGACTGCTCGTCGCGCTGGGCCGCCCCTTTCGGTTTGACGTACATACACCGGTTGTCGGGGCCAGTATTGGCGCGGCGATCTACCCGCAACATGGTCGTGAGCCCTCACTGCTGCTGCGCCATGCGGATATGGCCATGTACCACGCCAAGCAGGGTGGCAAGAATCGATGCTGCCTGTTTGAAACGCCATCGACCGTGTCCAGCGCAGACGGCTCGCACAAGGCCGCCTGACATTTTTGCTCGTGAACGGTAGTTCGCCTGGCACCTGAGTACAGTTGCCGGCAAGCCGCAGTGCTACACTCCGCCTCATTGACAGCCACAGCGACTGGCCTATTCGGGAGGCAGGGTGAACAGGCGTGATTTCCTATCTGTGTGCGGTGCAGCCAGTGCGAGTCTGCTGCCGTTGACGCATCTGCGGCAAGCCTATGCCAACTCGCCGCTTGCTATTGCAGTGCAGCCGGGCAAGATCAGTATTGTCGGCCCGGATTTTCCGGCCACCGATGTCTGGACGTTCGGTGGCAGCGTACCCGGTCAGTTGATTCGCGTGCGGCATGGCGAGACCGTCGATGCGACGATCAACAACGGGCTGACCGTACCGACATCAGTGCATTGGCACGGCATCCGGTTGCCAAACGAGATGGATGGCGTGGTTGGTTTGACGCAGCCGCCGATAGAACCCAAAGCAAGCTTTCACTATCGTTTCACGCCGCCCGACGCTGGCACCTTTTGGTATCACTCTCACGTCATGGCCTATGAGCAGGTCGGTCGCGGGCTGTACGGCCCTTTGATTATCGACGAACCCGATCCGCCGCAGGTCGATCGCGACCTGATCTGGATGATCGATGACTGGCGTCTGGCCGACGACGCATCCATCATCGACAATTTCGGCGCCGGCCACGATCGCTCGCACGCCGGTCGCATCGGCAATGTGCCGACCGTCAACGGACGCTTTCGCGATGTGGTGCCAGTGCGGCGGGGAGAGCGCATTCGTCTGCGTTTGATCAATGCCGCCAACGCGCGCAACTTCGCGCTGAGTTTCGATCAACTGGCACCGCTGGTGATAGCGGTCGACGGACAGCCGGTAACGCCATACAGTGCTGACGGGCCGGTGGTAATCGGCGCTGCCGGTCGAGTCGATCTGGTCATCGACATGCTCGGTGAACCAGGGTCAATCGCCGCGGTCACAGACAGTTTTTATCGCGAACCCATTGAACTGGTGAAATTCGCTTATCAGAAATCAGTATTGCGCGACGAGCCGCTGGACGCAGATATCGCGCTGCCGGCGGCGACTATACCTGCCCCTGATTTGTCCAACGCCGCACATACCGAAGTGGTGATCGGCGGTGGGGCGATGGGTGGTCTGCGACGCGCGATGATGGACGACAAATGGATGGATTTACGCGAGATTGCACGCCAGGGATATGTCTGGGCAATCAACGATGTGGTCGGCAACAAGCTCGATATGGCCCCTTTAATGGATTTGAAAAAAGGATCCTCAGTCAGGCTCACCCTTCGCAACGAAACCGCCTTCCCGCATCCGATGCACCTGCACGGCCATCATATGCAATTGTTATCGATCGACGATCAGCCGCTGGCTGAACCGCGCTGGGTCGACAGCCCGCTGCTGATGCCGCGGCAAACCATGGAACTCGCCTTCGTCGCTGATAATCCGGGTAAATGGCTGTTTCACTGTCATGTGCTGGAGCACCACTCCGCCGGTCTGGGCGCGCTGGTGGTGGTGAGTTGATTGCCCCGAGCCTGTGGGAGCTGGACTCCGTCCAGCGAACAAGTCAGAGCGGAAAGTCGTACACGGTTGTCGGTATTAACTCAGTCCCTCGCGACAGGTTCGGGGAGCGGGGCTCGCCTCTCACCGTCTGTTGCAGGAATTGATTCAGAAGTAAGTACGGCGCGCCGTGGGAGGGCACCCCCGGTGCGCGAAAAAGTCAGAGCGGAAAGTTGTACTGGTTGTCGATATTAACGCAGCCCCTCACGACGTGTTCGGGGAGCGGGGCTCGCCTCCCACCGTCTGGTGCGGGCATTGAGTCAGAAGTAGGTACGGCGCACCGTGGGAGGGCACCCCCGGTGCGCGAACGAGTAAGAGCGGAAATCCATCCACTGGCAATAGACTCATAGGCCCTAAAAAAATATTAGCCGATCTGAGATCTGCTCCCACGAAGGTACAGCAAGAACCTCACTGGAACTCACAACGCTTCTGTGGGAGACCGCCTCCGGCGAGCGAACAAGTCAGAGCGGAAAGTCGCACACGGTTGTCGATACTAACCCAGCCCCTCACGACAAGTTCGGGGAGCGGGGCTCGCCTCCCACCATCTGTTGCAGGAATTGATTCAGAAGTAAGTACAGCGCACCGTGGGAGGGCACCCCCGGTGCGCGAACGAATCAGAGCGGCAATACGTGTCAGGTGTCGATATATAAACGCAGCCCCTCGCAACAAGTTCGGGGAGCGGGGCTCGCCTCCCACCGCATTGTGCGGGTATTGAGTCAGAAGTAAGTACGGCGCACCGTGGGAGGGCACCCCCGGTGCGCGATAAAGTTCGAGCGGGAAGTACATCCAGTAGCA
>CAZNIS010000206.1:0-3274 GCA_964573105.1 uncultured Granulosicoccaceae bacterium
CTGTCCATTGTTCATTGAGATAATATTCTTCTCACTGATTACACCACGGTAGAGACAACGTGAGAGATATTTCAGTGTCGCCGTGCCTTTCCCGACAGGTTTGCTGTGCACATTCCACTGTGACGGCACACCCGTTGGCAATGTGATGCCAAGCCTGCCGAAGGCATCGAGACATTTGGCCCGGAACACCTAGCTCAACGCTTTGACGTTGAACAAATATTGACCGGAACACTGGTTAACCGTGCTTTTGTTACGATTCAAGCCAACGGCTGGCAACAGTATATGGATGTGGGGATGATACTCCAGTTGTCGGCTGTGCGTGTGCAGTACCGCGCTCATACCTAATTACCCAGGTTGGGATTCCGGTATAATCTCCTAAATCGAGGGATATCATGAATTTAAAACAAATTGAAAATCAAGCGCTTGATCTCTCTGAGGAAGAGAGGGCTCAACTGGCGCAGAGACTCATTCTCAGCCTCGAATCATCAAACGATGAGGAGTTGGAGAAAGAATGGCTTTTGGAAGCGAAGCGCCGTGCTGTTGAGATTGATAGGGGTGAGGTGGAGCCAGTTCCAGCTGAGGAGGTCAGAATAAAAGCTCAAGCACTTCTTAGATGAGCTACTTCTTCCATCCAAACGCGTAAAGAGAGCATCTTGAGTCGGTTGCGTTTTATGAGACTAAACAGGCCGGTCTTGGTTCTTCCTACCTGTCGGATTTTGAAGGTGTCATGGCTGTAGTTTGTGCGCACCCTCATCGCTACCCGATAGAAGAACAACCAGACATTCGTAGAGTAAGACTCAAGCGATTTCCGTACAACATCCTGTTCAGAGAGTCTGGCAACACAGTGCAGGTATTGGCCGTTGCTCATAAAAGGCGTCATCCCAATTACTGGCAGAGTAGGCTCTAACGAATAGGATAGATCGCCCCAGCGGCGATCTGATCCGATTGTTGTACAAGCCCGGTTGTGCGTTCTGCAGCGTGTAACAGATTATAAGGAAATTGATTGCCGAAGCTACTGGGTTACCAGACCGATCGATGCGAATATCACATGGCATGTGCGATATCGCTTAGCATTCACGGTAGTATTTGTTGCCGATTATGCGACCAGTGATAAGTCGCACGAGTTGTAACTGGGTGGTGATCATCAGTCATAATCGTAGTTTTGTAACAGTGCCAGGGCCGCGTCGCCAATGCAATCCGCAAAGGATTTTAGTAATGCCGGCGTTGTTGCGGTTTCTGTAATATCATCCGGGGTATGAAAAGTCGGCGACATGCCTGCAATTGACAACATCGGCATGCCAAATCTTGCCCAACACCGGGATTCGCCTACCCAACAATCCGGATCCAAATGGTTGTCTGGATTCTCGGGTCCGATATGAAGAGGGGCTAGTGCTTTTTTGATCGCGTCGAAGGTAGTTGGGTCGGCATGGGCAATACCACGCAGTTCAGCATCATATGCGGCGATGCATGAGCCCAAATGCAGAACTGCCGTTGGTGGGGAATTAACTGATTCTGCTATTCGGTAGGCACCGTAAAATCCCAGCTCATGACCGCTGGGGGCGATGACTTTTAGTGGCACATGCGGCATGTGTTGGGTCAGCCGTTCAGCAATGTGCAGGGCAACTGCGATACCGGTGCCGCGCTCTCCTGCACAGGTAAACCAACCAGTCATAGGGGTAGTGATAACGAATGGGGGCTCTGTTAAAGACAAACCCCAATGACCAATGATATTTGTCGAAATTCCTGGCTTGATGATCGCAGTGTACTGAACTGTTGCCGCGCCAGTTTTTAAGGCATTTGCGTATCGTCCCGGAACCAGTACGACTGGAATTCTAGTTCGTAGTTTCGGCTCACAATTTATGGCGACTATGTTGCCGGTTTCACCATGTGTGGCTATGACCAGAGAATCATACCCATCTGACATGGCAGAGTCGATCATTGCCTCCAGGCTGTCGTCTAGTCCACTGCCATGGTCACCGTTGCCAAATTCGGCAACGGCTACGTTGTCAGTTTTTATATCTCCGATGGCTTCGTAGTAAAGGGGCATTGAGGGTATCTCGTGCCCGTCCAGATGCACCGTGGTTTTCGCGTCAAAGAAATCAAAACTGTAGTCCTGGCGCAGAACCTTTGCACCTCTTGCGCGCAAGTGCGATGCAAGCCAGTCTACAGTCGCACGGTCCACACTCGTGCCTGTGCGATGGATACCGAGATTGGCGTATTCCTCTACTAGCTGATACAAACCCTGGGTCAATATACAAACCCGTAGCTATCAACTTCGCCTTCGAGATCGAGGTTTGTGCCGGTAAATCGTTCCAGTACTTCATTGCCGGCACGCACTGTAACTTCATACATATTCAACGTACCGGCTGTGTCACCGCATAGTGACTTGTTTACTACTCTGATCGCATAGGTGCCACGAGGAGCGGTTCCGGTTGGGAAAAACAGATTTTCATCATGAATATTGTCAATGACACAATTATCGTTGCTGGTGAAGTCGATTTGGCCGCCGGTAACCTCACCCATATTGGTGCTATCGAGAACACTGCCGTCTGGTGCTGTCAGCTCAAGATCCAGATCATGAGCGACATTTGACCAGGTGAGGCTCACTTGAAGTTCGCCGGTGCCCACATCCAGCTTAGTGAGTGGCACTTCAACGGCTTCACTGACAGCTCCATCGGCTGACGCCACCTGTAGCTCTATTGTGTCGGTCGTGCGGTCTGTCAATTGAGGTTGGAAACCGGTATTAAAAACGAAGCCGGGGGATCCCGCAGCTCTGGTTAGTTTGAAGTATCGCCCTGGCTCTGAAACATAGACTTGAAAAAACGATGCGTCCGCACTCACGGAGAACTGCTGCGCGCCGCCCGGCACCAGGTTTCTTTCAGGTGTGAGAATGTCAGAGGCGTCAATAGTGATGCTGCCTACAGCTACTGGCGGCTCGCCGTTAATGCACTCGGCAAAATTTCCATTGATGAAGACGTCGTCAAGCAGGCCTGGTTCTGCACAAGTATGAGAATCAAACTGCGGCTCGGTCTCTGTCATGGTGTCTGGTGTGTTGTCGCTACCACCGCTTCCGCAGGCTGTTGTGAAAATGAGGATGAATAGAGCGATTGCATAATTTCTGTAGAGCATCGCGATTCCTAAATAGGCTATGAGAAATGAAAAATCCGGATTCGGCCCTATGGAGCCGCGTTCCTCTCTAACAACAACCTGATTCAGCCGCTGCGGTCGGCAGTATAAACTGTTCTATCCGATGAGTCATAGATTTTGTAGCTAG
>CAZNIS010000207.1:0-3117 GCA_964573105.1 uncultured Granulosicoccaceae bacterium
GCCTTGACCGAACCCGCGTCCGGTTCTGATGTCGCCAACATGACATTGTCGGCTGAGCGAACTACTGATGGCTACGTGCTGAACGGCGAAAAAACCTGGATTTCCAACGGCGGCATCGCCGATGTCTACACCGTCTTTGCGCGCACTGGCGAAGCACCCGGTGCAGGCGGCATATCGGCCTTTGTGGTCGATGCCAACACGCCCGGCTTTAAGATCGCCGAACGCCTGCACACTATCGCACCACATCCACTCGCGCGCTTGCATTTCGACAACTGCGAAATTCCGGCAGACGCCCTGCTTGGCGAATCCGGACGCGGCTTTCGCGTGGCGATGGCATCGCTCGATGTAATGCGCTCAACCGTCGGTGCCGCCGCACTGGGTTTTGCGCGGCGTGCCTTCGATGAAAGCCTGCACCGCGTTAACGAGCGAGAGCTATTCGGCGCTCCACTGGCCGAACTGCAAATGGTGCAAGGGCATCTGGCCGATATGGCGCTGGATATCGATGCCGCAGCACTGTTGATCTATCGCGCCGCCTGGACCCGCGATCAGGGTGCCGAACGGATCACCCGCGAGGCTGCGATGGCCAAACTCTACGCCACCGATCAGGCGCAGCAGATTATCGACAAGGCCGTGCAAATACACGGCGGCGACGGCGTACGCAGCGGTCATATCGTTGAACAGCTCTATCGCGAGATTCGCGCGCTGCGCATTTATGAAGGCGCATCCGACGTGCAGAAAGTCATCATTGCACGACAGGCGCTAAGTGAATTCGCACGGTGAGCGTTCACACCACGCCTGCCGCACCCGTGGGAGTTGTCGGTCGTGCTCAAATAGCCATGTATGTTCCGCGCGACCTCCTACCCCACGAGCACGACAGACGCACCGTGAACGCTCACCGAAAAACCTCGCTATGTCGCGTGATCAGATCTAACTACCCATCGTTAAAAAAACTCCAACAGCAGGTGAACCAGCATGCTCGGACCATCCGCTCACACTGATACTTTTAGTCGCAACAATCTGCCCGATTCATCACTCTGGCCAGATTTAATCACCGATCAATTTCAATACCCCGAGTATTTGAACGCTGCGGTCGAACTGACCGATCGCATCGTCGAACAGGGCATGGGAGACAACACCGCACTAATCGGTAATGGTCGACAGCGCACCTATAAGGAACTGACCGACTGGACCAATCGCCTGGCGCACGCGCTGGTTGACGACTATGGGGTCGAACCTGGCAACCGGGTATTGATTCGCTCTGCCAATAATCCCGCTATGGTCGCCTGCTGGCTGGCGGCGACTAAAGTTGGTGCGGTGGTGGTCAACACCATGCCGATGCTGCGCGCAGGCGAACTGGCAAGCATTGTCGACAAAGCCGAAATCACACTGGCGCTGTGTGACTCGCGCCTGCTGGATGAATTGCAGCAGTGTCAGCAAAACAGCCAGTATCTCAAACGCATAATTGATTTCGATGGCACCGCCAGCCACGAGGGCGAACTCGATCGCGCCGCACTGGAAAAACCGGTTAAGTTCGATGCCGTCAAAACCGGTCGCGATGATGTTGCCCTGCTGGGCTTTACCTCTGGCACCACAGGCGACCCCAAAGCCACCATGCATTTCCACCGCGACCTGCTGATCATTGCCGATGGTTATGCGCGCGAGGTGTTGAACGTCACGCCAACCGATATCTTCATCGGCTCGCCGCCGCTGGCGTTTACCTTCGGGCTGGGTGGACTGGCGGTATTTCCGCTACGCTTTGGTGCCACCGCCACACTGCTGGAAAACGCCGCCCCGCCGCAGTTGATCAGCATCATCGAAAAATACCGCGCGACCGTGTGCTTCACCGCCCCTACCGCCTACAACGCGATGCTCGCCGCGATGGAGGAAGGCGCCGATCTATCCTCGCTGCGTGCCGCTGTATCGGCGGGTGAAACACTACCGGCACCGGTTTACGATCGGTGGCTCGAGAAGACCGGCAAACCCATGCTTGATGGCATTGGGGCGACGGAATTGTTGCATATCTTTATTTCCAATCGCTTTGGCGACAGCAAGGCGGGCTGCACCGGCAAACCGGTCAACGGCTACGAGGCAAGGATTGTCGATGAGCAATTTAATTCTCTGCCTGCAGGTGAAGTCGGCAGACTGGCCGTGCGCGGCCCGACCGGCTGTCGCTATCTGGCCGATGATCGACAAAAAAACTACGTCACCGACGGTTGGAACCTGACCGGCGACAGTTTCTCCATGGATGAAGACGGCTACTTTTATTTTGCCGCCCGCAACGACGACATGATCATCTCGGCAGGCTACAACATCGCAGGCCCCGAGGTCGAGGCGGCGCTGATGTCCCACGACGCCGTATTCGAATGCGCCGTCGTCGGTAAAAGCCATCCCGATCGCGGGCACATCGTGCAGGCGCACGTGGTGCTAAACGAAGGATCAAACGCGGACGACAACACGGTTAAACTGCTGCAGGATCACGTCAAAGCCACCATCGCACCCTACAAGTATCCGCGCTCAGTTGTGTTTGTCTCCGAACTGCCCAAAACCAAAACCGGTAAAATTCAGCGTTTCAGATTGCGGGAAAACCCAAATAGATAACTTGAAAGATAAATTGATGGATAAATTAATCCCCCCCCACAAAGCAGTACAGCCCGCAGACTGGAAACCCGCCAAAGGCTATGCCAACGGCATCGCCGCCGAAGGCAAAACCCTGTATCTGGGCGGCCAGATCGGCTGGAACGCGGATCAGCAATTCGAGACAGACACCTTCATCGGCCAGCTCGAGCAGGTGTTGCGCAACATCGTGGCGGTGCTGGAAGCGGCGGGATCAGACCCGTCTCATCTGGTGCGACTCACCTGGTATGTTACCGATAAGACCGAGTATGTAAAAAGCCAGCGCCAGGTCGGCGAAGTGTATCGAAACGTAATCGGCCGGCACTTTCCGGCCATGACGATGGTGGTGGTTGATGGGCTGGTCGAGGATCAGGCGCTGATCGAAATCGAGGCGACTGCGGTTATTCCCCGCTGACGATCATGTAGGGGAGGTAAGCCTAAGCGCACCTACCACCATGCCATCAAAGGTACGTGCGCTTAGGCTTACGGCCCCTACATCAATGT
>CAZNIS010000208.1:0-3009 GCA_964573105.1 uncultured Granulosicoccaceae bacterium
GCCAGCCGACGCTGATCGTCAATCCAGTCGCGCATACGTTCTGAAAAAGTTTTCTCAGCAGCTTTAGCCAGCATGGCCGGCGATGGCCCAAGGCCCTCAATCGCAACCACGCGCCGCACCTGGTCCGGGTACAGGCCGCAGTAGCGCAGTGCGATACTGCCGCCAAGCGAGTGTGCGACCAGTGTCACCGGCGCCAGTTGCTGCTGATCAATCAGTTGAGCCAGATCGTAGACAAAATTCGCACTGCGGTAGTTACCGTCACTGACGTGTTCGCTGTCACCGTGGCCGCGCAGGTCCGGCGCGATTACGTGCCATTTGTCGCAGAGTCGCTGTGCAAGCCAGTCCCAGTTGCGGCAGTGATCACGACCGCCGTGCACCAGCACCAGCGGCGGTGCGTCCGGGTTGCCCCAGTCGACGTAGTGCAGTCGCAGCCGCTGGGAGAAGTAGCTGTGTGAGCTGGGGGAGGTGTGGCCGGGCATAGCTTGCTGGTCAACCGATGGGGGAGAACTTGTATGATACTGCGCTTCGGCCTGCATTTGATAATGCAAAACCTCAACGGGCATGCCAGGTGAATCGCAGGTACTGATGTATTCTGCTGTACTTGGTGATCTGGCTGGTCTTGCAGTGCCCGATCGCCATGTTGCAACCGCCACCGTTTCCAACCACAAGAAAACCGCGATGACCACTGTCCCGGAAATTGAACTCAGAGATCCGCGCTTTGATGCCGACAAGTACGGGTTCATAGAAGAACTGCGAGGCCAGAACTACTACGCACGGACCGGTGCAGGTGATGTGGTGTTTCTAAACCAGGAAGACGTTCGCGAAGTGCTGTTGTGCAGGGATTTTCGCTTCGCGTTCGATGGCATAGATGAATCGCGCAGTCCCTACTTATCTAATGCGATCCAGCACGAATTGCTCAACATGCACGGGGCGCGGCATGCCCGATTGTCCAGACTGGTCAAGCGGGCATTGCGCGATCGCATTATCGATAACCTGCAGGAGCAGATCACAGCCATAGTAGATGACTTGATCGCAGATATTTCAGCAGGTGAGGCGTTCGATTTCTGCGCCGATTTTGCCGATCCGTTGCCAGCCAGAATTCTCGGCCCGATGTTTGGCGTTCCGTATGATCGAGTTGAAGGCTTCAACGAGTGGATACGAATTGGCGGCCGCAAGCTGGATGCCTTGCAGACCGGTGTGGATATCGACATCGTAGAAGATGCCAATCGAAAGATGCACGATTATCTTCGCGCACTGCTGGCAGAGCGCCGTTGCCAGCCGGGAGAGGATCTCTTTAGCGAATTGCTGCAGGTTGAAATTGATGGGGATCGTTTGACGGAAGATGAGCTGGTCTATCTCACCACCGAACTCGCGTCCGCCGGCGTGGATACCACACGTACGCAACTACCATTGATCGTGTTGGCGCTGTTGCAGCACCCGGATGAACTGCACAAATTGCAATCAGATCCCAAACTGGCGCTCGCGGCGGTGGACGAGGGTATGCGCTACGCACCTTTGCCGTGGGCTATACCGCACAGAGCGATAAGGGATTTTTCGTACAATACCATTGAATTTAAATCCGGCGATCTGGTATTCGTTCTGGTGCCCGCTGCCAATAGAGACCCGGCAGAGATGGACGAGCCGCAAACGTTTAATATTACGCGACGGCGCGCGCGACACTTCTCGTTTGGTGCCGGTATGCACGCCTGCCCGGGCGCACACCTGGCCAGGCTTGAAATGGCAACTGCACTGGAGCAGCTTGCCGCCGGCGATCACGTGCTTGCGCTTGCAGGGGATATCGAATGGGAGCCGGACCAGAAAGACCGGGGATTGAAGTGCCTGCCAATGACTCGTACGCTATTGGAGTGACAGTGCAACAACCAGCCGGTTGTGCGTTTGTCACGCCTCGCCGTTCAGAGTGGTGGACACATACTGCCACAGCGCATCAATTTCAGACTCGGTCAACGCCTTACCCATCGGTGGCATTACGCCAATGCCGCGTTTCAACGCCGAGTTGAATCGCTCCAGATTGACATCGTCCATAAAACGCATGCTGCCGCCATTGCATTGCCCACAATGGCGACGATACAGCTTTTTGCCCTCCACAAGACCTGCGTCGGCTGCGTAGCTATTGCTGGTAATGAGCAGTACCGCTGCGATCAGCCCTGCGAATTTCCTGGTATTCATGGCCGCGTCCCTGAGTGGTCTGGGTGATTATAACCAACAGCTGATATTGTTTAGCAGCGTTTACGAGCGGTACTCGGGAACGGACGATTGCGAATGTTGTCAGAAGCCTGTCAACCATTCGGGTGGCTGACTCGTTGGTGTTTCTGGAAATACCGCAGTCGACGCTGCAGGCCGCATCGTCCAACCGACAACCCATCACCTATTCGCACAAAGACTAAAGGCGGAGAAAATCATGAAAAAACTCAATCGGCGCGAATTTGTCGCCTCCATGGCAGGCGTGTCTGCACTTGGCTTGACCGGCTCCCTGGCAATATTGCCGTCGGCAGCTTCAGCCGCTGCACGCGAGAAAGGCTACTACGCGTACAAGGTGGGGCAGGATGCAGAGATCATTTCGATCTACGACGGCGTCTGGCAAAAGCCGCACGATGAAAACTTCATCAAGGGTGTCAGCGTCGAGCAAACCAAAGCCGCGCTGCAAAAGGCGGGTCTCAATGACGAATCCATACCCATTGAATTCGCGTTTACCATCGTGAAGACCGGCGGTAAGACCATTCTGGTTGACGCTGGCACTGGTGGCCAACTGGCCCCGACCGCAGGGCTGGCACCAGCCGGCATGAAGGCAGCCGGCATTGCACCCGGCGACATCGACACCGTGATCGTCTCGCACTTCCATCCAGACCACATTTTCGGTCTGATGGAAAAGGAAACCAACGCCCAGGTCTTCCCGAATGCCGATATTCTCGTCGGTGAAAAAGAATACGCCTTCTGGACCGACCCCGGCCTGATCGAGCGCCTGCCCGAAGGCCGTCGCGGACTGGCACA
>CAZNIS010000209.1:0-2790 GCA_964573105.1 uncultured Granulosicoccaceae bacterium
AACGCGCTGGCGCGCAAGTACCCTTCCGCCGCAAAAGAACTACTCTGGCAGTACACCTTTCCCAGCAGCAGACTCGCCGTTGACCCACGATCAGGGGTCACTCGACGCCACCATGTTCATGAATCAGGTCCACAGAAATCTATTCGTCATGCTGCCGTAAAATCCGGAATCAATAAGCCCATTAGCCCGCACACGCTGCGCCATTGCTTCGCAACCCATTTGCTTGAGGCGGGCTACGACATACGTACCGTTCAGGAGTTGCTCGGACACAGCGATGTCTCTACCACCATGATATACACACATGTCATGAACAGACCCGGTGTGGTACCGGTTGTCAGCCCGCTCGATAAGTAGGTGTTCTCATTACACAAGGCTAGACACTGATCAAGAGTCAATAACCCATTCAGACCATAAGGTACCCCGATAAGGGATGTCAGTAGCTCAACTGATTGATTGTATGGCTGGTTGATTCCCTTGCGTAAGGGGAACTGAATATTGCCGCTCTAACTTGTTCGCGGGCCGGAGGCCTGCTCCCACAGGTATAGCTGGTGGCTTCGATCAATTGGGGCGTCCTTCCAAAGTCTACGCCGTTACCGTCAGCACCCGTCTGTCATGTTCGCCGACCGGGGGTCGCCTCCCACCGGTATACTCGTTCGCTTTGCTCAATGATGATTGTTGGGCACGCGTCGCGCTGCTCCTTCTTCGACCAACCAACAGGCCAGACGCAGTTCGAACCGCAACGTGTGTCAGCACGAACCGTGCAGCTGTTCGCTGTACCCGCAATCTGAGGGCTTTGGAAAAGTGGCGATAGCCATATTCGAAGCACAAATGTCGGGCACGCTGCGCTTTGCTACCCTCCTTCGTCGGCCGACCTACGGGCCGATCGCCATTTTACACGCAACGTGTGTCAGCACGAGCCATTCCGCTTTTCCCTGCCCTCTGAGGGCTTTGGGCAAATCCAGCGACAAGGGGTGGAGCAACAGGACGTTGCGTAAAGCGCTGTGTGGCCAGGGACGGCCACTCAGCGTGGCCCCGCCGGCGATGGATTTGACCAAAGTGGCGACAGCCATATCCGAAGTGGGTAAAAAGCGTTTGGTACTTTGCGCTTTTCAAAGTACATGCCCTACGCGGCCCCGCCGGCGATGAATATTTACAAAGGGGCGACAGCCATAACCGAAGCGGGCAGAAGACTTTTGCTACTTTTGGTCTCAAAAGTAGGTCGAAAGACCGTTTTTCAAAAGTGGGGCGGCGCGCGGGACGCACCTAGCCGGCCGCGCAAGAAAAAAGGCATGGATGCCAAGAAACACGAGCCAAAAACCAAGAGCCAAAAACCAAACAGCAAGCCTGCGCAGCAGAAAAAAACCATCACCCCCACAACCACCCCCTCAACCCCGAAACCCTCTCCCGCCGAGTCTCACAAGCAAACTGCAAAGCGGCAGTATCCGCGTAAATCTCCCCTACTCGCCTAGCCCGAGTAATCCCGGTATAAAGCAGATCCCGACTCAACAACGAATGCGGCGCCTCTGGCAGCACGAGCAGCACTCGGGTAAATTCCGACCCCTGGGTTTTATGTACGGTCATGGCGTAGCAGGTTTGATGCGCGGGCAGGCGGCCGGGGGCGATGGCGCGCACGCCGGTATCGGTGTCGGGGAACCAGGCCATCATGTGGCCGCTGGCATCGGGCCAGATCAGGCCGGTGTCGCCATTGTACAGGCGGGTGCCGGGGTCGTTGCGGGTGATCAGGATCGGGCGGCCGCGATACCATAGCTGGCGTGGCTGGATGTGGCCGAGGCGAGTTAGCCTGGCTTCGATGATGTTGTTGATGGCTTCGACGCCACGCGGACCTGCGTGCATGGCACACAGTACGCGGTAGGCGAGTGATGTTTTAAGCGCCTCTTCTATTGTGGCTGATTCGATGACTGCCTCGGCCGCGGGCACGGCTTGCGCGAGCAGCTGCTGTTGCAGTGTGGTGCTGGCCGGGTCGATAAAGTTCAGGTCTGCAAAATCGGGGTTCTGGCTGGTAGCGCTGGCCGTTTCAAAATCACCGGCGTTGACGGCGCGCGCAAAGTGACCGATACCGGATTGTGCATCGAAGCGATAGCTGTGTTGTAACTCGACGATGGCATCGGCCATGCCACCGGCGGGCGTTTGTGTGTTGATCACATTGAAGCCATCGCAGCAGTTGATCAGTGCCGTTCGTTGTTCGGCACTGTAGTGTGCAGGTGTGGCATCGCCTACGATGTCGCCGAGTACGTTGCCTGCCTCGACGGAGGCGAGCTGGTCGCGGTCGCCCAGTAGTACCAGGCGGGTATCGTCTGCCAGTGCGCAGACCAGTGAATGCATCAGCGACAGATCGACCATTGAGGCTTCATCGACGAGTACCAGATCAAACGGCAACGGGAAACTGGCGTTGTGCCTGAAGCCTGCACGACCGGGTTGATAACCCAGGGCGCGGTGCAGTGTTGAAGCATCATCGGGCAACTCGACGGATAGACCGAGCGCCTCGAGCTGGATGGTCTCGGCGCGCAGGGATTCGAGCAGGCGCGCTGCCGCCTTGCCAGTGGGTGCGAGCAGTGCAATGCGAATGGGCTGTTCTGACTGTGCCTGCAATACGGCGAGTAATCGTGCCACAGTACGGGTTTTGCCGGTGCCCGGACCGCCGGTGATGACACACAGTTGCTGACGCGCGGCGACGACGGCGGCAACGCGCTGCCAGTCTGGCGCGGGTAGTTTGGTTTGCGGCGGAAATAACTGATCCAGCAGTGCGCGATCGGGCGTGAGATGCGTGCT
>CAZNIS010000210.1:0-2610 GCA_964573105.1 uncultured Granulosicoccaceae bacterium
AAAGCAATCAGATACTGATTGCCTGTCAGTACATTGGTAATGGAGGTAAGCAATGCAGCAATTCCCGTTAATCCCCGCCCGAATGCTCAACGAGCACGTCTACTGCCCGCGCCTGGCCTGGCTTGAATGGATACAGGGTGAATGGGCACCATCAGCCGATACGGTCCAGGGCAGTCACGTGCATCGCCGAGTCGATAGTGGCGGTGGCGCACTACCGGCTAACGATGAAGACACCGATGAACCGGCAATAATCCACGCACGCTCGGTTGAACTCTCATCGGAGAAACTTGGCGTCACCGCGAAGCTCGATCTGGTTGAAGGCAGTGGCAAAACGGTTCAACCGGTGGACTACAAGCGCGGCAAGCGCCCCGATGTCGAACACGGTGCTTATGACCCGGAACGCGTGCAACTGTGTGTGCAGGGCCTGCTGCTGCGCGAACACGGATATCAGTGCGACAGCGGTGTGTTGTACTTCGCCGGCTCGAAAGAGCGCGTGGAAATCGCATTTGATGATGATCTGCTAGCGCTCACCCGAACCGCAATCAAAGAATTGCAGGAGTCGGCCAGCGGCAACCAGATGCCGCCTCCGCTTGCACACAGCCCCAAGTGCCCGCGGTGCTCGCTGGTGGGCATATGCCTACCCGATGAAACCAATATGCTCGCCGCCAATCAGGAAGCGGCCAGCAACATTCGCCCACTAACGGTACAGATCGATCGCCAGCTACCACTGGTGGTACAGGCCAATCAGGCAAAAATCGCCAAAAAAGGCGAGCAGTTACAGGTATTCATCAAGGACGAACTGCAGCAAAGTGTGCGAATTCGCGAAGTCTCACAAGTGGTGGTGATGGGCAATGTCTACATCACCACCCCGTGCCTGCGCGCACTGATGGAAAAACAAATCCCCGTTAGCTGGCACAGTTACGGTGGTTGGTTCAGTGGCCACACGATAGGCACCGGACACAAGAATGTAGAACTGCGAACCGAGCAATTTCGCCACTCCTTCGACGAAGAAAAATGCCTGCATATCGCAAAGGCAATGGTGCGCGATAAAATCCTCAACTGCCGCACACTACTGCGCCGCAACTGGCGCGATGGCAACATTCCAGCAGAGCTACTCAGCGCCATGAAACGCGACGCCCGGATGACCGAAAAAGCCGCCAATATTGAATCGTTGCTTGGAATAGAAGGCGCTGCGGCGGCGCGCTACTTCAAGCACTTTCGCCATATGTTGAAAACTGGCACAGAAGGTTTTGAATTCGATTTCAATTCGCGTAACCGTCGCCCGCCCCGCGATCCGGTTAACGCTCTTTTGTCGCTAGCCTATGCGGTGCTGACCAGGCAACTAACAGTGACATTGAGTGCTGTCGGTCTTGACCCTTACCGTGGCTTCTACCACCAGCCACGCTATGGCAGGCCGGCACTGGCGCTCGATCTGATGGAACCCTTTCGCCCACTGTTAGCCGACTCCACTGTTCTGACCGTACTGAACAATGGCGAAGTCGAAGCCAGCGACTTCATTCATCGCACCGGCGCGGTCGCCCTTACCGCCAAAGGCCGCAAGGCACTGTTCGCGGCCATCGAGCGCCGCATGAGCCAGGAGATCACACACCCGGTGTTTGGCTACAAAGCAAGCTACCGCCGCACACTGGAATTGCAAGCGAGGTTGTTGGGCAGACACTTGTTGGGTGAAATCGAACAGCCACCCCGGTTCACGACCCGATGAGCAATCACAGAGAGCGACTGTTTATCGTCACCTACGACATCGCCAATCAGCGTCGCTGGCGACGGGTGTTCAAGTGCATGAAAGGGTTTGGTGAGTGGCTGCAGTTTTCTGTTTTTCAGTGTCGCCTGACACCAGTGGATCAAGCCGAGCTGATCGCCGCACTCGACGAGCTGATCAATCACGGTGAAGATCACGTGCTGCTGATCGATATCTGCGCCGCCGACAAAATCGAGCCAAAAGTAACCAGCCTAGGCAAACCCTATATTCCTCCGGTTCGAGAGGTCACTATTGTATAATCAGCACAGTTGCGCACAACTGGCGCAAAGTGCGAGCGCTGCAGTGGTGTTAAAAACCCCGTGAGCGCTCGCACCAGAAATACTCTTTTAAAATCAGTTGGGAAGCTTGCATCGCCGATATTCTGCAGTAGAATTCCCACATGCCGAGACCACAAATCCCGGCAGCACTCGCACTACACCCCTGAAACCCGCGCACGGCGCGGCCTCAGAGGCGAGCGGTTTTACCCGGTGAAAATCCGGGTCCTCATTGAAGTCATGAATAGACACCAAAAAAGATCCCCCCCACCGAATGTTTTACCCGGTGAAAATCCGGGTCCTCATTGAAGTGCGAGGCAGACGCTGCTGGCCGGCAGGTCATGGATAGGTTTTACCCGGTGAAAATCCGGGTCCTCATTGAAGTGGGTTTATTTCTCCCTGTGGTCTGGTGGAGGTTCAAACGGTTTTACCCGGTGAAAATCCGGGTCCTCATTGAAGTGTTGATATCGATGTTGAAAAAATACCATCAAATATGTTTTACCCGGTGAAAATCCGGGTCCTCATTGAAGTTATTGATATAATCTAACATGTCCTCATGATGAGACTGTTTTACCC
>CAZNIS010000211.1:0-2505 GCA_964573105.1 uncultured Granulosicoccaceae bacterium
CACCAGATCGGGCTTGACCAGCAGACAGTCAATCGCATTCAAGACATCTGCCCGATTGAAGGGCAGGCGCTCTGCCAGATCGGCAATTTGTGCAGGCCCGTGCTGCAGCGCGTCGATCACCGCACGCGTGGCCGGATTGTCAAAACGGATGACACCGGCCGGTGTGCGACACTGTAGATCCAAATCATCCGTCGTACACAACGCACCCAGCCAGGTATCCAGCACCGCATCGGCCGGTGCAATAAGTACGGTGTCATCGCGAACAAACAGATCCTGTCGAAAGGTCTCGTCGACGAAGCTGTCAGTCAAGGTTTCGCGCAGCAGCGGGTCATCGATATCCTCTAGCGCTGCCCGCTGCGTTTTGCGTAATCTCAGGTCGGGCCGGTGATGCAGCACTCTGGACGAGGATAGAAATTTCAGCCCATGTTGCGCCGCTGTGCCATGCACGTCTTCAGCCCACTGAGGCTGCCAGCAATCCTGCAAGTATTCATGCGTCAGATAGTTTTCAGGCGCATGATCGAGTTTGTCACGCAAAAAGTGCATGAACGATTCAGACACACTGTCGATCGGTAACTCGCGCCAGTGCTCAATCATGCTGGCTGCAGTACGAAATCGATCGATGGCGGAACCGCTCTGCCTGTCGGCCAGCCGATGCACCAGCTTTTGAAAAGTCAGCATCGACTGCATACCGGGCATCGCGTTATAACCTAGGTAGAAGATGCCATTGGGCGCAAGCCGGCTTGCCCCCAGCCTGATGGCACGCGCGCGGTTGTCTGCGTTTACCCAGGAGATCACACCGTGACAGACGATATAGTCAAACAGACCATCATCACACTGCAACGCCTGCTCAAAGGTCTGACAGCGCAACTGCAGGTTTTGCAGGCCCAGATGCTCGGCAAAGTCATGACCGCGCGCCACGTGTGATTCCAGCGCATCAATCCCGACGAACTCCCCTTCCGGGTGAGCCGCTGCCATCAATGCCAGTCCGTAGCCATCGCCGCAGCCGATGTCGAGCATTCTAAAAGGGCGACGCGTTGCTGATCGATGAAGGCCGGCGCGGCGAGCTGCTGCATCCAGACTGCCTGGGGTCAGCGATGAGTGGAAAGCCGAGGGGTAATCCTCAGCGCCAAAATAACCTTCAATATGATAGGTTGACTCTAAAGCCTGCACTGCTGTCCCTGCCTGATCTTTGAACCACGGCAATCAGTTTACAACTGATCAGCCGTCCATCCATGTGAATAATACCCGAGCGAAGCCGCCAGTTTAGCGTGCCGCATCCTGCAACATCGTGCGCAAAGCGGCATTAAACGCATCTGCGGCCTCATACATCACCCAGTGCCCCGCACCTTCGATGACCTGGTGCCGCAATTCGGGATGGTGCAGGGCCAACGTCTGCAGACAGGCGTTCACATCTGGCCAGGCTACCACATCGCGACCACCCCAGATGGATGACAGTGGCAGCGGCACCTCAGCCAGCCCGTCTCGAACATCGCTGCTGCCGGCAAACTCCCGTGAGCGAAAGCGCGCGCCGCTGATATTCTGCGCCTGCAGTGCGACGGCCTGATCGTCGATCTTGCTGGCATCGGCAAACATCAGATTGGCCAGCACCCCCCGATGCACGTCCATCCGTTCGGCCTCATTCATGACAGAGCGCACTTTGGGGAGCTGAAGGCTCGGCGGGCGCCCAAGCCCCAGTGCTGCCGAGCCAATAATAAACAACCCGTCCAGACGATCCGCCAGGGTCGCCGCGGCAAGCGTACCGACGTGACAACCAAACGAAAAACAAATCAGAGTGGCGGGATCATCCACGCTGACAAATTCACGAATGCCATCGGCAACCACGTTTGCGCAAGACTGCGGCGTATGCGGCAGCGGTGGCATGGCACTGTCCCCAAGCCCCGGCAAATCCGCCACCCACACTGCATAGTCGTCATACAGGGCCGGAATCGTTCTGATCCAGTGATTCCACGAACCCGAACCACCGTGCAACAGAATGAGCGGCTTGCCTGTACCCCATCGACGCCAGACCATTGTGCCATCGCCACAGGGTGTGTGGACTTCCTGCGCATCGCGCAGCAGATTATGCATATTGGTTAGTGTCATGGCAGATGCGCAGGTTCTTTTATCAGGACGTCACTATCTTACTGCAAGCGACTTCGGGACCAGCAATATAGCGCGCCAGCGGCCGCACTGGCCGGTAAAATGAAAAAGTTGACTACAAAAAACTCGTCCCGACCAACAGCGCCAACTGACCTATTTCGCCACCCGAAAAGGCAGCTACAGTAAACAGCAGCAATAACACCAGAGAAGAACCTATCGTACAAAAGAACGCCGCATTGACCGCGTACGCCTAGTGACCATGCGCCTTCCCGGAAAGCAGAATCAACCCCACCACCAGTGACCCGAAAGAACTCCAGAGGTACGCCTGTACAAAGTCGCCAGGCGACGCAGCATCCCTGACTATCATCAACTGGCTCAACACAAACTGAGCCATCAACAAAGTAA
>CAZNIS010000212.1:0-2327 GCA_964573105.1 uncultured Granulosicoccaceae bacterium
GATTCATCCTCGAGAGCAGTGATCGCAATATCCAGTTCCTCGCGTGCACGGCGCAGTGCCGTCAGCGCGGTGTCTGTGTTTTCAAAGTCTGGCTGATTGACGCAGGGTGCCAGATGCTGTGCACAGCGATAGGCCATCTGGCGCGCGTATTCAGCGCTGACGGTGCTGGCCGGGTCGGCGATTTTTAATTGTTTGTAGGCGGTGAAATCCGGTGTCGACGGATCGGCGAAGCTGTAGCCGTTGACGAATGTAATTCGCTCACCGGGTGCCTGCAGTCCGCGCGCCTGGTGGACGACGTAGTTACCTTGCATCAGTACGGCGTAACCTGCGCCTGGAATCTCTGGTGCGATTACGCGCTCAGTCGGTACCGGTTGGCCTGCCTGCTTAAGTGCGGCCATTTCGTCGCGGGTGCCGTCGAAATACTGAAACTCGCCGCCTTCTACCTCGTTGGGGTCGGTGACGAACATAACGTAGTCGACCTGCAGGGTGTCAAAGTGCCACTTGTCTACGTTTTCGCCGACGGTCAGTGGCTGGTAGTTCAAATGCGCGAGTTGATGGCCCATGGCGTGGGGCAGCAGCGGCGCTTGCATAAGCTGCGACAGATGCTCTGTCACATCGCGCGACAGGCACAGTTCGCGAACGAACCGCGATCGATAGGCGCCGCCTCGCATACTGCGCGAGATGCGCGGGTTGGATTTGGTGTGGGCTTCGAGCTGTTTGCAAACGTGATAGAGCGCCGCGACACCTTCGTCGCTGAGGATGCGAAAGCAGTCGGTCGCTGCGACATCGGACGCGGTGGCTTCGTGTGGTGCGGGCGATGAGTAGCCCAAATCGGTCAGGCTGTACTGGCGGGCTGGTTGTTCGAGGCACAAGTGTACGGCCGGGTTGAATTCGGGGTCATCGTCGATGGGGTCTACACCCGGTCCGGTGTAAGGAAAACGGTGCAGGTGAATATCGTTGGCGTGCATGGCAGTGTCGTCGTCGGGCATTTGCCGAGATTGCGCGCCGAAGTGGTGGCAGTCAATCGAGATATACTGATGCTGGGCAATTAAAACTTATGCACACTTGTCATGAAGCTTCCTCCACTCAATGCCTTGCGGGCGTTTGAAGCCAGTGCGCGGCGCGGGAGTTTTGCGCTTGCAGCGACCGAGCTTGGGGTGACGTCTGCGGCAGTCAGTCTGCAGGTGCGCAAGCTTGAAGAATTCTTCGGCAAGACGCTATTCACGCGAGCGCACAACCATATATCGCTGACAGACGCCGGTATGGCGGTGTACAGCGAGAGCGCCGGTGCGTTTGAGCAACTAACCAGTATGACCGGCAGGATACTGGGTCAGCCGGTGTTGCGTTCGCTGTGTATCAGTGTCTTGCCGTCGCTGGCGGAGCGCTGGATGGCACCGCGACTGGCGCCTTTGCTGAATGAACTGGCAGGCGGTGGCCTGCGTATTCGGGTAGAGGACGATCCGGTGGATATCAGCCGTGACGGTGTGGATTTGCGAATCACTTACGGCGCGCATTTTTATCCAGGAGCGAGCTCGGCTGTGTTGTACCAGGAACACATGGCGGCGGTAATCTCGCCTTTGCATGCCGCGGCAGGGGAGTCGCCTGACTCGCTGGCAGAGCGTCAGTTTATTCATGTGGAGTGGGGGCCGCAGTACCACGATCACCTGGGTTGGAACGACTGGTTTCGAGCGATCGGTGTGCCGCGCAGTATAGTGCCCGCCAACGGAACGCGGCTGGCCAATGCCAGTCTTGCGCTGGCGTTTGCCGAGTATGGCGGCGGCGCAGCACTGGTCCATGCCAGTCTGACCGAATCGGCGATCAACGCCGGGCGCCTGCGACTGCTGCATGCAAAGCAACTCGCGTTGCCGCGTCCCTACTGCGCCGTCTATCGCGAACAATCGCTGGAACAGTCTGATTTCGTTCGCTTGCTCAAGGCCTTATCGCAACCTCCAGTGGCGAACATCGATTGATTGCGCGGTGTTCGGGCTGGGCTCGCGCGGACCTTTCAAATGCGAATGTCGGGTCTGCCAGGACTTGAAATTCGGCGCACGCGCATCACCTTGAGGTAGCCCCGGGGTGAGGCCCGGGCTTGTCAGATTCCATTCATTTCCAGTTTGTCGCCACAGGGTCGGCGCGTGAACCGCATGCGTGTGGTGATGTCTAAAGGGTTGAGTGCAGCCAGAAAATACTCCGTGATAACAAGGTGTTTTTATGGTGCCAGGCAGGCTGGTGGCAACCGGGGGCTCAACGCCATTGGCTCGGTAATAGCAGTGGTTTAGCTGACAGTCGGGCCGCGTGATCGTGGGCGAAATGCAATCCCCGGGTAT
>CAZNIS010000213.1:0-1675 GCA_964573105.1 uncultured Granulosicoccaceae bacterium
GCCGGCCAGGCTACGACCGACACCGCCCACGGGTGCGACAGGCGTGCTGTGAACATGTATGGACTCCTCCTCTATTGCAAGCACTTTTTTCAACAGAAATATGACTGCCAACGTGTATTCGGTCTCTGCGTGATGCACGGTTTGGCATCGGACCCTGATGGGGCGTACGCACGCGAGAACCCTAACGGCTACACGAGCTCACAAGGGCTCTAAGTTCACAGCGGGTTACTCTCGCGTCGGTCTAACCTGTTGATCATCAAAAGTACTGTTGCAATCTGGGTGGCTAACTCTTGTGGTTAAAAATCTATTTAATCTGATGGATTGCGCCGCAGGCGTTGTCCTGCAGCACCCCGGTGAAACGGACGGCTTGTGGAAAAATTGTGTATGAGTGTGGAGCAGCGTGGTATCACCGGCCGTCGTCGAATCTGGCTTTTCGACTCAACATCTAAGCCGGTGATGCCAGGCTGATCCACACGGTGCGCCGAAGGCGTACATGCACGATTTGTCCACAAGCCGTCAGCCGCCGCGGCCGCGCTCATGCCGTTGCCGCCATTCGATTCGGATCAATCTGCTGGTCTTTTTGGATGAGCGACCAAGCGATTCTCGCCGTCTTGTTGGCCAGGGCGACGGCAACCACATTAGGATGTTTTCGCTCTAGCATGCGTCGGATCCAGCAACTCAACGGATCGTCTCGTTCACCGATATGCCGAATCACCGCTCGCGCGCCATGCACCAGTGTTTTGCGCAGATAGCTATCGCCCCGCTTACTGATTCCCAACAGCCGATCACGCCCGCCGCTACTGTGCTGACGTGGCGTCAGACCCAGCGAGGCGGCAAAGTCCCGACCTCGTGTAAACTCGCTGGTTGAGCCCAGTTCGATCGATAGCGCTGAGGCGCCCATCGGCCCTACACCTCGAAGCGCAATCAGTCGTGCGGCCGTCTCATCGGCACGTACTTGCTGCGCAATCTCCTTATCCATCTCAGCAATTCGTTCATTCAGCCTTTGCCAATCTTCGTACAGCGCATTGAGCTGTGCCCGAAATCGCGGTGACAAACCATTGTCTGCCTCCTCCAGCCACTGTGGCACCGCTTTGCCCAATGCGGCATACCCCTGGGCTGCAACCAACCCATACTCCGCTGTCAGGCCTCGAATTTGGTTTGTCTTGGCCGTGCGATCTCGCATCAGCGTCTCTCGTATGCGGTGCAGCGCCTGTGTATCCTGCTGCTCAACAGACTTGACTGCGACAAACCGCATATCGTCTCGGCTCAGCGCCTCACAAATCGCCGCCGCATCTGCCTGGTCATTCTTGTTGCTCTTCACAAACGGTTTGACGTATTGTGCGGGAATCAGCTTCACCTGATACCCAAGCGACTGCAACCGTCGCGCCCAATGGTGAGCCGAGCTGCAGGCTTCCATCGCGATGATCGCAGTAGTCGGGATGTGCCGGTAAATCTGATCGATCCACTCGCTACGTTTGAGCCTCTTTTTCCATAAGGCCTTGCCGCGCGAGTTGCTGGCGTGTACCTGGAAGACATTTTTAGCTATGTCCACTCCGACAAATCTGATTGTCATCTCGATCTCTCCTCTCAAGCTCGTTCAACAGGGTGACCCACATTCTCGCAGATCAACCCGGTCTCGGGTTAGAGTGAGGAGGAGTCCATCCCATTGGCTACG
>CAZNIS010000214.1:0-1505 GCA_964573105.1 uncultured Granulosicoccaceae bacterium
CGCCGGTGGTGGTTCAGTCGATGACCAATACCGACACCGCCGACGTCGTGCGCACCGCTATCCAGATAGCCGATCTGGCAAAAGCGGGCTCCGAGATTGTTCGCATTACCGTGAACAATAACGAATCGGCATTGGCTGTGCCGCAGATAAAAGAACGTCTGCTAGCGATGGATTGCCACGTACCTGTGGTCGGCGATTTTCATTTCAACGGTCACAAGCTACTCGCTGATCATCCCGATTGCGCTGCCACACTCGACAAGTTTCGCATCAACCCCGGCAATGTCGGCCGCGGCAAAAAGCGCGACAGCCAGTTTGCCTCGATGATCGAGATCGCCGCCAGGCTCGACAAGCCGGTCCGCATCGGCGCCAACTGGGGCAGCCTCGATCAAGAGCTGCTGGCCGCCATGCTGGACGACAACGCCGTCAGCACCAATCCTCTGCCGCTGGCCCAGATCTATCGCGATGCGGTGATTCGCTCGGCGCTCGAAAGCGCGCAACAAGCCGAGGACATCGGCCTGCCGCGCGACAGGATCATCATCAGTTGCAAGATGAGCCGAGTGCAGGACTTGATTAACGTGTATCGCACGCTGGCCGAACAAAGCCACTATCCATTGCACCTGGGCCTGACCGAAGCTGGTATGGGAAGCAAAGGTATTGTCGCATCGACTGCGGCGCTTGCCGTGCTGCTGCAGGAGGGCATCGGCGACACCATCCGCATCTCGCTGACGCCAGAACCCGACGGCGATCGCACCCGCGAAGTCGTGGTCGCGCAGGAAATTCTGCAGACCATGGGCTTGCGCTCTTTCACGCCCATGGTGACTGCCTGCCCCGGTTGCGGACGCACCACCAGCACCGTGTTTCAACAACTGGCAGAAGATATTCAATCTCATCTGCGCAACGCGATGCCGGTGTGGCGCACGCAGTACAAGGGCGTGGAGGACATGACCGTCGCGGTGATGGGCTGCGTCGTCAACGGGCCCGGCGAGAGCAAGCATGCGAATGTCGGCATCAGCCTGCCCGGCACCGGCGAGCGACCGGTCGCGCCGGTCTACGTCGATGGGGAAAAGACGGTCACCCTGAAAGGCGACAACATCGCCAACGAGTTTCAGGACATCGTCGAGCGCTACGTCAAAGACACCTACGGACAACAGCACGCGAGCTGATCTGCCCTTGCAGCCCTGGTTTGCACCGCCCGAACCACTGGCCGGCCGCGATAGACACATCGCGATCATCGGTGCGGGACTTGCCGGCTGCGCCAGTGCCGTGGCGCTTGCCAAACGCGGATTTTCCTGTCAGCTGATCGACCGTTTCGGCTGCATCGCCGGCGGCACCAGCGCGGTGCCACAAGCGGTGATAAAACCGCATGTCAGCCGCACTGCATCGGTGCCGTCCACATATTTTCAGCGCGCTTTTGATTTCATACAAAGCGAGCTCAATCGACTGCGCGGCGATTTTTTCAATCCGCTCGGCGTGCTGCAACTGGTGGAAGATCACGCATCCTGGCC